>CALBAX010000095.1 GCA_937926875.1 uncultured Desulfovibrio sp.
CGCCAGCCGGGCATCTTCCAGATCGTCCCGGCCGCGACGGCGCGTCCCGGCGATGGGCGACAATTGCAGGCGGCCCTTCTCACAGCGCACCATGACTTCCGGCGAGGCCCCCCAGAAGCAGAAATCGCCCAAACGCATGAAAAACATGTACGGTGATGCATTGTAGCGGCGCATGCGCCGGTAGAGCACGAAGGGATCCCCTTCGCAGGCCACGGAAAAATTCACAGAGGGCACCACCTGTATGGCCTCGCCCTGGTGCAGCATGGTCTTGATCTTTTCCACCATGGCCTTGTAGCCCTCCTCCCCGGGCTCGGCGCAAACATCTCCAGTGACGCTGAAGTTGCCCACCGCACCGCGGCTGCCCAGCACTTCGCGGTGTTCGCCCAGGCTGATCTGGCACAGCCGGTTGTACAGATGGTCGAAGACAAGCTGTGTCCCGGGCAGCACCAGCATGCTTTCCGCCTCTTCCGGCGGCATGACCGCGGCCAGACGGGGCTGGAACAGGGAAGCCATGCCGAACCCCACCCAGCCATAGAGGGCGCGGGTGATGGCCGGAAGGCCGTCGATCTGCGCCGGGGCCTCCACATGCAGGCCCTGCATCAGGCGGCGCAGGCCTTCCACGAACGGCATCCCCTGCAGGACGGCGAGAGGGGCAAGACGTTCGTCCTCGATACGCAGATCCAGCCGCCCTTCATGGCAGCGGACATACAGGGCCATATCGCAGGCCAGGACGCTGTAGCGCCCCCAGCGGCCATCCACCTCCGCGCTTTCCAGCAGGATGCCGTCCTGCTGGTCCACCATGCCCAGATACAGGCTGATGGGCGTATCCATGTCGGCGGGCAGCCAGCGGGCCTGCTGCCGCAGGGAAACGAGAGGAGCATGAGGGGCCGCGTCGGGAGCTGTGGTCGTATTCATAGGGTCATTCCTTCAAAACATAAAAAAAGCGCCGTTCCCCTGTGGGGGAACGGCGCTTGCTCAATGCATGTGACGTATCAATCGCAACAGGCTATGCCTGCACGTCCCCCGTACATTGACTCACGCGCCACCAGAAGGTGCGGAAGCTGATGTGGGAGAAGGTGCACGACATAAAAACGATCCTGCTGGTTACATGTTCTTTGGATAGAAAATCACAATTCCTTCCGGCTGTCAATTACTTTCCGAAAAGGATCTCCTGATAGCTGGGCAGATCCCACAGATCGTCGGCCACACGGGTTTCCAGCAGGTCGGCATAGTGCCGCACCTCGGCCATGATAGGCAGCACTTCTTCGCAGTAGCGGGTGGCACGTGCCAGGAAATCCCCCTTGCCATCCACGCTGGCCAGCGTGGCTTCCAGGTTGCGGGCGGCATCCTGCAGGCCGCGCAGCTGCTCGGTGACTTCGTCCAGCGTGATGGTGCGGAAATCCTTGCCGATGGCCTTCATGCGGGCCGCGGTCTCGGCCAGTTCGCCCTGATAGCGCATGGCCGCGGGGAAGATGATGGTCCGGGCGATGCGGGTTGTCAGGATGGCTTCGGTACGCACCGTTTTGCAGTACTGCTCCAGATAGATGTCATAACGGGCCTTGAGCTCGGCACGGTTCAGGATGCCCAGACGCTCGTACAGGTCGATGACCTCGGGGCGGATCAGCTCGGGCATGGCCTCGGGCGTGGTGCGCAGGTTGGGCAGGCCACGACGTTCGGCTTCGGCATGCCAGACGCTGGAGTAGCCGTCACCGTTGAAGATAACGGCGCTGTGCTCTTCGATGACATGCTGCACATAGTGCTGGATGGCCGCGTTGAGGTCTTTGCCGCGAGCCAGCTCACCTTCCAGGAAGTCGGCCGCGTGGCCCAGCGAATCAGCCATGATGGCGTTCAGGGCCGTGATGGAACCGGCAGCGGACTGGCTGGAGCCCAGGGCGCGGAACTCGAAACGGTTGCCCGTAAAGGCTATGGGGCTGGTGCGGTTGCGGTCGCCGGGATCAGTGGGCAGGGGCGGCAGGGTATCCACGCCCACGTTCATGACACGGCCGCTCTTGCTGTTGGCGGCATCGTCGATACGGCCGGCACGGAAGGCTTCGAAGACTTCCGTCAGCTGGTCGCCCAGGAAGATGGACATGATGGCCGGCGGGGCTTCGTGGGCGCCCAGACGATGGTCGTTGCTGGCGCTGGCCACCGTGGCACGCAGCAGGCCGCCGAACTTGTGCACGGCACGGATCATGGCCGCGCAGAACACCAGGAACTTGGCGTTGGCATGCGGGGTCTCGCCGGGGTTGAACAGCGTGCCCAGCTCGGCGTTGCCGATGGAGTAGTTCACGTGCTTGCCCGAGCCGTTGACGCCGTAGAAGGGCTTTTCGTGCAGCAGGCACTTGAGCCCGTAACGTTTGGCCACGTTGCGCAGGGTGGACATGATGATGTGGTTGTGGTCCACGGCCAGGTTGCTGACCTCGTACAGGGGCGCGATCTCGTACTGGCTGGGCGCGGCTTCATTGTGGCGGGTGCGCACGGGCACGCCCAGCTTGTAGAGCTCGCGTTCCACTTCCATCATGTAGGACAGCACACGCTGGGGGATGACCCCGAAGTACTGGTCGCTGAATTCCTGGCCCTTGGCCGGACGGGCACCGAACAGCGAACGTCCTGCCACCTGCAGGTCGGGACGGGCGAAGTTGAAATTGTGGTCGATGCAGAAATATTCCTGCTCCAGACCGGCATAGGAGACCACAGGCAACTTGGTCTCGATGCCAAACAGCTTCAGCACGCGGCGGGCCTCACGGTTGAGGGCCTGGCCGGAACGCAGCAGCGGGGTCTTCTTGTCCAGGGCCACACCGGTCCAGGAAAGGAACATGGTGGGGATGCACAGGAAAGTCCCGTTGGGGTTCTCCATGATGTAGGCGGGGCTGGTCACGTCCCAGGCCGTGTAGCCGCGGGCCTCGAAGGTGGAGCGCAGGCCGCCGGAGGGGAAGGAGGAAGCATCGGGCTCGCCGCGGATCAGCATGGCGCCGGAAAATTCGGCGATGATGCGGCCCTGGCCGTCAGGCATCAGGAAGCTGTCGTGCTTTTCCGCCGTCTGGCCGGTCAGGGGGTAGAAGATATGGGTGAAGTGGGTGGCACCTTTTTCGATGGCCCAGTCCTTCATGACGGCGGCCACGGTATCGGCGATGCCGGGATCCATGCGCTCGCCGAATTCTATGGTCTTGTGCAGGGCCTTGTAGACATCCTTGGGCAGGCGTTCACGCATCACCTTGTCAGTGAACACGTTACAGCCGAAAATGTCGGTGGGCTTGGTATCGTAAAAGTTCAGCGGCGACGCTTCCGGTTTGTAGGTGGTGATGGCCTGAACGGCGTTTCTGCGGGCGGAGTTGCTGCTCATGAAAGCTCCCTTGTCAACGTCCGGGAACCTAGTTGACGCTGACGATTTCGATTTCGAAGGTCAGTTCCTTGCCGGCCAGAGGATGGTTGGCATCCAGGGTTATTTCTTCGTCCGTGACCTCGGTGATGGTCACGTCCATCTGGCCCTGCTCATTGGAAAGCTGCAACGGCACGCCCACGGTCAGCGGGATATGGTCGGGCACCTGGGCGCGGTCCACGGTGAAGACCAGCTCGGGGTCGCTTTCGCCATACGCCTGGGACGGGGGAATGGTGACGGTCACGGTCTCGCCCGCTTCGTGGCCCATGACGGCGGCTTCGAAGCCGGGGATGAGCATGCCTTTGCCCATGGTGAATTCCAGGGGTTCGCGTTCGCGGGAAGAATCGAAAACAGTGCCGTCGCTGAGAGTGCCGGTGTAGTGCACACGCAGGGTGTCGCCATTCTTGATAGCCATGGATACTCCATATGATTCGGGCAAGCCCGGTTGATTACAAAAAAAGAATGCGCGGCAAAAGGCCGCGTGAAAGGCTGGAACCCGGATGCCATTACGGCATTTTCCACCGTTCCGCTGTTTTGGAATAAAGCAGGGGGGCTGCCATGTCAATGCGGGCGGGCTCGCTCGGCCGGCAGAATGCCGCAGCCCACGTAGCTTTTGAAAAAGGTGTGCATGAAAACCGCGTTGTCCGGGATGTCGCCCGAGGCCTACATGGACTTTGCGGCACGGTAGGTATGGCCACGAAATCGCCTTGCCGCGGGCTTGCCATCTTGACAGCCGGGGGAGGCGACAGCATATATTGAGCGCCCAAACAATGCCTGAGCCGGCCAGAGCCGGCAGCCTTTCAGACCAAGGAATCCCTTATGTCCCAGATCCGCTCCAGCTATACCGACAGTATCAATTTCTATGGTGGCCATTCTCCCCTGGATCTGGCCCAACAGTTCGGTACGCCGCTCTATGTCTATAATGAGGCCGTGCTGCGCCAGCGCTGCCGCGAACTCAAGGCCCTTTCCTCCCTGCCCGGCTTTGGCGTCAACTATTCGGTCAAGGCCAACACCAACCCCGTGCTGCTGCGCATCATCCGCGAAGAAGGCCTGGTGGTGGACGCCATGAGCCCCGGCGAGCTGTACATGGACCAGCTCGCAGGATTCACCGCCGGCGAGATCCTCTATATCTCCAACAACATCTCTGAGGACGAACTGCGCAATGCCGTCCAGCACGGCGTGCTGGTCAGCGTGGATTCCCTTTCCCAGGTGGAGACCCTGGGCCGCGTCAATCCCGGCGGCAAGGTCATGGTGCGCTTCAACCCCGGCATCGGCGCCGGCCATCATGCCAAGGTCGTCACCGCCGGCAAGGAGACCAAGTTCGGCGTTTCGCCGGAGCTGCTGGACGACCTGTTCGCCATCCTGAAAAAATATGACCTGCACCTGGCCGGCATCAACCAGCACATCGGTTCCCTGTTCATGGAGGCCGACGGCTACATCGCCGCCGCCGATGTGCTGCTGCATCTGGCCGAGCGCCTGCCCGCCGACGTGCTGCACAAGCTGGAAGTCATCGACTTCGGTGGCGGTTTCGGCATCCCCTATCACAAATATGAAGACCAGCCCCGCCTGGACATGGATGACCTGGGCTGCCGCCTGCACGGCCTCATCAGCGGCTGGGCGGAAAAGACCGGCTACACCGGCCGCTTCCTGGTGGAGCCCGGCCGTTATGTGGTGGCCGAATGCGGCGTCCTGCTGGGGAGCGTCAACGCCACCAAGACCAACGGTGACAGACGCTATGCCGGTACCGACCTGGGCTTCAACGTGCTGGTGCGTCCGGCCATGTACGATTCCTTCCATGATGTGGAAGTGTACCGCCAGGGCGCGCAAGGCCCGGATACCGAGACCGTGGAACAGAGCGTCGTGGGCAATATCTGCGAAAGCGGCGACATCCTGGCCAAGAACCGCCAGCTGCCCCTGCTGCATGAAGGCGACGTGCTGGGCGTGCTGGACGCCGGGGCCTACGGCTTCGTGATGTCCTCCTCCTACAACCAGCGTTGCCGGGCCGCCGAGATCCTGATCCAGGCCGACGGCAGTGTGCGTCTGATCCGCCGCCGCGAGACCCTGGAAGATCTGGCCGCCTGTTACGAGGGCCTGTTGTAATCCAGGGCCGCCTGCCCGATCTCCCAGAAGGGGGAAGGGGACTTCCCAGCGGGGAAGCTCCCCCTTCCCCCTTCGAACACTTTCGGCCTGCCCTGGCCCTCCCGCTTTTCCCTGTAGTGACGGCCAGAACTGTCCCGAAAGCGGAACGGGGCCGTGCCCTCCTCTCTTGGTAACGGCCTTGTGCGCTTGGCCAGGCTCCGGTCCTGCCGAAAGAGCGTGCAACCATTAAAGAACGGGACGGCAGCGGTCACGACCTGCCGCCGGCCTGCCGGCAGGAGGATGTCTTCCCGCCCCCAGTCTGAAGCCCGTTCTGCCACCAACATTTTCCGTGACGTCCGCACGCAAACATTTTGGAACACCTCATGCCGGAACCGGATCTCAGCGTTTCTCCCCGTGCCATCTGGAAGCTCACCTGGCCGCAGATGCTCATGATGTATCTGGTCTTCTTCATGGGCTTCATCAATATCTGGGTGGCCGGACGCATCAGCGCCGATGTGCAGGCCGCGCTCGGCATGGTCAACCAGTGCGGCCTGTTCCTCATGGTCGTGGCCATGTCCATGTCCAGCGGCGCCACGGCAGCGGTCAGCCAGTCGCTGGGGGCCAAACGCATGCGCCGCGCCCAGCGCTACGTGGGCACCACCGTCCTGGGCAGTCTGCTGGCCGGCATCCTGGTGGCCCTGCTGGGCTGGCAGCTGGGAAGCCCCATCCTGCGCGTCCTCCAGGTCCCGGAGCGTATCCTGCCGGTCACCGCCGGTTTCTGGGACATCACCATGCTGGCCCTGCCCGCCCAGTATGTCTACGCCGCCACCGGCGTCATGTTCCGCGCTACCCGGCAGGTCCTGCCGCCGCTCTGGGTGGCGGCCACGGTCTGCGTTTTCGACCTGCTGGGCTGTCTGGGCCTG
>CALBAX010000096.1 GCA_937926875.1 uncultured Desulfovibrio sp.
CGGGCAGTCCGGGATCGAGCGTGGCCACCTCCACCTGCAATCCCAGGATGGACGCGGCGCTCTGGGCGGCCCTGCCTTCGCTCCCTGCCGCGGCCTCCGCGCTCTGGCGGGCTGCCGTGGCGCTTTGAGAGGCGGCAGCGGCACTGGCGGCGGCCTCTGCCCGGCTGTGGTCGGCGGCCTCTGCCGAAGTCGCCGCGGCCTGTGCGCTGGCGGCGGCCTGCGAAGCGCTGGATTCTGCTGCCTGCTCGCTGTCCCTGGCGTCAGCGGCGCTGCTGACCGCTTCATCCCGCGCCCGCAGCAGTTCTTGCGCCATGACTTCCGGCGTCTCGTCACTGGTGGGGGGCAGGATGACCGCCCGCTGGAGCTGCTCCAGCAGCTGCTGGCGTTCGGCCGTGGCCCTGTCGAGGCCCGTCTCGATGACTTCGGCATCGAAGCGGGTCCCGGACACCAGGTCGATCTGCTGCTCAAAGGGCATGTTGCGGGTGATGGCCAGCTTCCAGCCCGAGGGCAGGGGAGCGCCGTCGTGGAGATAGGTCACGCTGCCGCCGTCGTCGTCCAGGCGGGCGGTCCAGCCACTGGCAGGCCGGCTGTTGCCGTCGGGGCCGGTCAGGGTGACGGACAGCTGTTCCGTTCCCCAGACTTTGAAGGAAAAAGGAAAATCCGTGGCCGTACCGTTGCCTTCGAACAGGGCACGGCCGGGACTGTAGGGCATGGTCATGCGAACTCCCGGGAAAGGGCGGACAGGGAAGACCGCCGTGCAGTGGAGGGGCGGACAGGGGCCGTCAGCGGGCCTGCAGCCAGCTGTCGGGCAGGGGCAGGGGGCGGCGTTCACTGGCATCGGACTGCCGGGCCTGGGGCAGACTGGCGCTGTAGAGCTGCTCCAGCTCCGCGATCTTCTGGCTGTTGCTCTTGAGCAGCGGTGCCGCCAGCAGACAGGCCAGCTTTCGGGCCAGCATGTGGGCGAAAAGATCGTCGAACTGATGGCAATGGCGTACGTCTTCCGTATAGAGCAGCAAGGCCCGGCTGGCGCTGGTGAGCAGGATGGTGGCGTCTCCGGCGGGATCTCGCGCCAGACAGAAGGGACGCGGCAGCAGGCCTTCGTGCCGGATTTCATGAGCCTTGAGGCAGGCTTCGGGCAGGGCGTAGGCAAAGCGGTATTCCTGTTCGAAGCCCGCGGGCAGGGCCACACGGGCCAGCCAGGCCCGGCGCTGGGCGAAGGCCCAGGGGTAATCGCGCAGGGCCTGCCGCCGGGCACTGTCCCAGAACAGGCGGCATTGCAGGGCCTCGGGCGTGTTCTCGTCCTCGGCGGCGATGCTGCGGGCGCCCAGAAAGCCCAGGGCCCGGTTCCAGATGGCGATCTGGGTCAGGGTCTCCATATGTCTTCCTTGTGATGGCATCGGGGGAAAGGGAACAGAGGTGGGTCCCTCACGACCGGCAGGATCGGCGGGGCAGTCGTCCGCCCCGCCCGATGAACAGGGGATCTGCCGCCCGCCGGTCGCGGGCATGATCCTGTCTTCGGTGGGCGACCGGGCTGGGAGGGGCCCGGCCGCTCCCGGTGCGGGGAAAGGGCTAGCGCACGCGCAGTTCCTTTTCGTAGGGGAAGTCCTCCTCGCGCAGCAGGGCCGCGAAGACATGGCCGTCATGGCTGCCGCTCCCGGCCGGGACAAGCTTGAGGCGAAGCCAGTTCTTGCGCACGGCCTGGGGCACGAAGCGCCAGCCCAGGCGGGCGCCTTCGCCCAGCTCCTCCCCCGGGACGCTGATGGCGGCGCCGGGCACGTCCTGCCATTCGCCGTCGGCGCTGTCGGCCTCCTGCAGGGTCAGGGCCAGCGAGGTGGTCTGTTCTTTGACGAAGCCCCTGGTCACGGAGATGCGCAGCGGCATGGGCTCCATGCGGCCGGGCAGGCGCAGGGCGGTGAGGGGCACGGCCTTGCCGGTGCTTTCGGCACTCAGGGGGCCTTCGAAAAGGATGCAATGACTGTCGATGATGGCCATGAAAACTCCTTGTTTCCTGAAGAATGCATGGGGAGCGACCGGATGACGGTCGTGCAGACGGAATGGCGGCAGCGCCGGAGGGCGTCCTCCAGAGCACCGTGGAACGGGAGGGAGGCGACGTGCGCTGGCGTCACCGTGCGGCCCCTGGCGACCGTGCCGGGGCGCAAGATCCCGGCGGCAGCGGGCGGTACAGGGCAGCCCCTTCCCCCGGTCGTGCGATCCCTAGATGGACGCCTCGTCCGAGGCGATGGCGTCGCACTGGCGCACGGGGCGGCCGTGCAGCACGGGCACGGCCTTGGCATCGAAGAATTCGCCGTAGTGCAGCTGCACCTGCCCGGCGTCGGAGTTCTGGAGTTCCAGCGCGGTGAGCACATCGGCGTTGGCGTACCAGACGGCTTTCTGGCGCAGATGCTGGGGCATGCGGTTCTTGGCTTCGATGGTCAGCTTTTGCAGGTCCACGAAGCCTTCCTCGCCCTTGCGCTTGCCCAGCGCGGCCACGGGCACGTTGGCGATGCGCACCACCCCGCGCCAGTCGCGCACGGCCAGACCGCAGCGCCAGTTGTATTTGTCGCCCGTGACCTGGTATTTGCGGCCATTCTCGTCCTGCGCCATGTAGGTCTTGAGGTCCTCGTGGGAAAGACCGCCGCGGCTGCCCTTGGGATAGATGCCGTGCACGGACTGCGGCCCCCAGGAGACCAGCCAGAGCGAGGTGCAGCCGCCGTCGCGGCCACCGGCATCCAGCACGTTTTCGGCATCGCTGGCCGGATAACGCATGGCCAGGCCGTTGAATTCGTCGGGGTCGCGGTTGCTGTCGCCGTAGAACAGGGTGCGGGCCACCTTCTGGCGCATGGCCTCGGCAAAGGCGATGCCCTCGCTCATGCGGAAGGAGCGGTCGCGGTCGCCGTACAGGCGGATCTCTTCCACATCCAGTTCCATGATGGCCTCAAGGATGCCGCAGCCTTCCTTGACCTGGCTCCACTGGGACTTGGCGGGCGGCGTGCCCTGATAGAGGCGGCGCCAGTACACGGCGGGCAGGCCGGTGCGGATGCGCGTCAGATGGCCGTCGGACTGGTTGGCTTCCATCCAGGGCACGTCATCCATGATGTCGTTGGTCTTGTTCATCAGCTCGATGATCTGGCCGGCCTTGTCGCCGCGATAGAACTGTTCCATTTCGGCCAGCGTGGCCACGAAACCCAGAGTGGCGGACATGAAGTCTCCTTGGCAAAGGTGGTCGGGAAGGGGCCGTCATGGGCCCGGTACGAAAGGATGGGAAGGATGAAAGATGCGTTGACTGCCCGGGCCGTGGAAAAGCCCGGCCCGGCGGAAGAGGGAGAGCACGGCAGGGGCCGCACGGGCTGGAAGCATGGCTGTGGTCAGGCCGCTGCCTCCCTGTTGTCATAGGAGCGGCAAGACGGCGGCCCCAGCGGGGCGGAACGTCCCAGTTCCAGAGCGGCAAGGCAGGGCTGTCTTTTGCCGGCTTCTTGCGTTCCGCTTCCCGTGCCAATGTAAATTTTACAATCTATTTCAAATGAACAGAGGATACAGGCCACGCATGCCCAGCGAAGGGGGCTTGGCGCATGTCCCCCGCGTTCATTGGAAAAAGCGCGCTGGGGAAAGGATGGGGCTTGGGGGAAGGGAAAGCCCTCTCGCGCGAGCAAAGGGCCTTCCCTTCCCTCCAACAAACTGCGGATAGCGTCAACACGCCCTGGGACAGTGGCCGGTCAGGAAGGCAGCGCCCGTGCCGGCATCGTCAGGGACGCTGCGAGCTCCAGCCCGCGTACATGCGTTCTTCCAGGGGCGGCAGGCTGCCACCGCCTTCGCTGCCGGGCAGGCTGTCCTCCAGCAGGGTGTCGGCCAGACGGCTGAAGAAGCGCAGCACGGCCGGGTGGTTGCCGTAGCCGCTTTCTTCCAGCAGACGGCCGATGCTCTTGTCCGTGTCGAAGCGGTCCAGGGCCAGCTGGGCCCGGGCCACAGTGGCGGGCAGGTGTTCGCCGCCCAGCTGCGGATCGTCGGCCACTTCCTGCCGCCACTGTTCCACCTGCTGCTGCCAGCGGGCCCGGCGCAGGGCATCGGTCTGGCGCAGATGGGCCTCCAGCCGGGCGGCATCATCGGCTGCGGGCTGTTTTTCCTGTCCTCCGGCGGGAGTCTGGCCAGGGGCGGCTGTCTGGTCTCCTTCCGGGCCGCTGCCCAGCAAGGGCGCCGCGGGGGGCGTTCCTTCTTCGCCGGCAGGCAGGCCGTAGAGGCCGCTTTCCGGCCGGGGAGCCATGCCGCCTTCGTCAAAGATCGCGTCAGTTTCGGGCATCGTCTTCCTCCTGTGTCAGAAAAAGTCGGGGCAGGTGGGAGGGGTCGGCCTCCTGCAAAAGGCGCAGCACGGCCACGCCCACATGGCGGCGGCCCTCCTCCCAGTAGATCTGTCCGGCCGGGATCCCGGGGCCCGGACAGGCAGCGGTGAAGCAGAGCCCGGCCTGCAACAGCCAGCGCAGCAGGTCGCGCCCTTCCGCCGAGGTCATGAGGCCGTCCACGGCCCGGCACAGCCCGGCCCGCCATTGCTGTTGGGCCGGAGAAGCGGGGGCAGTGTCCCCGGCGGGGAAAAGCCGGTCATCGTGCATCATGTCCTCCTTCCGGGGGCGGCGTCGTGCCGCTCGTCTGTTGTGGCCGCAGGGCAGGGACGGCCCCGGCGGCCAGGTTGGCCAGCACCTGCAGGACGGAGCTTTTTTCCCCTTCCACGGTCAGACCGCTGTCGGCCAGGGTGTGGCCCAGGTCGGCGGCCTTCTGCAGCAGTTCCAGTTGCTGTTCCGTCTGCCGCGCCTCCTCGCGTCCGGCCCGCAGCCGGGCCCGTTCCTCCCGGGGGCGTGTCAGGTTCGCGGGCAGTCCGAGGCTTTGGGCATAATTGTCCAGCAGATTGTCCACATCCACGCTGTCCAGGGCTTCGGGCCAGGCCGAGGCCGCCTTGAGGGTCAGGGCCAGATACTGGTCCGTGGCGCTGATGCCCACCAGTTTCTGGGCCTGTGCCAGCAGGGAGACGAATTCCACCTTGAGGTGGCGTCCGCTCAGTTCCGGCGGGCAGGGCGGCAGCATGTCCAGGGCCAGCATGAGCCGGAAGGTACGGTCGATGAGCGGGATCAGCAGCTCGTCGTGCAGGCGCTCCAGCACGGGGCCGATGAGCAGCAGCTTCTCTTCCTCGCGGGCGGCTATCTCGCTGGCCGTGACCTTGCTGCGTCCTTCCAGGATCAGGCGGAACAGGTCGTTGTAGAGCCCGGCCCGTATCTGCTGCTGCACGGCTTCCATGGCGGAGCGCGCCTGGGCCAGGTCGGGCTTGACCTGCAAAAGGGGCGTGGCTGCGGGCTGGTCCTGCCCGGGCAGGCTGTCCACGAAGTTGATGCCGCCGGGCGTCAGGTCGAGCCCCACGGAGCGCAGTCCCGCATGGACGCTCATAGGCGGGTCCACGGCCTTGTGGATGGCCTTGAGCGTGGTGATGCCCATTTGTTGCAGCATGCGGCAGTCGGGCAGGGCATCCATGGCGGGCGAGCGGCCATAGACATCGTTGGCCGCCACGTCCCAGCGCGGGCCGAAACCGGGAAAGCCCAGGAAGCCGGATTCCTTCAGGGGCACGACCTGCCCTTCCCGTCCTTCCAGCCAGTAGACCGAGGCCCAGGGCATGTGGCATGGCCCCGCCAGCCGGGGCCGGCGCTCCGTGCGCGGCAGCACGGCATGGATGACCGCATGTCGCTGGTCCGGGGTGCGCCGGGCCGCCAGACGCAGGTTTTCCGGCAGGGCTTCCGGACCGAAGCTCTGCACCATCTGGCGCAGGCTCATATGCATGCGGTGGAAGACCGTGTCCACCCGCCGGGCCGCGTCCGTATCCAGCACATACTGTCCGGCGCAGAGCGGCACGAAACGGAAGCCGTGGCGCAGGTCGGCCAGTTCGAAGACGAAGGCCGTGCCGAAGGTCCCCAGTTCCGCATAGATGGTGTGCATGGCGTTGTAGAAGTTGCAGCGTTGCAGCACCACGCGCATGCGGGCCTCCACCTCATCCAGATAGCGCTGGCCCGCATGGCTGCGCGAAAGGTCGGGATCGTCCAGGGCCAGCCGGAACCAGGGCCGGGCAGGGCTGGTCATGCCGCCCTGCAGACCGGCGGCCAGGGTCCGCATGGCCAGGATGCCCGTGGCGTCCACCAGCGAGCGGTTGAGCAGGGGACGGTCGTCCAGGCTGTCGTCGGGGCGGAAGCGGGTGGGCAAAAAGTGCTCGGCCAGGCTCTCCCAGGCCGTGTCCCAGGGCGAACGCCGTTCCAGCAGGGCCCGGTAACGACGGGCCAGGGCCGGGACGCGCAGGGCAAGACGGTCTTCGGCTCCCGGCCGCGTCACAGGAGTGGGGGGCCCCTGATGCGCTGCCCCGAGCAGGGCGCGCATCACGGGGCGCTGTGCCGGGCGCATCCTACTGCCCCAGCAGGGTCTTGCCGCTGTTCTCCTGCGAGGCCAGCGGCGTGGTGTGGATGGAGGCCCGGATGCCCGCGGCCTTGCTGGCCTTGTCCTTCTGGTTCTGGCGGGCGGCCGTGGCCGCTTCGGTGACGGGTTTGGGGGTGGCCGCCTTGGGGGCGGGCTGGACTTCCGGTACGCTGGGGCTGGAGGATCCTCCGAATCCCATATGTCCTCCTTGGGGATGAGGGGTGTTTACTGGTGGGCCCTGTGGCCGGATGGAGACATCTTTGTGGCGCGGGCCAGTGTTTCGGGCGTGCAGAGCAGCTGGATGCCGTCCACATGGGTGCCGCGCCGGGCCAGCCAGCAGGCGGCGGGCAGGCGCCCCGTGATGACGAAACCGCAGGCCGTGGCCAGACGCCAGGCATGGCGGTTGCTGACCGGGCACAGGCCCCAGAGCGCGCTGGTCTCCGTATGCCGGAAGACCCAGCGGAAGGCGGCGCGGGCCAGTAGTACGGCCAGCGGGAATGCCGGGCGGAAGACCGTGAAATCGAATTCCCGGATCTGCCCCCGCCAGGGGCTGAACAGTCCGCAGGCCAGGGCCGTGCCGTCAGGGGCCGTGGCCTGCAGGAGCAGGCGGCCGGGGGCGCTGACCAGACGCAGCCAGTCCTCTTCCCGGGGATGGGGCCAGGCGTACATGGCGCAGCCCGTGAGCCCTTCCCGGCACATGCGGGCGAAGAGGGCTTTGCGGCCTGCGTCGTCCCGGATGGCTTCCAGACGGCAAGCGTCCTGCGCGCCGGTCTGGCCGCAGGGCTGTGTTTTCGTGTGTCCCATGCGGGCTCCTGCTGTTTTAGGTGTTGCGGGATGCGCTGAGCGCGGGGTGCCGTCGGCAGCCGTGACGCTGCCCGGCACGAAAGAGGAAGGGCGGCATGACCGGCCTCCCTCTGTCCGGTCTGTCTCCCGGCACGCCCCTGTCGCGGGCGATCCCGGCCACCGGCCCTTCGGGCATGTCGATGGCATGGGACCAGCTTTTTTCAGCGTCCCAGCCCCAGCACGTCATAGGTGATGCGGGCCCGGGCTGGGGGCAGGGGCCGCTCCGGCGGGCGAAAGCCCGTGACCGCATAGCGCAGGGCATCGGCGGCGTGACTGGAACCGTCATGCAGCGGGCCGGAGGAGAACTGTTCCTGCCGGGGCCGCCATTGCCGCCGGTAGGAGCGCAGGGCCGCCAGTCCGGCGGTACAGTGGCGGCTGTCGAACCAGAGCCGGGGCAGGGCGCGGCGCACGGCGTCGATACCGTCGGCCAGCGGCAGGGACGGCGCGATGTCGAAGCGGATGCCCAGACGGGCGGCGCTCTCCAGACGGCTCTGGCCTGTGCCCAGTTCCCGCACCCGGATGTCGTGCGGGGCCAGATGGCGGCCGTAGCAAAATCCCCGGCCCGCAAGGCCGTCGGCGGTGGCCGTCCCTTCCGGCCGGGCCTTGGCCGCCAGCACGGCCGCGTAATGGGCCAGCCCCTCGCCGCTGGCTTCGTAATAGTCCAGCATGCGCCAGGTGCCGGAGGGCTCCACCTGGAAGAACCAGATGGCCGTGGCGTCATCCATGCCCAGGTCCCAGGCCGTATGCACGGGCAGGTCGGGGCTTACCGGCAGGGGGCAGATACGTCCCGCCAGATCGGCGGCATCCAGCAGGGCGGCATAGTAGGCCCCGCGCACGGCGGCGGCGAAGGAACATTCGAATTCCTGCTGGTACTCGGCCTCGCTCATGCCGCGGCGGGCGGCGTCCAGCTCGGTTTGCGGCAGGTAGCCTGTCTGCGAGGCCGGGAAACGGAAGCGTGACCAGCCCTCCGCCGCCCCCAGGCTGCCCGCCAGCTGCCAGACATCGTGCAGCAAATTGTCGCAGCCCTTGGGCGTGCCGCAGAACAGGGCCCGCCCCTGCCGGTCGGCCAGCGCGGGGCGCAGGATCTGGCTCCAGACCTCGCGGGGGATGTCTGCGGGCTCGTCCAGCACCAGATCGTCCAGATACAGGCCGCGCAGGGCCTGGGCGTTGTCCGTGCCGTACAGACGGATGCGCGCGCCGTTGGGCAGGTCGCAGCGCAGTTCGCCTTCATGGAAACGGGTGCCGGGGATCACGCCCGCGAAATGTCGCAGATAATCCCAGGCCACAGCCTTGGCCTGCCCCAGATAGGGGGCGGCGTAGGCGGCGCGCCAGTCCGTCCGTGAGGTACGCAGGGCCGCCCGCAGCAGGTCGTTGACGGCGGCCACGGTCTTGCCGAAACGGCGGTGGCAGAGCAGCACGCAGAAGCGGGTGCGCTGCTGGTGGAAGCGCCATTGCAGCGGGCGCGGCGCATAGGGGATGATGCAGGGAGTTTCCATAAGGGGCTCGGTGGGGTTCGATGCTTACGGGGGGCCATCCTCCGGCCCCTGCCCGGCCCAGATGACGCGCAGGGGGGCTGGGGGCTTCCGGTCGCCGTCCTGTGACGTGCCCTCCTGTTCCAGCGTGCGGGCAAGGGCGTGCAGTTCCTTGATCTCTTTGACGATGTCGATGCTTTTTCCCGAGACCTCGGCAGTGTCGAGATGTTCGGTCAGGCGTTGCAGGCGCTCGTGCAGGGCTTTTTCCAGCGGGCTTTTCCGGTGGCGGCGTACCGGCATCACTGCACCTCCCGGGGAGGGCGGCAGTGCAGCAGGGCGGGCAAGGCGGCGCCGGGCAGCTGCTGCCAGCGGTCTTCCTGCCGTTCCAGATGCCGTTCCAGACGTTGCAGCAGGCGTTCCAGTCCGCAGAAGCGCGCTTCCTGGGCCTGCAACTGGCTGTGCAGGCGGCCTGCGTCCTCCCGCAGGGAGCGTACCTCGTCCGCCAGCGGCGCCAGGAGTTCCCGCTCCTGCGCCAGAGCCTGTTCCAGCAGATCGAGGCGGCGCAGCCACAGGGCTTCCCGTTGCTGTCCGTCCTGGCGGCAGCGCAGATGTTCGGCCTGCGGGACGAAGCTGCGGCGCAGGCTCCACAGGGCCCAGAGCAGCAGCCCCTGTACCAGGGCCAGCAGCAGGGGCAGGAGCGCGGCAGGCAGATGGGTGGTCATGGGCATCTCCGTGGTTCAGAAGGGCAGGCCCAGCATACCGGCCAGCAGGCCCAGGATCTGGTCCAGGGCCGGGGGCGGCAGGTCGTCCAGCATATCGGGCGCCAGCAGGGGCAGGAGCAGCAGGCGCACGGGCACTTCCCAGCAGAAGAGCAGGGCCAGCACCCAGCCCAGGAAGGAGCGCCACAGCCGCAGCATGCTGGAAGGGGCATGTTCCGTTTCCCGTTCGTTAAGGCGGATCTGGGCGGCCAGCAATTCCTGCCGTTCCCGGCGGTTGCCCGTCAGGTCACGCAACAGCCGGGTGCCCAGGTCGCGCAGCAGGTCCCACATCACTGCGCCTCCCGTTCCAGATCGGCCAGATGCTGGTGCAGGGCCTTCACCCGGTTGCGCCAGCCCGTCAGGAAGACCTTCATGGACGGGCGGGACGCGGCCAGACGGCGATAGAAGGCATCCCGCAGGCGCAGGCTGCTCCGGGCGGCGTACCAGTCCAGATGCACGTCGGCCAGTGCGCCGGCCAGCTCGCGGGTGTCCGGGCCCATGATGCCATCCTCGGCGATGGGGGAATAATGGTCGAGCTGGTTCTCGCCCGTGGCGTTCATGGCTTCCTGCAATTGCTTCACGGCCCGGCTGGCGCCCATGTTGACCGCACCGTCATAGAGGGTGACGGCCAGTGGCAGGGGCAGGCGGTCGCAGCCCAGGGCCTCCCAGAAATGCCTGCGGAACAGACGGGCCGCCTGCTCTTTGGTACAGGCGCGGATGTCGTCGGCGTCGATGTCGCCGTCATTGTCCAGATCCAGGCTGAAGTAGTCGCAATCCGGGCCCGTGCGCCGGGGACAGGTAGCGCATTGCCGGGCATCGCGCAGGCAACGTTCTTTGGCCTGCCGGGCCAGATCCGTGACCCAGCGCAGGGAGATGCCGTGGCTGGTGATGCCGCCGGGATCGGCTTCATGGTCGGAAAGGCCGCCTTCCCAGCGGGCCGTGAACGTATGGGCCAGAGTGAAGTTGTCGCGCATATGCCCTCCTGCGTGGTGGTGGAGCGTTGGCGGGGCGGTGTCGCACCCGTGGGGCCACCATGCCGGAAAAGGGCGCTGGCGTAAGTTTGAAGGATTTCAGTAGAGGAAGCGTCGCGGAGAGGGCAAAAGCGGGAAAGGGATGGTGCGGGGAGCGGAGGGGAAGAAGGCAGGTGGCCCAGAAAGGGGGATCATGGCAGGTCTGCGGGAGAGATTTCCGGATGGTCATGCCCCGGCAAGGCGACAGACCGCAGAAAAAAACGGGAAAGGCCGCAGCCTTTCCCGTCCGGCCTGAAAGGGAGGTGCGGGGCTCAGCCCTGAAGGGCGTCGACGGGGGACGGAATCTTGTCCGGCAATTCCGCCTCCTGCTTGAGCAGCTGCCAGACGCGCCGGTCCGTGATGCCGTAACGGCGGGCCAGGAAGCGCACCTCGGCATTGCTGGAGGTACCGGCGGCAGTATGGCGGCTGAAGGCGCCGAGCAGTTCCCGCTGGCGGACCTGACGGGCGAGACGGGCGCAGCGGGGGATATACAGGCACGTGCCGCCATAGGCGCCCAGCAGGCGGCGCAGGGCGGGCTCGGGCAGCAGGGCGCACAGCAGATGCCCTTCCGCCGGGAAGCGGCGGGGGATGCGCAGGGTCAGGCCGCCGCAGTGGCTCAGGAGCCTGTGCAGGGCGGCATCGTCTTCCAGCACCTGACGCAGCAGGCGCACGCTTTCGGGCAGGAGGGGCAGCAGGCTGTCCCAGTCCGTGGGGGATGCGGCCCTGTCGCATGGCCGGCAGGGCGGGGCGGGCCTGCCTCTACTGGACCACATGGCGGGCCTCCGGGGACAGGGGCCTGCGGGGACGCAGAGGATGCGCCTCCAGAGGCTGGGCCGCAGCCTCCTGCCGCGGCCCTTTCGCACAGGGCCCGGCAGCCGGGAAGGCTTCCGGGACAGGAGGCATGGCATCACCTGGCTGGCGGGGACTGGCCTGCATGTCTTCCAGCATGCGGGCGATGCGGCGCAATTGCGCTGCCGCCCAGCGCAGGGAAGCTTCGGCGGGTTCCTCCTCGCTGTCGGTGGGCTGCGTCAGGAGACGCTGGAGCTGTTCCAGGGATCGTGTGTTCATGTGGGCTACTCCCTTTCTGATGATGGGCACGGGGATCCGCACCGGATGGCTGCGGAAAAGTTGTGCCGCAGAAAAGTTTTCTTTGTCCGGGAAAAGCGGGCCTGGCCTGCTGTATCCATTGCCATTAGTTACAGGTTGTTCTATGTTTGACAGCAGCCATAGGCGTACTATTTACATGTTTTCTTTTTTCAATCAAAGGAAAAATTTTCAACTTTTCTTTTAAAAACATTCAATATATTGTTTTTAATGAATAAAAAAAATTTGGAGCACGCATGGACGATAAAAATAGATTTTCCTTTATTTCAACGCAGGGCTTTGCCGACCGCCTGCGCCGCCGCCGTCTTGGCCTCGGTCTGCGCAAGCAGGATCTTGCCGCACAGGTGGGGGTCAGCCTGACCACCATCCAGCAGTACGAGAACGGCCAGCTGCCCAAAGGGGAGTTTGCCGTCCGGCTGGGGGCTGCCCTGCGCTGCTCGCTGGACTGGTTGCTGGCCGGGCAGGGGAATGTGGAAGGGGCCCTGCAGGATCAATGGGCCGGGCTGGTCATGGTGCCCATGGTGGAGGCGCGCCTTTCTGCCGGTACGGGGAGTTTCGAGACCAGCGCCGAGGTGGTGCGGCACTACGCCTTCCGCGAGGATTTTTTGCGGCGCAAGGGCAGCCCGTCGCATATGGCCCTGCTGCGGGTCTCCGGTGACAGCATGGAGCCCCGCATCTGCCACAATGACGTGGTCCTCGTGGACCAGAGCCAGAAAGACCCGGTGCCCGGCCGCATCTATGCCGTGAGCGTGGAGGATCTGGTCTACCTCAAGGTGGTCAATGCCATGCCGGGGCGCCTGATCCTCAGCAGCTACAATCCTGCCTATCCGCCCATCGAGGCCTGCACCACCGACCAGCTGGCCGACCTGGTGCGCATCGTGGGGCGGGCGGTCTGGGTGGGGCGTGAGCTTGATTGACGGCACGCCCCGCGAACCTTGTTTGACTTGTTAAACATAGTAAAAAACTTTATTTTTTTATTTTGTAAAATCAATAAGATAACAAAAAATATCCGTGACGCAGGCGTTTTGGGGGCCTGCGCTGACACTTTGCTGACAGCCACAGGCGCAGTGTGGAGATGCGGACAGGGCCCAGTCCGCAAGGGCCGGTGACGTAGGCCGTGCCCCACCCGCAAC
This sequence comes from uncultured Desulfovibrio sp., assembly GCA_937926875.1. Lineage (GTDB taxonomy): Bacteria > Desulfobacterota > Desulfovibrionia > Desulfovibrionales > Desulfovibrionaceae > Desulfovibrio. Next base: position 12,759 of record CALBAX010000096.1, read on the forward strand.
TGTTACGGATGGCGGTCATGCCGCCAGAAGGAGATATCCCATGCGTCTGCTGCTTTCTTGTGTGATGGTTCTGGCTCTTGCTTTCCCTGCCATGGCTGCCCAGGGCGGCTTCCAGGGCCCGGGGCAGGCTCCCGGTGGTTTCCAGGGGCCCACGTCCGGCGTCCAGGCCGATACCGTGGCCAAGGCCCTCAAAGCCTGGGACGATGCGCCGGTGATGCTGACGGGCCATATCGTGGAGCGTGTGGCCGGCAGCGATGACAAGTACAATTTCCGTGACGCCACGGGCACCATCGTGGTAGAGATCGACCATGAAGTGTTCGCCGGCCGTACGGTGACGCCCGCCGACCGGGTGCGCCTTTCCGGCAAGCTGGACAAGGAGATGATGGATCCCACCAAGGTCGACGTGAAGGTCCTGGAAATCCTCAAGTAGTCTGACAGGCGGGCCGTGCGCTACCGGCGGACGGCCCGCCGGCGGAGTCGTGATGCGAATTTTTTCTGTGCTGCTTCTGCTGGCCGCCGGCCTGCTGCTGCTCCCGCCGGGTACCGGTGCGGCGGGTTTCGTGGGCCCTGGCGTCTCGCCGACGCTGACCCGTGCGGCCGACGTGCTCAATGCCTGGGATGATGCCCCCTGTGTCCTGGAAGGCCATATCCTGGAAAAGATCCCCCGCAAGGACCGTTACCTTTTCGAGGACGAGAGCGGCCGCGTGGTGGTGGAGATAGAGCACGAGACCTTCGGGCACCTGACGGTCACTCCGCAGGACAAGGTGCGCCTGGTGGGGCATGTGGACTGGAGCTCCAAGCACCCCAACGAGGTGGAGGTGGACGCTCTGGCCATCATCCAGTGAGTCCGGGTCCTTCGGATACTTTCGGGCGGCGGGTCACCCGCCGGGTTTTCCATCCTTCAGGGGGCGCACGGCGCCCCGTCCTTTTTTGCGGAGGTGCGCATGGTGCCTGTCTCTGTCCTGCTGGTGGAAGATAACGAGGACATCCTCGCCAACCTGTACGCCTATCTTGAGCCCCTGGGCTATGAACTGGATTGCGCCCGCAACGGGCGTACGGGCCTTGAGATGGCCGCGTCCGGCCAGTTTGACCTGGTGGTGCTGGACATCATGCTCCCCGGGCTGGACGGCATCAGCCTGTGCCGTGCCCTGCGCGAGGAACACGGCGTGCAGGTGCCGGTCATCATGCTGACGGCCCGTGATACCGTGGCTGACCGGGTGCTGGGCCTGGACGCCGGGGCCGACGACTATCTGGTCAAACCCTTCGCCCTGCGCGAGCTGGAGGCCCGCATACGGGCCCTGCTGCGGCGGGGCCGCGCGCAGGAGAATGCCCAGGGCGGCGAGCTGCGGGTGGACGATGTCTGCATCGACGTGGCCGGGCACCGGGTCACGCGGCAGGGCCGCGAGGTCAAGGTGAGCCCCACGGGCTTCCGCATCCTGTGCGAGCTGGCGCGCCGGGCGCCGGCGCTGGTCCGCCGCGAGGAGCTGGAGCGCCGCCTCTGGGGCGACGACCTGCCCGGCGGCAGCGCCCTGCGGACGCATATCCACGAACTGCGCCAGCATCTGGACAAGCCGTTCGGCAGCCCCGTGCTGCACACCATCTCCCATGTGGGCTACCGCCTTGGCCGTGAAGAGGAGCCGGGGGCGTGAGCGGCGGTTCCCCCATCCGGCGGCGTCTGCTGGTCTCGTTCATGCTGCTGGCCGCCGGTCTCGGCCTGACCATGGGCATGGTGGGCCTGTTCTCCTATGACAGGCTGGGCGCCCATCTGGTGGACTGGTACGCGCGTCCGGTCATGAATGCCCTCATCGAGGCCGAGGAACGCTCGCGCCGCGCCGAGGACAGGGGACGGCACAACAACCTGGTCTACGGGGCAGACCTGGCGAACCTCATGGATCTGCAATTCCGGGTGGGCAAACAGATCCCTGCTGAATGGCGCGCCCTGGAACCCGGCCTGCATTTTTTCGACCGCATGGAGAATTTCGTCTTCCTCGAGGAACACAAGGGCGTACGCTACGCCCTGAGCGGCCACACGGGCCTGCTGGTGACCATCAAGGCCCAGCTGACCCGGGTCCTGGGCCTGTGCGCAGGCCTGGGCCTGGGCGTGGCGGCCCTGCTGGCCGTGCTGCTCAGCCGGCGGCTCACGGGCCATCTGACCGATCTGACCCGTACCGTGTCCCGCTGTCCCGTGCCCCGTGCCGGTGGTGATTATCCCGGCCTGCCGCCCTTGCCGCAGGTGGCCCTCGATGACGAGGTGGGCGTGCTGGCCCGGGCCATCGCCAGCCGCGAGGAGGCCCTGCGCCGTTTCGTCCAGCGCGAGAGCTTCTTCACCGGCGACGTGAGCCACGAGCTGCGCACCCCCCTGACCGTCATGCAGGGCGGGCTGGAGGTGCTGGAACTGCAACTGGAGCGCCTGCCCGGTGCCGAACGCTGCGCGCCCACGGTGGAACGCCTGCAACGTACGGTGCGTGACATGTCCGCCACGGTGGGCGTCCTCCTGCTGCTGGCCCGCCGCCCCGAGAACATCGAATTCGAGCCCGTGGATCTGGCCCTGCTGGTGCGCGAAACGGCCCAGGGGCAGGACTGCTTTTCGCTGGAGCTCTCCGGGAGCCGGGAAGTGCAGGCGCAGCCAGCCCTGGCGGGGATCGTCGTCAAGAATCTGCTGGACAATGCCCGCCTTTACTCGGAAAATGGCCGTGTTGCCGTGCGCCTGGACGAGTTTGGGCTCCAGGTGCGCAATGCGGGGCGCATCCCCGAGGATCTGGACATCTTTGCCCGCGGGGTGCGAGCCCGTTCCCGGGGGGATGCCACACCGGGCGGCAGCGGTCTGGGCCTGTCGCTGGTGCGCCGCGCCTGCGAGCAGCTGGGCTGGTCGGTGAGTTACCGGCACAGCGGAGAAAATGAGACACTGTTCGAAGTGCGTTTCGTACCGGACAGTGATGGAGAACGTGTGTGAAGATCAGCATGAGCAAGGGCCGCCTGCTGGCCGTACTGGCCCTGCTGCTGGGCTGTGCGCTGCTCTGGCGGGGCTTTTTCGAGCCCGGCCGGCAGCGCGGCATGCCGCAGGACACGCCGCCGGTGCGTGTGGCCACGGCCCTGGCGCAGGATATGCCCCATTTCCTCAACGGTCTGGGCACGGTGGAACCGTCCAGCGACGTGCTGGTGACCAGCCGGGTGGACGGGCATCTGCAGCGCCTGCATTTCACGGAAGGGCAGTTCGTCCGCAAGGGCGACCTGCTGGCCGAGATCGACCCCCGGCCGTTCGAAGCCGCGCTGGGCGAGGCCCGCGGTGCCCTGGCCCGCGATACGGCCCAGCTGGAGAACGCCCGCCGCGACCTGGGCCGTTATGAAAAGCTGGTGAGCGGCGGCCATATCGCCCGGCAGCAATACGACAACCAGCGCGCCCTGGTGCGCCAGTATGAAGGCACGGTGCAGTCCGACAAGGCTGCCGTGGATTCGGCGGCCCTGCAATTGCAGTACAGCCGCATCACCGCTCCGGCCGACGGGGTGCTCGGCCTGCGCAAGGTGGACGAGGGCAACATGGTGCATGCCTCCGATACCGAAGGTCTGGTGCGCATCACGTTGCTGACGCCTTCCTATGTGGTCTTCACCCTGCCGGAAAGCCGGGTGCCCCTGGTGGCGCAGCACTGGCGCGAGGCCCGCAAGAGCGGTGGCCGCCTGCTGGTCCAGGCCTGGGACCGCGAGCAGCAGGCCCTGCTGGCCCAGGGCTATCTGCTGAGCATGGACAACCAGATCGACACCGCCACGGGCACGGTGAAGCTCAAGGCAGAATTCGCCAACGAGGACCACACCCTCTTCCCCAACCAGTTCGTCAATGCCCGTTTACTGGTCACGGTCCTGCCCCGGGCCGTCACGGTGCCCACCGCCGCGGTGCAGCTGGGCAGCCGCGGCTCCTACGTCTATGTGGTGGACAAGGATACCGTCCGCCTGCGCGAGGTGACGCCCGGCGTGCGTACCGACAGCCTGACCGTCATCGACAAGGGCCTTGCCGCGGGCGAGGTCGTGGTGGTGGATGGTGTGGACCGTCTGCGTGACGGCCTGCGCGTCCGCGTGACGGCCAGCATGGAGACCCCGCGCGTTGCCGTGCCCGCCACCGGGAGCGGGGAGTGACCCCGGGGAGGGAAGGGGCACCCCCGGCGCTGCTGCGATGCCCGTGACGCTGCGGCCAACGGGCGCGCCCTGCGGCCGCCAGCCGGTGGCGCGGGCGCGTGAGGCGCTCCCCTTTCCCCGTCCCTTCTCCGGCGCGTGGTGTCCGGCCCGTTCCCCGGCAAAAAGATCACGCGGTGAAGGACAGGCGCAGGGGAGGCCAGTGGCGTCCTTTTCGTTGCGGAGTTTCTGCACGGGGCGGCGTTGACGTGCCGTGCTCCTGTCCCTGGGGGCAGCGGGCGCAGGCTTTTTCCTCCTTCCTTCCCCGGCTTCCTGTCCCTTAGGACAGGGGCCTGCCGCGTTCCGCTGACGGTTCCGCCGCCGTTTCCAGAAGACAGACGAGCAGTTCCATGAACATTTCCCGCATCTTCATCCTCCGGCCCATCGCCACCTCGCTGCTGATGGTGGCCCTGCTCCTTTCCGGGCTGCTGGCCTATCATTATCTGCCCATGGCGGCCCTGCCGCAGATCGACTACCCCACCATCCAGGTACAGACCCTGTACCCCGGCGCGTCGTCCGAGGTCATGGCCGCGGTGGTCACCTCGCCGCTGGAACGGCAGCTGGGCACCATGTCGGGCCTTGTGCAGATGACCTCCCTGTCTTCGGCCGGAGCTTCCGTCATCACCCTGCAATTCGACCTTTCCGTGCCGCTGGACGTGGCCGAGCAGGAGGTGCAGGCCGCCATCAACGCGGCGGACAACCTGCTGCCTTCCGATCTGCCCAACCCGCCGGTCTACAACAAGGTCAACCCGGCGGACCCGGCCATCATGACCCTGGCGGTCTACAGTGACGCCATGCCCCTGACCCGTCTGGAAGACCTGGTGGACACCCGGCTGGCGCAGAAGATCTCGCAGATCACCGGCGTGGGCCTGGTGACCCTGTCGGGCGGGCAGCGGCCCGCGGTGCGGGTGCAGGTCAATCCCTCGGCCCTGGCCTCGGCCGGGCTGACCATGGCCGACGTGCGCTCGGCCATCGCCTCGGCCAACGTCAATGACGCCAAGGGCAGCTTCGACGGGCCCCAGCGCACCAGCACCATCGACGCCAACGACCAGCTGGCCTCGGCCGAAGAATACGCGCGGACCATCATCGGCTACAGCAACGGCGCGCCCCTGCGTCTGGAAGATGTGGCCACCGTGGAGGAGGGCGCGGAGAATGCCCGGCTGGCCGCCTATGTGGCCGACGGGGAGCAGGGCTTCCGCCCGGCCATCGTGCTTTCCATCCAGCGCCAGCCCGGCGCCAACGTCATCACCGTGGCCGACAGCATCACCCGTCTGCTGCCGCAGTTGCAGCAGGCCCTGCCCGGGCATGTGCGGGTGCAGGTGGTGACGGACCGCACCACCACCATCCGGGCCACGGTGCACGACGTGCAGCTGGAACTGGTGCTGGCCGTGGTCCTGGTCATCGCGGTCATCTGGATCTTCCTGCGCAACGTGCAGGCCACCATCATCCCGGCCCTGGCCGTGCCCCTGTCGCTGGTGGGCTCGCTGGGCGTCATGTACCTGGCGGGTTTCTCGCTCAACAACCTGACCCTCATGGCCCTGGTCATCGCCTCCGGTTTCGTGGTGGACGACGCCATCGTGGTCATCGAGAACATCAGCCGCTATCTGGAGAACGGCTACAAGCCCCTGCAGGCCGCCCTCGTGGGGGCCGGGCAGATCGGTTTCACCATCATCTCCCTGACCCTGTCACTGGTGGCCGTGCTCATCCCGCTGCTGTTCATGGGCGACGTGGCCGGGCGCCTGTTCCGCGAGTTCGCGGTCACGCTGGCGGTGACCATCCTCATCTCGGCCGTCATCTCCCTGTCCCTGACGCCCATGCTCTGTGCGGTCATGCTGCGGCCGGAGCGGCACAAGGGAGGGGAGGGCAATTTTTTCCCGGCCCTGCTGCGCTGGTATGAAGGCAAGCTGGACTGGGTACTGGCCCACCAGCGCCTGACCCTGGCCGTGGCCGTGGGCACCCTGCTGCTGAGCGTGGCCATGTACGCGCTGGTGCCCAAGGGCTTTTTCCCCACGCAGGACACGGGCGTCATCCAGGGCATCGCGGAATTCCCGCAGGACACGTCGTTCGCAGCCATGGCCCGGCGCCAGAAAGAACTTTCCGACGTGCTGCTGGCCGATCCGGCCGTGGCCCGGGTGGCGTTCTTCGTGGGCGTGGACGGCATCAACCCCAGTCTGGCCACCTCGCGCCTGACCATCGACCTCAAGCCGCTGGAAGAGCGCGACCACCGCGCCCCGGTCATTGCCCGGCGCCTCATGGAACGGGCCGGCAGCCTGCCGGGCATGGATCTGTTCCTGCAGCCCGTGCAGGACCTGACCGTGGAGGACCGCGTCTCGCGCACCCAGTACCAGCTTTCGGTGGAGGCCCTCAGTGACGCCCAGCTGGAAGGGAGCATCCCGGACATCCTGGCGGCGCTGCGGGCGCGGCCGGAGCTGAGCCATGTGACCAGCGACCTGCTGGGCCGGGGCCGCATGCTCTGGCTGGACATCGACCGCGACGCGGCCAGCCGTCTGGGCGTGAGCATGGACGTCATCGACAATGCCCTCTATGACGCGCTGGGCCAGCGCCTGATCTCCACCATCTTCACCCAGACCAACCAGTACAAGGTGGTGCTGGAAAGCGCCCCGCAGTTCCGGCGCGGCCCGGACGACATCGAAAAGATCTACGTCAAGGGCAGCGAGGGCAAGCCCATCCCGCTCTCGGCCCTGGTGCGCATGGAAGAACGCTCCGCGCGTCCGGCCACCATGCGGCAGGGCCAGTTCCCGGTAGCCACCATCTCCTTCAACGTGGCCGAAGGTTCCTCGCTGGGGGCGGCCGTGAATGCGGTGGAAGAGACCCTTGCTTCCCTGGAGCTGCCCTCGTCCCTGCGCTGCCAGTTCCAGGGCGCGGCCCATGCCTTTGCCTCGTCCACGGACAATCAGGTCTGGCTGCTGCTGGCCGCCGTGGTCACCATGTACATCGTGCTGGGCGTGCTCTACGAAAGCTACATCCATCCCGTGACCATCCTGTCCACCCTGCCGTCGGCGGGCATCGGCGCCACGCTGGCCCTCATGCTCTGTGGCATGGAACTGGGCGTGGTGGGCATCATCGGCATCATCCTGCTCATCGGCATCGTCAAAAAGAACGCCATCATGATGATCGACTTTGCCCTGGAGGCCGAGCGGCAGGAAGGCAAGGACCCGCAGGCCGCCATCCGGCAGGCCTGTCTGCTGCGTCTGCGGCCCATCCTCATGACCACCATGGCGGCCCTGCTGGGGGCCCTGCCGCTGATGATCGGCTGGGGCATGGGCGCGGAGCTGCGCCGTCCGCTGGGCGTGACCATGGTGGGCGGCCTCATCGTCAGTCAGGTGCTGACCCTGTTCACCACGCCTGTCATCTATATCTGGTTCGCGCGTCTGGCCGAGAAGCTGGGCCGCCGCGGCGGGGAGGCCGGCCATGGCCAGGCCTGAGGAGACGCCGCGCTCCGCCGCATCCGGCAAGGACAGCGCCCAGGCCCGTGAAGGGCAGGAACTGGCTCTGGCCGGGGAACGGCGCAAGCGCTTCGGGCCGGAGTTCATCCCCCTGAACCTTTCCGCGCCCTTCATCCGCCGGCCCGTGGCCACCACGCTGCTGACCATCGCCGTGACCCTGGCGGGCATGGTGGCCTTTTTCCTGCTGCCTGTGGCGCCCCTGCCCGAGGTGGACTTCCCTGTGGTCAGGGTGCAGGCCAGCATGCCCGGGGCCAGCCCCGAGACCATGGCCTCCACCGTGGCAACCCCGCTGGAACGGGCCCTGGGGCGCATCGCCGGCGTGACCGAGATGACCTCCAGCAGCAGCCTGGGCTCCACGCGCGTCATCCTCCAGTTCGATCTGGACAGGGACATCAACGGCGCGGCCCGTGACGTGCAGGCGGCCATCAACGCGGCCCGGTCCACCCTGCCCACCATGCCGTCCAACCCCACCTACCGCAAGGTGAACCCGTCGGGCGCGCCCATCCTCATCCTGTCCGTCACCTCGGACGTCCTGAGCCGCACCCAGCTCTACGATGCCGCGTCCACGGTGCTGGCCCAGAAGATCAGCCAGATCGCCGGGGTGGGCGAAGTGACCGTGGGCGGCGGCGCCCTGCCTGCCGTACGCGTGGACATCTCGCCCGATGCCCTGCACCGCACGGGCCTGACCATGGAAGACGTGCGAGCGGCCCTGGCCGGGGCCAATGCCTTTTTGCCCAAGGGGCATCTGGAGAACGAAAATACTTCCTGGACGGTGGTGGCCAGCGACCAGCTGCGCACCGCGGCCCAGTACCGCAAGGTCATCGTGGCCGAGCGCGGCGGCGTCGCCATCCGTCTGGGAGACGTGGCCACGGTGACGGATTCCAGCCAGGACATCCGCCAGATGGCCCTTTCCAACGGCAAGCCCTCCATCCTGCTCATCGTCTTCCGTTCGCCCGGGGCCAACATCATCGAGACCGTGGACAGGGTGAAGGCCATGATCCCGCAGCTGCGTTCCTGGCTGCCCGAGAGCGCGAACCTTTCGGTGCGCATGGACCGCTCACAGACCATCCGGGCCTCGCTGCACGAGGTGGAGAAGAGCCTGCTGCTGTCCATGGCCCTGGTGGTGCTGGTGGTCTTCCTCTTTTTGCGCAACGGCCGCGCCACCAGCATCCCGGCCGTGGCCGCGCCGGTCTCGCTCATCGGCACCTTCGGGGTCATGTATTTGTGCGGCTACACGCTGGACAACCTTTCGCTCATGGCCCTGACCGTGGCCACGGGCTTCGTGGTGGACGACGCCATCGTGGTGCTGGAGAACATCGTGCGCCGTCTGGAGATGGGCGAGAAGCCCCTGCGGGCCGCCCTGCGCGGCGCGCGCGAGGTGGGCTTCACGGTCATCTCCATTTCCCTGTCGCTGGTGGCGGTGTTCATCCCCATCTTGTTCATGGGCGGCGTGGTGGGGCGACTGTTCCGCGAATTTTCCGTGGTGCTGGCCACGGCCGTGCTGGTCTCCATGCTGGTCTCCCTGACCACCACGCCCATGATGTGCGCCACCCTGCTGCGGCCCTTCGACGAGGAGCTTGCCCGCCGCAGCGCCCGTCTGCGTGCGGGAGAGGGCGGGCGGCCGGGGATCTTCACCCGTGCGGGACAGCTGTGGGGCCGCTTCCTGTCCGCCATGCAGGAGGGGTATTCCCGCAGCCTCTATGTGGTGCTGGATCACTGGAAGCTGACCCTGGCCGTGCTCCTGCTGGTGGTGGCGGCCAATGTCTGGATGTATGTCGTGGTGCCCAAGGGCTTCTTCCCCCAGCAGGATACGGGCGTCATCATGGGCGGCATCCGCGCGGACCAGAGCGCCTCTTTTCAGGACATGGAAATCAAGCTGGCCCGGCTGGTGCGCATCCTCAGCGCCGACCCGGCCGTGGACCAGGTCTCGGCCCACATCTCGGGCGGTCGCGGCGGCGGGGGCGTGTTCATCTCCCTCAAGCCGCTGGAGGAACGCGGCATCAGCGCCCAGCAGGTCATCGGACGTCTGCGCGGCAAGATGTCCTCGGAGCCGGGGTTGCAGATCTTTTTGCAGGCCGCACAGGATATCATGATGGGCGGGCGCAGCTCCCGTTCCCAGTACCAGTACACCCTGCAGGCCGATGACCTGGACAGCCTGCGCCGCTGGGGACGGCGCTTGCAGCAGGAGTTCGCGGGCATCCGCATCCTCAAGGACGTGGACAGCGACATCGAGGAGCGGGGCCTGCAGACCCTGCTGACCGTCAACCGCGATGCCCTGGCCCGCCTGGGCCTGACCATGAAGGACGTGGACGCGGCCCTGAACAATGCCTTCGGCCAGCGTCAGGTCAGTACCATTTATGAGGAAAAGAACCAGTACCGCGTGGTGCTGGAATATGCCCTGCCCTGGCTGGAAGGGGAGGACTCGCTGGGCAAGGTCTGGCTGCCGGGCAAGGACGGGGCCGTGCCCCTGCTGGGCGTGGCCGAGGTCTCGCCGGCCTTCGCGCCCCTTTCCGTGGCCCATCAGGGCCAGTTCGCGGCCGTGACCCTGTCCTTCAACCTGGCGGAGGGCGCTTCCCTTTCGCAGGCGCAGGCCGCCATCGACGAGGCACGCGTGCGCATCGGCATGCCGTCCAGCATCGTGGGCAGCTTCCAGGGCACGGCCAAGATGTTCAGCGATACGGCCAGGGAGCAGGTGCTGCTCATCCTGGCGGCCCTGGCCGCGCTCTATATCGTGCTGGGCGTGCTCTATGAGAGCCTCATCCATCCCCTGACCATCCTTTCCACCCTGCCGTCGGCGGGCATCGGGGCCCTGCTGGCCTTGCGGGCCTGCGGCATGGAGTTCAGCGTCATCGCCCTCATCGGCGTGCTGCTGCTGTGCGGCATCGTCAAAAAGAACGCCATCATGATGATCGACTTTGCCATCGAGGCCGCGCGCACCCGCAACCTGCCCCCGCGCGAGGCCATCCACGAGGCCTGCCGCCTGCGTTTCCGTCCCATCATGATGACCACGGCCGCCGCCATCCTGGGAGCCGTGCCGCTGGCCCTGGGCCAGGGCGACGGCGCCGAGATCCGCCAGCCCCTGGGCATCACCATCGTGGGCGGCCTGCTGGTGAGCCAGCTGCTCACCCTGTACACCACGCCCGTGGTCTACCTGTGCCTCGACCGGGCCCGTTTGCGCTGGCGCCGGCGCTGGTGGAGGCTGCGTTACGGCGAACGCAAGGCGGCCCTGCTGACAGCGCTCTGCCGTCAGGGCTAGGGGCTGTTTTTCGGCAGGCGGGGGCGGGAGAGGCCCCTGTCCCTGACGGGGCATGGCTCTTGCGGCCGTCATGCGGGCGCGCATCCTGCTCGGACGTTTTGGCAGGAGGAGGCGCGCTGCTGCGGACAGGACGTCCCCTGTGGTCATTGCCCGCCTGGGCTGCCCTGCGTCATGATCCGGGCAGGATGTTTCCCCGCCCCCGTTTTTGTCTCCGCAAGTCCGCAATTTCATTCCATGGATTGACGCCCCGCATGGGGGATCCTATGCTGGGACAGTGACGGCATCGTCATGGAACAGCCTGTGGAGGAAGCATGAAGATCAGGGACTTCGGACTGGAGGTCTTTTTCGGGCGGTATGAATTCAGCGCGCCGTACCTGCTGGCGCAGTCGGACTGCGAGTCCCTGAGCATCCGCGAGCTGCTGGCTCTGGAGCCGGGCGCGCAGGAAGGCTTTCTGGATACCTGGCTGGGCTACAGCGAGAACGACGGCGCCCCGGCCCTGCGGGAGGCGGTCTCCGGCCTGTACACGCAGTGCGGCCCGGAAAACGTGCTGCTGCATGTGGGCGCGCAGGAGGCCATCTTCGGGGCGCTCAACGTGCTGGTGGAGCCGGGCGAGCACGTGGTCTGCCAGTTCCCCACCTACCAGTCCCTGTATGAAGTGGCGCGGGCCGCGGGCTGCGGGCTTTCCCTCTGGCCCCTGCATCAGGGCGGGGATGGCTGGTACTGCGACCTTGACGAGCTGGAACGGCTCATCACGCCCAAGACGCGCCTGCTGGTGCTGAACACGCCCAACAACCCCACCGGCTACGCCCTGTCCGCCGACGAGCGGCAGCGCGTCTGCGAGCTGGCCCGCCGCCACGGCCTGCGCATCCTGGCCGATGAGGTCTACCGGGGCCTGGAAGCGCCGGATGCCGTGCCCCCGGCCTTTTGCGACATCTACGAACGGGCCTTTTCCGTGGGCGTGCTCTCCAAGGCCTACGGCCTGCCCGGCCTGCGTCTGGGCTGGATCGCCTCGCAGGAACGGGAGGCCATCGGCGCCCTGGGCCGTTACAAGAACTATCTCAGCATCTGCTGTCCCACACCTTCCGAAGCCCTGGCCCGCATCGCCCTGAAGCACGGCCCGGCCATCCTGGCCCGCAACCGGGAGATCATCGCCCGCAATCGCCGGATCGCTGCGGACTTCTTTGCCCGTTACGACCACGTGTTCCGTCACAACCCTCCCCAGGCCGGGCCCATCGCTTTCCACGGCCTGCGACCGGACTTCGTGGCCCGCTTCGGTCCCGCGCTGGCCTTTTGCGAACACCTGGCCCAGTCGGCCGGCGTGCTGCTCCTGCCCGGCAATGTCTATGACATGGATGCGCCCTATGTGCGCATGGGCTACGGCCGCGCCAATTTTGCCGGGAACCTGGCCGTGCTGGACAGCTGGTTGCAGCAGAACTGTTAAGCCCGGGAAGGAGTTTTTTGGGGGGGAGCATCTGTATATCGCTTCGGTGTGATGGGCATGTCCTTTGGGACGTTTCCCGTCCTCATCCGCGTCAGGAAAACTTTCCCGTGTCCTTCATCCCCATTTGTTTTGCAGAAAAGACTGTCCATGCTCTGCTGCTTGACAGCGGGGAGGATGAGTCCTGTTGTCTGAAAATGTGGTTCCATCATTCTGTCAGGAAGGGATATGCGACTCATATGCTTTAATATAGGCTGGATGGAACGGTATGATGGTTCTGGAACACTCATTTCTGGCTTCAAATACGTGCGTGTAAACAAGACAGGGGAAGAGATATCCAATTTCGTCAACAGAAATGGATATTGCTATGGTAATGTACCTGTAAGATATAGAGATGGACAATCTGTCAGCCTGCATCTGGAAAGGCTGGGGGCCAGCAAAAAAGCTGTGTCTGTGGATGGTGTGACAGTTGTCTTTTTTGCACGCCATCCTGAAAGACAGGTAGCTTGTGTCGTGGGCTGGTATCGCAATGCTGTTGTTTACAGAAAAGAACAACGGGAGATACTGGATGGGCAAAAGGTAAAATATTCAGCAAAAGCACGTGCTGAGGACTGTGTTTGCCTGAAAGTGCACGAGCGTTCGTTTGCGATTCCTTCCGGCCATGTCGTGAAGGGGGGCTACGGGCAGGGGACCATGTGGTATGCAGATGCAGATGCTCCGGCCATCGTGGCATTGCGAAAACATCTTGAGGCCTATCTGCGCCGTCACCACTCCTTGAGCGGATAAGGAAAGGACGCCATGACGGCGTCCTTTTTTATCGGGGGCTCCAAGGGAGGAAGCGATCTGGAGTGCCCCTGCCAGGCCGGGCTGTCCCTGACCACGAGGCAGCGAGGGGAGGGACGCGTGCCCATGCCTGAAAAAATTGGGGGAGGCGGCCGGGCCCAGGGGAGAGACGTCTTGTCCGCAAAAAAGTCCCTCCCCCGGATAACCGGTCATTTCTACAGGGGCGGCATCTCGCCTGCCTGGCCGCGTGCGGCCTTGTCCAGCCAGTCGGCCCAGCGGCAACCGGTCTCGATGAGCCTGTCCTGCGACAGCCGGGAGCTGTCGTACAGGATGAGGGCCGAACCGCTCAGGGGGTTGAGCTCTATGTCCCGCACACCGTCCACACGCAGGAGGGCGGCGCGGGCCTTGCCGGCAATGGCCGCGTCACGCAGGGCAGGGTGACGGACGCGCACTCGTCCGTCCATGAAACTGCGGACATATCTCACGAAGCGCAGGCTGTCGAGCATCAGGCGGCCTCCAGCTGGCGGGCGTGGCGACCGGGCAGATGCGGCCGCATGGCGTTGAGGGTCACGCCCAGGGTCGTCAGGTTGTGCAACAGGGCCGAGACGCCGGGCGTCAGGATCATGAACAGGCCCCCGGCCAGGAACAGGCTGTTGAGCAGCATGGTCGTCGCGAAGTTGACGTGGATGCGCCGCAGGGTGGCCCTGCCCAGCAGGCGGGCCGTGATGAGCCCGCTGAGGTCAGGACGGGTGAGCAGTACATTGGCCACTTCGCGGGCCAGGTCGGCGCCGTCGCACATGGCCACCCCCACATGGGAGGCGGACAGGGCCGGGGCGTCGTTGATGCCGTCGCCCACCATGAGGACCTTGCAGCCCTGGGCGGTGAGTTCGGCGATGACGTCGGCCTTGTCGGCGGGCAGGACCTGCGAGCGGTACTCCTTGAGCCCCAGCTTGCCGGCCACGGCACGGGCGGTGCGCTCGTCGTCGCCGGTGAGCATGAGGATGCGGCGGAAGCCCAGCTCTTCGAGCTGCTTGAGGACTTGCGGACATTCGGGACGCAGGGGATCCTCGATGGCCAGGAAACCGGCCAGCGTGCCGTCGATGGCCAGATAGAGCAGCGAACGCCCCATCCGGGCCTGGGCATCGATCTCCGCTTCCAGGGGAGAAAGGTCGATGCCCTCGTCGCACTCGATGTAGTGGCGGCTGCCCACACGCACGGCCTTGCCGTACAGGGTGGAGGCGATGCCGTGGGCCACCACATATTCCACCTGGGCGTGCTCCTCTTCATGCTGCAGCCCTTCTTCCTGGGCGCAGCGGACCACGGCCCGGGCCACAGGATGGGGGAAGTGCTCCTCAAGGCAGGCCGCAAGACGCAGGACCTCGTCCCGCTCATGGCCTGCGGCGGGGACGACCTCCACCACGCGGGGGCTGGCATTGGTGAGGGTGCCCGTCTTGTCGAAGACCACGGTATCGGCTTCGGAAAGGGCCTCCAGGAAACGGCCGCCCTTGATGACCACGCCGTGGCGGGCGCCTTCGCGCATGGCGGCCAGCACGGCCAGCGGGGTGGCGAGGCGCAGGGCGCAGGAATAGTCCACCAGCAGCACGGATGCCGCCTGCATGGGATTGCGGGTGATGAGCCAGACAAGGCCCGCCAGGGCGAAGGTGAAGGGCACGGCCATGTCGGCCATGCGCTCGAACTTGCCCTGGATGCCGGCCTTGAGGGCCTCGGATTCTTCGATGAAGCGCACCACCTGCTTGAGGCGGGTGCCGTCGCCCACGTGGGTGGCGCGGATGACGAGGTGTCCCTGCTCCACCACCGTGCCCGAATAGACGGCAGCGCCCTTGCTGCGGGGCACGCCCAGAGGCTCGCCGGTCATGCTGGCCTGGTTGACCACGGCCTCGCCGTCCTCGACGATGCCGTCCACAGGGATGGAACCGCCGTCACGGACCACGACCAGATCGCCTTCACGCACATCAGCGAGCGGCACGCTGGTCTCCACACCATCGGCCAGCACCCAGACGGTGTCCACGTTGAGGGCCAGGCTCTCGGTCAGGCTGTCCATGGAGCGGCGGCGCGTCCAGTATTCCAGGGCCTCGCCCAGCCCCAGCAGCAGGGTCAGCACCGTGACGGTACGGAAATCGCGCCGCAGCAGGGAAACCCCGATGGCCGCGGCATCCAGCACGTCAACATTGAGTTTGCCCTGAAGGAGCGAGGCGAGGCCCTTTCGCAAAAAGGGAAGGGCCCCCATGACACTGCTGGCCACGCGCAGCTTGAACGGCAGGAAAGGACGGACGAAAAGGAAGCGCAGCAGGGGACCGAAACCGTGGGCCCCCATCTCGTCTTCTCCATGGGCCGGCAGGCGGCTGCCGGAAGCGTGCCGTTCGAGGCTGCTTTCCAGTTCCTGGGTCAGGGTGGCCAGGACACTGCCGTCGTTGAGGGCGCCGGCATCCTGGGCGGCCAGGGAGCGGAGCACATCGTGCCTGGCCTGCGCATGCCGGTAGAGCACGAGGACGCTGGGCACGCGCGGGTTGACCCGCACACCTTCCACGCCGTCGATGGCATCCAGGGTGTCGGCCAGGATCTCGGCCTGTACCTGTGTCATGGGGCGGCAGGCACGCGCACGCAGCCGTCCGGCCCCGTTGGAGCAGCTCAGTTCATGAACCAGAAAAAAGCGCATGCGCGTGCCCCCTCATCAGGCCTGGGGATCGGCAGCTTCGGCCTTGCGCTTGTCAGCGGCCTGGCGGGCTTCGGCCGCCAGGTCTTCCATATCTTCCTTGACGGCTTCCACCTTGCTCATGATGGCGTCTTTCATGTCCATGCCGCGGCTCACCAGGTCGGTGGCCAGGGGTTTGAGATCGAGCTTGCCGCGGGTGACGGCAACGGTGCCCACGACGCCCAGCGCCAGACCACCCAGGAAAAAGAGACCGTATTTCAGACCGTTGTTCATGCTTGTGCCTCCGTTTGCACAGGTAAAAGGATACAGAGGACCATCCGGGCCATGTTCTGGCACGGCCCGGACAGCAAAAAACGCATGGTTCGGAGAAGAGAGGCTAGTTGGAGACGTCGACGGTGATGTGGTCGGCTTCGCTGTTGCGCAGGGTAACGGTCACGCCGGAAAGGCGCAGCGCAACGGGGTCTTTGAGGGGCGCACGGCCCACGATGGAAACGGTGGTCCCGGGGATCAGGCCCATGTCCCGGATACGGCGGCCCATTTCTCCAAGGGCTTCCACAGTGGCGATCTTGCCGCTCTGGCCGATCTGCATCTGACGAAGGCTGATGATGTCGCTCATGATCTTCTCCTTTGCTGGTACGGGCCCGGAGCAGGAACCGGCACACCTGCGCAGTGCGATCCGGCCGGGACGATCCCGACCGGGCTTGGGGGGCGGCTGATCCGGCATGTCGAATCGCTACTCCGGGCTTGCAAAGAAGCATGGCGTAAACTAGGATGAGTGTCAAGAAAAAAGAAAAGCACTTTCATTTTTCTTTTGACCGTCATGTAAAGTTTTTTATCGTTTTATTCTAACATATTAACAAAGGAGTTTCTCTATGGAAGGAACCTGTCTTGCTACGGGGGGCCTGGCTGTCCCCGCACGGCCCGCGACCAAAAGACTCAGCGGGCGCAAACTGGCCATGCGCGTCATGCTGGGGGCGCTGGGGGCGTCGGTGGTGCTGGGCCTTGCCGGCAACAAAACGGCCCATGTGCTGACCGGCGCCGTATTCAGCGTCCTGCTGGCCGATCACGTCTGGAAGCGCCGCAAGGCCCTGTAAGGAGCGTCGCATGGAGCGTCCTTCCGACAGGGAGGCGGCCCTGTCCGCCGCCCCGGGGCCGGGCATCCCCCGGTGGAGAGCCTTGCTGGTGGCGGGCATCCGGCGGCTGACCATATGGGGGACGGGCCTGCTGGCAGCCCTGGCAGCCCTGCTGGCCCTGGCCCAGGTCGTTTGCCTGGCCCTTTGTCTGCTGGCCCTGGTGATCCTGGCCCTGTGTTTCCTGATGGCCTCCTATCCCGAGGAGTGCCGCCAGTTCTGGCGCATGCTGCGGGAGACGCGTGCGGAGGGACGCGACGATGATGCCTGAACCCTTGGGGCGGCCGTCGCGGCCTGGGGGGCCGGCCGCCCTGCAGGGAGAAAGGTGTCCGCAGGAGGGCTGCGGATAAAAAAAGACCACCCGTCGGCGGGTGGTCTTTTTTTCAGGGAGCGGGGAAGAGCCTATTCCTTGGGCTGGTCCTCGTCGGGCAGGCTGGCGGTTTCGTGCTGGCCTTGCAGCAGGTTGCGATGGCCGACGATGATGTGGTCGAGCACTTCGGGCTTGGCCAGGGCCGTGGTATCGCCCAGGTCGTCATAGACGTTGCCCGCGATCTTGCGCAGCATGCGGCGGATGACCTTGCCGGAGCAGGTCTTGGGCATGGCTTCCACGAACTGGATGTATTCGGGGGAGGCCAGGGCGCCGATGTCGCGGCGCACGGTGTCGCGCAGCTTTTTGCGCACGTCGTCGCTCCAGGGCACTTCGTCACGGGTGACGACGTAGGCGTAGATGCCTTCGCCCTTGAGGGCATGGGGCATGGGCACCACGGCGGCTTCCGCCACTTCGGGGCAGGAGGCCAGCACGGCTTCGATCTCGGCGGTGGAGAGACGGTGCCCGGAAACGTTGATGGAATCGTCCACGCGGCCCAGGATCCAGAAATAGCCGTCCTCGTCCACCTCGGCGCCGTCGCCGGACTCATAGCAGCCAAAACGCGAGAAGTAGGACTGGTACTTTTCTTCGTCGTTGTACACGCCCTGCATCATGCCGGGCCAGGGCCTGCGGATGACCAGATGCCCGCTGCGGGTGGAGCCGTCGCCGTCTTCCTCGTCACGGGTGGCGCTGCCGCCCATGACGGCCGCGTCGATGCCGGGCAGGGGCCGCGAGGCCGAGCCGGGCTTGAGCTTGGTGGCGTAGGGCAGGGGGCTGATCATGGCGCCGCCGGTCTCGGTCTGCCACCAGGTGTCCACGATGGGCAGTTCGCTGGCGCCGATGTACTTGTGGTACCAGTGCCAGGCTTCGGGGTTGATGGGTTCGCCCACGGAGCCCAGGATGCGCAGGGTGCGCAGGTCATAGCGTTCGGCCCAGGCTTCACCCAGACGCATGAGCGAACGGATGACCGTGGGGGCCGTGTAGAGGATGTTGACGCGGAATTTTTCCACGATGCGCCAGTAGCGGTCGGGCTTTGGCCATGTGGGCACGCCCTCGAACATCACCACCGTGGCGCCCAGGGCCAGCGGGCCGTACACGCCGTACGTATGGCCGGTGATCCAGCCCATGTCGGCCGTGCACCAGTAGACGTCGTCGTCGCGCATGTCGAAGACCCATTGCGTGGTATGCGCCGCATAGGTCAGGTAGCCGCCCGTGGAGTGCATGATGCCCGTGGGCTTGCCGGTGCTGCCGCTGGTATGCAGCAGGAAAAGGGTATCGTTGGCGTCCATGGGCTCGCAGGGGAAGTCCACGTCCAGGGTGAAGTCCTCGATGAGGTCATGCCACCAGATGTCGCGGTTGGGGGTCATCTTCACGTCGTAGAGGTCGGCGTGGTTCACCACCACCACGTGGGCCACGGAGGGGCACTTTTCCAGGATGGGATCCAGGTTGGCCTTGAGGGGCTTGATCTTGCCCGCGCGGATGGCGGCATCGGCGGTGATGACGACTTTGGCCTTGGATCCCTGGATACGGCTGCGCACGCCGCCTTCGGCATAGCCGGAGAAGATGGCCGTATGGATGGCGCCGATGCGGGCACAGGCCAGCATGGCGATGACCAGCTCGGGGATCATGGGCATGTACAGGGCCACACGGTCGCCCTTGTTGATGTGCAGGGAGCTCAGGGCGTGGGCCACGCGGCAGACCTCGGTATAGAGCATCTGGTACGTGAAGCAGCGCACGTCCATTTCCTTTTCGCCCTGCCAGATGAGGGCGGCCTTGTTGCGGCGGCCGGAGATGAGGTGGCGGTCGATGCAGTTGAAGGCGGCGTTGAGCTTGGCGCCGGTGAACCATCTGTACTTGTGCCGCGCTTCGTCGGCCTCCAGTACCTTGTCCCAGCGCTTGAACCAGTGGATCAGCTGCGATGCGCGTGCACCCCAGAAGTCATTGGGGTCTTCCAGAGCTCGCCGGCAGATGGCGTCGGCTTCGTCCTGACCGCAGATCCACGCGGACGACTTGCCGTGCTCGGGGGGGAGGTAGCTACGCTTCTCGGTTAAGAGAGTGGTAATCCGTTCCTGGGACATGATGGCAACTCCATAAGCTTAAGACTGCAAACAACAGTGGAAAATCATCTATGCTACCGGCGTAAAGGGATTTTTTACGGGCGTCAAGGGCCAGAAAACTGTTTGTGCTACCAGTCATTGTGGAGAAAAAAGGGACAAAAGGCTGAAACAGGGCGCAACAAAAGGGCAGCAGGCACCGGTGTACATGGAAAAGGCAGGTAGTGAAATAAATCTCAATCCTTGGCAATTTTTATGAAATTTTTTTTAAAATTTTTTCGATATGCGGACACCCGATAGGCTTTTCATGCAGGGAACATACGGCAGAGGGCTGCACGGCACTGTGCCGAAAAATGGAAAGGGCGGTCTCATGCCGAGACCGCCCTGAAAAGCAGGATGGGGATGGCGGAAAGGATCAGGCCACGGGGCGCATCCAGCCCCCTTCCAGCAGAAGGGCGGCCAGACGGCTCACCGGCAGGCCCACCACCGTGGACCAGGAGCCGTGCACGCTTGCCACCAGAAAGGCCCCCTGGCCCTGGATGGCATAGGCCCCGGCCTTGTCGGCCGGTTCGCCACTGCGCACGTAGGCGCGGAGCACGTCGTCCGGCCAGGCATGGAAGCGGACGGCGCTGGTGTCGGCAAAGCCCGCCCTGCTCCCGTCCGGGAAAAGGCAGCAGACGCCGGTGATGACGTCATGCTCGCGGCCGGAAAGGCGCCGCAGCATGTCCAGAGCGTCGGCATCGTCAGCGGGCTTGCCCAAAATGTCGTGGCCCAGGGCCACGACGGTGTCGGCAGCCAGGATCAGGCCGGCAGCCCCGGCATCAGCAGAGGCGGCCACGGCCTCCGCCTTGGCCGTAGCGGCACGGAGGGCATAGGCAGCGGGCGCTTCCCCGTGTCCGGGGCGCGGCTCCACCCCCGTGGGGCGGATGATGGCATAGGGCAGGCCCCATTCGTCCATGAACTGGCGGCGGCGCGGCGAGGCCGAGGCCAGCACCAGCCGGATGCCGGGCCGCAGGACGAAGAGGGGCTGGAGCGGGGCCTCGTTCATCGGGCCGCCTGACGGGACCAGTTCTGGCGGGGCCAGTGGCGCAGCAGTTCCTGGCCTTCCATGTCGTAGACGTGGAAGCAGCCGTCCTCATACAGGCCGTAGCTGCGGGGAAAACCGCCCTTGGGCAGGCTGAGGGAGCCGGGGTTCCAGAAATGCAGGCCGTCCAGGCTCTCGCCGCGCGGGATGTGGGTATGCCCGCGCAGGATGACCGTGCCCGGGGCAAAGCCCGGCAGGGGAGGATTCTCCGGCAGGCGGTGCCCGTGGCTGGCGAAGATGCGCAGGGCATCGGCCTCGATCCAGGCATTCTCCGAGACGGCGAAGGGCGTGAGCATGATGTCCACTTCGGCGTCGCAATTGCCGCGCACGGCCGTGACCGGGCAGGGAAGATGGTTCAGGCGGTCCAGTTCGTCAAGCACGGAGCGGGTGTCGTAGCCGCCGGGCAGGGGGTTGCGCGGCCCGTGGTAGACCAGGTCGCCCAGCAGCACCAGCATGTCGGGCGAGAGCCGTTCGGCCGTATCGCAGAGGAAGCGCAGGCTGTCCAGCGAACCGTGCAGGTCGGAAGCGATGAGCAGACGCATGGACGGCCCTAGCCCTTGTGCCCCTCATCCCAGCGGGCGCGCTCCACAGCGGCGTCCACCAGCATGATGGGGATATCGTCACGCACGGGATAGACCACGTTGCAGGCCGGGCAGGCCAGGCCTTCGGGATGCTCGGCAGAGGGCAGGGGCTCCAGGGAACCCATGCAGCGGGGGCAGGCCAGGATCTGCAGCAATTCCTGTGTGTTCATCATGATGTTTCCTTGTCTTGGGGGATAGCGCCCCCTGTTTTGCGAGGGCAACAGCATAGCTTTTTGCCGCCTGTTCTTCAAGCCAAAGCTGCCGGGGCGGCCTGCCGGAAAGCGTGACCTGCCGAGCGCCGCGTACTTTATGGCGGCAGTGTGCGGCTTGCTTTTTTTTCATAAAGTCGTAGTTTACTTGAAAAGAAAAAGATAACTGTCAGGGATGAAAGCATGCAATTCATTGATTTACATACGCATTCACAGGCCTCTGACGGAACGGACAGCCCCGGGCAGCTCGTGGGCAACGCCCATGCCCAGGGTCTGGCGGCGGTGGCGGTGACCGATCACGACACGGTCTCCGGCCTGGATGAAGCCGAGGCCGTAGCCCGGGAACTGGGGCTGGAATTCGTGCGTGGATGCGAATTGTCGACCAGTACTGAGCTGGGCGAGATGCATGTGCTCGGCCTGTGGCTGCCCCGGGATCTGGCTCCCCTGCAGGACAGGCTCAAGTATCTGCGCCGCAAACGCAGCGAGCGCAATATCCGCATCGTGGAAAAGCTCCAGGGCCTGGGCGTGGAGATCGAGCTCGACGAGGTGCTGCACGAGGCCCGCGGCGAGAGCGTGGGGCGCCCGCACATCGCCGCCGTGCTGGTCCGCAAGGGCTATGTGAAGGACGTCAGTGAGGCCTTCAAGGAATATCTGGGCTATTACGGCCGGGCCTACCTGCCCAAGGAAGTCCTCCAGCCCGAAGAGGCCGTGAGCGTCCTCTCCTCGCTGGGGGCCACGGTCTGCCTGGCCCATCCCATGTTGCAGAAACTGCCCGACGGCTGGCTGGAAGCCTTCATCGAACGCCTCCTGCCCTGCGGGCTCACGGCCATCGAGGCCTATCACAGCGAACATTCCGAGGCCGCTTCCCGGCGTTGCCTGGAGCTGGCCCGCCATTACGGCCTGAGCGTCAGCGGCGGCTCGGACTATCACGGCACCAACAAGCCCCGCATCCGTCTGGGCAAGGGCTACGGCTCCCTGCGCGTGCCCTACAGCGTGCTGGAAGACCTGCGCGAGATGCGCGCCCGGCGCGGCCTGCCCTGCTAGGGCCTGTTGGCCTGCCCGCAGCTTGTTTGGTGGGGAAGGGGACCCCCTCTCGCGAGAGGGCTTCCCCTTCCCCACAGGCCTTCCCTCCTTTCCACAGCGCGCTTTTCCAGCTGGGCGCGGGCACATGCGACGGGCATCCTCCACCGGGCATGCGAAGCTGATATTCATCACTTATTTGAGATAACTAGTAAAATTTGTGTCAAAAGGCCCCAGGCAAAAGAGAAGTCCCGGGGAAGGCCCATCCTCTTCCCATGCGCTTCATGCGGCCCGCTGCATGCAGCGGCCTGGTTCGCGCGCGGCTCCGTGACGGGAGCGTCCCGCACAGCCGTACCGCCGTTTTCCTGCCGCCCTGTTTTTTCTGTCCGTACCGTGCCTGTCGCACAGCCTCCGCTGTTGCCGGTAGGTGCAAAAAAGCGGGACCCTCATGGAGGGCCCCGCTTTTTTCGTCAGTGATGCTCAGGAGCGGCTAGACCTTGCCCATGCCGCAGCACTTTTTGTACTTCTTGCCGCTGCCGCAGGGGCAGGGATCGTTGCGGCCCACGCGGGGCTTGGCCCTGGCGGGCTGGTTGCCGGCATCCGTGGTCTGGCTGCCGGAGTAGGCCAGGTCGTCGTTCTCCTTGTGGCGCAGGCTCAGGGTGGGCTTGGCCTTGGGAGCTTCCTGCTGCGGGGCTTCGGTCGGGGCATTGCCCTCTTCCACGGCGCCCTCGGCGGGCGCGGGCTCGGCAGGCTGCACATGCACGCGGGTCAGGGCGCGGAACACGCCTTCGCGGATCTGGAAGAGCATGGACTGGAACATCTCGAAGCCTTCACGCTTGTATTCCAGCTTGGGGTCCTTCTGGCCGTAGCCGCGCAGGCCGATGCCGTCACGCAGGGCGTCCATGTTGCGCAGGTGTTCCTTCCAGGTGCGGTCCAGTTCTTCCAGCAGGAAGTAGCGCAGGATGTCCTGGTACAGGGGGCCGGCTTCCTCGCGCAGCTGCTGGAAGATCTGGTGGATACATTCCTCACAGCCGGCGCGGTCGGGCACGGGGGCGTCGGCCTCCAGCACGCGGCCCAGGTTGAAGACGTCGGCCAGACGGGCCTGAAGGGCCTTGCGCAGCTCGACGGCCGTGTCGGTATCGGCCTGTTCCAGCGGCGTGTAGGCATCATCCAGGATGTCGTTGCGGAACTCGCTCAGCACGGGTTCCAGGTCTTCTTCCACCATCATGTCACGGCGCAGGGTGTAGATGACCTCGCGCTGCTGGTTCATGACGTTGTCGTAATCCAGCAGAGTCTTGCGGATCTCGAAGTGGTGGGCTTCCACGCGCTTCTGGGCATTTTCCACGGCGCGGGTGACCATGGAATTTTCGATGGCTTCACCGTCCTTGAGGCCCAGCTTCTCCATGAGGCCGCTGATGCGCTCGGAGCCGAACAGGCGCATGAGGTCGTCTTCCAGCGAGAGGTAGAAGCGGGAGGAGCCGGGGTCGCCCTGACGGCCGGAACGGCCGCGCAGCTGGTTGTCGATGCGGCGGCTCTCGTGGCGTTCGGTGCCCAGGATGTGCAGGCCGCCCAGCTCCAGCACGCCTTCGCCCAGCACGATGTCCGTACCGCGGCCGGCCATGTTGGTGGCGATGGTCACATGACCTTTCTGGCCGGCCTGGGCCACGATCTCGGCTTCACGGGCGTGCTGCTTGGCGTTGAGCACGCTGTGCGGGATGTTGAGTTTTTTCAGGCGCTGGGAGAGCATCTCCGAGGTCTCGATGGAGATGGTGCCCACCAGCACGGGCTGGCCTTTTTCGTACAGCTCGCGGATGGCCTCGATGATGGCATCGTACTTTTCCTTGCGGGTACGGTAGATGAGGTCGGGGTAGTCCCTGCGCTGCATGGGCTTGTTGGGCGGGATGGAGACCACTTCCAGATTGTAGATCTGGTGGAATTCCACGGCTTCGGTGTCGGCCGTGCCGGTCATGCCTGCCAGCTTGTCATACATGCGGAAATAGTTCTGGAAGGTGATGGAGGCCAGCGTCTGGTTCTCGGCGGCGATGGTGACGTTTTCCTTGGCTTCCAGGGCCTGGTGCAGGCCGTCGGAATAACGGCGGCCATCCATGAGACGGCCCGTGAACTCGTCCACGATGACCACCTTGTCGTTCTGCACGATGTAATCCACGTCGCGCTTGAAGACGTGATGGGCCTTCAGGGCCTGGAGGATGCAGTGCTGCTGGGTGATGTTGGCCGGGTCGAAGAGGTTGTCCACATGCAGCAGGGCCTCGCAGTGGGCCACGCCTTCTTCGGAGAGCATGGCGGTGCGGGCCTTCTCGTCCACGGTGTAGTCTTCGGGGCCCAGCTGGCGCACGATCTGGTCCATGGCGCGGTACATGCCCACGCTTTCATCGGAAGCGCCGGAGATGATGAGCGGGGTCCGGGCCTCGTCGATGAGGATGGAGTCCACTTCGTCCACGATGGCGTAACTGTGGCCGCGCTGCACCAGCTGCGTGGCGTAGAACTTCATGTTGTCGCGCAGATAGTCGAAGCCGAACTCGTTGTTGGTGCCATAGGTGATGTCGGCGCCGTAGGCTTCCTTGCGGGCCTGGTCGTCAAGGCCGTTGACGATGACGCCCACGGAGAGGCCCAGGAAATTGTAAAGTTTGCCCATCCACTGGGCGTCGCGGGTGGCCAGATAGTCGTTGACGGTCACCACATGCACGCCCTTGCCGGACAGGGCATTGAGGGCCACGGGCAGGGTGGCCACCAGGGTCTTGCCTTCGCCGGTCTTCATTTCGGCGATCTTGCCCCGGTGCAGCACGATGCCGCCCACCAGCTGCACGTCATAGTGACGCATGCCCATGACACGGCGGGATGCCTCGCGGATCAGGGCGAAGACTTCGGGCAGAAGGTCGTCCAGGGTGCGTTCACCGGCCTGCACCTGCCGGCGGTATTCCGCCATGCGCTGGGCGAAATCCTCGTCGGCCAGTTCCTGCATCTGGGGTTCGAGCGCGTTGATGCGCGCCACGATGGGGCGCAGACGGCGCAGGTAGCGGTCGTTCTTGCTGCCGAAAATCTTTTTGAAAATAAAACCGAACATGCGTTCTCCTCGTTTGGCGGGATGGCCTGCCCCGGGGCAGGCGCGCGACCGCGTGCATCCTGAAAAAATGGACAGGCCGTGCGTGAAAGGGCCCGGCACCAGGGCCGGGCGTCACAAACGGTCGCGCATGCCGTAGAAGTAAGGTCAAAATATGGCTTTGGCAATGCACAGGGGGAGAAAAAAGCCTTCACGGACAGGAGAGGGCACCCGCGGAGGCCCCTCCCGGAAGCATGGAAGGGCTGTGGGGAAACGGTGTGACAGGCTCCCACCGGCGAGCGGGGCATCGGTTCCCGGACATGCTGGCCCTTGCCTGTCGACGGAAGGAAGCGGCCCTGTGACACGCGTTGGAGAGGGGAGATGAAGGGGAAGGGCCTCTCCTGTACAGCCGGAGAAGCCACCTCTCTCCAAAAAGATCGGCCGCAGGCCGTGTCCGTTGGTGGGGCGGGAAGCCGCGGGCGACGAGGCGGCAGCCTCTGTGCCCCTGCTTCTGTCCCATCAGCCCTGTGGCAACGGTTGCCGCGGGCCTGAACCGGCCCGGCACCAGCACAGAGGGGCCCCTCCTCCAGCAATGATAGCGGCCCTAGGCTTCCGGGCCGTGTTCCTGTTTGATGACGGCTTCGGACTTGATGCGGTCCAGCAGCTCGGCAAAGGTGGCCTTGACGTTCTCGCGGATGTCACCGGCCACCACCAGCAGGAGCAGGTCGTCACCGGGCTGCAAGTCCCCTTCATTGGCCTGGGCCACGATGGCGAAGATGCCGGGGCGCTGTTCCATCTCGTGACAGATGGCGTCCATCTTGGCCTGGTCATGGCTGACGGTGATGGAGCTGACCGGCGCATGGTCCTTGCGTGACCAGCCGCGGACCACGCCGTTGTGTACCAGCATCATGCCCACATGATCGCTGAAGCCGGGACGGGCCTTGAGTTCCCGCAAAACCTTGTTGACGTCCATACTGACTCCTTTGTCTGTGGTGCCGGATCTGTCCGGCACAAGGTCGAGCATACACGGCCCGGGGCTGTGGATAAAGTGTGTCCGGCGTGGAAAAACAGCCTTTTTTACGGATCATCGCATTTCAACATACTGGAATATTTTGAAAATAAAAAATATTACTTATTTTCAAGCTAGGTATTGATTTTTTAATTAAGAATCATTACTATCCAAAAAAAGCACATGGAGGAGTATATGAACCGCCTGCAAGATTATGCTCTTTACGATATTTCTTGGAACCTGAGCCCTGAGCACGCCGTGACCATGTACCTTGAATGGGGCAACAACGACTGGCACTCCGAATACCCGCCCGTGCGCTCCAAGGAAGATGTGTCCCACTACTTCGTGGTGGACAGCTGGGGCAAGGAACCCGTCATCCGCCTGGTGCGCCGCAACTCCGAACACGCTGAAGACCTGTTCACCATGCCGCTTCCCCATCACCTGCTGCCCGAATACGAAGCTGTGCACGGCAAGTGGCGTGGCATCAGCGAACCCACCCCCGCCATCAAGAGCTGGCTGCGCCACGAACTGGGCCAGTAAACAGCTTTGACGTCATAACGGCCTTCCTTCTTCATCCCCTCCTCAAACCCCATAAACCTCCACACCAAACGCACCAGACAGGGCTCCGGCAACGGGGCCCTTCGTCGTTTCTCGCCCGTCGCTGTCTTGTCGCTGTCCTGCCGCAGCCCCGGCACGCGGGGCAGGAACATTGGCCCGCCGTCCATCCCGGCGCGGCTGCCCCATCCGGGACAGCGCCGGTCTTGAGACGACGTGATGTCCAAGCCGCCTGATGGCAGGACTCAGGCGGCGCGTTTCCGTACCGGTACTCCGCCTCGTGCCGTTCCAGGCCGTGTTTCCGGTTCGTCCCCATCTCTGTCCCCCCTGGGCTCCGGGCAGCATCGTCGCCTTCGGAGGCGCCAGGCCTTTGGGCACGAAAAAAGCCGGTGGCCAAAGCCACCGGCTTTTTTCGTATCTGCCAGGCGCGTGCCTTATTTGTTGGTCTTGAGGAAGTTCTTGGCACGGGCCGCTTCGGGCGAGTTGGGGTACTTCTTGATGAGCTCGTTCATGCGGGCCTTGGCGGCGGCCTTCTGGTTCATCTTGCTGAAGCAGATGCCCTGCTTCAGATAGGCGCCCGGGGTACGGGAGCTCTTGGAGAACTTGGTGATGACCGTATCGTAAGCCAGGGCGGCGTCAGGGAACTGGTTGCGCTGGAAGTAGCACTCGGCCAGATAGTACTGCGCGTCGGGGGCCATGCTGTGCGTGGGGTAGTTCTTCATGAAGTCGGCGAAAGAACGCTGGGCTTCATCGTATTTGCGGGCCGTGAAGGCATTGAGGCCGGCGTCATAGAGGGCCAGCGAGATGTCCTTCTTCGCCGCGGGCTTGGCTTCGGGCTGGGGGGTGGGCTGGCCCCAGGTGCTGCCCGTGGCGGCAGGAGCAGCGGCAGGAGCAGCAGGAGCGGCAGCGGCATCACCGTAAGGGCCGGTAGCCAGACCGGCGGCGGCACCGGCCGCAGCGCCGGCAGCGGCGCCAGCGGCGGGCGCGGCATAGGGGTTCTGCTGCGGCTGGAACAGGGGCGCATTGCCCTGGGGCGCGGCGGCATGGGCAGGAGCGGCACCACCGGCGGCCATGGGCTCGCCCAGGTTGAGGTTGAGGGCCATGCTGGTCTCCACCTGGCGCAGGGCGGCATCATGGGCACGCACGCGCTCAGCCAGGGCGGCGGCACCGCCCACGTTCTTCAGGTCGTCCACCAGGCCCTTGAGGGTGTTCAGTTCCTGGCGCATGGCCTGCACCTGGTTCCAGACCTCAGCCTGCGCAGGCTGCATCTGGCGCAGCAGGGTGTCGTGTTCCTGCACGCGCTGTTCAAGGTACATGCTTTCGTTGGCAGCATTGCTGCTGCTCTGACCCACGCAAGCGCCCAGCATGGCGGTGGCGCAGATCAGGCCACACAGAGGAAGAAGACGTTTGCTGTTCATAGAGTCTTGGTCTCCCGTTTTAAAGTTTTTCACCGGCGTGTTTGCGCCCGGCGAAAATATAGATCAGGCCCCCCAGCACAGGCAGGAAAACTGCGATGACCAGCCAGATGGCCTTTTGCTGGAAGGAAGAGAAGCGGTGGTTCCAGATATGCCAGATGCTCCAGAGGTTGGGCAGGATGGGGATCAGGGCCACCAGGACATGCCACCAGGCAAAGGTCATGACTTTTTCTCCTTGCTCTTTTCCGGGGCTTCCGGCGTGCGCCAGATGACGATGCAGGCCAGGAAGGCGCCGATGCAGATGGCCATGTCCGCCACGTTGAAGGCGGGCCAGTGCCACTGCCCCACATAGACATCCACGAAGTCGATGACGGCCCGGAAGCGGACGCGGTCCACCAGATTGCCCAGCGCGCCCCCCAGCACCAGCCCCAGCCCGGCGCTGAGCCAGGCATTGAAGCGGGAGCTGCGCAGCAGGGCCACGATGGCCACGGCAGCCACTACGGTCGCCCCCAGGAACAGCCAGAACTGCCACTGGATGTCGGAACGGTTCAAAAAGCCGAAGGCAGCGCCCCGGTTGTGGACCAGCACCAGATCCAGCAGGCCGGGGATGACCGTCACGGGCTGCAGGGGATCGATGGCGGCCACGGCCCACCACTTGCTCAGCTGGTCAAGCACCAGCGCCAGCAGGCCGCAGCCGCCCAGGATCGTATATTTGCGCATTACGCCTCGGGCAGTTCCGCCATGACCTTGGCACAGCGGGGGCAGAGGGTGGGATGCGCGGGATCGCTGCCCAGTTCGGTGCTGTAGATCCAGCAGCGCTCGCACTTTTCACCGGCGGCCTTGGCCACGCCCACGGCCAGACCGGCCACGTCGGCGTCCTGCATGGCGTCGGCCGGAGCTTCGGCCAGGGGTGCCAGGTGCAGCTGCGAGACGATGAAGAAGGCGCGCAGGTCGGTGTGCAGGCCTTCCAGGCGTTCACGCAGTTCGTCGGCCACATAGAGGGTCACGCTGGTATCCAGCGAATGGCCCACCACGCTGTCGCGCCGCAGGGGCTCGATGGCGCGGGTCACGGCGCCGCGCACGGCCAGCAGCACGTTCCAGTCGTCGCGTACGCCGTCTTCCAGCAGATAGGGCTTGCTGTCCACGGGCGGCAGGGCGAAGACCGTGGGCACGTCGTCGCGCAGGTCGTTGGGCAGGTGGTGGAAGATCTCTTCGGCGGTGAAGGACAGCACCGGCGCCATGTCGCGCACCAGCATGCAGAGCAGGTGGTACAGGGCGGTCTGGGCCGAGCGGCGTTCCTTGCTGGCGGGAGCGGAGGAATACAGGCGGTCCTTGAGGATGTCCAGATATACGGCCGAGAGGTCGGTCACGCAGTAGTTGTGCAGGGTGTGGTAGACCTTGTGGAAATCGTAGGTCATGTAGGCATCCTGCACGCGGTCATGCACCTGGGCGGCGGCATGGAGCGCGTAGCGGTCCAGAGGCAGCAGCTGGTCCAGGGGCAGCAGGTCGGCGCGGGTCAGGTCGTTGATGGTGCCCAGGATGAAGCGGCAGGTGTTGCGGATACGGCGGTAGGCATCCACCAGACGGCCCAGGATCTGTTCCGAGATGCGGATGTCTTCGCGGTATTCCACCGAGGAGACCCACAGGCGCACGATCTCGGCGCCGTACTTGTCGATGAGTTCCTGCGGGGCGATGACGTTGCCGATGGACTTGGACATCTTGCGGCCCTCGCCGTCCACCACATAGCCGTGGGTCAGCACGGCCTTGTAGGGCGGATCGTTGCGGGTGCCTTCGGCCACCAGCAGGGAGCTGTGAAACCAGCCGCGGTGCTGGTCCGAGCCTTCCAGGTACAGGTCGGCAGGCGCGGAGAGCTCGGGGCGGGTCTCCAGCACGGCAGCGAAGCTGGTACCGGAGTCGAACCACACGTCGAGGATGTCGTCTTCCTTTTCCCAGTGCTGGCCACCGCAGTGGGGGCACGTGAGGCCTTCGGGCACGATCTCTTCCAGGGGCGCTTCGTACCAGTAGTCGCAGCCCGTGGGGTGCTTGGCGAAGCGGTCGGCCATCTCGTGCATCCATGTGGCGTCGTTCCAGGCTTCGCCGCAGTCCTTGCAGAGCAGGGCCATGATGGGCACGCCCCACTGGCGCTGGCGCGAGATGCACCAGTCGGGACGGGACTCGATCATGTTGTAGATGCGGTCGCGGCCCCAGGCGGGGATCCACTGCACCTTGGTGTCGATGGCGTTGAGGGCCTTCTTGCGCAGGTCGTTCTTTTCCATGCTGATGAACCACTGGGTGGTGGCACGGAAGATGACCGGCTGCTTGCAGCGCCAGCAGTGCGGGTAGGAGTGGCTGATCTTGGCGGTCTTGAGCAGGGCGCCCACTTCGGTCAGCTTTTCGATGACCTTGGGGTTGGCTTCGAAGACGTTGAGACCGGCGAAAAATTCCACGGACGGCAGGAAGCGGCCCGCATCGTCCAGGGGCGAGTAGACGTCCAGCTTGTAGGCCAGGCCCACTTCGTAGTCCTCGCGGCCATGACCGGGAGCGGTGTGGACGCAGCCGGTACCGGCATCCAGGGTCACGTGGCGGCCCAGGATCAGGGGGGACTGGCGGTCATAGAAGGGATGGCGGGCGATGAGGCCTTCCAGTTCCTGACCGGTGGCGCGGCCCACCACGGTCACGTCTTCCCAGCCGAAGGATTTGGCGCAGCCTTCCAGCAGCTCTTCGGCCAGCAGGTACTGGCAGCCGCCGGTCTCCACTAGCACGTAGGTGAATTCGGGGTGCAGGCAGACGGCCATGTTGTCCGGCAGGGTCCAGGGCGTGGTGGTCCAGATGACCACATAGGCACGGGACGGGTCGGCACCGGGGATGCGCTGGGCCAGGGCCGCGTCGTTGAGGGCGAAACGCACGAAGATGGAAGGCGAGGTATGGTCGCCGTATTCCACTTCGGCTTCGGCCAGGGCCGTATGGCAGGAGCAGCACCAGTAGATGGGCTTCTTTGCGCGCACCACGCCGCCCTTGTCCACGAACTTGGCCAGTTCGTGGGCCGTGGCGGCCTCATAGGCGGGGTTCATGCTCTTGTAGGGATCGTCCCAGTTGCCCAGCACGCCCAGGCGCTTGAACTCCTTGCGCTGGATGTCGATCCACTTGCCGGCGTAGTCGCGGCACATCTTGCGCACCACGTGGGCGGGCAGGGTCTTTTTCTTTTCCTTCAGTTCCTGTTCCACCTTGTGCTCGATGGGCAGGCCGTGGCAGTCCCAGCCGGGCACATAGTGGGCGCGATAGCCCTGCATGTTGCGCGACTTGACCACGATGTCCTTCAGGATCTTGTTCAGGGCCGTGCCCATGTGGATATGACCGTTGGCATACGGCGGGCCGTCATGCAGGACGAACGCACCCTTGTCGGTGCAGTTCTCGATCATGGCCTCACAGGCCTTGGTTTCTTCCCACTGCTTGAGCTGCTGGGGCTCGCGCTGGGCAAGATTGGCCTTCATGGGGAAGGCGGTCTTGGGCAAATTCAGGGTTTTTTTATAGTCGCTCATGCTGGCTCCTCAGGCAATGTAAAAAGCGCCTAAGTTTCGGCAAATACGTTTGTAAAGTCAAGGAAAGGGCAGCAGGAAAGGCCGCTGTGACGCGCTTTTCCGCCGGAAAACGCGGCCGGTGCCGCGAGCGCTGCCCGGCACATGCGGGAGCGGGCTTCACCGGGTGGGACGAAGGCCCCGCCGGCGGCATGGACTGCCTGACGAAGAGGGCGGCGGACGGCGGGAAGGGCATCAGCTGCGAGGGGGCGCTGACGAAAGGTCATGCTCTGCTGCCGGATGACCAAAGGGCTTTCCCGGGGGAAAGCCCTTTGCTGTCGCTGCGGATCAGAACTGGGGTTTCTGGCCTTCGATGGCCTCGGCCACCTCGCGCAGGGCCGCCAGGCTCTCCTGTGCCTGCTCGGGGGTGAGGCTGTGCAGGGCGAAGCCCGCATGGACGATGACGTAATCACCGACCTTGGGCGGCTCGGGCAGCAGGAGCATGGATGCGGTAAGATAGGTCTGGCTTTCGCCCACACGCACGCGGGCCATGCCCTGTTCCTGGAGTTCGACCACCTGGGCCGGAATGGCAAGACACATGACGTTTCCTCGATGGTTAACAGGTACTGTGGGGATCGTCCCCGGCGTATTGGCGGGACAGGCGCAGGACCTCCTTGCGGACCTCGTCCAGATAGGCGGGGAAGCGCTCCTGCACGACGGGGGAAAGCTCCATGCTCCAGGAGGTGTAGTCCGCGGGCTCCATGCCCATGACGGTGAGGTCGGGGCGGGAGCCGTGGAGCATCTCGGCCATGCGCAGGGAATCCAGCAGGTCGATGTCGTGGATGGAGAGGCGCTGCTTCTCGTTGTCCACCAGCTGGTCCTCGGTCAGATGATAGACCGTGCCGGGCCCGGCATGGCCGTGGACGATGTCCAGGATGAGCACATGGGCGAAGCCCTTGAACAGATAGAAGACATCCTGGGTGAAGGTGCCCGCTTCCATGATGGTGACGTTTTCGGGCCAGGATTCCCCGGCCAGGGTCTGGGCGGCATGGACGCCGACGCCATCGTCGGTGAGGAGCAGGTTGCCGATACCCATGACAAGCACTTTGTCCATACTTTCCTCGGTACGGGAGTTGCGCCCCTGGGGGCGGGATGTGGTGTCCGCCGTGCCCCGCTGCTGTCTTCAGGCCAGGCGCGAAAGGGCACAGGGGCTCGCCGTTTTGCCGCAAGGCGGGGACGGTGCCGTCACAGGGGGGGGCTTCCTGCGCTGCTGCGGCCCTGGCTGTATGGGAGCCTGATCCCCTGAGCCCCGGCTGCGATCAGGCCAGGGCGGCAGGACTCCCGAGGCTGCCTTCCGTGCGTCCGGCCGTCCTGTCTGGAGTGTTGCCCGGCGCGTATCCCCGACAAGGCAGGATCACGGACACGCGACAGCATAGCAGCCCGGCGGGGCAGCCGCAAGGGGATGACGGGGCAGGCAAGGAGGCCCCGCGGGCAGGCAGCGTCCCCGCAGGAAGGCCGCCGGAGCGCGGGCACGAAAAAAGGGCGGGGTCACCCCCGCCCTTCCGGTTTGTGTGGTGTGCGTGCGGCCTAATGCTCGTCGTCGTCACCGAAGAGCCAGGGGCCCTTCTTGGGGAACAGCACGGTGTTCCAGTAGAGGACATAGACGGGCAGGGTCACGAACATCATGACGTAGGCCCAGTTCTTGGTGTAGAGGAAGTAGTCGTAAAAGGTATGGAATTCCATCATGTTCCTCCTGTCCTAGTGGGCGTCCTTGAAGTCGGGGTGTTCGTACAGCACCGGCATGTGATAGACGATGAAGCGGTACACGGTCACGATCAGGGTCACCACGAAGATGGAGATGCACACTTCCCAGATGCTGGGGAAGTAGCGCTCGTCAGCGGGCAGGGTGTAGTTGAAGGCGATCATGGACACGTTGAAGCGGTTCATGACGATACCCAGCACGGCGTTGGCGGAAGCAAAGCGGCAGAGCTTGATGTTGCGGTCGCGGGAGCCCTTGGCATACAGCAGCGCGGGCGTCAGCACGAAGAACAGCATCTCCACCAGCCACCACAGACCGTAACCGGTGCAGAGGTAAGGCAGGTTGGCCTGGACCAGCATGTCGATGAGCTTCAGCATGAAGTAGCCGAAGAGGATGAAGGCACCGGCCTTGGAGAAGCTGAAGACCACTTCGTCAGCTTCGCGCAGGTGGGTGGCGTCCATGTAGTGGTGCACGCCCTTGTGGGCCCACATGCCTTCAAAGATGACCATGGAGCAGCCGGCAGCCATGGAGCTGACGAAGAAGAACATGGGCATGAAGGGGGAGTACCACAGGGGATGCAGCTTGCCGGGGGCGATCAGGTAGAGGGCGCCCAGCGAGGACTGGTGCAGGGTGGACAGGCACACGCCGAAGATGGTCAGGATGATGGTGCAGCGCACCACGACCTTGCGCCACTTCTTGAGGAAGGGGAACTTGCAGGACAGCCATTCCATGGGGGCCACCGAGAATTCGATGAACAGCACGGTCAGGTAGGTAGCCACGCACAAGCCCACTTCGAACAGGACGGAGGTGGTGCCGGGGAAGAAGAACATGTAGGGCAGGCGCAGCGGGTGACCAAGGTCATACAGCAGGGCGAACACCACGAAGGCATAGCCCAGGAAGGCGGTGGTCACGGCGGGGCGCACGGCCGAATGGAAGTGCTTCATGCCCATGACGTAGCAGGCCACGGTGGTGAAGTAACCACCGGCGGCCAGACACACGCCGCAGAGCAGGTCGAAGCCGATCCACATGCCCCAGGGCTGGGTATCGGACAGGTTGGTGATGGAGCCGATGCCCTGGGTGAAGCGGATGAAGGTCAGTACGAAGCCCACGACCAGGATGACCGCGGTGATCATGTTGCCGGGGCGACGCAGGGAAAACTCACCAAGGTTGAACAGTTTGTCCTTGGTGGGGATCACGATTTGGTGCTGGGACATTTACTTATCCTCCCCGTGCTTGCAGCCGCAGCAGCCGTCGCAGCCGTTTTGGGCCTCACGGGCCTTGAGGGCCTGGATCATGGCCTTGCGGGCCTCATCGGCGGCCACAGGACCCTGATTCTGCTCGATGCTGCGCACAGCGGCGTCCATGGCGGCCGTCACATCTTCCTTGGCGGTCTGGACGGTCTTTTCCTGGGCGGCCTTGCTCATGGCCTCACGACGCTTGGTCATGCCGTAGGCGCCACCGAAGAGGATGGGCCAGAAGGCGATGATCATGGGCACGGCACCCAGGGCGCCGTAGGTCAGTTCACCCATGGGACGGTTGCCCAGGTGGGTGTCCAGGCCCAGTTCCTTGAAGGTATGGCCGGCGTCGGCCGTACCGGCGGCCTTGACGGCCGACGGGGTAGGCTTGGGAGCCAGGACCATCCAGGCGGTGCCGCCGGCGTCCCATTCACCATAGATGTAGTCCACATACTTGCCGGGGTTCTCGGCGATGCGCTTGCGGGCGATCTTGATGAGGTCGGAACGGCGGCCGAAGGTCAGGGCGTCCATGGGGCAGGCTTCCACACAGCCGGGCAGTTTGCCTTCCTTCAGGCGGGGCTCGCAGAAGGTGCACTTCTGGACCAGCGGATCCCATGCCTCTTCATACTGGAAGCCCGGCACATAGAAGGGACAGGCGATCATGCAGTAACGGCAGCCCACGCACTGGGTACCGTCGTAGGTCACGCTGCCGTCGGGCTGCTTCTGGAAGCATTTGGCGAAACAGGCGGAGGCGCAGGCCGGGTCGTTGCAGTGGAAGCACTGCAACTTGCGGAACACGGGCTTGCCGCCCACTTCGTACTTGTTGACCACCGTCCAGGCATCGGCCGAGGTACGGCGGGTCTTGTTGCAGACGGAAAGGTCGGTGAAGGGTTTTTCGGGCTTGGGCAGGTGGTTGACCTTGTTGCAAGCCTCTTCGCAGCTGCGGCAGCCGATGCAGCGGGTGGTATCGTGCAGGACGCCGTAGCTGTCTTCATAATAAGGGAACATGTGGGTGCCGCCGGCCTTGGCCACTTGTGCCGTGCCCAATGCGGAAGCGACGCCAGCGCTGCCCAGGATGGTCAGAAATTTTCTACGATCCATAATCGTACTCTCCAGCTAGTTGGCGTTCTCGGTCGCACGCGGCTTGTGGCAGGACGCGCAGGACGTGTCGAGGGGACGGGCAACGTCCATGCCGTCATGGCAACCCATGCACTGCAGATGATACGCGGCCTTCAGCGTGGGACGGCCGGGCACGCGGGGATCGATCTTGGCGGAGTGGCAGCTGCCGCACTTGGGCGGAGTGGCCGACAGGGGGCTGCGATGGTGGCAGGTGGCGCACAGGATCTCGGGTTCGCTGTGGAACGCCTTGGCCAGATTGTCGCCTTCGATGCGCTTCATGAGCGAAGAGACGTGACGACGATGGTTGAAGAGGTTGGGCTCGAACTTGTCGGACAGGCTGCCGATGACCACCTTGTAGGGGCAGGCTTCGGGGGCCATGTAGTCCACGGGCTTGCGTTCTTCGATGGTGGCTTCGGCCAGGGCGACGCGGTCCTCGGCGGACAGCTTGCCGGCCACGCCCAGCTGGTACTGTTCGGGGGTCATCTTGGAGGTGACCACGTGACAGACGCCGCACCACTGGTCGTCACGCTTGGGAGTGACGATCTCGTGGCAGCCGGCGCATTCACGGCGTTCCTTGTACTGTTCTTCGTGGCAGCTCACACAGCTCTTGGGCGTGACGCCATCCTTGCGCGGGGCGATCTTGGTGGCGTGCATGGCGCGCTCAAGAGTGATGAAGTTGCCCTCGGCTTTGCCTTCCACGGTATGACAGGTGCTACAGGCCACCATGTCGCCCGTGTGATGACAGGCCGCGCAGTCGTCGATCTTGTCGACGTGAGCCTGATGGTTGAATGTCACCGGCGTCATGCTGGCGCCCTTGGGATTGGGCTTTTCGCTGACCGGAAAGAGAACCGTGGCATTAGGCATTTCCGCGTCGGATTCTTCCAGACCCACCGCCACAGCGCGGTTGGCTTCGGGAAGCATCAGACAGGCCACGCCGGCCAAGGCAATCACCGCCGCCAAAAGCAGTGCTTTACCGTTCCTCATGTGCTCGTCCTTTTGAAACAGACTTTTCCCCATTCTCCCGCAGCATGGAGCCGCGGGCGTCCTCCGGCTCTCATGAGCCAAACACACCAATAATGTGTGGCAAGTTACCGCAGGCACAAGGCCACGTCAAGGGGAGGTCGCAGGCTGAAAAGCTTACTTGCACACTGGCATTGGGGCATCCGGACTGGAGAAAAAGAGGATCGCAGCGGGAAAAATCCTTGCGGCTGGCCCAGTTTCAGGAACGGATCAGGCAAGGGAGGGCCGTCGGCGGGGATGGGGAGCGTGCAGGATGTCAAGAAATATTTTGAGAAATCTTCCGTGACAGGTGTCTCCAAAGGGTGACTTTGGGGCCGGCCCCGGTGCCTGCGGGCCGGGAGCCGCAGCGGCATGAAAAAAAAGCACCACACCGCGGCCGGGCCGGGCATGGTGCCGTAAGTCGCCTGCAGGCTGTGGGGGCGGGCCGTGTGTCCGCCTGCCCCGGTTCAGCAGGCTTGCCGGGCAGCCGCGAGCAGGCCGTCCAGATCCTGCGGCGCAAAGAAGCGGGCCTCGCTGCGGGCCCTGAACCAGGTGCGCTGGCGCTTGGCGTAGGCGCGGGTGTTGTGCAGCCAGAGGCGGCGGCACTCCTCCAGGGAAAGTTCGCCGCGCAGATGGGCCAGCACTTCGGCGCAGCCGATGCCGGACCAGCCGGGGGCCGCGGCATCGTCACAGCGCTGCCGGGCGGCGCGGGCCTCATCCAGGGCCCCCTGTTCCAGCATCAGATCGATGCGGCGGGCCAGACGGGGCGTCAGGGCATCCAGTTCCATGTCCAGCACCAGCAGCGGCCCGGCGCAGGGCGGTCCGGGCATGCCGTGCTCGTGCCACCAGCTGAACGTGCGGCCGGTGCCTGCCAGCACCTCCAGGGCACGCACGATGCGCTGGCGGTCGTTGGGATGGATGCGGGCCGCGTAGGCGGGATCTTTGGCGGCCAGTTCGGCATGGAGGGCCGCCGGGCCCTCTTCGGCCAGCCGGGCCGTGAGGGCGGCGGTGATGGCCGGGTCGATGGGCGGTATCTCGGCGATGCCGTGCAGCAGGCCCTGGAAATACAGGCCGGTGCCGCCCACCAGCAGGGGCACATGGCCCCGGGCCAGCACGGCCCCCGCTTCGGCCACGGCCTGGTCGGCCCAGCGGCCGGCGCTGATCTTCTGCTCCGTGGGCAAAAAGCCGTACAGATGATGCGGGCAGCAGGCCCGCTCCCCGGGCGAGGGCTGGGCCGTGATGAGCGGGAAATCCCTGTAGACCTGGCGGGAATCGGCGTTGATGACCTCACCGTCCAGGGCTTCGGCCAGGGCCAGGGCCGCGGCGGTCTTGCCGCAGCCCGTGGGGCCGGCCAGACAGATGACGGGCAGGGGCGCGGCCATCTTATTTGTTGACACGGAAGCC
This sequence comes from uncultured Desulfovibrio sp., assembly GCA_937926875.1. Lineage (GTDB taxonomy): Bacteria > Desulfobacterota > Desulfovibrionia > Desulfovibrionales > Desulfovibrionaceae > Desulfovibrio. The sequence continues at coordinate 51,055 of CALBAX010000096.1, forward strand.
GCCGTAGGGGGCGGACAGGCAGGGGGTGCCCTGGCGCACTTCGCCGCGCTGGTATTTCTCCATCAGGCGCAGGCGCACGTTCTCGGGCACCAGGCCCACGATGTCGGCGCCGTGGCTGGCCGCTGCCTTGACGATGGTGGAGCTGATGAACAGCCACTGGTAGTCGGTCATCAGGAACACGGTCTGGATGTCGCGTTGCAGGCGGCGGTTCATAAGGGCCAGCTGGAATTCGTACTCGAAGTCCGAGACGGCGCGCAGGCCGCGCAGGATGGCACAGGCCCCGCGCTTGGCCGCGTATTCCACGGTCAGGCCGGTGAAGGGCTCCACCAGGATGCGGTCGTCGTCGCCCACGGCCTCGCGGGCCATGGCCACGCGCTCTTCCTGGGAGAAGAGGGGGAACTTGGGCGTATTGTCGGCCACGGCCACCACGATCTGGTCGAAGACGGCCAGGCCGCGGCGGATGAGGGCCAGGTGTCCGTTGGTCAGGGGATCGAAGGTGCCGGGATAGAGTGCCAGTTTCATGCGAGTGTCCATATCAGTATGCGGGTTTGACCAAAATGGCGTTCCACCAGCAGTTCCAGACTGTCGGGAGCGGCCACGGCGGCGTCTTTTTCGATCTCGGCGCAGATGAGGGCGCCGGGCGCCAGCCAGTTGCGTTTGAGCAGGCCCTGCAGGGTGGCGTTGAGCAGGTTCTTGCGGTAGGGCGGATCCAGGAAGACCAGGTCGAAACAGCCCATGGGCGTGTTGTTGAGGGTCTTGCGCACGTCGTCGCGGATCAGGCGTACACAGTCCTCCACGCCCAGCTGTCGGATGTTGTCGGCCAGGCAGCGGGCGGCCACGGCGGAGTTCTCCACCAGCACGGCCAGCGCCGCGCCGCGGCTCACGGCTTCGAACGCCAGGCTGCCGCTGCCGGCGAAAAGGTCGAGCACGCGCGCGCCTTCCCAGACCACGCCCCGCGAGGTGAGCATGGAGAACAGGGATTCGCGCGTTTTGCCCATGGCCGGGCGATAGCCTTCGCCCTCCACGGTCTTGATGCGTCTGCCGCCCAGTCTGCCGGAAATGATGCGCATGGTTTTTCCTGTAGTTCTGTGCCGTGGATGAACGGCGGTTGGCTGTACGAAGGTGCCGCTCAGGGCAGGGAAATGACTTTTACCCGCGGGGCGGCCCTTCCGTCAATGGGCGGCCGGGGCAGCCCGCAAAGCGCGGAAGGGCGCGGCCCCAAGGCCGCGCCCCGTACGACGGTCACATGCGGGAAAGGAGACGGGTCAGGGCGTAGTCCATCTTGGCCAGGGCGTCCTGCAACTCGGTCTGCTGGACCCAGGGGCTCTGCTCCACGTCGGCCAGCTTGCCCTTGAACATGCCCCACTTGCGTTCCACTTCGCTGGTGAGGAAGTCCCAGTTGATGCGGGGATGGGCCAGGGCCTCGTGCTGGACGGTCTGGGCCACCTGATGGCCTTCGAGGATCATCTCTTCCATGTAGCCGGGCACCAGGGGGGTCACGCCGAATTTTTCCTTGATCAGGCCGGAAAGGACGGTCTGGGCCTTTTCTTCGCCGTGGACCAGGACCACGTTGGCCTTGTCGTGGACCAGGGGCTCCAGCCAGGAGAGCAGCTGGTCCTGCCCGGCGTGGGCGGAGAAGCCGTTGATGGTGTAGATACGGGCAGCGATGTCCATATCTTCACCGAACAGGGTGATCTTGCTGGCTTTTTCCACGATCTTGCGGCCGGGGGTGCCCACGGCCTGGTAGCCCACGAAGACGATGCTGGCCCCGGGCTTCCAGATGTTGTGCTTGAGGTGATGGCGCACGCGGCCCGCGTTGCACATGCCGCTGGCCGAGATGATGATGGCCGGGCCCTTGTAGTCGTTGATGCTCTGGGATTCCGCGGCATCCAGGGTGTAGCGCAGGTTGGGCAGCTCGAAGGGGTCGTCGCCCTGGTGGAGCATCTTCTGCGCGTCCTCGTCGAAGAGCTCGCGGTTGCGGCGGAAGACCTCGGTGGCCCGGATGGCCAGGGGGCTGTCCACGAAGACGGGCATGTCCGCGGGCAGCTTGCCCTTGCTCTGGAGGACGTGCAGGCAATAGAGGATCTCCTGCGTGCGTTCCACGGCGAAGGCAGGGATGATGACCTTTTCGCCCTTGCTGTAGCTGTAGGCGATGGCGTCGGCCAGTTCCTGGTCGCTGATGTCCTCGTTCTTGTGGTTGCGGTCGCCGTAGGTGGATTCCATGAAGATGTAATCCGCCCTGGGCGGGCTTTCGGGGTCGCGCACGATAAGGGCCTGGGGACGGCCGATATCGCCCGAGAAGATGATGCTGGTGGTCTTGTCGCCTTCGGTCACTTCCAGGCGCAGGGAGCCGGAACCGAGGATGTGGCCCGCATCGTAGTAGGTGACCTTGATGCCCGGGGCGGGCTCGAAGCCCTCATGGTAGGCCACGGGGTGCAAAAGCTCGGCGGTCTTGAGGGCGTCCTCGGTGGTGTACAGGGCCTCGGGCGGGTTCTTGAGGCCGCGCCGGCTGTACTTCTTGGCTTCCCACTGGGCTTCCATCTCCTGGATGTGGGCGCTGTCCTGCAGCATGATGTCCAGCAGTTCGCTGGTGGCCTTGGTGCAGTAGATGGGGTTGCTGAACCCTTCGCGCACCATGAGGGGCAGCAGGCCGGAATGGTCGATGTGCGCGTGGGTCACAAGGATGAAGTCGATATTGCCAGGGGCGTAGGGACGGGGATTGCGGTTGCGCTCCTCGATGGCCTTGTTGCCCTGGTGCATGCCGCAGTCGATACAAAAGCGCTTGCCGCAGGCCTCTATCATGTAACAGGAGCCGGTAACGGTCTGGGCAGCGCCAAGAAACTGGACTTTCATGGGGATGCTCCGGGGTGATGTCCTGCTTGCCGGATGCAAGCGGGTGATTCTTCACTATGCGCTTCCTGCCCCGGAAGCGCAAGGCCCCATAAACCTTTGACGGCCTGTTCCGGGCGGTTTAGGATGGAAGTTCATTCTTCTTTCCTGCGATCCTCGCAACAAGGAGGCTTTCATGGAGATCCGGCAGAACGTCATCGACGATCTCAACGCCATGACCACGGAGTCCTGGCGGACCATCCGCATCATGGCCGAAATGGTCCAGGCCCTGGATACGCTGAACAAGCTGGACACCGACTGCGTGTCCATCTTCGGTTCGGCCCGTTCCACTCCCGACACGCCCGAATACCGGGATGCCGAGCGTCTGGCCAGGATGCTGGTGGAAAAGGGCTTCGGCGTCATCACCGGCGGTGGGCCCGGCGTCATGGAAGCGGCCAACAAGGGGGCTGCCGAAGCGGGCGGCGTTTCTGTGGGCCTGCATATCGAGCTGCCCCACGAACAGGGCTGCAACCAGTATGTGAAGACGCGCTGCAATTTCCGCTACTTCTTCACCCGCAAGTTCATGTTCGTGAAGTATGCCATGGCCTATGTGGTCATGCCCGGCGGCATGGGGACCATCGACGAACTGTCCGAGGCCTTCGTGCTGGCCCAGACCGGACGCATCCGGCCCTTCCCCATCATCCTTTATGATTCCTCCTACTGGTCGGGCCTGCTGGAGTGGCTGCGCACGAGCATGGCCAACGGCGGTTTCATCAACAGGGAAGAGATCGACAAGCTCGTCACGGTGTGCGACACGCCCGAGCAGGTGGTGGAGCATCTGTGCAAGATCGTGATCCTGTAAGCAACGGGGCGCTGGTGCGCCCCTGTGGCGGGCCTGTGCCTTCCGCGCCGCCGGGCTGGAGCTGGGAGTCCCTCATGCGTCTGGCCCTGGACGAGGCGCGGCAGGCAGCCCGCGAAGGCGAAGTGCCTGTGGGCGCGGTGCTGGTGGCGGCGGACGGCCGTCTGCTGGCCCGCGCCCACAACCGGCCCGTGGCCCTGCATGACCCCACGGCCCATGCCGAGATACTGGCCCTGCGGGCCGCCGGGGCCGCCAGCGGCAATTACCGTCTGGGCGGCGGGGTGCTGGTGGTGACCATGGAACCCTGCGCCATGTGCGCCGCGGCCCTGGTCCATGCCCGGCTCGCCGGGGTGGTCTACGGGGCGGCCGACAGGCTGGCCGGTGCCGTGACCTCCTGCACCGAAACGCTGGACCAGCCTTTCTTCAATCACCGTGTCTGGCATATGGGCGGCGTGCTGGCCCGGGAAAGCGTGGACCTGTTGCAGGGATTCTTTGCCGGACGGCGGGACTGACCCCGCTTTTTTGCGGGTACGCCCGCGTACGGGATGACGATGCTGGAGATCATCGCTTTTTGTTGCGGCGCCCTTGTCATGGTGCTGGAGATGGTGGGCGCACGCGTGCTGGCCCCGCATGTGGGCACCTCGGCCGTGGTCTGGACCAGCCTCATCGGCGTGGTGCTGGCCTGTCTGGCCGTGGGGGCCTGGCTGGGGGGCCGCCTGGCCGACAGGCACCTTTCCCGGCGGGGGCTGGCCTTCATCCTGACGGGCGCGGCCCTGGGCAGCGCTTTGGCCGCCGGGACGCACCGTCTGGTGGGGGAGGCGCTGAGCGTCGCCATCACGGACATCCATCTGGCCGCCGTGGCCTGCGCCCTGGGCATCCTGGCCCTGCCCGCCCTGTGCTGCGGCATGATCAGCCCCTACATCATCCGGCTGCGCATCCGGGACGTGGCCACTTCCGGCGCCACGGTGGGACGGCTGTACGCCCTGTCTACGGCGGGCAGCATCGTGGGCACCTTTCTGGGAGGCTTCGTCCTCATCTCCTTCTTTGCCAGCGGCACCATCCTCTGGGGCGTGGCCCTGGGCCTGCTGCTGCTCTCGCTGCCGGCCGAGCCTTCCCGTCCCTGGTGGCGGCTGGGCCTGCTGCTGGTGCTGCTCCTGCTGGCCGTCTGGGACCGGCAGTTCCGCCAGACGGACGGGCCCCTGATGGTGGAGAGCCCCTACAACTGCATGCTGATCCACGAGAGCCGCGACAGGGGCCGGCCGGTGCGCATCCTTTCCACGGATCCCGACTACAGCCAGTCGGGCATGTATCTGGACGATCCTGACGAGCTCTATTTCGACTACACGCGCTTTTATGCCCTGGCCGTGCTGGCCCGGCCGCAGGCCCGGGACATCCTCATGCTGGGCGGGGGCGGCGGCTCCGTGCCCAAGTGGCTGCTGTCCGGCAAGAGCGGGCTGGACGCCGCCGGCCTGCGCCTGACCGTGGTGGAGCTGGATCCCGGCATGACCGCCGTGGCCCGGCGCTGGTTCTTCCTGCCCGGGGACGACCCGCGCCTGCGCCTGATCCATGCCGATGCCCGGACCTTCCTCAACCGCCAGCAGGGGCAGTATGACATCCTGCTGGTGGACGTGTTCAATTCCTGCTATTCCATCCCCTTCCATCTGGGCACGCAGGAGGCCTTCGCCGCCATGCGCCGTGCCCTGCGTCCCGGCGGCGTGCTGGCCATGAACGTCATCGCCGCTGTGGAAGGCGAGGACGGCCGCCTGCTGCGGGCCATCCATGCCGGGCTGCGACGGCATTTCGCCCGGGTGGAGGTCTTTTGCGTCACCGCCCCCGGACATCCCGGCCAGTTGCAGAACCTGATGGTGCTGGCGTTCAGCGATGCCGCCACGGCCTCGGCCCTGCGTGACGGCCCCGGCCATTCGCCGGAGATGGCGGCCATGCTGGCCTGTCGTTACCGCCACCCCCTGCCGGCCACCGAGCCCCTGCGTGACGACTTCGCCCCGGTGGAGCGTTTCGCCCTGTCGCTGCTGCGTCGTCCCTGAGCCGGACGGCTCGTTCTTCTCCTGTGATTTTTTGATATGATGCAGGCCCGTTACGTCAGGTCGTGCTCTTCGCCACCTTTGGCGGCGAGAGGGCGGCACGGCCATCCGTTTTGGGGGAGACGGCAGGGGCAGGGCGTCCATGCCGTACAAAGGAGCAAAGTCGCATCCGCCTGTGCGGGCCGCGCCTGTCCGCTCCAGGGGGCAGGCTTGCTGTTTGGCCCCGAAATGCGTAGATTGTGCGCCATGAGAGGGACGGCACGGCCCTGGCGGCCCGTGCAGACTCTTTACTTCAACCGTGCACGTCCCGGGTGCGCGTTCGCAAGGAAGGCAGTTTTGAGCGAATCCATCGATGATCTCACAGTGGAATATGAGAAGAACGGACAAATCATTATCAAGGAACTGGACAAGATCGTCCTGAGCAAGGGCGCCTGGACCACTATCCTTTTCCGCTATCAGGAGTGGAAGCCGCAGACCTCGTCCTACGGCCCCGACAAATATGTGATCCGTCGCTACAAGAAGATGGGCGGCGAATACCGGCAGCAGAGCAAGTTCACCATCTCCAGCGCCGATCAGGCCCGCAAGATCGTGGATGCCCTGCAGACCTGGATCGGGGAGGCCGAGCAGGAAAAGTAGCCGGGACAGTCTGTGCCTTCCCAGAGGTGCTGTTTGAGGAAAAGGGGCGCTGCTCATGCGGCGCCCTTTTCGTGTCCACAGGGGATGAAAAAAAGGACCGCCGGAAAGGACGGTCCTTGATGGGACGGGATGCGGGGGAGCAGTCCCGTCCTCGCGGGGGCAGGAAGGAAAACCGGCAGCATGTTGCCGGCCAGAAAAACATGGAAGAAGTATAGCCCGCTGGCCGGGCAAGGCAATGCCCCGGCCCCGGACTGTACAGTTTGATACACAGTCACGGCAGGCAAGGCGGGATGCGGATGGGCGTGCCCCGGCACCTGAAGGACAGGGGCGTTTCGCTGGTGTGTCTGCGGCAGGCAGGGGCCTGGCTGCCTCTCATCCCCGGGCGCCTGTTCATCTTCCCGTTCCCCGGCAGTATCCGCCTTGCCGGGGCAGGCGGTCCTGGCTATACAGGAGCACCAGGCTGGGATGCCACCGCGGCCCTGCTGCGGGCGCGGCAGGCGCGGTGACATTGGCGATCTTCAGCCCCTGGAAAATCCTGTGGGAAAATGTTCCTTGCGCGACGTGCTGGCCAAGGGAGCCCCCTTGCGTTCGGGGGAGTGCCGGCCGGCTATCTGCCGTTCGCGGAGACGCTGGCATTGGGACAAGCCCGGACGGGACAGGGGCGGAGCCGGGCAGGATGCCGGGATGCCCTTTGAAAAAAGAAAAGGCAGGTTCCCGCAAAGGGAACCTGCCTTTCAAATATTGGTGGGCCCACCAGGACTCGAACCTGGGACCTGCCGGTTATGAGCCGGAGGCTCTACCAACTGAGCTATAGGCCCACAAGGGAAGCGAACTATAGCCGGAAGGCCGCGTCGTGGTCAAGCCCCTCCGGGGCGGGCTTGGCCCCGGCCCCCCGGCCAGAGCGCTCCCGGCAGGGGAAAGGGACATTGGGGAGCAGAGGGAGGAGCTTGTCCGCATGAGGAGCAGCCGGAGAGGGACAGGGGGCTCGGGTGGTGCCGGCTGGGGGCGTTGCCGGGGGAGGCGCAGGTGATCCGTTCCTGTACCGGGGAAGACCAGGGCTGTGATGATGCCGGCAGGAAAAACGACAGTCCCGGGCTCCTGCGCGAGCCATGCGCCATCACTGGAAGCTGCGGGGGCCGCCTTCAGGAAGCAGTCCGCACAAACGGAGCGGGGCTGCCCGCGCACACACGGACAGCCCCGGAAACAGGGAACTGTTCGCAACGGGGCGCTACATGGCGCCGCCGGCGTTGAGCTTGCTGATCTGTTCGTCCATGGCCTTCTTCAGGGGCGCGGGCAGGCCCATGATGTCCACGTTGAGGAAGCCGCGCACGATGGTGGAGGTGGCTTCGTCCTCGTCCAGGCCGCGGGCCATGAGATATTCGATCTCTTCCTGGGCGATCTTGCCCACGGCGGCTTCGTGGGAGAGTTCCACGCCGTCGCGGCAGCTGTTCAGTTCGGGGATGGCATGCACGCGGCCGCCGCCCACGATGAGGCCCTTGCACTCCAGATGGCCCTTGACCGGGGTGGCCGAGGCGCCGATGAAGCCGCGGTTGATGATGGTGCCGCCGGTGGTCAGGGTGCGGGAGATGATCTCGCCGCGGGTGTGGGGCGCATTGAGGTGGATGGCGCTGCCACTGTCCACGTAGGAGCCCGTGGGCGTCACGATGACCGAATTGAAGGTGGCCACGGCGCCTTCGCCGTTGAGGTCGATGCGCGGATAGGATTCCAGGCTGCCCACGCTCTTGAGCAGGATGTAATTGTTCTGGAACACGCCCCCGGCCTCCACCACGCCCGCCGAGCGCGGCCGCACGGTGGTGGAGTCGCCCCAGTTGTGGATCATGGTGAAGGTGAGCTTGCCGCCCTTTTCCACATAGTATTCGGTGATGCCCAGATGCGCGGCATCATTGCTGTGCTGGGAGGTGGCGCAGCCGCCCAGGATGTTGAGCTCGGCACCTTCTTCCACCACCACGATGTTGTGCACGGCCTGCCCGGCGGCATTGCCCTTGATGAACATGCAGGACTGCACGGGCTGGCTGATCTTCACGCCCTTGCGGGCCCGCACGAAGTAGCCGCCGTTGAGGTGCTCGCGGGCCATGCGGGTGATCTCGTCCTTGTCGGGGTCGAGCAGCTTCCAGTAGTACTGCGGCAGGCCGTCGAATTTTTTGAGGGCCGCGCGGATGTCCATGAGGTCCAGGCCTTCCTGCCGGGTGGTGCAGTGCACGTCGGCATGGTTGAGCTGCATGAAGGCGCCGCTGACCTTGTCGTCGTGCACGTCGATGCCGGCCAGGACCAGGCGCTGCTGGTCTTCCTGGGGCAGACGGGTCAGGTCTTCGATGGGGGCGGAGTTCTCGCCGCCGCTGAAGTTGAAACGGGAAAGGTCGATGCTGCTCATACCAGGGGAGCCTCCGCGATTTTGCCGTACATGTCGCCGGCCAGGCAGCGCAGGCATTCCTGGTAGCCGTGCTGGGCGATATGGTCGAGGATGACGCGCGGGCGCGCTTCACAGCAGAGCTTGCCGTGATACATGACCTGTCCGCGGTCGGCGTTGACGTATTCAAGGATGTGGCCGGTGTGGGTGATGATGAGCCCGCTGGTGGAACGCTGGCGCCCCTGCTCGCGCAGGGTGGCGCTACAGCAGTCGGGCACGCCGTCCAGCAGCTTGCGCACGGTCTTGCCCACCAGGGCCATGTTTTCCAGGTCCACGCCGGATTCCGGTTCGTCGAAAAGCAGCAGGTTGGGCTGCTGGGCCATGAGCTGCAGCAGCTCGGAGCGTTTGATCTCGCCGCCGGAGAAGCCGGCGTTGACGTCGCGGTCCAGGAAGGTATCGAAATGCACGCGTTTGGCCATGGCGGGGATGTCCATCTCGCGGCCGCGGCCGCACAGTTCCACCATCTTGCCCGTGGGCAGGCCGTGGATGGTGGGCGGGCGCTGGAAGGACATGCCGATGCCCAGGCGGGCGCGCTCGTACATGGGCGCGTAGGTGATGTCGTGGCCCTTGAAGATGATCTTGCCCCGGGTCACCTCGTAGCCGGAAAAGCCCATCAGCGTCATGAGCAGGGTGGTCTTGCCGGAGCCGTTGGGGCCGAACAGGATAAAGGTTTCGCCCGCTTCCACCTTCAGGTCGATGCCCTTGAGCACCGGCGTGCCGTGGACGGAAACGTGCAGGTCTTGGATCTCAAGCATTGTTTCCCTCAATTATGCCGGGAGCCCGATCCTTGCGGGAGCCCGGCAGGCTTTCTAGTCCTGGGGTTCGGTTTCGCCCAGATATTCCATGACGTCGTAGTGCACGTGGTCCAGCACATGCGTCAGGTAGGAGACGCATTCGTCGCCCACGGCATGGCTCAGCAGGTCCACGATGAACGCGGCGCGCTTGGCGTTGACAAGGGCGGCATGGCCGGGGTCCCCGTCATCGGGGATGGCGCTCACGGCTTCGTGGAAGGCCACGAGGTCATCTTCGCTCAGGTGCTTGATGGGCTGGGGCTCATCGTTGATGTAGGGGATGCCTTCCCGCAGTTCCAGCATGACGGGATTGCCGTGCATGATCGCGATGCAGACTTGCATGATATTGATACCTCGCTGTGAAGTTGGGGGCATAGTGGCAAACTTGGACAGGCATGTCCAGTAGGGCCCCTGTTTCGGGACGCGTGCTCACTGCGGGCGACGGACCTTTCCCCCGCTGTAAAGATGGGGCCGCGGCGGCAAAAGGCAAGGCCGTTCCCGGCCGGGCGCCGGGATTTTCGGGCAAAAAAAAGGCCGGGGCAGGGCCCCGGCCTGGAAAGGCACGCTCAGGCTAGCTCAGCTGGGAGATCAGGGTCTCCTTGATGGAGTCGATGCTGCCTTCGCCGTTCAGTTCGATGTACTTGGTCTTGCCTTCGGCAGCCAGGTTCTTGAAGAAGTAGGCCGCGGCCAGGGTGCCGTTCTCGGTGTTGTAGTAGATGTCGTGACGCTTGTTGATGGCGGCTTCGTCCTGGTCGTCGGAACGGGTGGAGAGCTCACCGCCACAGACGCGGCACTTGTCACCGTTGGGCTTGATGGCGTCGATGAAGATGTTGTTGGGATGGTTGTTGTTTTCCTTGCACAGGCGACGGCCCATGATGCGGTTCTTGGCGATCTCGCGGGGCAGCAGGATCTCGATGACGTAATCCAGTTTCAGACCTTCGGCCTGCAGGGCTTCCCACAGTTTCTGGGCCTGCACCATGTTGCGGGGGAAGCCGTCCAGCAGCCAGCCGTCCTTGCCCTTGGTCTTCAGGGTCTCCAGCACCATGGGGATGGTGATGTCGTCGGGCACCAGGTCGCCGCGGTCGATGTATTCCTTGGCCTTCTTGCCCAGTTCGGTGCCGCCGCCGATGTGTTCACGGAAGATGGCGCCGGATTCGATGTGAGCAAGATTGTACTTGGCCTTGACCAGGTTGCCCTGGGTGCCCTTGCCGCTGCCGTTGGGACCAAAGATGAGGATATTCATGGCGCTTCTCCTTATTGAGACGGACCGTTGATGGGTTTGTGCAAAAAAGAACAGATAGAGCCTGTCTACCCTTTGCAGGCGGTTCTGTCAACGGGGGCAGGGAAAGTGCAAGGCCTTTTCCTCCAGGGGGGCAGGCTGCCGGGACCGTGGTGGAAAAGCCGGGGCGCGGGATCAGCGGAACAGGTTCCAGGTGCCTTCCATGACCCCGCCCAGCAGCTCGAAGATGCCGTGGGTCAGGCTGGTGACGGCATAGAGGATGGCCGTCCCTGCGCTGACCGAGGTCTTGGGGTCATGGAGCTTGCCGGTCACGCGCACGGGGAATTCCTGCATGCGGTCGGTCTTGACGAAGAGGTTGCAGTCCAGGTCTTCGTTGTTGAAGTCGATGCGGCCGCCGCCGCGCACGCGCATCTCGGCATCCTGGTAGAAGATGTTGCTGCTGCGGGCCACACCGCCCTGCATGTTGCCCGAGGCGCTGAGGCGCTGGAAGCGGGTGGGCTTGCCGCCGGGACGTCCGGCCTTGTCGCGGTTCTGGTAGCTGCCGTTGATGATGGCCACGCCCCAGGTGCCGGAAAGGGCCGCGGGCATCTGGCCGCCGCCGGTCAGATGGGCGCTCATCTCCGATTCCACCGAGGCCAGGCCCCGCACGGCGCGTTTGTCGTTGCGGTCGTTGCTGGCGGCGTCGAGGTCGATGTTCAGGGCCCTGACTTTGGTGGTGTAGCTCAGGCCCCGGTCGAAGCGGAAATCGCCGGAGGCGCGCAGGCGCGAATTGTAGAAGTTGCCTTCCAGGGCAGGCACGGAAAGGTGGCCGTCCTTGAGGCTGAAGCGGGTGGTCATCTGCTGCATGCGCAGGCGCATGAAGCGTACCCTGTCCACGCTCAGGCTGCCCTGGGCATCGAAAGCCTTCATGAAGCGAAGGTCCCAGGGGGCGCCCGGGGCCTTGCTCCGTCCCTTGCTGCGGGCCTGGTCGGGGAACAGCTCCGCCAGCAGCCGGTCCAGGTCGAAGTCCGCGGCATGCAGGCGCAGGTCCAGTTGGGGCGTGCCGCTCCAGGTCACGGCAGCCTCACCGTCCACCTGCTGCCAGCCCAGGCTGCAACGCAGGTCCTTGAGGCGCAGGCTGTCCAGGGTGCCGGCGGCCGTGCCCCTGAGGCGCAGGCTGTTGAGGGAGGCGGGCAGGGAGGCGGGGGCCGTGCCCCGGATCTGCCGCAGGCTGTGCTTCAGGTCCCGGGCGGCAAGATCAACGGTCCCGCCCCAGGTCGGGCCGTTGCGGCCGTTGCCGGCTTCCAGGTCGCCCTTGAGCTGCAGGCCCAGCGCCGAGAGCGTGGCCTTTTTCAGCTTCAGCCCGGCAGGACCCGCACAGCTGGACACGCCGTCGGCATCCAGATCCATGCCCTGGGGCAGCAGATCCTTTTCAAGGGGCGGCAGATGCAGGCGCAGGGAGCCGGGCAGATCCTGCCAGGCCACGAACTCCTTGCCGCCGAACCAGACGAGGCCGTCCAGCTTCTGGGTCAGGGAAAGGCCCCCGCCTTCCAGCGAGGCGGTCCAGCGACCGTCGAAACCGGCCCGGGCCGGAGTGGGGCGCAGGTCGCGGCGGGCGCTTTGCAGGTCGAGACGCAGCGAGAGTTTGTCGAAAGGCAGGCTCTTCTTGCCGCCGGCGGGCAGCAGGCCCTTGCTGCCGTCAGCCGTGACCGTGCCACGCATGCTCTTCAAAAACACGTCCAGGTCGCTGCCCCGGCTGGTGATGGCCGCCTGGGCGGACAGCATGCCGCGCCGCACGGGGATGAGGTCGAAATCCCTGACCAGTTTGCTGCCGTGGACCTTGTCCAGGCGCAGGTCGATGTCGAAGGTGGGCATGTCCGAGGGGCCGCCGATGGCGCAGCGGCCCTTGAGGCGGCCTTCGTAAAAGTCGCCCGTGGCCCGGATCACGGCCGTGCCGTTGCCGGCCTTGTCCGGCTCGCCGGGGTCGATGACCACGGCCGCGCCGGTGATGGTCACCGGGCCGTAATGCACGGTGCGGGCATGGAGGCGGATGTCATAGCCGATGTGCAGGTCCGTGGCGGGATCGGGCGGCGGCAGCGGCGTGGAGCGCGAGGCCCGCAGGCTGGTCAGGGGACCATGCGGGAAATAGACCTGCAGGGGCAGGGTGCCCACGGCTTCCGGGATGGCCCGGCCCAGCTCCACTTCCGGGGCGGTCAGGTCCAGGGCCACCACCGGTTCGGCCCAGCGGGCCACGCCGCCGGAACCGGTGAAGCGGGAACCCGAGGCATGGGCCACGATATAGGGCACTCGCAGGCCTTCGGCATCCAGTTCGAATTCCAGGAGGCTGTCCGTGATGTTGTCCAGGGCCATCTGCAGGCCCGGGGCCAGATCGCGGGCAAAGCCCAGCCAGCGTGTCAGGCTCAGGCGGTGGGCCTGCAGGCTGCCGTTGAGGACAGGGCCCCGCTGCTTGTCGAGGATCAGGTTGCCGTCGAGGGTGGCGCTGTCTTCGCCCAGTTCCAGCCGGATGCGTTCAAGACGCACGGGCGGACGCGTCCCCCCCGCAGCAGGCAGGCCCGTCTGGGGGGCCACATGGGCGGTAGGGGCGGCTTCCGCAGCCGCGGCACCGGCGACCGGAGCTTCGGGAGCGGCCGGGGCGGGAGGCGGTGCCGGGCTTTCCTTCCCGGCAGCGGCCAGTTCCTGCGGGTCGGGCAGGAAGACCTCGCGCAGCATGCGCCGTACCGAGGCCTGCGGTGCGTTCCTGTCCTGCAGCAGGCGGCCGGCCACGGCAAAGGGGATGGGCTCGTTGTCCTGCATAAGGTCGCCCTGGATGTCGTGATCCAGCTGCCAGCCCGCGGCCGTGGCCGTGAAATCGAGGTTCGTGCGTATGCGGGGCAGGTGGGGCGGCAGGTGCAGCAGGGCACGCAGACGCAGGCGGGGCGTATCGCTCAAAAAATGGAGCGGCCGGCTGCGGCCCTCCACGAGCAGGTTCTCCAGGTCGAGCACAGGCGTCTCGTCCCCGGCGGCCAGGTTGCGGATCAGGCCGGCCTGGAGCTTGCCGCGCACGTCCTGGAGGCCGCGCAGATGCAGGACGCAGGAAAGGTTGCCCGCGCGCAGGGAAGAAGCGTCCCGGGCCTGGAAAGAGAAATTGCCCTGGTCTATCTCTATCTGGAGGGTACCGGGCAGCAGGCTGTCCAGCCGGGCCAGGCCCCCCGCATCGCTGCCGCCGTCTCCGGCGGCGGAGGCCAGCTTGCGCATATCCAGCGTGGGCAGCGGCAGGCTGCCGGACAGCACGGGATTGTGCAGGGCCACATATTCCAGTTCCAGCCGTCCCTGCAGCAGGGCCGTCAGGCGGGGACGCAGGCGGGCCGTGCGGACGGAGATGTCCAGCTCCTTGCTGCGGATGCGCACGTCATCGGCCTGGACGGCCGGAGGCAGCCAGGAGAGGCCGATGGATCTGACATGCAGGTCGAGCCCTGTGCGTTCGGTGAAATCTTCCAGCAGGGCATGGGTGATGGCGACGGAATTGTGCTGCACATAGACCATGGCCGCGCCGGCCAGCAGGAGGATGCCCAGCAGCAGGGCTGCCAGACAGCGGAGGAAAAGACGCAGGCGGCGGGATGGTTCGGGCATGGCAGGAAGGCTGCTTGACGATGAAAAGGGGCGAGGCTAGGTTGACGGGGCGCTGCTGCGGCGAGTGCGGAAGGCACGTCAAAAGCCCCGCCGGAGGGGGAAGCCCGCTTCCGGGCAAAACGGGCGAGAAGCCTAACGGCTGCTGTCCATGTGCAGGTCAAGGCCCGGATCGACCACGGGTGTGCGGGGCGCGGCCTTCTTGGCCGCAGGCGCATCGAAGCTCAGATGCAGCAGGGGATCCTGCGCCGCGGGCGTGGCCTGCACGGCCGTTTCGGCCAGTTTGGGGGCAGGGCAGCCCAGGGCATCCAGACGGGCTTCCATGGCGCGCAGCAGCACGCGCATCTGGGCATGTTCGTCGCGCAGGGCGCGGTTCAGGCGTTCCTGGCTGCGCAGCATGTAGAACTGTACGGCAAGCATGCCGAGAAAGCAGAGAAAGATAAAGAGCATCAGGGAAAACATGGGGCGGCCTCGCGGATATTCTGGCGGCCTTCGCGCCCATGTTTCCGGGGCTGGCCGCAGCTCCGCTTATATACATTCGGACGCGGCAGGGCAAGATGCCGCAAGGAAGGAAAATGGCAACAGCAAAAATCGAACCGCATATGGTCATGGCCGATGCCCAGGGCAACATCTATGATGATCCCGACCTGCTCATGGTCTGCCGTCGCGGCGAGGAATGGGGCACGCCCCGTCCTGACGAACTCATGCCCCTGCCCGAGGAAAGCGAGCTCTTCCTCCTGCCCGGGCGCCGGGCCGTGGGCCTGGATCCCGGGACCGGCGAGATCGAGAGCACCGAAGACCTGGCCGTGGCCGCCTTTGCCGCTCCGGCCCACACGCTCTCCGCCCACCCGGCCTACACCAGCGATGCCGACGCCCCCCTGCTGCCCCTGTTCGCTTACGGCGCCGTGGGCTTCGCCAAGGGGCGCTTCTACATCTGTGCCCGCAAGGTGGATGCCGACCAGCGTCAGGAGTTCCGTCATATCCCGCGTTCCCGCATCGAAAAGAACGTGCGCGCCCTGCTGCGCCAGTTCCCCAAGAACCGGCTGGTGGGCCACATCCTCGAAGACTGCGTCATGAAGTACGACTGCCCGGCGGCCCGCAACTTCGCCCTGGGCCGCTTCGAGGCGCCCCTGCCCAGCTCGCGCACCTGCAATGCCCGTTGTGTGGGCTGTATCTCCGAGCAGGACAAGGACTCGCCCATCAACGTGACGCCCCAGTGCCGCCTGACCTTCACGCCTACCCCCGAAGAACTGGTGGAGGTCATGAGCTTCCATGCCAGCCGCGAGACGAAGACGCCCATCTATTCCTTCGGGCAGGGCTGTGAGGGCGATCCCCTCATGAATCCCGACCTGCTGGTGGAGAGCGTGCGCCTGTTCCGCAGCCGGGGCGGTGTGGGCACGGTCAACTGCAATACCAACGCCTCCCGCACCGAGGCCGTGGAGCGTCTGGCGCAGGCGGGTCTTTCCAGCATCCGCGTCAGCCTCAACAGCGCCCGGCCCGAAGTCTACGAGCGTTACTACCGCCCCCATGGTTACAGCTTCGACGACGTGCGCCGCTCCATCGCCGTGGCCCGGCAGAACGGCCTCTGGGTCTCGCTGAACCTGCTCTTCTTCCCCGGTGTCACCGACAGCGAAGGCGAACTGGAAGCCCTGGCCCGTCTGGTGGGCGAGAACGGCGTGAGCATGATCCAGTGGCGCAACCTCAACATCGACCCCGAATGGTATCTGGGCCTCATGCGCGGCATCGACCACGGCCCCGTCATGGGCCTCAGCCTGTTCATGAAGCGCCTGAAAAAGCTCTGTCCCTGGCTGCGCTTCGGTTACTTCAATCCCTATGTGGGCGAGAAGGCCGAGCTCACGGCGCCCCTGCCCGGGCAGTGGCAGATGCCTGACCTTTCCGTGGCCGACGCGCCCCTGGCCGGGCCTGCTCCGGAAGAGGCCGGCGGGGACGCGGAAGCTGGAGCATAGTTTTTGACGGAGGAGGCCGGATATTTTCCGGGAGAGGAGGGCGCTTTTGAAAAAGCGTCCCCCTCCCCCGGGCCCCCTCTCCCCGTAAAACTTTTGCTCTGGTGCGGATGGCAGGTCCCCGTCTTCGGCTTGCGGGGAGCGATTTCGTCTCGTGATCGGGAAAGGGGAGAGCGGCACCGTTTCCGTACCTGGCCTGGAAGAGGCGATACTGCTTGCGGCCATGTCGGCACAGCGACCTCCGAAACGTGCTGGCGCGCAGTCGCGGTGGCAGGAGCAGGTACCGCAGCCCACGGAATGGGGACACATCCGGGCAGCAGCGGCGCTACGCGATCGGGTGGAGCCGGATAGGCATGACGGTGCCGGCAGGCGAGGTCATCAGGCCGTGGATGGGCCCCGGCCGGGTATGGGAGGATGGAAGGATAATGTTTTTGCCTGGATATAAATATTTTCCGTCGAGAGACGGTCTTTCGCTTGACGGACGGCCTGTTCTTTTATAGCTTCTTTTTGAAATTGAATTTCTTTTTCTAACATCCAACGGCGGCCATGCCGCCAGGGAGTTGTCATGAGCAAAGTCCTGATCGTTTTTGGTTCCAGCACCGGCAATACCGAGGGCATCGCCCAGAAACTGGAAGAGATCATCGCCGCCGCAGGCCATGACGTCACGCTGAAAAACGCCGCCGACGTGGATGCCGCCGGTCTGGCCGAAGGCTATGACGCCGTGCTGCTGGGCTGCTCCGCCTGGGGCGACGACGAGCTGGAGCTGCAGGACGATTTCATCCCTCTTTATGAAAACATGGAAGCCATGGGCCTTTCGGGCGTCAAGCTGGCGGCCTTTGCCTCCGGCGACAGTTCCTACACGCATTTTTGCGGCGCGGTGGACGCCATCGAGGCCAAGGGCAAAGACCTGGGTGCGCAGGTCGTGGCCGAGGGGCTGAAAGTTGACGGCACGGTCAGCGATGCTCCTGACGCCGTGCAGGAATTTGCGGCCGCTGTTCTGGCAGCATTGTAGCCGCAAAGGGACCCCGGCCTTCGCCGGGGCGCGTCCTGTGCCTTGCGCGGAGTCTGGCCATGGACTCCGCGCTCTTTTCATGTCCGGCCCCGTCTTTTTCGTGTCCTTTGGTATCCCCGGCCTTGCCAGCCGCAGGCAAACATCGTAGCGTGCCGCCATCATCTTTGTCGTGGAGGTCAGTATGGCGATCCTTGTTTGCGGCGGTGCGGGCTATATCGGTTCCCACGCGGTCCATGCCCTGGCAGCGGCAGGTCAGGAAGTCGTGGTGGTGGACAATCTCCAGACGGGCCATGCCGCCGCTGTGGCGGGCAAGGCCGCCTTCGTTCAGGGCGACATCCGCGATGCCGTCTGTCTGGATGACATCTTCCGCCGTTTCCGCATCGACGGCGTCATGCATTTCGCCGCTGATTCCCAGGTGGGCGAGAGCATGGCCAAGCCCCTCAAGTATTTCAGCAATAACGTGGGCGGCATGCAGAGCCTGCTGGAAGCCATGGTCCACCATGGCGTGGGGCGCATCGTCTTTTCTTCCTCGGCGGCTGTCTATGGCGAGCCCGAAAGCGTGCCCGTCAGCGAGGATGCCCCCACCCGGCCCACCAATCCTTACGGGCACAGCAAGCTGATGATGGAAGCCATGATGCGCTGGGTCTCGGCGGCCCACGGCATCCGCTATGTCTCCCTGCGCTATTTCAATGTGGCCGGGGCCCTGGCCGACGGCAGCATCGGTGAGGACCACAGCCCCGAGAGCCATCTCATCCCTCTGGTGCTGCAAGTGCCGCTGGGCCAGCGGCCGCATGTCACCATCTTCGGTGACGATTACGCCACGCCCGACGGGACCTGCATCCGCGACTACATCGCCGTCACCGACCTGGTGGACGCCCATGTGAAGGCCCTGGACCATCTGCAGCGCGGCGGTGACGACCTCATCTGCAATCTGGGCAACGGACAGGGCTTTTCCGTGCGCGAGATCGTGGACTGTGCCCGCAAGGTGACCGGTCACGAGATCCCCGTGGTCATGGGGCAGCGGCGCGCGGGCGATCCGGCCCGTCTGGTGGCTGCTGCCCGCAAGGCGCAGCAGGTGCTGAGCTGGCAGCCCCGACTGGGCGTGGAAGCCATCATCGAGTCGGCCTGGCGCTGGCACCGGGAACATCCGCACGGCTACGGCGAGCGGCAGTAAGGCTCACCGTCCCTGCCGGGACGCCAGCCGTACGCCGTCCCCGATGCGGCGGCTCTGCCGCAAAGGACGGCAATGGCAGGAACAGGCATCGTTTTATGCAAGGGAGGCGTGGGCCTCCCTTTTTTGTGTCCTGGCCGGGCTTGCTTTTCTCTGGGGGCACCATTATATTAATATTGATAATTTGTATTGATAGGAGGTGCCATGTACGGCTATCCCTGCGCGCGACGCGCCTTTTCCTTGTTCATCCTGCTGCTGGCCCTGGCCGTTTCCGGGACCGGTGCTGCGGCTGCGGAACTTTCCCGCCCCACCTTCGACCCCTTACGGGAGAAAGCCCCCATGAATAATGACGGATTCCGGATCATTGCCCGCGGCGATGCCGCAGTGCCGCCCCTGACGCCCCGCGAGGCGGACATCATCCTCCGCAAGGCCACGGAAGCCCCGTGGTCCGGTGAATACGAAAAGAACGCGGCCGCCGGGACCTATTTGTGCCGTCAGTGCGGTGTGGCCCTGTACCGTTCGTCGGACAAGTTCGATTCCGGTTGCGGCTGGCCTGCCTTCGATGATGCCCTGCCGGGCATGGTGCGCCGCCAGCCCGATGCCGACGGCCACCGGGTGGAGATCGTCTGCGAGCACTGCGGCGCCCACCTGGGACATGTTTTTGAGGGTGAGGGCCTGACGGCCAAGAACACCCGCCATTGTGTCAATTCCCTGTCCATGAGTTTCGCACCTGTGGGCAGCGAAAAGGAAAAGCTGGGCCTGGCCCTGTACGAGCTGGTGCGCAATACCCAGGTGGCCGTGCTGGCCGGCGGCTGCTTCTGGGGCGTGGAAGACGCCCTGAGCAGGCTCCCCGGTGTGCTGGACGTGCGTTCCGGCTACACGGGCGGCCATACCGACCGGCCTTCTTATGAGGATGTCTGCCGGGGCGATACCGGCCATGCCGAAGCCGTTCTGGTGCGCTTCGATCCCCAAAAGATCAGCTATGAGGCCATCGTGCGCCGTTTCTTCGAGATCCACGACCCTACCCAGCTGGACAGGCAGGGACCGGACGTGGGCAGCCAGTACCGCTCCGCCATCTTCTGGCTGGACGACTCCCAGAAGCTGACCGCCCAAAAGCTCATGGATGAGCTGCGCAGCCTGGGCTATGACGTGGTGACCCGCCTGGAAAAGGCCGGGGCCTTCTACGAGGCCGAGGCCTATCATCAGGACTTTGCCCGCCGTACGGGCAGGGGCGGCTGCCATCTGGCCGTGCCCCGTTTCGAGCGTCGTGCTGACGGCAGCCCTCGCTAGGGAAACGTTTGCATATCCGCAAAACAAAAGGCAGGCACGCCGCGATGGTGTGCCTGCCTTTTGGTGTTTGCCAGGAGATTCGGGAGACCGGCCCGTATCATTTGTCCCCAGGGGATGCGGGATCTCCCGTACGTGTTTGGAAGCAGGAGGGCCCGGAGGGACGACGCCCTCCTTTGCAGGGATCGGCGGCCGAAGACGGCCGCAGGCCGTGCCCGTTGCCATGGAGAAAACTGCGGGCATCGTTCCCCAAGAGCCCTTCCCCGAAAACGTCCTTCCCTCAGGCCTTGATGCGCCGGACCAGCGGCGCCAGGCAGAAGATGGCCACGCCCACCACCACGATGGGCGACAGGGCCCAGCGCAGGTCGAACTGGTGGGAAAGGAAGCCCACCATGGGCGGGCAGCCCAAAAAGCCCAGGAAGCTGAGGGACGAGACCAGCGAGATGGCCACGCTGGGCGGCACGCGCGTGGACTTGCCTGCCAGGCTGTAGCAGAGCGGCACCACGGAGGCCATGCCGAAGCCCACCAGGGCCAGCCCCGCCGTGGCGGGCAGCAGGTCGGGCCAGAGCAGGGCCAGGCTCAGGCCGGCGGCGATGCAGAGGCCGCTCAGCTGGAGCACGGGCGTGACCCCGAAGCGGTTCACCAGTCCGTCGGCCAGCAGGCGGCCCGTGACCATGGCGCACATGCAGGCCAGGTAGCCGGCGCGGATGAGGCTCCCGCCCGGCTGGACCACCTGGGCGAAATAGACGGAGCTCCAGTCATACATGGCGCCTTCCGTGGCCATGCTGCCCAGGGCGATGCAGCCGAGCAGGGTCAGGTAGAGGTCGGGACGGAAGGTGCGCGGCCCGCTCTCGGGCGCTGCGGCGCCGATGCGCACTTCCCGGGGCATGGTCCAGGTGCGCAGGCAGCACAGCGTCGCCAGCGTGATGACGAGGATGGCGGCGAAGTGGGGCAGAGGCGCCACGCCCAGCGGTGCCACGATGGAGCCGATGAGGCAGCCGGCCACACCGCCCAGGCTCCACATGCCGTGGAAGGTGGCCATGATGCTGCGGCCGTAGAGCGTCTCCACGCCCACGGCCTGGGCATTGAGGGAGATGTTGAGCATGTTGTTGGCAAAACCGAAGCCCAGCAGGGCAGCGGCCAGCCAGTGCGGGCTGCCGGCCAGGGCCAGGGAGAGCAGGGCGCAGGGCATGAGCATGAGCCCCAGCATGATGACGCGGCGGCTGCGGAAGCGGCCGATGAGCCAGGCCGTGGGCGCGATGGAGAGCATCTCGCCCAGCGGGGCGGCCAGCAGGACGCTGCCCAGGGCCGCATCGCTCATCTGGAGGGCGGCCTTGATGTCCGGGATGCGGACGGCCCAGGAGGCGAAGACCATGCCCATGACGAAGAAAAAGGCATTGATGGCGGTACGGTAGAAAGCCCGGGGCGTGCGCGGCAGGATGCGGGCGGCGGCCAGGCGGGGCGTGGAGATGGTCAGTTCCATGACGTATCCTCGGTGAAAGCAGATGGCGCCCTCCAAGACTGTTTGAGCGCACAGGCAATGTGTAGGCCCTTTCGTCTGCCTTGAAAAGGGGCTGCCGGGTGTGAAAAAAAACTTTTGCTGACATCTTCCTGAACCCGTTGACAACAAAGGGGAAAAACAGGGAAGAATGAAGGCCTGGCTGTCCGTTGGCTCTGCGTGGCGCAGGCGCGTCACGTGGCCGGGGAGCAGGGGGCCCTGTCCGGGGCGACGACATCCTACGCGTGCACGATGTGCAGCAGGTACTGGCTATGACATGCATCATCGATCTGGGCAGGATGCCCTACCGGGAAGCGCTCGCCGTCCAGCATGCCCGGCATGAGGAGGTCCTCCGCGGCGCGGAGGATACGCTCCTTCTGGTGGAACACCCGCCGGTCATCACCTTTGGGCGGCACGGCGGCGAGGAAAACCTGCATTGCAGCCGGGAAGAGCTGGCCCGCCGGGGCGTGGACGTCGTGCAGACGGAACGCGGCGGCAACATCACCTGCCATTTCCCCGGCCAGCTGGTGGTCTACCCCATTTTCCGCATCGGCAGACGGACCAACGGCCTGCACGGCTTCGTCCACCTGCTGGAAGAGACCGTGATCCGCACGGCGGCCGCCTTCCAGGTACAGGCCGCCCGCTGGCCCGGACGTCCCGGGGTCTGGATCGGGCACCGCAAGCTGTGCTCCCTGGGGCTCGGGGTGCGCCGCTGGGTGACCTTCCACGGCTTCGCGCTCAATGTGGGGCGCGACCTCTCGCTCTTCGATGCCATCACCCTGTGCGGCCTTGCCGATGCCCGGGCCACGTCCCTTTGCCGCGAGCGGGACGACGATTCCCTTTCCCTCCAGGAGGTCAAAGATGTCTGTGTCCGAGAATTCCAGGCCCTCATTGCGCATCCCCCCGTGGCTGCGCGTGAAGCTGCCCTGTAGCCCGACCTATGCCGCCACGGGCGCGCTGGTCCGGGACATGGAGCTGCATACGGTCTGCCGGAGCGCCCGGTGTCCGAACATTTTCGAATGCTATTCCCGCAAGACCGCCACCTTCCTCATCCTCGGCGATACCTGCACCCGCAATTGCGCCTTCTGCAACATCGGCAAGGGCACGGTCCGCGAGCCCGACCCGGGCGAGCCCGCCCGCGTGGGCGCGGCCACAGCGGCCCTGGGCCTGTGCCATGCCGTGGTGACCTCTGTGACGCGCGACGACCTGCCTGACGGCGGCGCGGCACATTTCGCGGCCACTATCGAAGCCATCCGCCGGAGCAATGATCCCTGTCCCACCATCGAGGTCCTGATCCCGGATTTCCAGGGGGACGAAGCTGCCCTGCGTACGGTCATGGCGGCCGGGCCCCACATCATCAACCATAATGTGGAGACGCCGCCCGCGCACTATGCCCGCATCCGGCCGCAAGCGGACTACGCCCAGAGCCTGGAGCTGCTGCGGCGGGTGAGGGAAGGCGGCCACATCTGCAAGAGCGGCCTGATGGTGGGCCTGGGCGAGACCGACGAAGAGGTCTGCGGGGTGCTGGAAGACCTGGCCGCCATCAGGTGCCATATCGTGACCATCGGCCAGTACATGCGGCCGTCGCGCCGTCACCCGCACGTGGAGCGCTACGTGCATCCCGACGTGTTCGAGGGATACGCCCGCAGGGGGCGGGAGCTGGGCATCCTCTTCGTGTTCTCCGCACCGCTGGTGCGCAGCAGTTACAACGCGGCGCAGGTCTACGCGGCCCTTGCCGGGCAGCACCGGCGCCCCGGCCCGGAGGGCCCTGCCTGAACGGAGCGGTCTCTTGCGGCGTGCCAGAGATTGCCGTAGCGATGACCTGAACACACGAGGAGGTGTGCCATGAAGAAGATGCTGGGGATCAGCCTGTTCGTGCTGTTCCTGCTGGGCGGTGTCCTTCCGGCCGCGGCCCTGGACATCCACATCGACAACAGCCAGGCCCTGGGCGGCAGCCTGGCCCTGCGCTATCTGCGTACGGACGGCGTGTGGGTCACGAAAGGCTGGGTGAACTTTGGCCCGCACAGCAGGCAGACCGTGACCCTGGAGACCTGGGAGCCCGTGTTCTACCTGCATGTGGAAGTGGGCGGCGGTGCGTCCGTGGAGCTGCCGGGCGAGAAACACCGCTTCTGGGTGGTGCGTGACGTCTTCGAGCTGGAAGGGGATGCCCGGCCGGCACGTGGGCAGCAGGCGGATTTCATCAAGGTGGAGGTGCGGGGGGACGATCCCCGTTTCACGCTGCGTTTCTGATCCGGCGCCGCTGTGGCGGTCAGGAAGCCACGGCAATGACGGTGTCGCGAAAAAAGGCAGCCTTTCCGGCCGGACCGGAGGGCTGCCTTTTTTGACGGATGAATGGTCTCGCTAGCGGCAGTTGCAGAGCGTCCTGTCGCGCAGGGAGGGCAGGCGGATGCCGCCGCGCGTCAGCTCCAGGCGCAGTTCGCCAAGACGGCGTTCGATGGCGGCGGGCAGGCGCACACCGGCATGACGGGCCCAGACCTGCGGCGGGACGATGTCCACGCCGCCGTTGGCCAGGTCATAGGTGATGATCTCGTTACCGGCAAAGGCCCCCTGGGCCGTGGCTTTGACGATCTCGAACACGGCGCGGTCGGCCCGCTTGATGATGCTGGTCAGCATCAGTTTGGGCGCCAGGGCCTGCTGGTCCTTGTCCACGCCCACCAGGGGACGCCCCTGGGCCATGGCCGCTTCCACGGCGCCCAGCCCCGAACGCCCGGCCAGCACGGCCAGGGCGTTGATGTCCAGCCCCAGCAGTTCTTCGGCCTTGGCCCGGCCCTTTTCAGGAGAGCTGTAGCTGCCTGCCACGCCGTTGATGACGCGTGCGCCCGGGCTTTCCAGCCGGACACCTTCCACGAAACCGTTGAGCATGGATCTCAGTTGCGGGTCGTCTTCCCCGGCCAGCCAGCCCAGGGCCAGTTCATCGCCGTTGGCGCGCCTCCCCGGGGCGGGCAGCAGGCCGTGCCGGTGCAGCTGGGAGAGCAGGGCCCCGGCCAGGAAGGCGGCCTGCTCGTCGGCGAAGGTCACGCACATGATGTTGGCGGCACGGATGCCCGTATCGATGCAGCCGAACTTCGTCTGCCGGAAGTTGGCGGCATTGTCGCGCAGGATCTCGTGCAGCCGGGCCCCGGAAAGCAGGACGAGGTCGGCCTGCCGGGCGGTGGCCTGGAAGATGCGCTCCTGTGTCAGGCCGTTGCTGCCCTGGGGCGGGGCCACCACCACGGCGGTGCGTACGCCCAGTTCCTTCCGGGCCTGTTCCAGGCCCTGGCGCAAAAGATCGTTCCAGCCCTGGTCGGGGGCCGTGTCTTCCAGCAGCAGGGCCACGCGCAGGCCCGGGGCCTCGCTGGACGGCGCGGCCAGGGCGGCGGAAAGGCAAAAAACGGACAACAGGATGGACAAGCACAGCAGACAGGTGATATCAAAGCTTTTTTTCATGTCGGGCTCCCGGCGGCATACTAGCAGGGGGACGAAGGGGCCACAAGCACCCGGGGCGCCTTCCGGAGAAAAATTGAGCAATCGAACAATTTTGATAGTAAAAAAATATAATTTAACAAGACGTTGTTTTTAAAAGATAAAAATAATGGTATGAAAAAGTTTTTACTATTTTCGTTCCGTTTTCCATCCTGCAGGGCGTTTTTCTGTGAAAAAAAGAACTAGGCAAGTCATGAAACTTGTGCTAAGTCTCCTGCTCAGGAAACGTGTACTCGCATTTCGCCCCTGCGTATGGGTTGCACAGGGGCGGGATGCAACTCCTTGGGACATTCTTGGAAGGATACGTTATGTCTGCATACGAGCTGCCTGCATGGCTTGACACCCGGTTCATCGAAAACGCGCTCAGTCGTACGGCTGCACCGGACAAGGCGGAGCTCCGGGATATTCTGGACAAATCTCTGGCTCTGAAGTCACTGACCATTCAGGAAGCGACAGCTCTCATGCGGGTGACGGATCCCGAAGACATCGCCCTGATGATGAAAACGGCGGATGCGGTCAAGCAGAAGGCCTATGGTGACCGTATCGTGCTGACCGCTCCGCTGCATATCTCGAACCATTGCGGCAGTGAATGCCTCTACTGCGCCAACCGCAAGAGCAATACGCTCATCCAGCGCAAGTACATGACCTCGCCCGAGATGCGCGAGGCCGCCGGCAAGCTGATCCGTCAGGGGCACAAGCGCATCGTGCTGGTCTCCGGCCAGCTGCCCAATGCCGATGTGGAGTACCTGGCCGAAGCCATCAGCATCATGTACACCGTGTTCGACGGTCACGGCGAAGTCCGCCGCGTCAACGTCAACGTGGGGCCGCTGAACGCCGACCAGTACAGCGTGCTGCTGGATGCGGATGTGGGCAACGTCCTGATCTATCAGGATACCTACCACCCCGACTACTACAAGGCCGCCCATGTGGCCGGGCCCAAGAGCCATTACGAGAAGCGCCTCAACGCGCCTGAGGTGGCGTTGGGTGCCGGTGTGCGCGATGTGGGCCTCGGCCTGCTGCTGGGCCTTGCGCCCTGGCAGTTCGATGTGCTGGCCACCATGCTGCATGTGGCCCATCTCAACCGCCTGTTCGGCGCCGGCGGCCACACCGTCAGCATGTTCCGTCTGCGTCCTGCGCCGGGCAGCCTGTTCGTGCCCCCGCATCCGCTTTCGGACGACGAGTTCCTGCGCTGCGTGGCCATCATGCGCCTGGCCGTGCCCCATGCGGGCATCGTCGTCACCACGCGCGAACCTTCCGGCCTGTGGCGTGACGCCTGTAGCAGCGGTGTCTCCCAGGTGTTCACGGGCAGCGTGGGCAGCGCTTACGAGACCTGGAGCGACAAGCCCGGTCCCGATGGCATCCCCTTCCCGCTGGGCGAAGACACCCACCTGGACGAAGTGGTGCGCTTCCTCATGGAAGAGGCCGAGCACCTGCCCTCGTTCTGTACCGCCTGTCCCCGCTTGGGCCGCAGCGGTGCGGACTTCATGGGCATGGTGCACGAGTGCGGCATGCGCAGCCAGTGCAGCCCCAACTCCATCGCTTCCTTCGAAGAGTTCCTGCTCAATTACGCGACGCCCTATACCCGTGAGGTGGGCGAACGCCTGATCGCCCGCAAGCTCCCGCAGATGAGCGACGTGGAGCGCGGCGCGGCAGAACGTCTGTTGCAGAAGGTCAAGTCGGGACGTATGGACGAATTCATCTAACAGGCAGCGGCCAGGGCCGTTCTTCAGCGAAACCGCCGCCACCGTCTGCCTTCTGGCAGATGGTGGCGGTTTTTTATTTTTGTTGGCATAGTCCGTTAGCCTGCTTTGCCTGCCCCGGGCAGCAGGCAGAAAGAAAAGGGAGACGCCGTGGCAAGACTCATCGACCGTATTTTTTTTGACAGGCAGGACAGGGACATCCTCGTCCTGGTCAACCGCATCCTCGAAGCGCCCAACGTGCCCTCGCGGGACAATCTCTTCAATCCCGAGCTGCATCCCCACGGCATCAAGGAGCTGGTCACCTCTCCGGCCTCCCGCATGGCCTATGCCGTCATCAACCTGCTGCGCAATCTGGAGGTCGGCGGCTCGCGCGACCGCCTGCTGGCCCTGCAGACCCTGTATGATGAAGTGCTGACCAGCGCTCATTCGGCCCTGCGCCGCAATACCGCCCGTGCGCTCATGCAGATCATGAAGGACATGGTGCGCGCCCACGGCGACGAGACCCGTCAGCTCATGCTGGCCCACGACTTCCGCAACACCGCCCTGGGCACGCCGCGCGTGGTGCGGCGCATGCTGGCGCGCTACCATCTGCCCGAGATGCCCGAAGCCTGGAACCAGCTTGCCTTCGACGACCATGTCTATGACGTGAACACCAAGGGCCGCAAAACGCCCACCCACCTCATCATGGACGCCTGGATCAAGGGCTTGCGCTCCATCACGGTGGTCTACGACAACAGCGTGGATCTGGAGGCCGCCACCGAGGTCATCCATGCTTCGGGCATCGTGGGCATCTCCGTGCGCATCGGCCTGGAATTCAGCGTGCCTTTCTATGACCGCTTCGTGAACCTGGTCTGGATGCCGCGCGGTTTCAGCTCCGGCAAGGGCTTCCTGGACTTTTTGCGCAGCCCGCAGATGCGGGAGATGCTGGAAAAGGGACGCGAAGTGCTGCACTGGCGGCGCGAAGTGGCCCTGCATACCCTGGAGGTCTGGAACGAGGACGAGCGCCCCCGTCTGGAGCAGCTCTGGGGCGTGTCCGTGGCGCCCATGGGGCTGGAGGAGTTCCTCGATTTCGTGGGTCGTGGGCACGCCTCCCTGTTGCGTCTGGCCGAATACCTGCACAAGCACATCCAGCCCAGCCTGCGGGCCCGGGCCGAGATCCTGCGTGCCCGGCATGACGATCCCGAGGCCATGGAGGAGTTGCAGCGTCTGGACAATCTGGGGCCCGACGACGTGCAGGCCCTGTGGCTGAACCCGGTCCACAACCCGCGCATCCCCAATACGGAGCGGCCGGGCGCGTGCGACAACCTGCCGGAACTGATGTGCATGAGCGCCCAGGAGCTTTCCGCCTATCTCAGCGGGCTTGCCACGGGCAACCGTCTGATCCTGGGCACCGAGGGCCTGAGCGTGGAGGACGTGGTGGAGCTGCTCTGGGACTGCGAGGGACGCGTCACCCATCTGGAGCTCTTCAACATGAAGAGCTGGGTGGAAGGGCGCCTCAACAATATCGTGGCCATCAACGAATTGCAGCGTGTGCTCAACCAGGGCCTTGCCCCGCGCATGAAGCAGATGGTGCGCCAGATGATCCGGCAGATGGAGATGACGGGCGACGACGAGCGCCTGGAAAAGTTCCATGCCATCCTGCGCGACATCCCCAAGCTCTGGGCCGCCTACCGTCACGAGCCGCTCAAGTCGCGTCTGGGCAGCAACTCGGCCAGCCGCTCGCGCTCCTACGGCATGGGCCTGGCCATCCGGGAGACCTTGCCGCGACGGGCCCTGCTGTCCATGAAGAAGTCGGGCAGCCAGCAGTCCGCCATCCCCATCTATTCACCGGTGGAAGAGCAGATCCGCTACAGCGAGCCGGAAAACCCCTCGCCCGGGCAGCGTCTGCTGGCCCATTTCCGCTTTTTGCCGGGCTGCGACCATCTGGGCATGGAGCGCCACCGTGTATGGCGGGCGGCCAGTGAGGACTGCCGTGTCAGCAACCGGGGCAACATGGTCAATCTCGGCGGCCTGACCCCCTTCCACGGCAACGGCCTGACCGACGCCCCGCAGAGCGAGGCCGCCAAGCCTGACGGCCAGTACCTCAACAGCAACCTGAGCAATTGCCTCAAGGTGCTGCTGGGCTTCATCCCGTCCTTCGTCTCCTTCATCTATACGCAGGACTGGTGGTTCCTGGCCTGGTTCGGCACTTTCATCTGGTTCGGCATCACCGGTGTGCGCAACGTGGTCCAGATGGTCATGGCCGCCCGCGGGGCCAAACGCAGCACCCTGACCCACTGGCGCGAGCACGTCAGCGTCAAACGCATCTGCGATTCGCTCATGTACACGGGCATATCGGTGCTGCTGCTGGAGGTGATGATCCGCGTCTGGCTTTTGGAGGACTGCTTCGGCGTGACCGTGGCGGAACAGCCCGTGGTGGTCTTCACCGTGCTGAACATCGTCAACGGCTTCTATATCTTCGCGCATAATGTCTACAGGGGCTTCCCCCGCGAGGCCGCCATCGGCAACCTGTTCCGCAGCGCCCTGGCCATCCCGATCTCGTCCCTGTACGACTTCATCCTCTTCCACCTGCTGCTGCTCTGGGGCATCGCCGATCCCCATCTGTATCTGGTGCCCAGTGCGGCCGTCATCTCCAAGATGGCTTCGGATACCGTGGCCGCCATCATCGAGGGCTATGCCGACAGCCAGGTGAACCTGCGCATGCGCCGCTGGGACTATGAGAGCACCATCAAGCGCATCTTTGACTGCTACACCCAGCTGGAGCTGCTCTTCCCCCGCGAGGACGCCCTGATCTGTCTGGCCCGCCCCGGCGGTCTGCGCGGACGTGGCGGCGAAGAGGCCCAGCGTCTGGAACGCATCCTCATCATCTGTGCCCTGGACCTGATGTATTTCTGGTTCTACCAGCCGCGTGCCCAGGAGGCATTCCGGCACAAGGTGCGCTCCATGGCCGAGGCGGACAGGGCCGTATTGCTCAGCGCCCAGCTGGTGCTGATGCGCGAACGGGAGGTGAGCCAGTTCCTGGTGGACGGGCTGCTTGGGCGCAATTTCTCGAAGCCTTTGGCGTTCTTCCTTGACAGGCGCAAGGAGTACCTGCGGCTCATGGCGCGCATCTGCATCCTTTCAAAACCTCGCGAAGCCCCGGCCTGCCCGGTTCTTTTCGGAGAAGACAAAAAAAGTTGAATCTATTTTATAAAATCTTATTGCCATGGCAGGGCTGGTCGCGTATGTTGATTCCAGTACATCCATAAACGTTTCCAAACCGGGCTTGGACGGGGATCCAGACCGTTCATATGCCCAAACCAAGGAGTTGCACAATGAGCACGGATGTCAAGAGCATGCATATGGGCCAGATTACGTCCTTCTTCATTCCCACCGTGACTCTGGTCGGCCAGAACTGCTCCACCCAGATCCCCGATCGCCTGAAGAGCCTCGGCGGCAAAAAGCCGCTGATCGTCACCGACCAGGGCATCGTGGCTGTGGGCATCCTGAAGCAGATCACCGATATCCTTGACGCCGCCGGCATGCAGTATGCCGTGTACGACAAGACCGTGCCCAACCCCACGGATAAAAACGTTGCGGAAGCCACCGAAGCTTACAAGAGCAACGGTTGCGACAGCCTGATCACCCTGGGCGGCGGTTCTTCGCATGACTGCGGCAAGGGCGTCGGCTTCGTGGTCGGCAATGGCGGCAAGATCCATGACTTCGAAGGCGTGGACAAATCCAGCAAACCCTTCCCGCCCTATGTGGCCGTGAACACCACCGCTGGCACCGCCTCTGAAATGACCCGTTTCTGCATCATCACCGACACCTCCCGCAAGGTGAAGATGGCCATCGTCGACTGGCGCTGTACCCCCAGCGTCGCCATCGACGACCCGGTCCTGATGATGGGCATGCCTCCGTCCCTGACCGCCGCTACCGGTATGGACGCCCTGACCCATGCCGTGGAAGCCTATGTTTCCACCGCTGCTACTCCCATGACCGACGCCTGTGCTGAAAAGGCCATGGAATACATCAACCGCTACCTGCGCCGCGCCGTTGCCAACGGCAAGGATATGGAAGCCCGCGAAGGCATGTGCTATGCCCAGTACCTGGCCGGTATGGCGTTCAACAACGCCAGCCTGGGTCACGTGCACGCCATGGCTCACCAGCTGGGCGGCTTCTATGACCTGCCGCACGGCGAATGCAACGCCATCCTGCTGCCCCATGTGTGCGAGTACAACCTGATCTCCAGCCGCCGTCGCTTCGGCCGCATCGCCAAACTGCTGGGCGAACGTGTGGACGGCCTGAGCCCCACCGACGCTTCGCAGGCTGCCATCAAGGCCATCCGCATCCTGTCCAAGGACGTGGGTATCCCGGAAGGCCTGGTGGCCCTGGGCAAGAAGTACGGCAAGGAAGTGAAGGAAGAGGACATCCCCACCATGACCGCCAACGCCCAGAAGGACGCCTGCGGTCTGACCAACCCGCGCATCATGAGCGACGCCGCTGTGGCCGCCATCTACAAGGCCGCCCTGTAGTCCTCGCTGCATAGCTGCATAATGAAGGCCCCCGGGAAACCGGGGGCTTTTTTTATGGGCTTTAGCCTGTTGAGCGCCTGGCAGGCGCGAAACAAAAAACCACCCGCTTTACGGGTGGTTCTGATTTCCTGGTCAGGATCTGCTGGCGGACTGCCGGCAGCAGTGCGGCCAGGGCGGAAGGGTGTGCCTTTTTGCGTGCCCCCGTGCCTGTTGAGTTTTTTCAGGAAACACGCCGGAGAAAGGCAGGGGGCAGGGGAGAGTGCGCCCAGGGAGAGGGGCGCTGACGGCATCGCGTGAACATTATGCGGACATCTCTGGCCGGGCAGCGCGGCAGACGGCCCCGGCCACGGCGTCAGCGGCCAGGGCCCCCAGCAGGAGTTCGTTCCAGGGGCCGTGCCCTTCAGGCAAGGGCTGCTTGCTGGCCAGTGCGAACACGATGTCGCCGTCGAAGAGCATGTGCGCGGGGATGATGTGCCGGGCCAGGCCGGTGGCGGCCATGCGGGCCAGACGGCTGCACTGGGTCTTGTCCAGGGGGACGTTGGTGGCCACCACGACGAGCACGGTATTGCTGGTGGGGACTTGGCCGGCCAGCGTGTCCAAAGCCCGCTCATGGGGCACAGGTGTGCCGTCAGGGAAGCGCCCGCCCGCCAGGAAGCGCCCCTTGTCATCGTAGATGTTGCCCAGAGCATTGAGGACCACCAGGGCCGCCACCTGTATGCCCTGGCGCTCCAGGCACAGACTGCCCAGACCACTTTTGTCCGAAAGATCCAGCGGTTTGCCCGTGGCATCCTGGCAAAGGCAGAACAGGCGGCCGCAGCGGGCCCCGCAGGCTGCCCCCACAGCGCCTTCGGCCAGCGGCGCCGCAGAGGCCGCCCGGGCCGCGGCATAGCCCATGGCCGCATCGGGCAGCACACCGGGCCGGGCATTCATGTCCAGATCGTAGATGACGGCCCCGGGGACGATGGGGATGACCCCGTGCGGCATGGTGAAACCGTGTCCCTGCTCGCGCAGGAAGCGCATGACGCCATCGGCCGCGGCCAGACCAAAGGCGCTGCCCCCGGCCAGCAGCAGGCCGTGCACGGTATCCACCTGGGATTCGGGCCGCATGAGCTCTGTCTCGCGGCAGCCAGGGGCGAAACCCGGTACGGCGATGCCCGGCGTGAAGCCCTGGGGGCAAAGGATGGCCGTACAGCCGGTGTGGTTCCGGTCGTCCGTGGCGTGGCCTGCCAGCAGGCCGTGGATGGCGGTCAGAGTGGTATTGGTCATGTGAGCTCCTGTGGCGGAGGTTGGCAGCGGTGCCCGCGCGGCCATGCGGCTGCGGTCGGGATGGGGACTGTGGGATGAATCTTTCATGTTCGGGGAGAAAAGGAAAGCTTTCCCTTGCGGGGGCATGCAGGCCCGCAGCCCGGCCTTTTGCGGAAGAAGGGAAGGAAGAGGATGCCCGTGGGCGGTCGCCAGATGCCGGCCAGGGGCAGGGGCCGCACCTTCAGGTGCGGGATCGGGGGGCAGGAGAAGAAGAGGATCTCCTGTGGCCTCGGTCCGATGGCATGTAAAGACAGGGCCCCGCGCGAACGTGACGTTCGGCGCGGGGCCCGCTGTTTTTCGGCAGATGCCGCGGATCAGGCCAGCATGTCCAGGAAGTACTGGTGCAGGCGCAGGTCCGGGGTCAGTTCGGGGTGGAAGGAGGTGGCCAGCACATTGCCCTGACGTACGGCCACGATGCGTTCGCCGCGGTCGGCATCCAGACGGGCCAGTACCTGCACGCCCTCGCCCACGCGGCTGATGAGCGGCGCGCGGATGAACACGGCCCGCAGGGGCCCGCCAGCCAGACCGTCGATGTGCAGGTCGGTCTCGAAGCTGTCCACCTGACGGCCGAAGGCGTTACGGCGCACGGTGGCGTCCAGCACGCCCAGGCGCGGCTGCTCAGAGCCTTCGATCTCCTTGCAGAGCAGGATCAGGCCCGCGCAGCTGCCATAGACGGGCATGCCGTCCAGGATGCGCTGGCGCAGTGGCTCCAGCATGTCCCATTCCGCCAGCAGCTTGCCGATGGTGGTGCTTTCGCCGCCGGGGATGACCATGCCCTCAAGACCTTCCATGTCCTTGAGCTGGCGCACTTCGCAGACGTCGGCGCCCAGACGGCGCAGCGCTGCGGCATGTTCGCGGAAGGCCCCCTGCAGGGCCAGGACTCCGATGCGGGCCATGCTACCAGCCCCGCTCCTGCATGCGTTCGGCCGGCGGGATGGTGGAGATGTCGATGCCCACCATGGGTTCGCCCAAATCGCGGGAGATCTCGGCCAGCAGGGCGTAGTCCTTGTAGTTGGTCACGGCCTGCACGATGGCGCGGGCACGCTTGGCCGGGTCGCCGGACTTGAAGATGCCGGAGCCCACGAACACGCCGTCGCAGCCCAGGTGCATCATCATGGCGGCGTCGGCCGGGGTGGCGATGCCGCCGGCGGCAAAGTTCACCACAGGCAGACGGCCTTCCTTGCGCACGGCCAGGCAGACTTCCAGGGGAGCGCCGTTTTCCTTGGCGAAGTTGGCCACTTCGGCTTCGGGCAGGGAACAGAGCACGCGGATCTCGTCCATGACCTGGCGGCAATGGCGCACGGCTTCCACCACGTTGCCGGTGCCGGGCTCGCCCTTGGTGCGGATCATGGCCGCGCCTTCGGCGATGCGGCGCAGGGCCTCGCCCAGGTTGCGGCAGCCGCAGACGAAGGGCACGGTGAAGTCGCGCTTGTCGATATGATAGCGGTCATCGGCGGGGGTCAGCACTTCGCTCTCGTCGATGTAGTCCACGCCCAGGGCCTCGAGGATGCGGGCCTCCACGAAATGGCCGATGCGGGCCTTGGCCATGACGGGGATGCTCACCACTTCCATGATGCGCTTGACGATGGTGGGGTCGGCCATGCGGGCGATGCCGCCGGCGGCGCGGATGTCGGCCGGGACGCGTTCAAGAGCCATGACGGCGCAGGCGCCGGCTTCTTCGGCGATCTTCGCCTGTTCGGGGGTGGTCACGTCCATGATGACGCCACCCTTGAGCATTTCTGCAAGACCGGTCTTCAGGCGAATGGTGCCCTGTTCCATATCTTCTACTCCTTCGGCACCGTCGTACGGTGCCCTAAGTTGCGTGGGGCCGTTTACGGCCAGAAGCGCGTTATATGCCATATCGTCGCCAGTGACAATAATCCCTGCACGACCTTGGGTTTTCCGGCAGACAGGCTGTGCCTGCCGTTGGCCGCAGGAAGGGAACGGGGACCTGTTCTGACAGGGAGGCCGGCAGTTTCCCATGCCCGCACGCACAGTCCGCGGGGTGGCGTCGCCGTTGTGGCAGGTTGCGGTAGCGGCAGGCCGGTACCGAAAGCAGGAGCGATCCCCTGCGGGACGTCTTTCCGGCCGCCATGGCAGGGGTGGGGCGGGAGGGAAGCGCTGAAGCTGTCAGGGAATGACGGCTTTGGCCTTGCAATCGTGTCCCCCTGTGGCGTATGCTAAAAACTCCAGCTTAACCAAGGATGATACATGTCCGCACTCTGTATCCGTGTCCCCGCCCTGCGCGGTCCCCTGCCTGGAGAAGCCCCGCTTTTGCCCGCGGAGGGGTCCTGCCCTGTCTTGCGTCTGTGGCCCGGCCTGCCGGAAGAATTTTCCCGTCCTGCCGCCGGGAGGCTGACGGCATCCGGCCGTCGCGCCGTGACTGTCGCGGCCCCGTCTCCCCAGGGGCCGTGGCATATGCCGGAGGCCCTGCCTTTTTCGCCGCGTGAAGCCGCGGCCTGTCTGGAGGACCTCCAGCGCATGGGGGATGCCGCCCTTTCCGGCCAGCCGGTGGGCACTCTGGGTGCCGACGTGGGCCGTGCCCGTCGCAACAGCGCGGAAAGCGCCCTGCGCGCCGGCCTGATGGCCGACGGCACCCTGGAGACTGCCCAGGCCCGGGAAGCCGCCCGCGAGGAATGGGAAAAAGCCTGTGCGGCCCAGCGCATGCTGCTTTGGAGCTGGTTGCAGGAAGAGCGTCTGGCCGAGCTCCAGGCCCTGAGCTCCAGCCTGAGCAGCAGCAATGCCCGCTTGCAGGCGGCGCTGGACATGGATCCTGCCGATCTCGACGAGGCGGCCCTGCTGGCGGGCGATGCCCGCGATACGGAAGCCGCCCTGGCCACGCTGGCCACCCTCAACAGCCCCGTGCATGTGGACGATTCCCTGCTGCCCGCCTGGCCCCGTCTGCTGGACGCCGTGGTACGCTTTGCCCCGGCGGACTGCCTGCTGCTGGCCGAAGGCCGCATGCGCCGCGACCTGCTGGACGGTCAGGGCGAGCTGGGATTCCAGCCCCTGCCCGACGACGGCCCCCTGCGCCTGTGCGACGCGGACGGCCATGTCGTGCCCCTGCTGCAGGCGCGTGCCCCCCTGTGGCGCATCCTCGGGCGCCCGCGCGCGCCCCGCTGCTGCCCCGGCTGGCAGGAAGAACGCACTGTGGTGCTGCGCGGGGACGACTGATGGGCAAACTTTTCCCGCACGGGCTTACCGGCATCATCTTCGACTGTGACGGGGTCATGATCGATTCCCGTGCCGCCAACGCCATCTTTTACAACAAGGTGCTGGCGGCCCTGGGACTGCCGCCCCTGACCCCGGAGCAGGATGCCTATACGTTCATGGCCACGGCGCGGCAGGCACTGGAATACATCGTGCCTCCCGAGATGCACCGGCGCATGTATGAAGTGGTACGGACAGAGGTCATCTATTCGCGCGATATCGTTCCCCTGTTGCAGATCTATCCCGGTTATCGGGAATTCCTCGGGCTCGCCCGCAGTCACGGCATGCGTCTGGCCGTCCATACCAACAGAACTGCGGAAGGGATGCAAAGGGTTCTGGACTTTTTGGCGTTGCCCTCCTATTTTAATCCTGTAGTCACGGCGACGGAGGCAGCCCCCAAACCTGCGCCTGATGGCGTGCGGCTGATCCTCGAACAGTGGGGGGCCGATCCTGGGCAGGTGCTTTTCGTGGGCGACAGTCCCAACGACCAGAAAGCCGCCACCGCTGCTGGCGTCGTGTTCGCGGCATTCGGCGGGGGATTGCAAGGCCCGCTCGCGGCAACCGGTTATGACGAACTTGCCGGGCTGCTGCAAAATGAATGGGAGTAGGCATGTTTTTTGTACAAAATGTCATCCTGGCCGTGGTCGATCTGCTGGCCATAGTCCTCAATCTGTATTTCTGGGTTGTCATCGTGGCGGCCGTGCTCTCGTGGGTGCGTCCCGACCCCTACAACCCTGTGGTGCGCGCCCTGCGCACCCTGACGGAACCGGTGTTCTACCGGGTGCGGAAATGGTTGCCTTTCACCTATACCAACGGCATCGATTTCTCGCCTGTAGTGGTGCTGCTGGTCATCCAGCTCATCAACCGCATCGTCATCGCATCACTGGCCCAGTTTGCCGCTACTCTGGTGTAGCAGCGGCTTGTCGTAACGGGCGCCATCGTGGGCGCCGAACATCTAACGCTGGAGATTTCTTATGGATCAGCATGAAATTGAACTCATCGAACAGCTACTGCCCACTGATCCGGAGCTGAAATCCCTATGGGAAGACCACGTCCTTTACAGCAAGCAGGTAGAAAAGCTGGAAGCCAAGTCTTTCCGTACCCCCACCGAGGAACAGACCCTGAAGCAGCTTAAGAAACAGAAACTTGAAGGCAAGACCAAGCTCATGGAGCTCTTGGATAGCCATCGCGCCGGAGCATAACTGCTGGCGCAGGAGTTGACCCTATGGAACTCACAGGTGCGCAGATTCTCCTTGAATCCCTTAAAAAAGAAGGTGTTGATGTACTGTTCGGTTATCCCGGCGGTGCTGTGATTGATATTTATGACGAGTTGCCGCGGCATCCGGAACTGAAACATGTTCTGGTGCGGCATGAACAAGGGGCTGTGCACGCGGCTGATGGCTATGCCCGTGCCTCCGGCAAGGTAGGGTGCTGCCTGGTCACTTCCGGGCCTGGCGCCACCAATACCGTTACGGGCATAGCCACAGCCTACTGTGATTCCATTCCGCTGGTCGTCTTCACGGGACAGGTCCCCACGCAGCTCATCGGTAACGACGCCTTCCAGGAAGTCGACATCGTGGGCATCACCCGTCCCTGTACCAAACACAACTTTTTGGTGAAGGACGTGCGCAATCTGGCCAAGACCATCCGTCAGGCCTTCTATCTTGCGCGCTCCGGTCGCCCCGGGCCTGTCCTTGTGGACCTGCCCAAGGATATCATGCAGGCCCGTACGGAATTCGTCTGGCCTGAAGATATCTTCATGCGCAGCTACAATCCCACCTACAAGCCCAACCTGAACCAGCTGCGCCGTACGGCCGAAGAGCTGGCCAAGGCCCGCAAGCCCATCATCCTGGCGGGCGGCGGCGTC
Source organism: uncultured Desulfovibrio sp. (assembly GCA_937926875.1). GTDB lineage: Bacteria > Desulfobacterota > Desulfovibrionia > Desulfovibrionales > Desulfovibrionaceae > Desulfovibrio. The sequence goes on from CALBAX010000096.1 coordinate 88,497, forward strand.
ATCATGGCCGATGCCTCCGAGGTCCTCTGCGAGCTGGCCCATGAACTGGACATCCCCGTGGCCACCACGCTCATGGGGCTGGGGGCCTTCCCTGCCAACGGCGACCTGTGGCTTGGCATGGTGGGTATGCATGGCACCTACGCTGCCAACATGAGCATCAACCATGCGGACTTGCTGGTCTGCGTGGGCGCGCGCTTCGACGACCGTGTGACCGGCCGTCTGCAGGACTTCGCCTCCCATGCGCGCATCGTGCACATCGACATCGACCCCACCTCCATCCGCAAGAACGTGGAAGTGGACGTGCCCGTGGTGGGCGACTGCCGCCAGGCCCTGGAAGGCATCCTGGAGATCTGCCGCGCCAAGATGGCCGATACCGACTGGTCGGGCCTGCATGCCGACTGGCTGCAGACCGTGCACGAATGGAAGGCCAACCATCCGCTGGCCTACACCAAGAACGGCCACATCAAGCCGCAGCAGGTCATCGAGACCATGTACTCCATCACCAAGGGCGATGCCATCATCGCCACCGAGGTGGGGCAGAACCAGATGTGGGCCGCGCAGTTCTATACCTTCACCAAACCGCGCACCCTGCTGACCAGCGGTGGCCTGGGCACCATGGGCTACGGCTTCCCCGCGGCCATCGGCGCGCAGTTCGCCTTCCCGGACAAGCTGGTCATCAACGTGGCCGGTGACGGCTCCATCCAGATGAACATCCAGGAACTGGCCACCGTGGTGCAGAACAAGATCCCGGTCAAGGTGGTCATCCTCAACAACGGCCATCTGGGCATGGTCCGCCAGTGGCAGGAACTCTTCTACAATCGCAACTACAGCCATACCAACATGGAGGCCCAGCCCGACTTCGTGAAGCTGGCCGAGGCCTACGGCGCCGAAGGCTACCGCATCAGCAAGCCCGAAGAGCTGGAAGACGTGCTGCGCAAGGCCCTGACCTCGCCCAACCCGGCCTTCATCGACGTCATGGTTGAACGCGAGGAAAACGTCTATCCCATGGTGCCCGCCGGGGCTGCCCTGGATGAGATGCTCTTGGTGTAGAGGAGGGACGCCATGCAAAGACATGTTCTTTCCGTGCTGGTGGAGAACGAGCCCGGTGTGCTCAGCCGCGTGGCCGGCCTGTTCAGCGGCCGCGGCTTCAATATCGATTCGCTCAATGTGGCGCCGACCCTGGAAGAGGGCGTTTCGCACATGACCATCACCACCTACGGTGACAGCCAGATCCTGGAGCAGATCATGAAGCAGCTCCACAAGATCGTGACCGTCATCAAGGTGATGGATTTTGCCGACATGCCCGCCATCGAACGCGAGATGATGTTCGTCAAGGTGCAGGCCGAAGGCCCCGCCCGCAGCGAGATCCTGCGTACCGTGGAGATCTTCCGCTGCAAGGTGGTGGACGTCAGCTCCAGCGAGATGACCATCGAGGCCACCGGCGACCACGACAAGCTGGACGCCATCCTGAGCCTGCTGCACCGCTTCGGCATCAAGGAAGTGGCCCGCACCGGTTCCGTGGCCATGCGCCGTTCCAAAAAGTGTGAATAGCACGGCGGCGGGGCCATGGACGGTCCCCCACCGGAAGATGACGGCAAATTTGCCTGAAGGATGCCGTGACGCTTGACATTTGCGCCACGGCATCCCAAATAGAAGTTTCCCCCTCGGGGATACCGAGTATTTTTCCATTGAAAAGGACAAGAGCCATGAAAGTTTACTATGATCAGGATGCCGATCTTTCTGTCTTGAAAAACAAGACTGTGGCCATCATCGGTTACGGCAGCCAGGGCCATGCCCATGCCCAGAACCTGCGCGACTCCGGCGTGAAGGTCGTCGTGGGCCAGCGCCCCGGCGGTGCCAACTACGAGCTGGCCAAGCAGCACGGCTTTACCCCCGTGTCCGCTGCCGAAGCTGCCGCCCAGGGCGACCTGATCATGATCCTGCTGCCTGACGAAGTGCAGGCCGCCGTGTACGAAAAGGACATCAAGCCCAACCTGACTCCCGGCAAGGCTCTGCTGTTCGCCCACGGCTTCAACATCCATTTCAACCAGATCGTGCCTCCCAAGGACGTGGACGTGTTCCTGATCGCCCCCAAGGGTCCCGGCCATCTGGTGCGCCGCACCTTCACCGAGGGCGGCGGCGTGCCCTGCCTGGTGGGCATCCAGCAGGACGCCACCGGTGAAGCCCTGAAGGTGGCCCTGGCCTACGCCAAGGGCATCGGCGGCACCCGCTCCGGCGTCATCGAGACCAGCTTCCGCGAAGAGACCGAGACCGACCTCTTCGGCGAGCAGGCCGTGCTCTGCGGCGGTATCTCCGCCCTCATCAAGGCCGGTTTCGAGACCCTGGTGGAAGCCGGTTACCAGCCCGAAATGGCTTACTTCGAGTGCATGCACGAAATGAAGCTGATCGTCGACCTGATGTACGAAGGCGGCCTGTCCCGCATGCGTTACTCCATCAGCAACACGGCTGAATACGGCGACTATGTGACCGGCCCCCGTCTGATCACCGACGCCGTGAAGCAGGAAATGAAGGCCGTGCTGAAGGACATCCAGAGCGGCAAGTTCGCCCGTGACTTCATCCTCGAAGCCCGCGCCAACTATCCCATGTTCATGGCCACCCGCCGCAACGAAGCCAACCACCAGCTGGAACAGGTGGGCAAGGAACTGCGCGGCATGATGACCTGGCTGAAGAAGGACAAGAAGGACTAGTTCCGCTGTCCGTCATGACGCTCGCAAAGGGGGACTTCGGTCCCCCTTTTTTGTTTTGCGGGCCTGGCTGGGGCATTCAGGAGAAGCCTGGGATGTGGCCGTGCAGGGCAGCGAGCCATCCGGCCTCCGGGGCGTCTCGCGGCAAGACAGCGGGGAGGACAGGCCCCTGTTCTGGGAGGGGCAGAGCCATCCGGCCGATGGCCAGTGACGTTCCGACACGATGAGGGGAAGGGAGAGAACCCATGACACCGGATACGGCATTCTATGACCAGCGCGCGGCCCGCTATGCTGCGGCATCCCATGATATGGACCTGCGGCCCCTGTATGCCCGTTTTTTGCCGCATGTGCGTCCCGGCGGGCTCATCCTCGATGCCGGTTGCGGGTCGGGGCGGGACGCGCTGGCTTTCCGGCAGGCGGGTTTCCGGGTCGAGGCTTTCGACGCCTCGCCCCAGATGGCCCGGCAGGCGGCGCTCCTGCTGGGGCAGGACGTGCCTGTGCTCTGTTTCGAAGAGGTGGCGTGGCAGGATCGTTTCGACGGCATCTGGGCCTGCGCCAGCCTGCTGCATGTGGCCCCGGCGGATCTGCCCGATGCCGTGCGGCGTTTGCAGCGGGCCCTGCGCCCCGGCGGCGTGATGTTCTTCAATTTCAAGTACGGCCGGGGACAGCGCCAGAGCCCAGACGGACGCAACTTCACCGACATGGACGAGGCCGGCGTCCGGGCCCTGCTGGACGCGCTGCCGGAACTTTCCTGCCTGGATATGCGGACAGGGGAGGACGATCGTGCGGCGGAGCTGCGGGAACGCTGGGTCCAGGTCCTTGTCCGGCGCGTCCCGTCTACTGATTGAGCTGGCCTGTCAGCACGCTGGCTGGAAGAGGCTCCTTGTCGCAGCCTCCCCAAGAATTTATCCCCTGTGACCTGCAGACAAGAAGACACCCGCCACGACGGGTGTTTTCTTGTCTCAGGGCAGGGGCATCTCTTCATCGCTTTCGTCCCTCGTCGTAACGGCTACACGGTGCCTGCTTTGGCCAGCCTGTCCCATCCCGACGCGTTTTCTTGGGCCACGGGAACTCATCTCGCCACCAAGACAAAAGAATCCACCCGCAGGACGGGTGGACGTGATGAAGGTTTTTGGAAGAGGGGAAATTGAAGGGCGAGGCCCTTTTGCCACAAGCAGCGACCGGATGGCGGCCCGCAGGGACGTGCCCGTTACGACGCAGGAAGTTACGGGCATCGACAGCAGAGATGCGACCGGATGGCGGCCCGCAGGGACGTGCCCGTTACGACGCAGGAAGTTACGGACACCGGCAGCAGAGAAAAGGGGCCTCACCTCAGCATAAAAAGCAACGGCGACCTACACCGCCCAGCAGGCCACGCTGTGGCCGTTCTCGCAGCGGGCAGCAGGGGCGCTCTCGAAGCAGCGCGGCAGGGCTTCGTCACAGCGCGGGGCAAAGGGGCAGCCTTCGGGCATGTTGTCCAGGCGGGGGACGCTGCCGGTGATGGCTGGCAGGCGTGCCATGCCCATGGCCGCGCGCCCCGGTGCGGAACGCATGAGCCCGCGCGTGTACGGATGCAGGGGATCGCGGAACAGTTCGGCCGTGGGGGCGTGTTCCACCAGATGCCCGGCATACATGACGCCCACGTTGTCGGCGATACGGGCCACCACGCCCAGGTCGTGGGTGATGAAGAGCACGGCCATGCCGCGCTTGCGGCTCTGCTCCGTGATGAGGCTGAGTATCTGCCCCTGGATGGTGGCGTCGAGGGCCGTGGTGGGTTCGTCCGCCAGCAGCAGGTCGGGTTTGCAGGCCATGGCCATGGCGATCATCACGCGCTGGCGCATGCCGCCGGAGAGCTGGTGGGGATAATCGTCATAGCGGCTCTCCGCAGCGGGGATGCCCACTTCGGAGAACAGGCGGATGACCTCCTGCCGCGCCTCGTCGCGGGACAGGCCCAGATGCAGGCGCAGGGGCTCCGCGGTCTGCATGCCCACTTTCAGCACCGGATTGAGCGAGGTCATGGGTTCCTGGAAGATCATGGCGATATGGCGGCCCCGCAGGGCTCGCATCTCTTCCGGGGGCATGGTGCGCAGGTCACGGCCGCGGAACAGGATGCGGCCGCTGATATGGGCATTTTCGGGCAGCAGGCGCAGGATGGCACGGGCCGTGAGGCTTTTGCCGCAACCGGATTCGCCCACCAGGCAGGTGATGCCCGCCGGGGGCAGGCTGAGGCTGACGGCATGGACGGCGGGCAGGATGCCGTCGTCCGTGCTGAAACTTACGGAAAGCTGTTCCAGAGTAAGGGTGTCGTCCAGGTTCATGGGCGGTGCGTTCCCCGGCTGTTGGCTTGGCGGCCGGTCCCCGGCAGGGACACGGCACGGCAGGTTTGAAAAAGGGAAGGAGTCTTTCCTTGCGGAAACGGCTCCTTCCATGGTTTTGTCATGCGGCAGGACATGGCGAGCAGTCTTTCCTTGCGGAAACGGCTCCTTCCCCCGGATGTCGTCGAGGTGACGGCGGATCAGCGTTTGACGCGCGCCTCGCGGTACTGGATGTAGGCCTCGCGCACGGCGATGTACGGATCCACGGCGATGCCGCTCAGGCTCTCGTAGGTGGGCAGCAGGTCGTCCAGGGCATTGAAGCGCAGGTAGAGCTCGGAAGCCGTGGCCAGCTCCCAGGGATGGACGAAGAAGAAGACATCGGTGGCGCAGTCGCCCACAAAGCCGATGCTCTCGCGCACGGAGCTGGGCCCCAGGAAGGGCCAGACGATGTAGAAGCCGTGCCCGATGCCCCAGCGCCCCAGGGTCTGGCCGAAGTCCTCGCCACCGGGGTCGATGTCCACCAGGATCTTCTTGGTGCTGGCCACATCGGCAAAGCCGCCCAGCCCCACGGTGGTGTTCATGCAGAAGCGCCCGAATTCCACGAAGGCTTCCTTGACGCGGAACTGCAGCAGGCTGTTGACGAGGCGCTTGGGCATGAGGATGTTGGCATAGAAGTTTTTGACACCGCCCCGGATGGGCTGGGGGACGACGGTCTCGTAGAAATTGTAGACCGGTTTGGCGACATGCAGGAAGAAGATGTCGTTGAAAGCGAACCAGAAGCGGTTCCAGGGCTCCAGCGGGTCGGCGATGCTGGTCAGGGGCTCGCTGTCGTAATCGTCCAGCGAATCCCCGTCAGCCAGCGGCTCGTGGGCATAGGGATGCACGGAGATGGCCCCGGCCGGCATGGTGGGGCTGCTGCTGTCGTACAGGCTCGACGGCGCGTGTTCCGTGGCCGGAGCGGCCGGAGCGGCAGCGGCGGGCACGGCGTACAGGAGCGTCAGCAGCAGGAGCGGGACAAGGATAAGGGGACGCATGCTGTCTCCGTTTGGCGGCTATTTGCCGGCCGGTTGCTTGCGCACCTCGTCGGCCTTGGCCCTGACGCGGGCGATGAGCTCGTCAGGGGTGCCGCTGGTCAGGATGTCCTGGAACTGGGTGCGGTAGTTTTTGACCAGGCTCAGGTTCTCCACGATGATGTCATAGACGCGCCAGCTGTTCTCCTTGGCCATCATGCGGTAGGCCACGGGCACGCGGGTGCCGTCCTTCATGGTGATCTCGGTGCGGACTTCCACACGGGTCTTGGCGGCATTGGCGATCTCGCCGGTATAGGCCACCTGCTCGCCGTTATAGCCGTCCACCTTGTTCAGATAGGTGGTCAGCAGCAGGTCGGCAAAGGCATTGCTGAAGCTCTTTTTCTGGGCGGCGGAGAACTCCTTCCAGCGGGGGCCCACCGTCCGGGACGAGAACTCGCCAAAATCGAAGATGTGGTAGACCTCGTCCTCGATCTGGCGGCGCAGGGGCGGCCGGGTGGCGGGGTTCACGTAGTCAGGGTTCTTGATGCAGTCCAGCACGCGGCTGATGGAGACCTCCAGGGCCTTGCGGGCCGGAGAGGCTTCGGCCGCGTCGGCGGCGGGGGCAAAGCCGGGCAGGGACAGGCAGATGGTGAGGGCAGCACCGGCCAGCAGGCCGAGCACCGTGCGACGGTTGTTCATCTTACACACCTCCCAGGGCGTATTTGCTGATAAGGGATTCGATGTCCACAGCGGATTCCGTCTCTTCCAGGGTATCCCCGGAAGCCAGGATGTCTTCGGAGCCGCCGGCGGCCAGATTGACGTACTTGTCGCCGATGAGGCCGCTGGTCTTGACCGAGGCGATGGTATCGGCGGGCAATCGCAGGTCCTTGTCCAGGATCAGGACCACGCGGGCCTGGCGCCGGGAAAGGTCGTCATCCAGCTTGATGGAGGCCACACGGCCCACGGGCACACCGGCCATCTCCACGTCTGCGCCCACGCGCAGGCCGGAAACGGAATTGAAGTTGGCCACAAGCTCAAAGCCCTTGCTGTCGAAGACCTCCATCTTGCCGAGCTTGATGGTCAGGTAGGCCACACAGACAAGGCCCAAAAGGACGAAGATGCCGACAGCGGTCTGGCGGAAAGGATTCATGGCAATTTCCTTGTGCGGCAATGCCGCGCTATGGTTATACGCCCGGCAGGGGCAATCTTCAAGGTGCGTCCGCAACGATAGGCAGTGCTCTCGTCGGCGGCTCGCCGGGTACCAGACGATGGATGCGGCGGCACAGCCCCTGCAACGCTTCACAGGGAAGAGGGCCGCCGGCCCCGCCTAGGTCCTGAACCATTTGTCCAGGGCCGCGCTCACGCGCGGGTCGGCAGGGGCATCGGCCAGGCTCTCTTCGTCGCCGCCTTCACGGCGCAGGAACTGGAGCAGGTACGGGTCCCGGCTGGCCTCCAGCTCCGGCAGGGTGCCGGAAAAAATGGCCCTGCCCTCGCGCAGCACCAGCACATGGTCGGCGATGCAGCGCAGGCTGGCCAGATCGTGGCTGACCACCACGATGGTCATTTCCGGGTACTGGCGGTGCATGGCCTGCAACAGGGCGTCCATGCGCGCGGCCGTGATGGGGTCCAGACCGGAGGTCGGCTCGTCACACAGCAGGATGCGCGGCTCGGCGATGAGTGCCCGGGCAAGGCCCGCCCGTTTGCGCATGCCGCCCGAAAGCTGGTTGGGGAAATAGTCGGCAAAATCTTCCAGCCCCACCATGCGCAGGACGCGCAGCCCGGCTTCGCGCAGGACGTCCCTGGGCAGGCGCAAATGCTCGCTGAGGGGCAGGCAGACGTTCTGCACCAGGGTCAGGGCGCCCAGCAGGGCCCCGTCCTGGAAAAGCACGCCCATGCGGCGACGGATGCGCCGGGCCTCGGCATGGGGCAGGCTGAACAGGTCCTGGCCGCCGATGCGCAGATTGCCGCTGATGGGGCGGGAAAGGCCGATGATGTGGCGCAGCAGGGTGGACTTGCCGCAGCCGGAGCCGCCCAGGATGACGGAGACCTTGCCGCCGGGCAGGCTGGCGTTGATGTCATGCAGCACGGCGTGGTCGCCGTAGCCTACGGAAAGGGAAGAAAAAGAGATGTCCCAGGCGTTCATGGTCACCTACAGCAGGAAGGAGGTCAGCACATAGTCGGCCACCAGGATGAGCACGCAGGAGATGACCACGGCCGAGGTGGTGGCGTTGCCCACGGCTTCGGGGCCCACACTGTCACGCCGCATGTGGGTGGTGTACCCCTGATGGCAGCAGACCGTGGCCACCAGCAGGCCGAAGACCAGGGATTTGATGAAGCCCCCGGCCACGTCGTTCATGGTCACGGAGCTGGCGATGCGGTACAGGTAGGCGCCTTCGTTGATGTGGAGCATGAGCACGCCGGTCAGGTAGCCGCCGATGATGCCGATGACGTCGAAGATGGCCGTGAGCAGGGGGAAGGCCAGCAGCGAGGCCACCAGCCGGGGGCTGACCAGATAGGCCATGGAATTGATGTCCATGACGTCCAGGGCGTCGATCTGGTCAGAGATGCGCATGACGCCGATCTCGGCCGCCATGGAGGACCCGGCGCGCCCGGCCAGCATGATGGCCGTGAGCACGGGGCCCAGTTCGCGGATGAGGCTCAACGAGACGGCCGAGCCCAGCATGCCCACGGAACCGAACTGGACGAGGGTGTAGTAGCCTTGCAGGCCCAGCACCATGCCGCAGAAGATGCCGATGAGCAGGATGACGAACAGGGATTTGTAACCGATGACGTACAGCTGCTGGATGGTTCGGGGGACGATGCGGGGACTGGAGAAGATGTGGCGCAGGCCGTCGAGCATGAAAAGGGTCACGGCGCCCAGACTGTCCAGCATGCGCAGCACAGCGGCGCCCAGCCGGTTGCAGAACGTCAGGATGCTGCTCATAAAGGGTATCACGCCTCACTAGCGGGGGCGGGGTTTGCCGCCCACCTGTTTTTTGGATTTTTGCAGGGGAGAGCCGAGCCGCATGCGTTGCAGCTCTTCTTTCAGGTTGGCGGCATCCAGATCCGTGCCGCGCATGTGCACCATGACCAGGGTCAGCTTGCCGCTTTTCTGGCCGCGTGTGCGCAGCCCCTGGCCTTCCAGGCGCTGGCGCAGACGGTCGGCGTCGTCCACATTGCGGAAGGCCGCCACCTGGAACACGAAATCATACAGGGGCGCGGCGCTCGCCGCCGCCTGGGGTCTGGCCGGGGCCGCCGTTTTTTCGGAGGCGGACTGTGCCGCGCCCTTGGGGGCATTGCCCCAGGCCGCGAGCCCCTTGTCCGAAGGCTTGTTGAAAGGATGCGAGTTTTTGACGGCCGGGGCCGCGGTTGCGGCCGGTGCGGCGGGGGCTGCCGCGGCATCCCCGTCAGGAGCGGCAGGGGCGCCGCCCACGGACTGCTGGCCCAGATCGGCCAGTTTGTCCCGCAGGCTCGCATCTTCGGAACCGGCCATGGCCTTGTCCATCTCGGCCAGGGTCTCCCTGTCGGGACGGCCGATGCCGGTCAGTTCCCGCATCTCTTCGCCGGGGTTCTGGCCGTGGCCCACCATATAGCCCATGAAGAAGGCCCAGCCTATGCAGGCCAGCATGACGATGCAGATGCCCCCTGCGGCCAGGGGCGGCAGCGTGAAGCTGAAACCGCTCTTGGGCTCGGCAGGAGCGATACGCTGGCGGATCTTTCGCAAAGGCTGGGCCATAGGATCTACATGGCCTCGGGAGCGCTGACGCCCAGCAGGTCAAGGCCGTTGCGCAGCACCTGGCTCACGGCGCGCAGCAGGGCCAGACGCGAGAGGGTGCGGGCCGTGTCGTCGGCCAGCAGCACCTGATGCTTGGCGTAGTAGCTGTGCAGCATGCCGGCCAGATCCATCAGGTAGTGGCTGACGTGATGCACGGCCAGGGCCTGGGCAGCGGTGGCCACCATGTCTTCGAAACCGGCCATCTTGCGCAGCAGGGCCATGTCTTCGGGGGTGTCCAGGGCCGCCAGCAGGTCGTCCGTGGCGGCGGCGGGCAGGGTGATGCCACGTTCCTCGGCACGGCGCAGCACGGCGCAGATGCGGGCGTGGGCGTACTGCACATAGTACACCGGGTTGTCCAGGCTGCGCTGCTTGGCCAGCTCCAGGTCGAAGTCCAGGCTGGTGTCGCTCTTGCGCGAAAGGAACATGAAGCGGGCCGCGTCGGCGCCCACTTCCTTGACCACGTCGGCCAGGGTCTCGAAGGTGCCGGCGCGGGTGGACATGCTCACGGGCTTGCCGCCCTGGAGCAGGTTCACCAGCTGGATGAGCACCACGTCGAAGCTTTCGCGGGGCTTGCCCATGGCGGTGATGGCCGCGCGCATGCGGGGCACGTAGCCGTGGTGGTCGGCGCCCCAGATGTCGATGAGCCAGTCATAGCCGCGCTGGAACTTGTTGTGATGGTAGGCGATGTCCGAAGCGAAATAGGTCAGGCTGCCGTCGGACTTGCGCAGCACGCGGTCCTTGTCGTCGCCCAGGGCCTGGGTGGCGAACCAGAAAGCGCCGTCCTTGTCGAAGGTGTGCCCGGCTTCGGTCAGGGCGTCGAAGGCGGCCTTGACGGCGCCGCTTTCCACCAGGGTCTTTTCCGAGAACCAGTGCTGGTGTTCCACGCGGAAGTCGGCCAGGTCGGCCTTGATGCCGTCCAGGATCTCGTTCATGGCGCGTTCGTAGCAGCGGTCCTGACCGGCCTGGTCTTCCATGTCGGGCAGACCGGGATCTTCGGCCAGCATCTCGCGGGCAATGTCGATGATGTAGCTGCCGCGGTAGTAGTCTTCGGGCCATTCCACGGGCCGGCCGGCCAGTTCCTTCACGCGCAGCCACACCGAAAGGCCCAGGATGCGCATCTGACGACCGGCGTCGTTGATGTAGTATTCGGTCTCCACGTCGAAGCCGGCCTTGCGCAGCAGGCGGGCCAGGCTGTCGCCCACGGCGGCGCCGCGGCCGTGGCCCACGTGCAGGGGGCCGGTGGGGTTGGCGGAAACGTATTCCACCAGGGTCTTGCGGCCCTGGCCCACGCTGCTCTGGCCGTAGGCGGCGCCGGCGGCTTCCACTTCACACACGGTCGTGCGCCAGAAGTGCTGGCTGAAGGTCACGTTGCAGAAACCGGGGCCGGCCACTTCCACCTTTTCGATGTCGGCGCAGCGCTGGGGCAGCTTTTCCACGAAGACCTGGGCCAGTTCGCGGGGGTTCTTGTGGGCCTCGCGGGCCAGCAGCATGGCGATGTTGGCGGCCAGGTCGCCGTGTTTGGGGTCGCGGGGCGGTTCGATGACCGCTTTGGCGGGCCAGTTGAGGCCCATCTCTTCCACAATGCCCATGAGGGCAGAGCGCAAAACGTCAGTAGCGCGCATGTATCCTATCTCCTGAGGCGGGGCACGTGCCTACGCCGAAAAATTTTCCACGCTTTCGAGGCTGTTGACCAGTTCCACCCGCAGTTCCTGGCGGGCGGCCTCGTCCAGATGGCTGAGGCAGGCGGGCACCATCTTGCCCAGCACGGCCTTGGGACCCACTTCGACCCAGCGGCGCACGCCGTCGGCGTACTGGTTGCGCACGGTCTCGATCCAGAGCACGGACGAGGTCATCTGCTTGAGCAGGCTTTCCTTGGCGCTTTCACCATCGGTGACGGCGCGGCCGTGCAGGTTGCAGTAGACCGGGAATTGCGGCTTGCGCCACACGGCCTTGCGCAGCAGGGGCTCCAGCTCGCGGGAGGCCTTTTCCATCATGGGGCTGTGGAAGGCGCCGCTCACCTTGAGCTCGATGGCGCGGCCGCGGTGTTCCTTGGCCTTCTGGCAGGCCAGAGCCACGGCGTCGCGGTGACCGCTGACCACGAACTGGGCCGGGGTGTTGTAATTGGCCACGATGAGCAGGGCGTCGGCTTCCACGGCGGCCTCGCGGGCCAGGGCCTCCACGTCTTCCTGCTTCATCTTGAGGATGGCGGCCATGCTGCCGGTGCCGTCGGGATCGGCCTCGGCCATGAGGCGGCCGCGCAGGGACACGATCTGCAGCACGGTCTCGGGATCCAGCACTTCGGCGGCGGCCAGGGCACTGAATTCGCCCAGGCTGTGACCGGCGGCCGCACAGGGGCGCACCTTGCCCGCCAGCTCGCGCCAGAGGTTGATGTTGACCACGGTGAGCGCGGGCTGCAGGGCGCGGGTGTCGCTCATGGCGGCGTCATCGCCTTCCCAGTAGATCTCGCGCAGCGGCAGGCCGCTGATGGCTTCGGCGCGCTTCCAGAGCGTCATGGCTTCGGGACGGGCTTCGGCCAGCTCCCGGCCCATGCCCGCTTCCTGCGAGCCCTGGCCGGGAAAAAGCAATGCACACGATGTCATTTTCTAACTCCAAAAATGGATTGGCAAGCGGTATAAAGTCGTCTTTTTTACGACAGAGCGCCAGAGCTTGCAAGTCCCGCCGCCAGAGGCTACACAAGGCCCATGAAGCCCAACGCGAAACACGACGACATCTCCCTGTCCGCCCTGGCGCGATGCGCCCGGGAGGCGGGCGTGACGGTGCCCGAGGCGGCCCTGCCCGGGCTGGCGGAATACCTGCAGCTGCTCTGCCGCTGGAACACGGCCATGAACCTGGTGGGCGCGCATCACTGGCGCGACGCCATGCAGCGCCTGGTGGCCGACAGCTTCCATCTGGCGGCCTTCCTCGACGGCCTGCCCCTGCCCGAGGAGCCCCTGTGCTGGGATCTGGGCTCCGGTGCGGGCCTGCCCGCCATCCCCCTGCGCATGGCCTGGCAGCGCGGCACCTGCTGGCTGGTGGAGGCCCGGGAGAAACGGGCGCTGTTCCTCTCCACGGTGCTGGCCCGCGTGCCCCTGCCGGGGACCCACGTTTTCCGGGGCAGGGTGGAGCATTTCTTCCCCAAACAGGCCCGCAAGGCCGACTGCATCACCAGCCGGGCCTTCATGCCCTGGCCGCAGCTGCTGGAACTGGTGGCCCCGCACCTGGCCGACGACGGCATCGTGGTGATCCTGGCCCGCGAGGAACCGCCCGCTGCTAGGGACATCGACGGCTGGGAACTGGCGGGTTCCTTCGCCTACACGGCCGGCAACGTGCACCGCTGGTTCTGGGCCCTGCGCCGGAGAGCCGAAGGGTAAAACGATTTTTGGGGAGGAGGGGGCCCCCTGCCAACGCGAGAGGGGCCCTTCCCCTCAAGTGCGCCACCCCTCCCGGCACGTTTTATTCGTGTCCTCAGATACGTGTTACTTTCTGCCGCAACCTCCCTGCCACAAAGGAGAGCACGCATGACGGACAAACCTGTTTCCGTCTATTTTACCGCTGAGAACCGCACCTTCTGGCTGTACGGCCTGTTCTGGGGCCTGGTGACCCTGGGCCTGGCCTTTGCCCTGCGCATGCTGGAATGGCCCTGCTGGCAGGACCCGGAATACCGCCTGGGCTCGGAATGGCTGCTGGCCACGCACGATGCCTATCATTGGGTGGCCGGTGCCGAAGGTTTCGGCCATGCGGTGGGACACCCCATGGCCGTCATGCTGCGCGGCATGGCCGACCTGCTGGGGACCTATCCCGCGGCGGTGGCTTTCTGGTTCCCGGCGCTGCTTTCCTGCTTCGTGGCGGTCATCGTCTACGCCTGGGTCTGGGCCCTGGGCAGCATGGAAGCCGGCGTGGCGGCGGGCCTGCTGACCAGCCTGGCGCCGGGCTTCCTGGCCCGTACCCTGCTGGGCTACTATGACACGGATCTCGTGACCCTGTTCTTCCCCCTGCTCATGACCCTGGCCCCTGCCTGCTGGGCCATGCGCTACATGCTCCTGCCCCAGCTGATCCTGAAAAAACTCATCGTCGGTTCCGGCCTGGCCGCGGCCAAACGCCTTTGGGGCAGCTCGCTGGCCGAGCAGGATCTGCGCCTGGGCAATCCCCTGCGCTGGCAATGGGTGGTGCTGCTGGGCGTTTCCGGCGTCATCTCCTGGTGGACGCAGGAGTGGCATTCGGTCTTCCCCTATCTGATCCGTTACAATGTCTGCCTGCTGGCCTTCATGAGCCTGGTCATGGCGCCGCGCGGCCGCCGCAACCTGCTGCTGCTGGGCTCGCTGGCCTACGCCCTGCCCACGCTGGGCGGTCCCCTGTTCTTTGGTTTCAGCGCCCTGCTCATGACCGCGGGCTGGACGCGTGCCCGCCAGATGTACCGTCTGCGCCAATGGCTGTGCCGCCCCTGGGTCCTCATCCTCCTCTGGCTGGGGGTGGGCTCCCTCTTCCTGTCGGGCGAGCTGTTGCAGACCATCGCCCACCAGCTTTCCCTGTACATGAAGAAGGCCGAGGTCTCGGGCGGCAGCGGGGCGCTGGCCCTCATCTACCCGCCTGCGGGACAGGCCCTCACCGAAGTGCAGGACCTGGGACTGCTGGCCGTGCTGGCGTATTTCCATCCCTGGCATGAGGCTGCGGCCCTGGGGCTGCTGGGCTTCGTGTGGGTGATCTTCCGCCGTCCCGGCGCGCTCTTCCTGCTGCCGCTGGCGGCGCTGGGCCTGCTCAGCACCAAGATGGGCGGGCGCATGGTCATGTTCGGCGCGCCCATCGTGGCCGTGGGCCTGACCCTGCCCCTGTTCTGGATGCTCCAGCGCCTGCTGCGCAGGCTGCGCCTCAACGTGACGGGCATCCTGACCTCCGCGCTGCTGCTGGCGCTGCTGGTGGCCCCCTTCGTGAACATCATCCCGGCCATGTCGCAGGGCCCCATAATCAACCGGCGCCATGCCGAGATGCTCAGCCGGGCCCAGACCGTGGTGCCCGAGGGCGCCACGCTCTGGCTGTGGTGGGACTGGGGCTATGCGGCCCATCATTTTGCCCGCCGCCACACCATCGCCGACGGTGCCCGCAATGCCGGAGCGCCGCTCTATCTTTCGGCGGCGGTGCTGGGCACGGACAATCCCCGTTTCGCCCGCCAGCTCATCCGCTATACCAGCCAGTTCGCCAAGGGGCGCGACCCCTTCGACGAGGAGGTGGCCAGCGAGGTCTTTGCCGGGCTGGATGCCCAGCAGGCCCAGGACCTCATGGACAAGTTGCGCTCGCCGGAAACGGCCCTGGTGGAGGGAGAAGGGCGGCAGTTCGTGACGGTCAGCTTCGAGATGCTGCGCCTCGGTTTCTGGATCAGCAATTTCGGCAACTGGGACTTCGTGACCCGGCAGGGAGAGGGCGCGGCCCTGTCCATCCTGCCGCAGGCCGTGGCCTACAATCTGGACAAGGGCGAGGTCCTGCTGGACGACAGCGCCACGCCCATCCGTCCGGCATCCATCAGCGTGTTCGAGGAGACGGGCGTCACCCACCGGGACTACATCCAGCAGTGGTTCGACAGCCATCCGCGGGCCACGGCGGCCCAGCGGCAGGAGTTCCTTTCCGGACGCCGCAACGTGCATTTCTTCTTCAACCGCATCACGGACGAGAAGCTGGCCATGGATGCCAACCTCTACAATTCGCTCATGGTGCGCCTGCTGGTGGGCAACCCGCAGGACCCGGCCATCTCGCCCTATTTCAAGCTGGTCTACGACAACGTGTTCTGCCGCATCTACGAAGTACTGTAGGGTGGCCGGCGCTGGGGGGATATTTTGAGGAAAAGAGCAGGCCCCCTCCTCAAGGCTCCTTGCGCCTTCCCGGTGTGATTTGTCCGGGAAAGGGGGGATGCCGGGGAAGGCATCCCGGTCGTGAGGATGCTTTTTGCCGGGCAAAGCCGTCCCGTTCGGCATTGGCTTGTGACCGGGAGCCGTCCGCTGGGCCGTGTCCGTCGCGATGGAGGAGACCGGGGCATCAACAGCAGAGAGGCGACCGGAGACGGCTCGTGGCAAGGCTCCTTTGGGACAACGCGCAGTTAGGGGAAGGATGCGACCCTCCCCCTGTGCATGTCCCTTTCCTCAGGGGGCGCAGCGCCCGCAGGCCGCATCAATGATGGTAGGGCACCTTGCGGAGGATGCATTCCGCGCGGTAGAGCTGCTCCAGCAGGAGCACGCGGGCCAGTTCGTGGGGGAAGGTCATGCTGCTGAGGCTGACGAGCTTCCAGGCGCGCTGGCGCACGGCCTCGTCCAGGCCGTAGGCGCCGCCGATGATGAAGCAGGCGCGGCCCATGGCGTTGTTGTCGATCTTTTGCAGCAGCTGGGCCAGCTGGGGCGAGGTCATGGTGATGCCGCGCTCGTCCAGCACCAGGGGCACGTCCTGCGGGCCCAGGGCCTCCAGCAGGCGGCGGCCTTCCAGCTCGTTGCGCTGGGCCTGGGGCAGGGCGGGGTTCCCGTCCCGGACTTCCACACATTCCAGACGCCGCCAGCGGTTGATGCGCTGGCTGTAGTGGGCGGCGGCGTCTTTCCAGAACGGTACTTTCAGTTTGCCCACACTGAGCAGGCGCAAGGGTTTCCCTGTCATGATTCCTCGATCGTTGTGTCAGATATCCACGGCAGAAGACGCCGCCCGCAGACTGCGTGACGGCGGCGTGCTGGCCTTCCCCACCGAGACGTTCTACGGCCTGGGCTGCTGTGCCGACCAGGCCGTGGCCGTGGCACGAGTGTATCAGGCCAAGCGCAGGCCCGTCCATATGCCCCTGCCCCTGCTGGCGGGCAGCCTTGAGCTGCTGCGCCCCTATGTGACGCTGGAGCAGGCCCCCGAAGCGCTGCTGGCTTCTTTCTGGCCCGGCCCGCTGACCGTGGTGCTGACCGCCCGGCGGACCCCCCTGGAAGACCGCCGGCCCCTGGCGCCGCAGCTGGTGAACCCCCGGGGCAAGGCTGCCGTGCGCCTGACGCCCCACCCGCTGGCGGCGCGGCTTTCCTGTCTGGCCGGGGCGCCCCTTACGGCCAGCAGCGCCAACATCAGCGGCCAGCCGGCCGCCCGCGTGCCTGACGAGCTGGATCAACGTCTGCTGGCGGCCCTGACCGGCCCTGACGACGGCGTGGTGGTCAGCGGCCCGGCCCCGGCAGGCGGCGTGCCGTCCACCATCGTGGAGCCGCTGGCCGGTACGGACCTGCGCGTGCTGCGTCTGGGGGCCGTCAGCCTGGAGGCCCTGCGGGCCGCGGGCTTCACGCCGCACCTGTCCTGAGCCTGCACGCCGCCAAAGGCGGGCGCATCCTGGGACACCGAAATCCCTGTCGAACATGGAGCTTGCGGCCAGCATGCTGCTGGCGTACCATGCGCCACGGAGGCACCCATGCACAAAGAACTCACCTGTCCCGCTTGCGGTCACAGCGTCATCCGGTATCTGAACCCAGCGCCCACCACGGATGTGGTCATCTATGATCCCGAACGGGGCGTGGTGGTCATCGAACGTGTCAACGAACCGCACGGCTTTGCCCTGCCGGGAGGCTTCGTGGACGACGGCGAGCAGGTGGAACATGCCGCCGTGCGCGAGATGCGCGAGGAGACGGGCCTCGATGTGGAACTGCTGGGCGTGCTGGGCGTGTATTCGCGCCCGGACCGTGACCCGCGCCGCCATACCATGAGCGTGGTCTTCGTGGGGCGCCCGCGTGATGCGGCGGCCCTGAAAGCCGGGGACGATGCGGCCCGGGCGGCCTTCTATCCCCTGGACAGGCTGCCGCGGCCCATTTGTTTCGACCATGCCCGCATCCTGGCGGACTTTGGCCGCTGGCTGGCGGGGGAACGTACGCTGGCGCCGGTGGAACCGGCAGGGGAGGACGGCTGATGGGCTACCGTAACCTTCAGGAGTGTGTGGCCGATCTGGAAAAGGCCGGACAGCTGCGCCGCATCGACGTCCCCGTGGACCCGCACCTGGAACTGGCGCACATCCAGCGCCGGGCCTTCCGCGCCAAGTCCCCGGCCCTGCTGTTCACGCGGGTCAAAGGCTGCTCCTTTCCCATGCTGGCCAACCTTTTCGGCACCAGGGAACGCCTGCACTACATTTTTCGCGACAGCCTCGCCGGGGTGGAAGCCGTGCTGGCCGCCAAGGCCGATCCGGCTGCGGCCCTGAAGCATCCCCTGCGCAGCCTGCGGGCCCTGCCCGCCCTGCCGCACATGCTGCCCCGCCGCACCTCCAGGGCGCCCGTGCTGGAGAACCGCTGCGCCCTGTCGGCCCTGCCCCGTCTGGTGGGCTGGCCCATGGACGGCGGGCCCTTCATCACCCTGCCGCTGGTCTACAGCGAGGATCCCGCGCGTCCCGGTCTGGATGCCTCCAACCTGGGCATGTACCGCGTGCAGCTGGCGGGCAACGACTATGCCGCCGACGAGGTGGGCCTGCACTACCAGATCCACCGCGGTATCGGCGTGCACCATGCCGGGGCCCTCAAGCGCGGCCAGAGCCTGCCGGTGAACATCTTCGTGGGCGGGCCGCCGGCCTTCACCGTGGCGGCGGTCATGCCCCTGCCCGAGGGCCTGTCGGAACTGCGTTTCGCGGGCCTGCTGGGGGGCTGCCGCGCGGCCATGCATTACAGCCGCCGCCTGCCGCTGCCGGTGCTGGCCGAGGCGGATTTCTGCATCAGCGGCCACATCCTGCCGCAGCTCAAGCCCGAAGGGCCTTTCGGCGACCATGTGGGCTATTACAGCCTGAAGCATGATTTCCCCGTCCTGCAGGTGGAGGCCGTGCATCACCGCACCGGCGCCATCTGGCCCTATACGGCCGTGGGCCGCCCGCCGCAGGAGGACACGGTCTTCGGCGACTTCATCCATGAGCTCACCGGCGCGCTGGTGCCGCAGGTCTTCCAGGGCGTGCGCGAGGTTCACGCCGTGGACGCCGCCGGGGTGCATCCCCTGCTGCTGGCCCTGGGCAGCGAGCGCTACACGCCGTACGAGGCGCAGCGCCGCCCGCGCGAACTGCTGACCGCCGCCCTGCACATGCTGGGCACCACGCAGACGGCCCTGGCCAAATACGTGCTGGTGGCCGCGCATGAGGATACGCCGGGACTGCGGGCGCGGGACGTGGTGGCCTTTTTCCGGCATCTGCTGGAGCGCACCGATTTCGAACGCGACCTGCACTTCATCACCCGTTCCACCACGGACACGCTGGACTACACCGGTTTTGCCCTCAACGAAGGCTCCAAGCTCATCTGGGCCTCGGCGGGCGAGAAGCGCCGGGAACTGGCGCTGGAAGTGCACGACCTGCCGTCGCTGCCCGAAGGATTCGGCGACGCCCGCTGTGCCGGGCCGGGCATCCTGGTGCTGCGCGGTCCCCGTCATGAGCTGGGCCGCAACGAGACCGACCCGCGCATGGAGGAGCTGGCCACCTGCCTGGCCCACTGGCCGCAGCGCGATGCCTTCCCGCTGGTGGTCGTGGCGGACGATGCCGCCTTCTGCGCCGCGGACTTCGACAATTTCCTCTGGGTGGCCTTCAGCCGTTCCGACCCCGCTGCCGACGTCTACGGCACCGGGGCCGTGGTCCGCGCGCGGCACTGGTCCTGCGAAGGGCCGCTGCTGCTGGATGCCCGCATCAAGCCCTTCCATGCGCCCGCCCTGGAGGAAGACCCCGCCATCCAACGCCGTGTGGATGCCCTGGCCGCGCCGGGCGGCCCGCTGAATGGCCTTATCGAATAAGGATCGTCTATGAAGATCGCCCTCTTGCAATGCAATACCGTCACCGGTGACGTGGCCGGCAACGCCGGGCGCATCCTTGCCGCCGTGCGCGAGGCCGCCGCCCAGGGCGCCGACCTGTGCGTCACTCCCGAGCTGGCCCTGTGCGGCGTGGCCCCGGGCAGCTACCTGCGCGCCGAGGACTTCGCCGAGGGCTGCAAGGCCGGGTTGCAGACGCTGGCCGATGCCCTGCAGGACGGGCCGCCCCTGCTGGTGGGTGCGCCGGTGGCCAGCGTGTACGCCTCGGGCCTGCTCTCCAACGCGGCCATCCTGGTGCAGAAAGGGCGCTGGTCGGTGGTCTCGCGCAAGGTCTACCAGACGTACGGTCAGGACAGCGAGGCCCGTTTCTTCGACCGGGGCGTCTCCTGCGGCATCCTGGCCCTGGACGGCTGGCGCCTTGGCGTGGTGCTGTGCCAGGAATCGGCCACCGAGGACGGCGCCTTCTGGAAGACCCAGTACGCCAGCGGGCACAACCCGCTCATGGAGCTGGTGCAGCGCGGCGTGGACGCCATCGTCCATATGGCGGCGGTGCCGTTCAGCAAGGGGGTGCAGCGCCTGAGCGAGCAGATGCTCTCGCATGTGGCGGCGCGGCACCATGTGCATCTTTTTTCCGTCAACATGGTGGGCGGCAACGACAGCCGCGTCTACAACGGCCAGAGCCTGGCCTTCGATCCCACGGGGCAGATACTGGCCCGCGGCAAGGCCTTTGCCGAGGACGTGCTGCTGGTGGACACCGCGGGCAGCGGCGGCATCGTGCATCCGCGTCCCGCCTGCCTGCCCGAGGCCATCTGGGACGCCCTGACCCTGGGCGTGCGGGATTTCGTCCACAAGTGCGGTCTGGAAAAGGCCATCGTGGCCCTTTCCGGCGGCATGGACTCGGCCCTGGTGCTCTGTGTGGCCGCCGAGGCCCTGGGCGCGGACAACGTGACGGCCGTGCTCATGCCCTCGCCCTACAGCAGCGAAGGCTCGGTGAGCGATTCGCTGGAGCTGGCCGAAAATCTGGGGGTGCGGACCCTGACCCTGCCCATCGCGCCGGTCATGGAAAGTTTTTCCGCGGCCCTGGCGCCGGGGCTCGACCTGTTCGAGACCTTCCCCGGTGACACCACCTTCGAGAACCTGCAGGCCCGCATCCGGGGCATCATGGTGTCCTCGCTGGCCAACCGGGCGCGGGCACTGGTGCTCAACACGGGCAACAAGAGCGAGTGTGCCGTGGGCTACAGCACCCTGTACGGCGATACCGTGGGCGCGCTGGGCGTCATCGCCGACCTGACCAAGACCGAAGTCTACACCCTGGCCGGCTGGTACAACCATCACCGTCAGGCCACCATCATCCCGCAGGCCATTTTCGACAAGGCCCCCTCGGCCGAGCTGCGGCCGGGGCAGAAGGATTCGGATTCCCTGCCGCCCTACGACGTGCTGGACCCGGTGCTGGAGAGCCTGATCTTTGCCGGGCAGACGGCGGCCCAGCCCCAGGATGCCGACGAGGGCCTGCGCAAGGAAGTGCGCCGCAAGCTGTTCGCCGCGGAATTCAAGCGCCGCCAGGAGCCCCTGGCCCTGCACATCAGCCGCATGCCCTTCGGTACGGGCTGGCAGGTGCCGGTGGCCGGACGCTACCGCATGCCATAGCGGTGCGGGCGTTGCGACCTTAGAGCGGGGGACGCGCCGCAAGGCGCGCATGATATTCGATACCAAGGGAAGGCGGCTGCGGGAACGAGCATGGCCGCCGGGGCGCTCGCAGGAGCGCTGACAGACATCATTCGCATCTGGAGGAGAGACCATGCCTGAAGCACCAGAGAAAAACCTGGCTCTTGACATCGTTCGCATCACGGAAGCCGCCGCGCTTTCGTCGGCCCGCTGGCTGGGCCGCGGCAACAAGGAAGCCGGTGACGGCGCTGCCGTGGACGCCATGCGCAACAGTTTTTCCACCCTGCATGTGGACGGCATCGTGGTCATCGGCGAAGGGGAGAAGGACCACGCCCCCATGCTGTACAACGGTGAAAAGGTCGGCATGGGCGACGGCCCGCAGCTGGACGTGGCCGTGGACCCCGTGGAAGGCACCAGCCTGCTGGCCTATGGCCGTCCCAATGCCATCTCCACCGTGGCCGTGGCGCCGCGCGGCAGCATGTTCAATCCCGGGCCCAGCTACTACATGCAGAAGCTGGTGGTGCCCCGCGAGGCCCGCGACGTGATAGATCTGGATGCTCCTGTGGACGTCAACCTGCGTAACGTGGCCCGCGCCCTGGGCAAGAACGTGCAGGATCTGGTGGTCTTCGTGCTGGACAAGCCCCGTCACAAAAAGCTCATCGAAGACATCCGCACCACGGGCGCGCGCATCCAGCTGCATACTGACGGTGACGTGGCCGGCGCCCTGATGGCCGTGGACCCGCGTTCCGAAGTCGACATCATGATGGGCACCGGCGGCACTCCCGAAGGCGTGCTGGCGGCCTGCGCCATCAAGGGGATGGGCGGCCAGATCCTGGCCCGTCTGGATCCCCAGTCCTATGTGGAGAAGGAAGCCATCAACGAGGCCGGCATCGACATCCGCGAAGTGCTGACCGTGCACGATCTGGTGCGCAGCGACGATTGCTTCTTTGCCGCCACGGGTATTTCCGGCGGCGATTTCCTGCGTGGCGTGCGCTACAGCGCCCGCCATGCGGTGACCCATTCCCTGGTGCTGCGCGGCAAGACAGGGACCCTGCGCTATGTGGAATCCTACCACAATATGGACAGGCTCTCCAAGATCAGCGCCGTGCAGTACTAAGCGAGGATTGTTGCTTGATGAGAAAAACAGGATGCCAAGGCTGGCTGGCCAGCGGGCTGCTCTGCGGCCTGCTGCTGTGCGGCCTGACCGTGGTCGTCCCGGTGGACGTGGAAGCGGCCGCCGTGACGACGGTCTATGACGGGCAGGGCCCGGTGGAAGAAAAAGAACTGCTGCGCTTTCTCGAGGTGCTGCCCCGGTTCCGCAGCTGGGCCCGCGAGAACAGGATAGAGGCCCATCCCGTGGCCCGCAGGGGCAAGGCGGATTTCCTCTATCCTGACGATGCCGCCCGCTGGGTGGAAGCCAAGGGCTGGGATGCCCGGCGCTTCTTCTGCGTCATGGGGCGCATGGCCGCGGCGCTTGTCATCGTGGAAGAAGGCAATGACCTGCAGGTCCGTCCCAAGGACATGCCCGTGGTGGACAAGGCCGAAGTGGAGCTGGCCCGCAAGCATCTGGGCAGCCTGCTCAAGGTGAGCATGCCCGACGAGGGCATGTCCCGCTAGCATCGCAGGCCCCTTGCCCGCTGTTTGAAAAAAGCGTCCGTCCCGTCAGGGATGGGCGCTTTTTTCATGCCGTCCGTCTGTGCCGCGCCTGCTCCCGGCCGGGCACGGAGCCTTCCTGAAGCCGATCTCCATCCTGATACGCACTGGCCCTGCTCCCGGCCGGGCAAGGTCTTTCTGGGCGCGGGCCGCAGGCGGACGAAAGCCCGGCCTTCTGCTGGCGCAGGCACGGGAATGGGCCGTGATCTCTGGCTGCTCCGGCCTGTCGGCATGATGCAGCGGCAGATCCGGTGGATTCGCGTGCGTTGCGGCGGCGTGGGCTGGCTCAGGCAGGTCTGGCGCATGCTGGGGCATCCTGTCCGTGAGCCCCAAGCGGATGCGCCGCCCCGGATGCGGAGGGACAGCCGTAGCCCGCACGTTCGGGATGGTGGGCGGACAAGGTCCCACGGCCGGTAGCAGACAGGGGCAGGGCTGCCGAAGGCGGGATGATACCGGCGCTCCCGGCCTGCGAGGAGACAGGGAAAGCAAAAGGGGAGGGCCTTTGCAGGCTCTCCCCCGTGTTTTTTGGGTCATGGACGGTCGCTTACTGGGCCGGGACAGCTTCCGGCGGGATGGGCGAGCCGTGTTCAGGCCCCGCGGGCAGGGTCTGCACAGCAGGGGCTTCCTGTACGGGCTCGGCAGGCTGCGCGTTTTCCGCAGGCGCGGGCGTGCCTTCTGCGGGAGCGGTGGCCGCAGCTTCCTGGGCCGGGACAGCCTGCGTCCCGGCTGGAGCAGCGGCATCAGTCGCGGGAGCGGTGGCTTCGGGCGTTTCCGGGGCCGGGGCGGCTTCTGCCGGCGTGGTGGCCTCAGGAGCGGCAGGGGCCGTACCCTCCGTCGCGGGAGCGGCCTCCGGGGCCGGAGCCGCTTCAGGCGCTGCCGTATCAGGAGCAGGCGTTTCCGGTGCGGCCGTTCCGGCGCCAGCTTCGGGGGCCGCAGGAGCCGTGCCTTCTTCGACAGCGGCCGGGGCTGCGGGGGCAGCGGCGTTCAGGGGCTGGGCGGCGGCGAGCTTGAGTTCGGCATGTCCGGCCAGCTGGGGCGCCAGCCACAGGTGCGCAGGCTGGGCCAGGATGATGGCGAACAGGGTACAGACCAGCAGGGAGCCGCCGGGCCAGGCGCGGCGGGTGAAGCGGGCCAGCAGCACGGCGAAGACGATGCACAGGCCGCCCAGGACGGGCAGGGCATCCAGGCTGGTCAGCAGGGCCTCATACTGCTGGGGGATGGCCAGCGAGGTGGACGTGCGGAGCCATTCCAGCGCCACGGGGAAGTGCAGGGCGGCCAGCAGCATGCCCGCGTGCAGGAAGAGCAGGGCGATGACCAGATAGAAGAACTTGCTGCCCAGGCTGCCCATGCGGACCAGGGCGCGGCCCAGCAGGATGGCCAGCAGGCAGAGCACGGGCGTGGCACCGGCAAGGCCGGAGCCCAGCAGGGACAGGGGCAGGGAGAAGACCAGGGCGATCCAGAGGAAGGAGCTGCCGCTGTTTTCCTTGCGGCTGGCCCGCAGGGTCTTCCAGCTGGTGGCGAACACGCGGCCCCAGTTGACGCCGGTGACCACGAACAGCCAGGGCAGGAGACCGAGCACGGCCAGCGCCGGGGCCAGCCACCAGAAGGCGGGCAGGGGCCAGGGCAGGCTGAGGAACTTGCCCGACACGGCCTGGGCGTAGCCTTCGGCCTGTACCCAGAAGATGATGGCGGCCGCCCAGAGGGCACCCAGCAGCAGGAGCAGGAGGAAGCCCGCCAGCGCGTCCAGGCGCTGGGCGCGACGGATGCGCCAGGTCCAGAACAGGTGGACGAGGCTGGTCAGCAGGGGCAGGAGCAGGAAGAGGAGCCCGCCGGTCAGCGCGGCCAGACCGGAGGTCAGGAAGGCCAGCGGCAGGGAGATCCAGGCGTGTTCCTTTTTCCAGCCCATGCAGAAAAAGGCCATGGAGAGCAGGCACAGGCCGGTGGCCAGCCCCTGCGGCCCCATGAAATGCGCCAGCTGCGGGAAGAGCAGGCTGGAGAGCAGGATCAGGCCGGATGCCAGGGCGGCCTGCGGGCCGAAACCGGCGGCACGGCTCAGGGCCCAGGTGCCCCACAGACAGGCCAGACCGCCCAGGGCGGCGCCCGCCGGCCAGACGAAGGCCGAAAGCTGGGGCACCATGCGGGCCAGCATGTCGAGGGCGGCCAGCATCCAGACGAAGACGGGCAACTGTGCGTCACCGTTATGCAGGGGCGCGAACCACTGGCCCTGGGCCAGCGCTTCGCGGACGGTATCCATGAGTTTCATTTCCGGCGGGCAGTACAGGCCGCCGGTCAGGAAGGTGGGCCAGAGCTGGCAGGCCAGGAGCAGGAGCAGGGCCAGGGGGCCCATCTTGGCCAGCACGGCAAAGATCTTTTGGGCAGGCCCGGCTTGCAGCACGGCCACCGGTGCGGCAGCGGGCGCAGCGGGAGCGGCCGGGGCCTCTTCCTGCGGGGCTGGCGCCTGGCCTGCTTCCGGCAGGGCGGCGTCGGCGGCCGGGATCTGGTCATCCATCGCAGCGGGCTGCATGGTGGCCAGACCGCGACGCCCGCTGCGGGGAGCTTCGGCCATGACGGCAGCTTCGGCGGCATCAGCAGGCATGGCCTCCGCAGGAGCTTCGCTGCTGTCGGCCATTTTTTCGGCGGTGGCGGCGGGTGCGGCCACAGGCCCGGGCTGGGCCGCGTCGGCAGGGGCGGCAGGCGTTTCCCCGGCTTCCATGCTCAGGGGCGCTTCGGGCGCCGGGGCCGCGGCAGGGCCTTCCATCGGAGCGGCAACGGGCGCGGCGGGAGCGGCCGGGGCTTCCTCCGGCTGTACGCTTTCCGCGGCGGGCATGGGGATGGGGGCCTCTGCCTGCGGGGCGGGCGCCGGTTCCGGGGCCACAGACGCTGTGCCGGGGGCCGGGCTCTTCTGGCCGTCGGCAGGGGCCGGTCGGCTCGCCCGGGCACGGGCCTCCTCATCCAGCTGGGACCAGGGCGTCATGCCCACGGGGATCTCCTCTTCAGGGCGGGCCAGCGTGCTGGCGGCATCGGGAGTTTTTTCTGTCATGATGGCTCCTTGGGCGATGCGGCGGCTCCGACCAGATAATGCCGGGCAGAACGGCCGTTCAGGGTCACGGTCAGACCTCCCTGGACAGTCAGGGACGTCTGTTCAACGATATCTTGCGCTGCCCCGGAAACGGGCAGGGGGACGCGGAGGGTGGCGCTGCCGCTGCCAAAGTTGGCGGTCAGTACCCAGCAGCTGCCGTCAGGCAGGCGGGTGACGGTGGCCAGGGTCCCGGCAGGGCCGCTGACCACGCGCAAGAGCTGGCCCCGGGCCACGCCGGAGACGGCGCGGGCATGCAGCAGGCGGGCCATGATGCTCGCCGGGCTCTGGGGCAGGCGCAGCTCCTCCGAAAGCGGGCCAAAGGCCAGTGGCGCGGGCTCCACCTCGCCGGCGGCGGTCTCCGGCTCCAGCAGCGGGACGAGACCGGCACTGGCAGCCGTGCCCGGCGTGGACTTGGGCAGGGGCAGGGCGCCCTGCAATTCTTGCGGGCTCACGAAGGCCAGACCGGGCAGGCCCACACGCCAGGCAAGCAGCAGCAGGCAGGCCTCTTCCAGTTCCGTGTCGCGCCGGTCACGGGCGGGGGCGGCGTCGGGCTTGCGCCCAAGGGCTTCCCGGGCCAGACCGGCAGGCGTGGCAGGCCAGAAATATTCGTCGTCGTGCAGGCCGGAAAGACGGCAGGCACGCTGGAACAGTGCCTCGCCGCCGGGCAGGTCGCGCAGGGGGCGCCAGTCCACGCCCTGCCACTGGTGCAGGCCGCGGGCCAGACCTTCCTGCCGGACACCGCTGCTCATGGACTGGCGCAGCAGGGCAGCCAGGGGCGCGGCATCGCCGGTCAGCAGGGCATATTCGGCGGCGGGGCTGGTGACGGTATCGCGGGTCAGGTCCACGGGGGCCCGCTGGATCAGGGGCGTCAGCGACGGGGGCAGGATGTCGGCCTGCATGGCCCAGCCGCCGTAACGGTGGATCTCGCGGGCAAGGGCGTCCAGGGCCTCCAGGCCGGGGGCCAGCTTGTCGCGGCGGGAGGGCTCCCCGCCGTCGGGCGGCACGTCCAGGCCCATGATGGCTTCGAGGTGCAGCCCGGCCAGGGTCTGCTGCTGCAGGCCGGTATGCCGGATGACCGCGGCGGAGAGCACGCGCCGGGCCTGTCCCGAAGGATCCTGCCAGAGCAGCACGGGGCGCAGCACGTTGCCCGCATAGCGGTACAGCCAGCGCCGGGGCTTGCCGTCGGAGCCGCGCACTTCGCCGGTGACGGCCCAGCCGCCGGGTGTGGCCCAGGGCAGGCCGTCGCGCAGCAGGGCCGGGGGCAGCAGGCCCTTGTCGGTGAGGGCACGGCATTGCTGGGCGTTGAGGGGGAGGCATTCCCATTCCTGCGGCGAGGCGGGCAGCGTGGCCCAGAGGGAGGCCGGGGCCTCCATCATGGCGTACAGGCCGCTGAAGCGGCTGGCGTGGCGGGCCTGGAGGAAAAAGTCCGGCCCCAGGCCCGTGGCGGCCGGGGGCAGGGAGCCGCCCAGCTGGAAGCCGCACGTGGCGGTGCGGGCGTTGAGCCGGGCGAACTGCTCGTCATCGCCGCTGCGGGCATCGAAGGCCAGGGACGTGGTGCCGGTACCGAAATCGGGGCGGAGCTGGTTGTGCCAGAGGGCGCCCTGTTCCTGGGACGGGGACAGATAGAGGCCGGAGAAGCCCATCCGCCGGAAGGCCTCCAGCGTGCCGGAGCGTGCCAGGGACTGCATGGCCGTGGCCTTGCCCCGCAGGGTGTGGGGATTGACCTCCAGCCAGCAGGGGGCGGCATCCAGCAGCAGGGGCAGGCGGTCATTGCTGCCGCTGTTGCCCCACAGGCGTTCCGAGCCCGAGACCTCGGCGGCCAGGTCGTCGGCATTGCCCAGCATGGACTGGCGTTCCAGCCACTGGATATAGCCGGGGTCGGCGCGCAGCAGGCTGCCGGGGGCCCTGTCGGGGCGTTCCGTCCCGGACAGGAGCAGCGGCTTGCGGCCGTGCGGGCCCATGACGTCCTGCGCACAGGCGCAGAGCAGCAGGGCCAGCACGACCGTCACAAGCCGCCAAAGGGCAAAGGTCGCTAACGGGCGGCCTTTTCTTCTTCCTTGGCCGCGTTCCACAGTTCGTCCTTTTCATCCAGCGACAGGTCGGGGAAATCCCGTCCCTGTTGCCGGGCCAGTTCTTCCATGCGGGCAAAGCGGCGCAGGAAGCGGGCCGTGGCCAGGTCCAGGGCTTCGCTGGCCTTGATGCCCTTGCGGCGGCCCATCTCGGTGATGCTGAAGATCAGGTCGCCCAGTTCGTGCTTCTGGGCCTCGGCGTCGTCCCCGGCGGAGGCGTCCAGCCATTCCAGCCATTCGGCTTCCACCTGCTGTTCCACTTCTTCGTCCTCGGGCCAGGTGAAGCCCACGCGGGCGGCCTTGGAATGGATGCGGTAGGCCTTGGTCAGCGGTGGCAGGCTGGCGGGCAGGGAGTCGAACAGGCCCTGGGGCTTGCCTTCGGCATCGGTGTGCTCGGCGCGTTTGATCTTTTCCCAGGTCTTGAGCTGCTCGTCCAGATTGTCGAAGGTCACGTCACCGAACACATGGGGATGGCGGCGTATCATCTTGGCCCGGTTGTTGTTCAGGGCGTCGTCCAGGCTGAACTGGCCGCGCTTCTGGTACAGGTGGGCCACGAAGAGCAGCAAAAAGGCCACGTCGCCCAGCTCTTCGCACACGTCGGCCGTGTTGCCGGAGCGGATGGCGCTGACCAGCTCGTGGCTTTCCTCGATGAGGTATTCGGTCAGGCTTTCGGGGGTCTGCTCCTTGTCCCAGGGGCAGCCGTTCTCGGCATCGGTCAGCCGTTCGATGACGGCCTGCAATTCTTCCAGAGCGCTTTTCATGAAACTGTTCCTTATGGAGGGTTAAAGTCCGAAACGGCTGATGAGGTCAGGCGGCAGCCAGCCGCGCACCTGGCTTATCAGGGAATTGAAATAGGGCAGGGCGCGCGAGTGGCGCAGGAACTCGGCATCGCCGAAGAGCTTCTGCAACAGCAGCAGGACCACGGCGCAGAGCAGCACGCCCTTGGCCAGCCCCAGCAGGCCGCCGGTGAGCTTGTCTATCCAGCCCACGAAGGAGAAGGCCAGCAGCTTTTGCAGCAGGCGCGCCAGCAGGCCCACGGCGATGAGCACGCCCAGGAAGAGCAGCACGTAGCTGGCGATGTTGCGCCAGGCCGGTTCGGTGATGAAGGTGAGGTGCGGGGCCAGCACGGTGTGGAAATGGTGGGAGACCCAGAAACCGCCCACGATGGACAGCAGGCCGGCGACCTCGCCCACGAAGCCGGTCCAGAACCCGCGGGCCGCGAAGGCCGTCAGGACCAGCACGATGATGACGTCGAAAATATCCTGTCCCATAAGCTTCCTGTAGGAAAATATCCTCCTGCGCCGTCGGGACGGCGGCATGGTCGCGGGGCGCCAGAGCTTCCGGCAGCCTGCGGCGGGCCGCATCCGTTCGTGCAGGTACGGGCGCAGCATAGCAAAAGGGGGGGCAGGACACAATCCGTCCGTCTGTACAGATGGGGCCCGATAGGCTATGCTTGCGGGATGGATACGCGATTGGGAAACTTGCTGGAACAGGCCGGACTGGCCTGCAACAGTGCGGGGTCTCCGGCGGCAGGGGCCGCTCCCGGGGACGAAGAGGAAAGCCACGGCCTGACGGCCTACACCCCCTTCATCTCCGTGCGGGCCTGCGGCCGTTTGTGGCGCCTGCAGCGCGCCGCCGACCTGGAGACCCTGTGGAACGCCATGCTGGACGATCCGCAGGATTTCGAGGACGAACGCCTGCCTTACTGGACGGAGCTGTGGCCGTCCAGCATCGCCCTGTGCCGCTGGCTGGAAGAGCGCCGTGCCGAGATCGCCGGGCGCCCCTGCCTCGACCTGGGCTGCGGCCTGGGGCTCACGGCCATGGTGGGCCAGTGGCTGGGCGCGCAGGTCATCGGCATGGATTATGAAGAAGAGGCCCTGCGTTTCGCCAGCCTCAATGCCCGGCACAACAGGGTGTCCTCGCCCCTGTGGACCGTCATGGACTGGCGGCAGCCCGCCGTGCGGCCCCGCAGCATCTTCCGTCTTTGGGGCGGCGACATCATGTACGAGAAGCGCTTCGTGGCGCCGGTGATGCACTTCCTTTCCCATGTGCTGTCCGATGACGGCGCGGCCTGGGTGGCCGAGCCCGGGCGCGGCGTGTACGAGGCATTTTTGCAGGCCCTGCACGGCGGCGGCCTGGAAGGACGGCGCGTGTTCACCGAGCGTGTGGAGCCCCTGTATGCCCAGCCCGTGCCCGTCACGGTGGCCGTGTGGGAGATACGCCGTCGCGTCCGGCCCGCGTAGGCCGGGGCTGTGGCTGCAAGGGGAGCACCTCGCCCCCGGCTGTCAGTCATCATTGCCTGCGCGGTCGCGGGAGCATTGCCCGCCGGTCGTGCGGCCGGGATGCCGGGCCGGGACGCCGGATCCTTTGCTGCACGCTTCCGGCATGCCGGGCGCGCTCCTGTGGCTGCCATCCGGCCTGTCTGCCCCTTTCCCGGCCTGTTTTTTCGGAAGACGCCATGCCACCGGGCAGGGCCGGGCAAAGGCCTCTGGATTTTCAGGAAGATTTTGCTAGATTCACCACCGGGCACCGCCGGACGGTGCCCCGGCAGCACGGGGGCGAACAATGGGAAAACTGACACGTTTTGGTGTTTCTCTGGACGAAGAGCTGCTGGAACCTTTCGACGCCCTGTGCGCCGTCAAGGGCTACAGCAACCGCTCCGAAGCCATCCGGGACCTCATCCGCAAGGCCCTTGTGGCCGAGGAGTGGCAGCAGGCCGACGGCCAGGGCGCGGGCACGCTGACCCTGGTCTATGACCATCACAAGAACGACCTGGCCCGCCGCCTGACCCAGATGCAGCACGACGAGCATGACATCATCATCGCCACCCTGCATGTGCATCTGGACCATCACAATTGCCTTGAGGTGCTCCTCCTCAAAGGCGAGGCCGCCCGCGTGCGTGCGCTGGCCGACAAGCTCATTTCCTGCAAGGGTGTCAAACACGGCACCTTCAGCGGTACAACTACAGGACAGGATCTCGCATAATGGAAGACGTGCAACGCCATGCCCCCAGGGTCCCCATCAATATCGACCGCGTCGGCATCCGCGGCATCACCGTGCCGCTGCTGGTGCGCGACCGCGCCCAGGGCAGCCGCCAGACCGTGGCCCGGGTGGACCTTGGTGTGGATCTGCCCGCCTCGTTCAAGGGCACGCACATGAGCCGCTTCATCGAGGCGCTGGAAGAATGGAACGACGAAATCAACTACCAGTCGGTGCGCCGCCTGCTGGC
The DNA here is from genome assembly GCA_937926875.1 of uncultured Desulfovibrio sp. GTDB lineage: Bacteria > Desulfobacterota > Desulfovibrionia > Desulfovibrionales > Desulfovibrionaceae > Desulfovibrio. The sequence continues at coordinate 119,750 of CALBAX010000096.1, forward strand.
CACGGTCAAGGAACGCCTGGAAGCGCGCCGCTCCTATGTGCGCTTCTGCTTCCCCTATTTCGTGCACAAGCCCGCGCCTTCGTCGGGCATCAAGAGCATAGTCTCCTATGAATGCCGCCTGACCGGGGAACTGGACGAGAAAGGCCAGTCCTTCCTGCTGGAAGTGGATGTGCCCGTGATGACCGTGTGCCCCTGCTCCAAGGCCATCAGCCGCGAGGGCGCGCACAGCCAGCGCACCATGATCCGTCTGGCCGTGCGCATGTCGGGCTTCAGCTGGATCGAGGAATTCATCGAGATGGCCGAGGCTTCGGGCTCGTCCGCCGTCTACACCCTGCTCAAGCGCGAGGACGAGAAATACGTCACCGAACACGCCTTCGCCCAGCCCACCTTCGTGGAGGACGTGGTGCGCAACGTGGCCCAGCGCCTGACGGAGCACGAGCATGTGCGCTGGTTCCGCGTGGAGGTGGAGAGCATGGAATCCATCCACAGCCACAATGCCTTTGCCTGCATCGAACGCGACCTGCGGGCGCAGGACGGACAGGCCTAGCCAGCGCGTGAGGAAGCCGGGAAAGTCCCGGCTTTTTTTTGTACGATACTGCGGTCAAAAAATTTTTCCCAAAAAGTTTTTTACACTTGACAGCAGCCTGTGCTAATACACTCACGCCCAAGCTTCGTATGGCCTTGGGGCAGGGCAGGCCGTCCGGCCGTCGTCCTGTCCCCTGCAGGGACTGTCCCTCTGCCGGCGGCATGCGGGCCTTCATCCCTGCCGCCCGGGCCCTTCCCCTCTTTTTGGTTGCGATTTCTTACCCCGGAGAAAGCATGCGTCTTGTCCCAAGACTGCTGATACCCCTTGCCATGGGCCTGTTGGCCCTGAGCGCCGGTTGCGCCTCCCATTCCGGGTCCGGCTCTTCCGGTTATCCCGAAGAATCCTGGTACGCGCAGCGCCAGCGCGCGGCGCAGGAAGCCCGCTTCCGCCGCTCCTATGAAGCCGTTTTCGATGAAAGCGTCGAGGAGGGCGGCCCCCGGCAGGCCAAGGCCGTGCAGGTGGCCCGCTCCGCCATCGGTACCCCCTATGTGCCCGGCGGGCGCAATCCCGGCGGCTTCGACTGTTCCGGCCTCGTCCAGTGGGCCTACAAGAGCGTGGGCATCAACCTGCCGCGCACGGCCCGGGAGCAGTCGGCCGTAGGCAAGCGCATCACCCGTGTGGAAGACATGCGCGCCGGTGACATCGTGGCCTTCCACCATCCCCGCCGCGGCTACCATACCGGCATCTATGTGGGGGACGGGAAGTTCGTCCACAGCCCCCGCCGCCGGACGCGTGTGCGCATCAACAGCCTTGACGACCCGTATTTCAGAACTACCTTCATGGGAGCCCGACGCGTGGAAGGCAGCGACGCCTTCAGTGCCGAGGAACTGCGCATGGCCGCCTATGCCGAAGAGCAGGCCGTGCGCGAGATCTCGCACAGCCGCAGCAAGAGCAAGGCCGGCGTCAGCCAGAAGAACACGCGGGACAAGAAGAGCAGCGTCCAGAAGAAGAACAGTCGCAGCAAAAGCAAGAGCAGCGTCCAGAAAAAGAGCAGTCGCAGCAAAAGCAAGAGCAGCGTCCAGAAGAAGAGCGGCCGCAGCAACAGCAAAAGCAGCGTCCAGAAGCAGGACAGAAGCAAAAAAAGTTCCAGCAAGCAGAGACGCAATATCAAGAAATAGGCCGTCCTTTCGTCGGCAACGGGAGGACGGCATGACCCGGGCCCTTGTGCCCGGCCTATACGGGAGTCGATCATGCTTCCTCTCATGAGCCCCCAGGATGTCCGAAGAAAACTGGAAGCCGGCGAGATCCGGCTCGTGGATATACGTGAACCCGATGAAGTGGAAGCCCTGCGCATCGAAGGCGCGGAGATAGCCCCCCTGTCGGTCATCCGCTGGCAGGATTTCCGTCCCGTGACGGACAAGCCCGTGGTCTTCACCTGCAACTCGGGCCGCCGCACCAAGAACAGCAGCGACCTGCTGGAACAGATGGCCGCCGGTGAGGCCTGGCAGATGGAAGGCGGGGCCACGGCCTGGGACAAGGCCGGTCTTCCCGTGGTGCGCAGCCGCCGCAGCCTGCCCATGTTCCGGCAGATACAGATCGGCGCGGGCGGCATGGTGCTGCTGGGCCTGGCCCTGGGCCTTGCCTGGCCGCAGTGGCTCTGGCTGAGCGCTTTTGTGGGCGCGGGCCTGGTCTTTGCCGGGGTGACGGGCTTCTGCGGCTTGGGCCTGTTGCTGGCCCGCATGCCGTGGAACAAAAAATAGTCGCCGCGCAGACAGATTTTCCCAAAGGGGAAGGGGGCTCCCGTCAGGGGGTCCCCTTCCCCTTTCGTACATATCCTTTACACACAGACGGCCCGTACCGGCGTTTTCGGAGGCGGCATGACCATCCCCTGCGCACTGCCCCGCAGCCTGCAAGCCCATCGTTACCACCACGTGTCGTCAGCTTCTTCCCGTCCCGTACGGGGACGGCTGGCCCCCAGCCCTACGGGATACATGCATCTGGGCAATGCCTGGGCCTTCCTTTTGGCCTGGCTGGCGGTGCGCAGCGCCGGCGGGACGCTGGTCCTGCGCATGGAGGACATCGATCCCCAGCGTTCGCGTCCCGAATACGCCCGGGCCCTGGTGGAGGATCTGCGCTGGCTGGGGCTGGACTGGGACGAAGGCCCGGCCGTGGATGGTGCCATCCCGGCCGATGGCAGGGACATGGTGGAGCAGGGGCCGTGCGGCCCCTATTTCCAGAGCGCCCGCACAACCCTGTATGCCGAGACATTGGATGCCATGGGCCATGCCGGGCTGGTCTATCCCTGCTACTGTACCCGCAAGGAGCTGCGCCAGCTGGCCGGGGCGCCCCATGTGGACGATGCCGGGGCTCCCTATCCCGGCACCTGTCGTCATCTGGGCCCGGAAGAACGACGCCGGCGCGAGGCCCAGGGGCGGCGTGCCTGTCTGCGGCTGCGCTGTCCCGAAGGGCGATTCCGCTTTCAGGATGCCCTGCTGGGCGAGCAGTCTTTCAGTCTGGAGGACTGCGGGGGGGATTTCGCTTTGCGCCGTTCCGACGGCGTGGTGGCCTACCAGCTGGCCGTGGCCCTGGACGATGCCCTGATGGGCATCACCCAGGTGGTGCGGGGCCGCGACATCCTGGCATCCACGCCGCGCCAGCTGGCCCTGCTGCGCCTGTGGGGCTTCGAGCCGCCCACCTATGCCCACATCCCGCTGCTGCTGGACGGACAGGGGGAGCGTCTGGCCAAGCGCCACCAGAGCCTGGGGGTACGCGAGCTGCGCCGCCAGGGAGTCGCGGCGGCGGATATCATGGGCGTGCTGGCCCTGCTGGCCGGTCTGCGCCCGGACATGCGTCCGCTGGCGGCGGCGGATCTGCTGGCGGACTTCCGGCTGGAGCGCTTGCCCCGGCATGACGTCTGTCTGCGGGATCTGCCCTGTGTGCCGGACTGGTTGCGGCCCCTGTGTCTGCCGTGCTGACGGGCGGATTTGTCTTTTATGAAAAAAAACGCTATAATTAGCTTTTGAAATTTTCTTGCCCGTTGTCGGGCTGGAGGCAATATGAGCAAGGTTCTTGATAAGGCCTTTCTTGAAAGCGTGTTCCCCCCGGAACGCACGGAGGCTTTTTTCGACGCATTGTTCGGCGGCGCTGAGGAAGGCGCTTATGACATCGTGCTGGTCTGCCGTTCCGAAGAAGAGCGGAAAGCGGAACTGGCCTTTGAGCTGCACCAGCGTCCCGGAAAATGTCTTGCCTGCAATCTGACCTACGGACTGCCGCAGGTCTTCCAGCGTCATCCGGTACTCGATGTGGCCGGTGTGGTCCGTGCCGCGGCGGAAAAACTGGGCTGGCCTGCGGGCAAAGTCCGCTGGTGGCTGGGCCATACCGAGGAAATCAGCCGCAGCCTGCATGTCATCCCCCTGTATCTGGAAAGGACTGCTGACTGATCCAGGATCCGGACATATTTCCGCTTGACAGTCCGGCCATATTTTGACAGAACAAACCGTCCGCCAGCTTAGCTCAGTTGGTAGAGCAGCTGATTCGTAATCAGCAGGCCAAGAGTTCAAGTCTCTTAGCTGGCTCCAGAAAGCATAAGGGGTTAGATGCAAATCTAGCCCCTTTTTTCTGCACCAAGCTGCACCAGATCGAAGCCCTGCACCTAGTCGTGGTGCAGGGCTTTTTTATTGTCCGGAAAACATTTTTGCACTGTTTTCCAAAGGCCCCCTGTTGCTCGTCCGGCAAGGGCATGCCCCGGCATGCAGCAGGAGAGCAGACGGACATGGCAAGATCACCTCGTCCTTTGGGCGTCCATTGTGAGGTCGCAAGAGAAATGAGAATCTTCCGCACAATAAATGAGAACGTGCCAG
>CALBAX010000097.1 GCA_937926875.1 uncultured Desulfovibrio sp.
GGCGCTTACGCCGGCTGGAACTACCAGAACTTCGGCCTCATGGCCGACGTGTCCTACACCAGCACCTGGAACGATCTGAAGCAGGATATGGACGGCCGCATGGGCATGGGCGACCTGGAAGCCGATGTGCAGGCTACGGCCATTTCCGCCGGTCTGCGCGCCGAGTACAAGCTGGAGACCAGCGCCCTGGACATCATCCCGCATATCGGCGTGCGCTACATGAGCCTCACCACCTGGGGCTATGACGCGGATACCTACGGCGGCACGGTGCTGGAAGGCGATGGCTTCCATCAGGACATCTGGACCTTCCCCATCGGCGTGACGTTCAGCAAGGACATCACCCTGGACAGCGGCTGGTTCTTCAAGCCCAGCGTTGACTTCAGCGTGATCCCGGCCGCTGGCGACATCAAGGCCAAGCAGGACGTGTCCTTTACTGGTTTGCCTGGCACCTATGAAGTGGAAACCCAGATGATGGATTACCTCACCTGGCAGGGCGGCGTCGGCATCGAGCTGGGTAACGATACCCTGAGCTTCGGCATCAACTACACCCTCCAGGCCGGGCAGAACACCACCGGTCACGGCGTGTTCGGCAGCTTCCGTTACGAATTCTAACCCGTCGACCCGAGGCGGCGGTCAGTGAGAGTCTGGGCCGCCGCCTCCCGTAAAGCCGGTTTCCCACCTTCCAGGGGGCCGGCTTTTGTTTTTGGGAGGAATGGACGCTGCGGGCCCATCGTCGTGGACGACGACGGTACGCCCCTGCACATGCCCGCTGGCTGCTGCCGGTATGGACCGCCCCCCGTGACCGAGGACGATACCGGGTCGCCGGAATCTGGCACAGGTCTTCCAAAGACCTGCCGGGGACGGTCTGCAGGAGGCGGTCTGCGTGGCGGCAGGGCCGTCAGGGTCCATACAAAAGGTTTCGGCAGGCAGGGAGGTGCTCGAGGGGGAGCCTTTTCACCGAAAAGGTGTCCCTCTCCTCCCCGTTGCTATCCATGCTTCCTCTTGTGCAGCCAGGCCTGGATCTGCGGCCCGGTCATGACCAGGATCACGGCGGCGCAGATGACGGCCACGCCGCTGAAGACGGCGAAGGTGGCGGGTTCGTCGAAGACGAGGATGCCCACGGTGACGGCGGTGAGCGGTTCGCCCACGCCCAGGATGGAGGCCAGGGTGGAGCCGATGCGCTGGATGGCCAGGATCAGGGTCAGGTTGGAGATGACCGCGGTGATGATGGCCAGCAGCAGGCTCAGGGCCAGCTGCTCCCAGGTGCCGATGAGCTCGAAGGTCCCGGACATCAGGGCATTGATGAGGGAAACGCCGGTACCGAAGAGCAGCACCCAGAAGGTGATGCTCAGGCCGGAGAGGCTGTGGATGCGGGTCACGTGCAGGCCCGAGATGTAGAGGGCGTTGCACAGGGCCGAGGCCAGCAAAAGGCCCACGCCCAGCGGATCCAGGCTGCCGCCGTCATCACCGCCGCCGCTGCCCAGCAGGGCCACGCCGAGGATGGCCAGCAGGACGGAGCTGGCCGTGATGAAGGAAAACTTTTCATGGAAGAAGATGGTCATGATGAGCATGACCATCAGCGGATACAGGAATTGCAGGGTGGCCGTGACGCCGCCGGACAGGTAGAGCAGGCCCCAGATCATGAGCAGGGCGGCCAGGGCGTAGAGGATGCTGAACAGGGCCAGCTTGCCAAGGTCGCGAACGGGTGCGGCAAGGCGCTCCTGGCGCAGGACGAGGATGAGCCCCAGGCTCACCGAGGCGAAGAGGAAGCGGTAAAAAAGGACACAGTCGGCGGACAGGCCGCTGTGCAGCAGCGGCAGGCTGAACAGCGGGATGAGGCCAAAGGCCGCGGAGGAAATGAGGGCAAGCACGAAACCCATGGCAGCTCTCCATGACGATGGATCTGCGATGTTCCAAACGACTCGCGATTTTCGACATTGCCCCAAAAAAAACGGGAATACAAGAGGGTTGGGGCTGATGGAAGGCCAAAAAAAAGGGCGCCCAGGGCGCCCGGAAAAAAGGAGCGTGCCGCGGCTAGCGGCCGGCATCGTCCAGGACGACTTCGGCCTCGGGGTGACCCTGACGCAGGGCTTCATGCATGGCGGCGGCATCGGCAAAGGCAAAGAAGGGGCCCACCTGGTCATCCTTGTAACGCACGAAATAGGCCTGTCCGTTCAGGGGGGTGCCGCTGGGGTCGCTGACCACTTCAAGATCGACCTTGCCCACGCCGCGATCGTTCATGTTGATCTGCTGGGCGGCAGCATAGGAAAGGTCGATGATGCGGCCACGCACGTAGGGGCCGCGGTCGGTCACACAGACCATGACGCTTTTGCCGTTGCTTTTGTCGGTGACGCGCACCACGGTGCCGATGGGCAGGGTGCGGTGGGCAGCCGTGAAGGTGTACATGTCATAGCCTTCACCGCTGGCGGTCTTCTTGTTGTGGAAGTCGGCCCCGTACCAGGAGGCCATGCCGGTCATGAAGGCGTCGGCATTGCTCTGGGCGCGTTTGAGCCAGACATCTCGGCTGGAGGAAGCAGTCTTTGCATCGCCGGCATGGGCGGCGGACATGGGGGAGGCCAGCAGCAGACAGGCCAGCAGCAGCGCCAGCATCCCCATGGAAGAATGTGAGGTCATAGGAACTCCTTGGTTGAAGCAGGTACGCAGCGTGGTTGCCCACGCGGCGCAGGTCGCCGGACGACCGCCCCGTCAAGGCTGCACAACGGGGCTTGCGTGAAGTGCCAGTCAAAAAGATTGAGGCATGATGCCTTAAAAAAAGCCCTGTGTCAAATAAGGGAGATTTTGCAAGAGAAAGTCTGGAAAATTTCCTGTCCAAGATGAGTAATTAACAGTTGATATGCAGTTGCCTTGTAACTTTATATTGACTGTTGTTTTTTATTAGATAAAGTTTGTTTTTGAGAATATAAAGTTAATATGCAGTAAAAAGTTTCTGCAATTTGTCTGTATATTGTGGATGGAGACAAGAAGCCCCTGCACGGGCTGTCAAGGGGGGCTGAATTGCATATTCCACTTTTGGGAATGCTCAAAAGAGAGGTGCGGAAGGGGCGGCAGGAAGGCAGGCCCGGCCGGAGCAGGCCCGGCCCGGTGGGTGGGCTTTCCCGCTCCTGCAACGCCATGATCCCCGCAACGTGGCGGCGGGGACATGCCCCGGGTGACGCGTCTGGCGGGCAGGATGCAGACCGGCAGCCCGGGAGGGCAGGCACAAAAAAAGGGCGCCCCGCAAGGGGCGCCCTTGGTGTTCGCAGCAGGGCCGGGGCTTACCAGTCCAGGGTGCGCTTGAAGGCGGTGGTCAGATCGTCCACGCTTTCCTGCAGGACGGTGACGCCGCCACGGGTCATGGTCAGGGTGTTGTCGTCGGTGACGGTGCCGATGCGGCGGCAGATCTGCCAGCTGCCCAGCATGTCGAGGATCATGGCCAGGTCGGGGCGCACGCTGACGATGAGGCGGCTGGCCGATTCGCTGTACAGCAGTTCGGTCAGGGTCATGTCTTCCATGGCGGGCACGGCGTCCAGGTCGATGCTGGCGCCCAGGCGGCCGCCGATGCACATCTCGGCCAGGGCCACGGCCAGACCGCCGTCGGAGCAGTCATGGCAGGCAGACAGGGCGCGCTGGCCCATGAGGCCGTGCACGGCGCGGTAGCGCGGCATGGCGGTGGCGGCGTCCACCTGGGGCACGCGGCCGCCGGCGAGGCCCAGTTCGGAGCAGGCTTCGCTGCCGGCCATTTCACGCCAGGTACCGCCCAGCATGTAGATGTGGTGGCCGGCGGCCTTGAAGTCCGAGGTCTGGGTAGCGATGACGTTGTTGATGACGCCCATCACCGAGAACAGCACCGTGGGCGGGATGGAGATCTTTTCACCGCCGCCGGTGTAGTCGTTCTTCATGGAGTCCTTGCCGGAGATGCAGGGCACGCCGAAGGCCAGGGAGAACTGCTGCAGGGCCTTGCAGGCGCGCACCAGCTGGGCCAGCTTGTAGCGGCCGTCGGGGGTCTTCTCGCTCTGGACGGGGTCGCACCAGCAGAAGTTGTCCACCCCGGCCAGGGCATCGGGGTTGCCGCCCACGGCCACGGCGTTGCGGATGGCTTCGTCCATGGCGTTGGCCATCATCCAGTAGGTGTCGTAGTCGCTGAACTTGGGGCAGATGCCGTGGGAGATGACCAGACCGGCGTCGGATTCCAGCAGCGGGCGGATGACGCCGGCATCGGAAGGACCATCGTTCTTGACGCCGCACAGGGGCTTGATGGCGCTGCCGCCGCGCACTTCATGGTCGTACTGGCGGATGATGTATTCCTTGGAGCAGATGTTCAGGCGGTTCAGCATGCGGCGCAGGAAGGCGCCCTGTTCGCTGTCGGGCATGTCCACGCGGATGTCTTCCACCTTGGGGGCTTCCCACACGGCTTCCAGTTCCAGCTGGGGCACGCCGTCATGCATGAATTCCATGGGCAGGGAGGCTACGGGGCGGTCGTTGTAGCGCACGTCGAAGAAGCCGCTGTCGGTGTAATGGCCCAGGGCGGTGGCTTCCACGTCCATGCGGGCGGCCAGTTCCATGAACTCGTCCAGCTTGGCGGGCGGCACGGCCAGGGTCATGCGTTCCTGGGCCTCGGAGAGCAGGATCTCCCAGGGGCGCAGGCCGTCGTACTTGAGGGGGGCCTTGGCGATGTCCAGCACGCAGCCGCCGGTGTCTTCGGCCATCTCGCCCACGGAGGAGGAAAGACCGCCGGCGCCGTTGTCGGTGATGGCATTGTACAGGCCCAGGTCACGGGCGCGCATGATGAAGTCGTACATCTTGCGCTGGGTGATGGGGTCGCCGATCTGCACGGCCGTGGCCGGGGAACCTTCGTGCAGTTCCTCGGAAGAGAAGGTGGCGCCGTGGATGCCGTCCTTGCCGATGCGGCCGCCGGTCATGACGATGATGTCGCCCACTTCGGCCTTCTTTTCCCAGCCCTTGCGGCCGTTGACGTCGGTGGGGATCACGCCCACGGTGCCGCAGTAGACCAGGGGCTTGCCCAGGTAGCGTTCATCGAAGACTAGGGAGCCGTTGACGGTGGGGATGCCGGACTTGTTGCCGCCGTGTTCCACGCCTTCGCGCACGCCTTCCAGCACGCGGCGGGGATGCAGCAGGCGCGGGGGCAGTTCCTTGTCATAGAAGGGGGAGGCGAAGCAGAACACGTCGGTGTTGCAGACCAGTTCCGCTCCCATGCCGGTGCCCATGGGGTCACGGTTGACGCCCACGATACCGGTGAGGGCGCCGCCGTAGGGGTCCAGGGCGGAGGGGCTGTTGTGGGTCTCCACCTTGATGCAGGCGTCGTAGCCGTTGATGAAGGCGATGACGCCGGCGTTGTCCTTGAACACGGACTTGCAGTAGTCGTCGTCGCCCAGGCGCTTGCGGATGGCGGCCGTGGCGTCGCGGATGCAGGTCTTGTACAGGTTGTTGACCTCTTCGCGCTGGCCGGTCTCCTTGTTCTCGTAATGGATGCGGGAGGCGAAGATCTTGTGCTTGCAGTGTTCGGACCAGGTCTGGGCCAGCACTTCCATTTCCACGTCGGTGGGGTCGGCGGGCAGACCGGCGGCCTTGCGGCGGGCCTGTTCGTCAGGGGTGGCGAACTGGTCGCGGATGCAGTGCAGCTCGCGCAGGGTCAGGGCCCAGGTGTTGTCGCGGCTGGCTTTCTGCAGGGCCTCGTCGTCCATGACGGACAGGGGCACCACGTCCACGGTGTCGTTGGCTTCGCCGGTGACCTTGGCGGCCTGGGGCTCGAAGCCGGGCCGGGCCTGCCATTCTTCGGCGCTCTTGACGCGGAAGCGCTGGATCAGGGTGTTGCAGAGCAGGTCGCGGGCCAGGGCCTCCACCTCTTCACGAGTGAGCATGCGGTCGGGCGTGCAGGTGATGCGGTACTGCACCGAGGTGTAGACGCGCAGGCTGTCACGGGCGATGCCCAGCACCATGGCGGCGGTGTCGCGGGCGGTGCGGCCTTCGTTGTCGGTGACGCCGGGGCGGTAGCCCACTTCCACGATCCAGTGGGGGGCAGGTTCCACGAAGGGCAGCGGCTCCAGCGAGGCCTGCTGCAGGATGGGGTCGTGCCAGATGCCTTCGTCCACCAGACGGTTCACCTGGGCGGCATCCAGACCGTCCACGGTGTAGACTTTGATCTGACGGATGGCGGCAACGGGGATCTGCAGCGCCTTGAGCAGATGCAGCGCCGTCTTGCGGCCCTGGGTATCGGTAATGTTGGCATGAAGCCCGGTTTCCACACGATAGAGCATACGGTCCTCGCTTTGGCGGCGGGAGATCCCGCCGGTTCTCCGTAATAAGGCGATTATTTTTTGCGGTCGCGAACGTAGTCGGCCATTTGTTGCAGGATGTCCTGTTCCGGTCCCGAGGGCAGGGCAGCCAGGGCCGCGCGGGCCTTGTCCAGATAGCCTTCGGCAGCCATGCGCGTGGCCTGGTCGAAACCGGCCGCACGGATGCTGTCAGCGATGCGCTCGGCGTCGCTGTCGGTGAAGGAGGCGTCGTTGAAGGCCCGGTCGAAGGCCGCGCGGGCGGCACCGTCCAGGCTGTCGCGGTACATGCGCAGGGGCGGGGTCAGTTTGCCTTCACGCACGTCGCCGCCCGAAGGTTTGCCCGTGACGCTCTGGGGGGCGAAGTCCAGGGCGTCGTCCACGATCTGGAAGGCCATGCCGATGTTCTCGCCGTACGCGGCGGCGGCTTCCACCAGGGCATCGCCGGCACCGGCGCGCAGGGCGCCCAGCTGGCACGAGGCCCGGATCAGCCACGCCGTCTTGCCGCGGATGATCTCTTCGTATTCCCCGGCGGAGGTCTCCACCTGATGCTGGGCCGCGATCTCTAGGATCTCGCCGGCGGCGGTGCGGCTGGTGGCCTCGGAGAAGCAGAGGCACAGGCGCGGGTCGCCACACCGGGCCACCAGGGCATTGGCATGGGCGAGCATGGCATCACCGGCCAGGATGGTGCTGGTGGCGTTGAAAATGGTGTGGGCGGCGGGTTTGCCGCGACGGGTGTCGGCGTTGTCCAGCACGTCGTCATGCAGCAGCGTGGCGGCATGGAGCATCTCCATGGTGACGGCCAGATCGTAGATGTCTTTCTTGTCATAGCCCAGCAGGCGGGCCATGAGGATGGTCAGCAGGGGGCGCAGGCGTTTGCCGCCCGCTTCGAAAATGTGGCGGGCGATGGGGCGCACGGGATGGGGCAGGCCCTCGGCGGCCCGGGAAAGGGCCTTGTTGATGGGGGGCAGTTCCAGTGCCAGACGGGCTTTCAGAAGCAGCATAGGGACATCTCGGTTTATGGTGCGGGACGCCAGATATCCGCCAGACGGCGCATGGCTCCCGGAAAATCCGTTTCATGCGGTACGCGCGGCCCCACCCGGTTGGAAACGCTGCGTACCTCCACACAGGCGATGCCCTGGCGGGCGCAGGCCAGCGCCACGGCAAAGCCTTCCATATTTTCCAGCAGGGCCCCTGGATGGGCCTGCCTGAGCTGTTCCACGCGCTGCCGGGACGCGCTGACGCCCGCCACGCTCAGGGACGTGGCCCCGGGCAGGGAGCGCAGCCCGTGCAGACAGGCGGGCAGCTGCGCGGGAACGGCCAGGGGCAGGCGGTCGAAGACCGGCCCGTGCGGCCCTTCCCACTGGGGAAAACCGAACGACGGGCCGTCCACAGCCGTCCCGTCGTGCAGGCCGTATTCCGGCCAGATCTCTTCCTCCACCCGCCAGAGCGAACGGAGGGGCGCCTGTTGCAGGTCCATGCTGCCGGCCACGCCCACGTTGAGCACCAGCGAGACCGCGTGTCCCGCCTGCCGGGCCCCGGCCAGCGCCAGCCCCATGCCGAGGGCGGCGTTGACGGGCCCCACGCCGGTGATGCAGGCCAGGGCCGGAAGGCCCAGGCGCAGGGGCAGCAGTTCCTGCTCCGGCAGGCCGGCCTGTGCCGCCGGGCCGCATGCCGCTCCGGGGACGGGCCCCAGGGCCTGTCCCGGCAGGGCGGACAGCAGTTCGCGGGCGGTGGCGGCACAGACCAGCAGCACGGCGCTTACAGTCTCCAGTAGTCGATGCCCGCGGCGCGCATGGCCTGCGGGTCGAAGAAGCCCTTCACGTCCATGAGCACGGCCTTGTCGCCATCCTTGCAGCGGGCCTTGATGTCTTCGGGCGTCAGGGTGGCGTAGGCCTTGTGGCTCACGGCCAGCAGCACGGCGTCCAGGTCGCGCAGCTGGTCCAGATCCACCAGCTCCTGCCCGTATTCGTGCATGGCTTCGGCCGGGTCGGCCTCGGCGTCATGCACCAGCGGGACCACGTTGTATTCCTTGAGTTCGCGGATCACGTCCACCACGCGGGTGTTGCGCAGGTCGGGCACGTTCTCCTTGAAGGTGAAGCCCAGGATGCCCACGCGCGCGCCACTGACCACGTTGCCGTTCTTGATCAGGCGCTTGACCAGGCATTCGGCCACGTATTTGCCCATGTTGTCGTTGGTGCGGCGACCGGCCAGGATGACTTCGGGGTGGAAGCCCATCTCCTCGGCCTTGAAGGTCAGGTAGTAGGGATCCACGCCGATGCAGTGGCCGCCCACCAGGCCAGGGCGGAAGGGCAGAAAATTCCATTTGGTGCCGGCGGCTTCCAGCACTTCGAGGGTGTCGATGCCCAGACGCTCGAAGATGATGGCCAGCTCGTTCATGAGCGCGATGTTCAGGTCGCGCTGGGTGTTCTCGATGACCTTGGCAGCCTCGGCCACCTTGATGCTGGAGGCGCGGTGGATGCCCGCCTTGACCACGGAGCCGTAGACCTGGGCCAGCAGGTCGGCCGTGGCCTGGTCGGAGCCGGAGACGATCTTCTTGATGGTCTCCAGGGTGTGGACCTTGTCACCGGGGTTGATGCGCTCCGGCGAGTAGCCCACGGTGAAATCCGTGCCGTAGGTCAGGCCGGATTCCTGTTCCAGGATGGGCACGCAGATCTCTTCGGTGAGGCCGGGGTAGACCGTGGATTCATAGACCACCACGCAGCCCTTGGGCATGTGACGGCCCACGGTATGGCTGGCGCCCACCACGGGAGTGAGGTCGGGGGAGCGGTGTTCGTCGATGGGCGTGGGCACGGCCACGATGATCACGGCGGCCCGGGCCAGGTCGGCGGGGTCGCAGGTGTACTCGATCGTGGCGGCGGCCAGGGCCTCGTCGGTCACTTCGTTGGTGCGGTCATGGCCTTTGCGCAGCTCTTCGATGCGTCCGGCGTTGATGTCGAAACCGAGCACGTCCATGTGGCGGGAAAAGGCCACGGCCAGGGGCAGGCCCACATAGCCCAGGCCCACCACGGCCAGGGTCTGTTCGCGATTCTGCAGGGCAGCGAAATCCACCATCGTTTTATCCTTTACAAAAATGCCTGTTTCCGCCATGTGAAAGAGATGACTTTCGACTGGAAACCATTTCTTGCGGCATTGGGTTTGGCCATCCTTCTGGAGGGCCTGGTCTGGGCTCTGGCTCCCGACGCCATGCGCCGGGCCGTGATCCTCATCGCGCAGATGCCCAAAAGCTCCATACGGGTCCTCGGGCTGGCGGCGCTGGCTCTGGGGCTCTTCCTTGTGTGGCTGGCCCGCAGCGCCTGAGCTCCAAGCTTTTTCCGCATGCATGACGGCGTCCCTTGGGGGCGCCGTTTTTTTGTGCCGGATGACGCCGGGGCGCCCCGCCATGGCAGGGAAAGGCACCGGCGTTCCCGCAGCACGCTGGCCCGCTAGCGGGCCTTTTCGCCCACATGCAGGCAGACGATGCCCGACGTGAGCTTGATATGCCAGGCCCGCGCGAAACCGGCATCGGTCATTTCCTTTTCCAGGGCAGGGGCCGTGGGGAAATTGCGGATGGTCTCGGCCAGGTACTCATAGGCGCCCGGGTCGCGGGAGACCATCTTGCCGATACGCGGCAGGATCCTGTCCAGATAAAAATTGTACAGACCGCCCCAGATGCGTTCGCTGCCGGAGCCGAACTCCAGGATGCAGGCACGCCCGCCGGGGGTGAGCACGCGCAGCATCTCGGCAAAGGCATCGGAGCGCGGCTTGATGTTGCGGATGCCGAAGGCCATGGTCACGCAGTCCACCGAGGCGTCGGGCAGGGGCAGCTTTTTGGCATCAGCGGCCACGGGCATGATGGCCCGGGCGTTGTCGTCCTTGAGCTTGTGCAGGCCGCGCTGGAGCATGGGCGGGCAAAAGTCCATGGCGGGCACCTGCACGTGCGGGAACTTGCGGCGGATGGCCAGCGAGACGTCCAGGGTGCCGGCGGCCAGGTCGAGCACGCGGTTGGTGCTGCCCACGCGCACGTTCTTGGCCAGCACATGGCGCCAGTAGTAGTCTATGCCCAGGCTCAGCGTGTGGTTGAGCAGGTCGTAGAAGCCGGCGATGCGGCCGAACATGCCGGAGACGGCGGCGTCATGCTGGGGACGGGGATCAGTCACGTCCGGCCTCCCTGGGCGCGTTGCCCTGGCGGATGGCTTCGCAGACCACACGGTACACGGCGGGAAAGACCTCGGCGAAGTTGCCCGGCGAAACCGTGCGCGTCTCGATGAATTTGGCGGTCAGCTCTTTGGCGACCTGAAGGGCTTCCTTGCTGTCTTTGTCCATACCTGGCCTCGTGGCATACAAAATGAAAAACCCGTCCACTGGGGAATGGCCTTGACCCACAACGGGAAAACGCCGGACGGGTAAAGGAACGGAAACGGCAGCCCCCGCCCCTTTTGTTTTTGATTCGGGCCTGTACAGGGCTGATGCCCGCAAAAGGCCGTCCGTCAGCATATGCGCTAACGGTGCGCTTGGCAAGTCGACGCCCCCGCAGGAGCGGGGGCGGAAAAGGCCGTACGCACAGGGGAAAAGGCGCTCAGGCCTGGTCCGCCATCAGGCGCCGGATCTCCTCATGCAGGATCCGCGCCGCAGCGGCGGCAGCCGCCTTTTCCACGTATTTGTCGAAATCCGTCATCAGGTCGCCAAGCTGGTGTTCCAGGGCTCCCACCCGCTGCTCCAGCATCCGCCGCTCTTCCTCAAGGCGGGCCATGTGGTCGCTGTCCGCAGCGGCCGGGGCCTCTTCGGGAGCTGCCGGGGCCTCCTGCTGCCGGAGCAGGGCCTGCACCCGTTCTTCCAGATGGGTGAGGCGTTCCACGGTCTCCATGAGCAGGGTGCCGTCACTGTGGCTGCTCCCGGCCCGGCCCTCCAGGCTGTCGAGACGCTGCACCATCTCCTGGCGTTCCCCCTCCAGCGCGGAAAGGCGCTCCATGCTCTCCATGAGCAGGACGCTGTCGGGCGCTCCGGCCATGCTGCCGGGGGCGGGCCCTTCCGTGGCAGGCAGGGCCTGCACCTGTCCTTCCAGATGGGTGAGACGTTCCACGGTCTCCATGAGCAGGGTGGCGTCGCTGTGGACGTCCCCGGCCTGGGCTTCCAGGGCACTCAGGCGCCGGTCGAGCTGGCGGCAGCTTTCTTCCAGGCTGCTGATGCGCTCCAGGCTTTCCGGAAGCAGGGGAGCTTCGGCACCGCTCTGCCGGGCCAGAGCGGCCAGATGCAGGCCCGTATCACCGATCACGGCCGCGGAGGCATCCAGCCGGGCTTCCCAGTCCCTGGCGGGGGGCACGTCCCCGGCGGCAGGCGCAGGGGACGGCGCCGGCTCATGATCCGGGGCAGACAGCAGGAGCAGGTCGTCAGAGGCCGGGGCCGCCGTCGCCGGGGCCTCGTCGGGCAAGGGAAGGGGCTCAGGCGTTTTGGGGCTGTTTTTCGGCAGGTCGGGGCCTTTTTCGATAAGGTCCGTCAGTTCGATGATCTCGTTTTGCTCGGCAGATACGGCCATGGGCGCCTCACATGCAGGATGGTTGGTGATCCGGGTCTTCAACGGCTTGCCCTGCATAGCAGCTCATGCTCCAAAAGGCAAACCGCCAAAAAGAAAAGCCGCGGTTTCCCGCGGCTTGCAGTACGAAAATGGATGACGGCCTACGGATGGCACTTGGACTTGGCGCAACCGGTGAGGTCCTTCTTCAGGTCAGGCTTTTCGGCCACGACCTTGACGTGACAGGACAGGCAGCTCTGGTGCTTCAGGGGGGCATCGGCCTTTTCCTTGGCATGGACCACATAGTACAGGCTGTTGGTCCCCTTCTTGTCCTTCAGATTGTCATGACAGCCGGCAGTGGCGCACTTGGCGTAGCTTTCCTTGCCGTCCACAGGGTGGTGGCAGATGACACATTCCACGGTCTTGTGGGTGGAGTGGTTGAAGGTCACCGGCTTTTTGGGATTGGAACCTTGCAGGACGAGACCGTCAGCCGGGACAGGGGGCTGGGCCGCGATGGCGGGCACGGACAGGGCCAGAGCCAGGACACCGGCAGACAACAGGGCGAACTTCATGGCAACCTCCTCACAGGCTAGTCGAACCTTGGGACGCGCGGAACGGCTCCGGGACGTCACAGACAGATAACAAATCAATACGCCGGGTTGCAAGATGTGTCAACGTGGATGACGGAAAATCCGCACGGTCTTCGACCAGGGAAAAAAGATGGGAAAATGCCCGCCTGCCGTGGAAACAGCGTGCGATTTCATGAAATTTTTCTTAAAAATCGGAAGATTACACGCGCTCTCCCTGCTCCCCGCCTGCGCCGTACAACGGCAGGGTCTGGGGCGTGAGGTGGACGCTGTCCGGCACAAAAATATTTTTGCCCAGCCGCAGGCCCGCATCCACGCGCACCTCCCGGCCCAGATGGGCCCCCGTTTCCACGATGACGTCCGCACCCAGGTGCGCGCATTCGCCCAGGTGGACATGGTCCCCCAGGCGGCAGCCCGCCTCCAGGCATGCCCCGGCCCGCAGCACGCAGCCCGTACCGGTGCGGCAGCCCGCTGCCAGTGAGGCACCGGCAAAGATGAGGTTCCCGGCGCCGACGAGGACATCCTGCTCCCTGCGGGCATCGGGATGCACCGCGCTGACCAGGGTGAAGCCCAGTTCCCGCAGGGCGTCGTGCAGCAGGCAGCGCAGTCTGGCAGCCTGCTTGTGCGGGGCCGTGACCACGGCCCGGGAGAAATCCCGGCGCAGACGGGCCAGATCGGCGTCCCGGCCCAGCGGGGGCACGCCCGCCTCTGCCACGAAGTCGCAACGCGGGCCGTGGATGACGCCCGCAGGGGCCAGTCCGGCAGCCAGCAGCAACGGTACGGCCGCGGCGCACAGGCTCCCGCCGCCCACCAGCAGGACAGCTTCCCGTCCTTCGTTCCTCACGATCTCAGTCATCATCCCTCCAGGAGCCCTTGGTCGACAGGGCCACGGCCAGGGTCAGCTGGCCGGCCACTCTGGTCTTTTCCACCAGCAGGCGGGCAGCCGGAGCATCCGTGCCGTCTGTCCGCGATCCGTTCCTCGCTCCCGCCGGCGGGGCGTTCCCCAGGCCGTCCGGTCTGGCAGGCCAGGCCCCGTTGGCATCCGGCGTCGCCGTACCGGTCATCCCCATCTGCCGGGCCGCCAGCAGGGAGGCCGCCTCGCAGACGCTGAAAGGCGCGCAGCCGAAGCGTTCCCCCGCCGCCATGGATGGATGCGGTGTGGTGACGCCGGCCAGCTCCGCCGCCTCGAAGGTCAGCAGGGGCAGGCCCAGACGCCGGGCCAGTTCCTGCAAGGCCGGTTCCCTGGCCTTTTCCGCCACGGTCGCCAGGGCCGCCAGGGCCTGGGGCTCCAGCCCGTAGCGCAGCAGCAGGCCTTCCACGGCCGTGGCCACCAGCGGCGCAGGGACGCCCTTGCGGCAGCCCAGCCCCAGTACCAGCGCGGGCAGGGCCACCCGCAGGCGGCCTTGGCGTGCGGGCAGGCGTTGCCAGTGCACGCAGAGCGCGGACCCTTCCTGTTCCGGCAGACCCTCCTGCCGCAGGAAGGCTCCCCCTTCTCCGTCCGCCACGGCGCCGCAGGGGTCCCACAACGGCAAGGGCCGTCCTTCCAGCCAGCAGGCCTGGGCCGGGGGGAGCTGGTCCCAGTCCAGGATGCGCAAGCCCGCTGCCTGGAGGAACAGATCCAGCGCCGGGCGCTCGCCGCAATCCGTGGCTGTGGTGATGACCGGAACGGCACCCAGCAGGGCGGCCACATGGCGGCACAGGCTGTTGCCGCCGCCCCAGTGTCCGGCCAGCAGACTGATGACGAAGTGTCCGTCCGGCGAGATGACCAGGACAGGTGCGTCCGTGCTCTTGTGTCCCAGCAGGGGCGCCACGGCCCGCACGGCGATGCCCGCCGCGCCCACGAAGATCTGGGGAAAGCCTGCGGCCTGCCGGGCCGCGTCCATGACGCCGGCAAACGGCCGGCAGTCTTCCGGGGCAAAACGTTGCGGTGCGGACAAACGGCATTCTGACAGCGTTTCGCCCGCTGGGCCGCGCCACGGCGTTGCGGCCAGCGCATCCCGCAGGCGCCGGGCCAGCGGCAGGGCCGCACTGCTCAGGACATGACAGGTACAATGCATGGGGATCCCGGTCCGGGTTGCGGGTGGAGAGGAGGGGCGAGGGGGAAGGGGGGCCCTTTTGGAAAAGGGCTCCCCTTCCCCCTCGCGCTCCCCCATCCCCGCCGAAAACATTTACTCAGGTCGGTATGGCACGTCCCCGCCACCGGACGCAAGGCCTGCCATCCCTCCTGACCGGGAAAGGAGCGGGAGAGGGCAGGCGGATAAAGAGCCGCAGCCAGTGCGGCAGATGGTCGGCAGGCAACAGGGCACGGATGGTGAGGCAGAGGGCCGGAGGGGCCTTAAAAAGGAAAAACGGAAGACAGGCAGAAGAGGGCTCTTGTCTGCCATGCAAGGCCACACAGAAGAGTTCGTTGGGGAGGCAGGCCGTGCCCGTTACGATGCGGCAGCTACGGGCAAAGACAGGAGGACGGTAACGCGACAGAGGCTGCGTACTGCTGTTTTGTCCATGATTTTGGGGTGACAGCTGCCGCGGAGTTACGGGCATCGGGAGCAGAGCTGCGAGGGGGAGAGGGAGACCTTTTCCCCGAAAAGCTTTCCCTCTCCCCCTCGCTCGATCTTCGATCTTCAAACTTCAATGACAGCTAGAAGCTGACCTTGCGGGCGGCGTCCAGGGCTTTGTTGAAGTCGTCGTCGGTATGGGCGAAGGAGACCATGCCGGTCTCGAAGCCCGAGGGCGCCAGGAAGATGCCCTGCTGACGCATCTGCTTGTAGAAGGTGGTGAACAGCTGCTGGTCGCACTGCTTGGCGGTGGCGAAGTCCACCACTTCCTGCTCGCTGAAATAGGGGCAGAACATGGAGGCGATGGTGGGCATCTGGATGGGCACGCCCTTGGCGCTGAGGATGGCGCGCAGTTCGCCGGCAAAGGCGGACACGCGGCGTTCGAGGGCGTCGTAATCCATCTGGCGCAGCTGGCGCAGGGTGGCCAGACCGGCGGCCATGGCCAGCGGGTTGCCGGAAAGGGTCCCGGCCTGGTAGACGGCGCCGCGGGGGGCCACGTTTTCCATGTACTGGCGCTTGCCGCCGAAGGCGCCCACAGGCAGGCCGCCGCCGATGATCTTGCCAAAGGTGGTCAGGTCGGGGTCGATGCCGAAGCGGGCCTGGGCGCCGCCGAAGGCGGCGCGGAAGCCGGTGATGACTTCGTCGAAGATGAGCAGGGCGCCGTGCTGGCGGGTGATCTCGCGCAGGCCTTCGAGGAAGCCGGGCCTGGGCAGGACAAGGCCCATGTTGGCGGCCACGGGTTCGACGATGATGGCGGCGATGCCTTCGCCATGCTGGCGGAAGATCTCGCGCACGGCCTCAAGGTCGTTGTAGGGGGCCAGCAGGGTGTCGGCCACCACGGCAGCGGGCACGCCGGGGGTGCCGGGGATGGAGAAGGTGGCAAGGCCGGAACCGGCGGCAGCAAGGAAGGGGTCGGCATGGCCGTGGTAGCAGCCCACGAACTTGAGCACCTTGTCACGGCCGGTGACGCCGCGGGCCAGGCGCAGGGCGCTCATGGTGGCTTCGGTGCCGGAGTTGACCATGCGCACCATCTCCAGGCTGGGCATGTCGGCCACCACTTCTTCGGCCAGGATGACTTCGTCGGGGCAGGGCGCGCCGTAGCTGGTGCCGCGGCCCGCGGCCTCACGCACGGCGGCGGTGACGGCGGGATGGTCGTGGCCCAGGATCATGGGGCCCCAGGAGAGGATGAAGTCGACGTATTCACGGCCGTCCACGTCGATGATGTGGCTGCCGTGGGCTTCGGCGATGAAGAGGGGCAGGCTGTCCACGTTGTGGCAGGCGCGCACGGGGCTGTTGACCCCGCCGGGGATGAGCTGGCAGGCTTTGTCAAAAAGCGCGCGGGATGTGTCGTCCATTGGCGTCAGGCTCCTAAAAATAGGTCATGGAGATTTTTTTGAGCTCTTTCAAGCTCTTGAGGATGGCGTACTCACGCAGGGGCGTGGTGGCGATCAGTTCCTGCGCCACGTCGAGGCATTCCTGTTCGCTGCGGCCGTGCACCATGGTGTACAGCTCGTAGGGCCAGTCGGGAGCGGCGCTGGGACGGTAGTAGACATGGGAGATGTGGCTGTGCCGGGCGGCGATGGTGCCGCATTCTTCCACCAGCTCGGGGGCCACTTTCCAGCCTACCATGGCATTGTGGTTCCAGCCGGTCTTCTGGTGTTTGATGCTGGCCCCGAAGCGGCGGATGGCACCGCTTTGCTTGAGACGGGAGAGCAGGTCGAGGACCTCCTCTTCCGTGCAGCCCACGGTGCGGGCGATGTCGGCATACGGGGTCAGGGAGTCGGGCAGGTCGGCCTGCACGATACGCAGGATGGCACGTTCTGTTTCGGTGAATTGCTGGGCCATGGATTCCTCACAGGACGCAAAACGCCGCGCCTGTGAAAGCGCGGCGGATGCGCCCGAAAAAGGCCCGGCAGCCTGGGCTGCTCGCGGCTTAACGGTTGAAGGAGCGGGCGAAGAGGTCCTGGATGGCGTCGCGGCCGTTGTCTTCCAGGAAGCGGGTGCCCGTAGCGGCAAAGTGGGCATGCTCGATGACGGGCTTTTCCACCGGGGTCCAGACTTCCTTGTCCCAGGTGAACCAGCCGTTCTTGGGCTGGTCGAACACCAGCAGGGGCTTGTTGCAGATCTTGGCGAATTCGGCGCCCCAGCCGGTGCCGCCCTTGACGGTGTTGTCGGGCTGGATGGCACCGATGACGATGACCTGGTTGCCGCTGCTGACCTGCCAGCAGATGGACTGCAACACTTTGCGGAAGATGGGGGCGCGGGTATATTCGCGGTTCATGAGCTTGGAGACGTAGGTCAGGCTCACGTCCTTGAGCGCCAGCTCTTCGGAGGTAAGCACACGCACGCCGCGCTTGCGCTCGATCTGATGACCTTCAAAGCTGTAGTTGACTTCTTCGATGCCCCAGCCTTCGGCCAGAGCGCCGAAAAACTGTTCGGTCCCGGCAGCGCCGCCGCTGTAGAGAACACACTGTTTGGGATTGAGCATGCAAGCCTCCTCATTAAGATTGCTTCGTGCGGTACTCCCGGCACGTCTTTCACATCATGGCAGAATTTGCCGCGCTCGGCAAGGCGGGGGGCCTGTCCCGCGCCCTGCGCGGCGGTGGGGTATGCTGTTTTTTCCTGCTGTCCGTCACGGTCCTTTGCCAATAAAAAAGCCCCGGAAGCGATGCACCCGGGGCGTTTCTTATGTCCGCGGGAATCCCCTAGTAGCGGGGAGGACGCGGGGCGCGGGGTTTGGCTTCGTTGACGCGAAGGGTGCGACCACCAAAGCTGTAGTTATCCAGAGCTTCGATGGCAGCCTGAGCTTCACCGTCTTCCATTTCCACGAAGCCGAAGCCGCGGGCACGGCCGGTTTCCCTGTCGCTGACCAGTTTCACCGACAGAACTTTGCCGTATTCGGCAAAAAGATCCTGCACCTGTTCTTCAGTAGCGGCCCAGGGGAGGTTCCCAACATAGATGGACTTGGACATGAAAAAACACCCTCTCGAAAATGACAGACACACCGCATGCAATCCCCAAAACAGCTTGAAGACCTGCGGCAATTGAGAAAACAGAAACATGCTTTGCGGGGCTTGTCAACGCAGACCGGCGGAAAAAGTCCGTTATTTCTTGATTTTTCGGTTTTATAGCCCCGTTTTCGGGGACCCGCCGGGGGGCGAACAGGCTGAATTATCAGGCAAAGAAGAGGGGGATAGACCAGCGTTCGCGTTTTTTTTCACAAAATGATTTTTCTTTGCGCAAAGGTGCCAGGATGGCTGGAAAAATACTGGTTGAGCGCACAACCTTTAGTTTGGGAAGAGGCGGGGCGGACGTGCCGCTGTGAAGGAGGCCGGGCAGATGGGAACAGGTGGAGATGGGCTGCAACAGGGCCGGGGCACGCAGCAGGAGCGGTCCACGGGAGCGTCCTGCCAGGAGGAAGGCAACGGATGTCCAGCGGCAGGGGGGTGCAGGGCAAAAACAGGGGCGAGAGCGGGCCTGCCGGAAAGGCTGTGCCCTGCGCCCTTGTCAGGCCAGATACCGGCAAAGGGCAGGGCTGGCGGCGACGGAGGCCGCCAGGACGGGCGGACTCGTACAGACCTGCCCTGGAGCAAGCATGCGGAGAGTACCGGAGCCCCCCCGGATGCCGCGCCCTGGGGAGGATGGCGCGCGGAGGAAAGGGGCCCCTTTGCGCCGGACAAAGGGGGCTTTTCCCGGATCGGCCCGGAGGCCGTGCCCGTCAGTGGCTGGCGGCGCCCCGCAGGCATCGGCAGCGATGCGGGCGGGGCTCCTCATCCGTGAGCCGTCATTGCGGCGTTTCCGAGGGGGCCCAGTCGGGGGCCAGGTCTTCGAAGGCCGTATAGGGCGACATGTAGAGCAGTTCGGCCACGCCCACGGGCCCGTTGCGCTGCTTGCCGATGATGATCTCGGCGATGCCCTGTACCGGCCGGTCGGCAGGCTTGGTGAACTTGTACACGTCGTCGCGGTAGACGAACATGATGACGTCGGCGTCCTGTTCGATGGCGCCCGATTCGCGCAGGTCCGAGAGCATGGGGCGCTTGTCGCCGCGTTCTTCCACTTTTCGGTTGAGCTGCGAAAGGGCCACCACGGGCACGTTCATCTCCTTGGCCAGGCCCTTGAGGGAGCGGGAGATGTCCGAGATCTCCAGTTCGCGCGAGTCGGTGCGGCGGCTGGTGCGCATGAGCTGGAGGTAGTCCACGATGACCAGGCCCAGGCCCTTTTCGGCCTTGAGGCGGCGGGCGCGGGCGCGCAGCTCCAGGGTGGTCAGGGCCGGCGTATCGTCGATGTAGATGGGCGCGCGCGAGATGACGTCGGCCGCGGCGTAAAGGTTGCTCCAGTCCGCGTCGGTGAGCAGGGCCGGGCGGCGCAGCTTGGACATGTCCACCTTGCCCCACACGGCCAGCATGCGCTGCATGAGCTGTTCCTTGCTCATTTCCAGCGAGAACACGGCCACGGGCACGCCCTGGCGGATGGCGGCATTGAGGCCCATGCAGAGCGAGAAGGCCGTCTTGCCCATACTGGGGCGGGCGGCCACGATGATGAGGTCCGAGGGCTGGAGCCCGGCGGTGAGCTTGTCCAGGCGCGTGTAGCCGGTGGTGACGCCGGTGATGACGTCGCGGGAGTCGGCCAGCTTGGACAGGTTCTCGAACACGCTGTCCACCAGCTCGCGGGCGCCGGTGAAGTCGCGGCCCGTGGTGCGCTGCGAGATGGCGAACACGGCCTGTTCGGATTCGTCCAGCAGGCTGCCCACCTCGCGCGAGGCGTCGTAGCAGTTGCTGATGATGGACGAGCAGGCGTTGATGAGGCCGCGTTGCAGGGCCTTGTCGCGCACGATGGTGGCGTAATATTCGGCATTGGCGCCGGAGACCACGGCCTGTGCCAGATCGGCCAGATAGACGGCCCCGCCGGCCTCTTCAAGGGCGTTGTTGCTCTTGAGCTGTTCGGCGGTGGAGATGAGGTCGATGGGCGCGCTCTTGCGGTACAGGTCCAGGAAGGCCCGGAAGATGGTGGCATGGGCCGGCAGATAGAAGTCCGTGTCCGCGATGAGGTCCACGATGACGTGCATGAGCTGGGGCCGCATGAGGATGCCGCCCAGCACGGCCTGTTCGGCTTCGGGGCTGTGGGGCGGCACGCGCCGCAGCAGGTCGTTCTCCGCGGTGCGGGCGCGGTCGCTGCCCTCGGCGTTGCGGGGCGCGCCGGACTGGCGGGGGGACGGGGAGGGGGCGGAGCCGAAAGGTTCGTTGCTGGGCATGATGGTCTCGCGGGTTCGGGATGGGATTATGTTGCCTGAAAGGGATACGGGTTGCGCAGGGGCCTGTCAATCAGGTGCCGGCGTCTGGGGAGGGCGTGGACAGTGCCTGCCGCGGCCCGGCGCACGGCGGGCCGCCTCCGCGTCGCCCGGCAGGGCGGCCGGGCCTTGTGGACGATGGGCACGGCCGGGAAGGCTCCGGGGCGGCATATCTCCTCCATCCGGCGGGGAGCGCAGGGAGGGCTCACTGCCGGGGCCATTGGGGGCGCAGGCATCACGAGGGCCTACGGGCCTTGTCGCGGGGCGGGAGCGTGCACGGAGCCGGGGCGGTGCAGCACGCGGCGGCGCGGGGATGGAAGCGCCGGGCATGAAAAAAGCCCCGCTCGATGAGCGGGGCTTCGATCAGCATTGGCCGGAAGACCGGCGCCTGCCTTATTCGGCTTCGGCGGCGGGAGCTTCAGCTTCGGCTTCGGGCTGGGCTTCTTCTTCCACCACGGGATGGTCGGAAACGACCTTCACCGGCACGGTGGCCACGATGCTGGCGTGCAGGCGCACGCGCACGGGATGATCGCCCAGGGTACGGATGGGGGCGTCCATGAGGATGCGACGACGGTCCACATCCACGCCCAGAGCGGCCAGGGCATCGCCGATGATGCTGCTGGTCACGGAGCCGTACAGCTTGTCGTTGTCGCCCACGTGCATGGGGATGACGACTTCCAGGGCTTCCAGCTTGGCGCACAGGGCCTGGGCGTCAGCGCGCAGGGCGTCCATGCGTTCCTGGAGCTTCTTGCGTTCCAGTTCAAAGGCTTTCATGTTGGCTTCGGAAGCCACCATGGCCAGGCCCTGGGGCAGCAGGAAGTTACGGCCGTAGCCGGGCTTCACGGTGACGACGTCGCCAAGGTTGCCGAGATTTTCCACGTCGGCGCGGAGTATCAGTTTCATGTGCGCCTCCTTAGATCATGCTCTTTTTCTTGACGGTGGAATCATGCGTGGCGGTGTAGATGAGCAGGGCCATCTGGCGGGCACGCTTGATCTCGCGGGTCAGCAGGCGCTGATGGTGCGCGCAGGTACCGGTGATGCGGCGGGCGATGATCTTGCCGCGTTCGGTGATGAAGTCGCGCAGGATGTCAGGGCGCTTGTAGTTCAGGGGCAGATCCTTGTCCGCGCAGAAGCGGCAGAACTTGCGACGGGGGGCAAACTTCTTCTTGAAAGCCATTACGCGACCTCCACTTCTTCAGCCAGTTTGACGGTCACGAACTTGAAGATGCCGTCGGTGATGCGCACGTTGCGTTCCAGTTCGGCCACCAGTTCGGCGGGAGCCTGGTACACGAGGCGCACATAGTAGCCGCGCATCTGCTTGCGCACGGGGTAGGCCAGATCGCGCATGCCCCAGTGATCCACTTCTTCCATCACGCCGTTTTCGCGTTCCACCACGCCGGTCAGGGCGGTCAGGATGCCCTCACGGGTCTCGGCGGACAGCTCCGGCGAAAGGAGGAGCAGGGTTTCGAATTTCCGCATGGTTATCTCCTTTTGGACTGACAGCCCGTACCCCTCTGGTACGAGCAAGGGAAGACGCTCTATAGCCGCAAGCGGCGCGCCTGTCAAGTTTTTGGCCGCAAAAGCGGCGGAAAAATCTTTTTTGGAGCGATCGCGGGGCCGTTCCCCCCTCCGTCACGGGGGGCAGGCTAGCCCGCATGTCCGGGTGCCGCGCGACGGCCTCACTTGTGATACACGCGCGGGCTGCCCTGGCCCAGCAGGCAGAGCAGCTCGTACGGGAAGCCGCCGCAGGCTTCGGCCAGCTCGTCGATATGGACGGGCGTCTCGCCCGGTGCGGCAGGGCCGCCCAGCAGCCAGACCTGGTCGCCGGCGCGGGCCGGCAGGCCCGTGACGTCGATCATGAACATGCCCATGCAGATGCGGCCCACCTGGGGCGCACGATGGCCGTTGACCAGTACATGGATGCGGCCGGAGGCACCGCGGGGATAGCCCGTGGCATAGCCCGCGCCCACCACGGCCACGCTCATCCCGCGCGGGGCGATGAAGGTCTGACCGTAGGAGATGCCTTCGCCGGGCTTGAGGTGACGCACCTGCAACAGGGGGGCGCTCACTTCCATGACGGGTTCCAGGCCCGCGCCGCGTCCCTCCCAGGCCGTGCCCCGGAAGGGGTTGCCGCCGTAGAGCGAAAAGCCCGGACGGCAGAGCTCGAAGCGGCTCTCGGGCCAGCCCATGGTCCCGGCCGAATTGGCCAGGGATCGTTTGAGGGCCGGGAAGGCCGCCCGCAGGCTGTCGGTCATGGCCGTGAACTTTTCCAGCTGGCGGCGGGTGAAATCTTCTTTTTCCGGCATGTCGGCACAGGGGAAATGCGAGACGGCCAGGGAGGGCTTGAGGCCGGGACAGGTGCGCAGGCGCTCCACAAGGGCCGGGATGTCTTCCGCGCTGAAGCCCAGACGGCTCATGCCGGTGTCCAGTTTGACGGCCACGCTCCAGGGATCGGCGGGGCTGCCCAGGGCGGCGGCCTTTTCCAGGGCATCGAAACCGGTGATGAGGGGCGTCAGGCCGCAGGCGCTGGCCTGCTGCCAGTCTTCGTGGTTCTGGCAGCCCAGCAGGGGCAGGATGGTCTGGGCCAGGCCGTTCTGGCGCAGGCAGATGCCCTCCGCCACGGTGCCCACGGCAAAATGGCGGGCGCCGGCGGCGTCCAGGGCGTGGGCCACTTCGGTCATGCCATGACCGTAGGCATCGGATTTGATGACAGGCATGAGTCTGTCGGGCCGGCCCATGCGGCTGAAGTTGCGGACAAGGGCTCCCAGGCGGATATGACAGCGGGAAGGGGTGAAAGTGCAGCTCATGACGGCTCCTCGGATGAAAAACAGGGAGGCAGCATAGCAACATTGCCCGGCAGGCACAAGGAAACTCTGCCACGATCTCGGCAACGGCCGGGTTTGACAGGCAAAAGATCCCGCCTCCGGACAGCTTGTCTTTCCGCGGCCATCCGGCTAGTCTGCCCCCCATGACACGATCCGTCTATACACTCGAACACAGCGACAATGCGGCCCGCGCCGGCCAGGTACGTACGGCACACGGCGTCATCCCCACCCCCATCTTCATGCCCGTGGGCACCGTGGGCTCGGTCAAGGCCATCGCGCCGGACGACCTGGCCGCCATCGGCGCGCCCATCATCCTGGGCAATACCTACCACCTTTACCTGCGTCCCGGTGACGAGCTGGTGGCCCGGCACGGCGGCCTGCACGGTTTTGCCTCCTGGCCCGGCGCGATCCTCACCGACAGCGGCGGCTTCCAGGTCTTCAGCCTCAGTTCCCTGCGCAAGATCCGGGAGGAAGGCGTGGAGTTCCGTTCCCATCTGGACGGCTCCAGGCATCTGTTCACGCCCGAGAGCGTGGTGGGCATCCAGCGCAACCTCAATTCCGACATCATGATGGTGCTGGATGAGTGCGTGCCCTACGGGGCGGACTATGCCTACACGGAAAAGTCCCTGGCCCTGACCACGCGCTGGGCCCTGCGCGCCCGTGCGGCCTATCCGCAGGGCAGCGGCCAGAACCTGCTGTTCGCCATCACCCAGGGCGGTTTTTTCAAGGATCTGCGCAAGCGCTCCATCGAGGAGCTGTGCTGCCACGATTTCGACGGTTTCGCCATCGGCGGCCTTTCGGTGGGCGAGAGCAAGCACATGCTCTACGACTTCATGTACGAAGTGGCGCCCCAGCTGCCCAAGGACAAGCCCCGCTACCTCATGGGCGTGGGCACGCCCCTGGACATCGCCCACGGCATCAATGCCGGCATCGACATGTTCGACTGCGTGCTGCCCACCCGCAACGCGCGCAACGGCACGCTCTATACCTCGCTGGGCAAGGTGAACATCAAGCGCAAGGAATACGCCGAGGACGACAGCCCCCTGGATCCGGCCTGTGACTGCTACACCTGCCGGACCTTCTCCCGTGCCTATCTGCGGCATCTGTATGTCAGCAAGGAGCTGCTGGCCTTCCGCCTCAACTCCCTGCACAACCTGACCTACTTCCTCAATGTGGTCAGGCAGGCACGCCAGGCCATCCTGGAAAACCGTTACGCCTCCTTCCTGGCCCATATGGAAAGTCTTTATCCCGATGAGGCGGCCCAGGGACAAGGCATTCGCTAACGGCCCGTGAGCACTGGAAAATAGTATAAAGTTGATTTTTTATATCAATTTTTGGTAGGATGGCGGCACGCTCCGCATCCTGAACCAAGTGAGGGACCGTGCCTTTTCCTACCCATTCCGCTCCCTGCTTTACCTGGCATCTTCCGACGGACAGGATCATCTTTTGTGCGCCGGCCCTGCTTTTGCTGGGGCTGACACCGGAGACGGCGCCGCCGACCATGGCGGATTTTCTGGACCGGCTGCCGGAACCCCAGCGCCGCTTTTTGCAACGCCAGCGCGAGATGGCCCTGACAGGGAAGGGATCAGGCTGCCTGAGCTGCGCCTATACCTATAACGGCCGGCATGTCCGTGAAGACCTGAACATCATCCAGAGTGATGCCGACGGCAGGGCGCAGACGGTCCTTGCCACGCTCGACCTGCTGGATGACGCCTCCCTGCCGGTAGGGGAGGACGGCGGTTACTGGACCTATATCCGGAAGGAAGGGGACCTGCTGCTGGACGCCCGCTGCGCCGGCCTGCTGGGCCTGAGATCCGTGGCGGGGCCGCTGGACAGGACATCCCTGCGCCGTCTGCGCCGCCTCTACCGGGCGGCGGGGGCTTTGGCACGTTTGCGCCGCTGGCTGGACATCCCCCTGTGCGCGGGGCGGCAGACCCTGCTGCTCATGCCTTCCTGTTCCGAAGGGCAGCCCCTGCTGCTGACGGCCTCGGTTCTGAAGCGGGATGAAGGAGGGCGGGCCCAGGTGGTCTCGGGCAGCCTGGCGCCTTTTCTGGCGGGCAAGGCCGCTCCCGTGGGCGGTACCGATCGCCTGCTGCTGGCCATGGACGCCTGCAGCGACGGGCTTTGGGACTGGGACGCGACCACCGGCAAGGTCTACTACAGCCAGAGCTATCTTTCCATGCTGGGGCACACGTCCGAGACCTATCCCGCCGATCTGGACTCATGGGTGCGTGCCGTGCATCCCGACGATTATGAGAAGACCGTGAACATGCAGATGCGGGTCGCGGCTTCCCCTGCGGAGGGGACTCCTTCTCCTGTACCTATCGCATCCGGCGGGCCGACGGTTCCTGGTTGTGGGTGCTGGGCCGGGGCTGTGTGACCAGCAGGGACAGCGGGGGCCGGGCCCTGCGCATTGTGGGCATGCACACGGACATCAGTTCCCTCCAGCACGACCGCAATGTGCTGGAAAAGAAGATCCGTATCGATCCGCTGACCGGCGTGTACAACCGCTACCATCTGGACGGGCTGCTCCAGCAGGTACACAAGGACAGGGGCCCCCTGTGCATCCTCATGGCCGATGTCAACGGCCTGAAGATGATCAACGACCATCTCGGGCACCATGCCGGCGACGAACTGCTGCGTACCGCGGCACAGCAGCTTTTGAAGCACATCCGGCAGGAGGACTGCCTTGCCCGCCTGGGCGGGGACGAGTTCGTGATGCTGTTGGCTTGCCCTGAGGAGGTGGTGCGCAAACGGCTGGCCGTCATCCGCGCGGCCCTGGCTGTCTGGAATGCCGACGGCGGCCTGCCGCTGGAGCTTTCCTTTGGCCTGGCCAGCTCTGATGACGGGTCCGTGCCGCCCGAGGTGCTGCTGCGCCAGGCCGATGGCCGCATGATGGAGGAGAAGAAGCAGGTGCGGGCCGCTTCCCATGCCCGCATCCGGGCCTGGCTGGAAGCCCGCACGGGCCGGAAGGTCCCTGTGGACGATCCCCGGCTTTAGCCGCTGCCGTCCCGTGAGGGACCGGGGGCCCGGCTGCCCCCTGCGGTGTGCATGCCTTTGTGCCTCGCGGCTGCCCCCTCCGGGCCGGGCGCGGAGGCGCGCTCTCCCTGCATGTCAGTTTTTCCCCCGCCTGTCCCTCCCCTTGTGGCAGGACGTATCACCGGGCCGCCTCCCTGCCTGGGCTCCGGCAGCGTCCACCTCTCCCGCCCCTCCCCGCCGCCCTGCCGTCATTCCCTGCTCCGCCCCGTGCGGGCCTGTCCCCTGACGGCCGTTCGCGCCTCCCCGCGCTTGACCAGGCGCGCCGGATATGGGAGACAGGGCTCAGACACGCATTTTTTCATGACATATATACGAGGAAAGACAATGAACGGTCAGAATCACCGTTGCGGCTGGGTCGCGCTCATGGGGCCGCCCAATGCCGGCAAATCGACGCTGCTGAACGGGCTCATGGGCCAGAAGGTGACCATCGTCACGCCCAAGCCCCAGACCACCCGCAACCAGATCGTGGGCATCCTGACGGATGACGATGCCCAGGCCATCTTCATGGACACGCCCGGCCTGTCGCAGGTACGCGGCCGCCTGAGCAAGACCATGATCCAGGCCGTGTGGCAGAGCCTTGGCCAGGCCGACGTCATCATGCCCGTGCTGGACGCCCACCTGTACATCCGCCATCCCGAATATCTGGACCGCGACCTGGCTCCTGTGGCCGAGGCCCTGGCCAGTGACGAGCGGCCCATGGTGGTGGTGGCCAACAAGGTGGACCTGTTCGCCGACAAGAGCCGCATGCTGCCCCTGCTGACCCGTCTCAACGAGATGTGGCCCCGCGCCGAGATCTTCCCGGTGTCGGCCCTGAACAAGGACGGCCTGCCGGAGCTGGCGCGGCTCATCAAGCAGAAGCTGCCCGAGGGCGAGGCCCAGTTCCCCGAAGACCAGATCTCCACCGCGCCGGTGCGCTTCATGGCCGCCGAGATCGTACGCGAGAAGCTCTTCCTGCACCTGCGTCAGGAAGTGCCCTACGGCATCGCTGTGGACGTGGAGAACTGGGAAGAAGACCCCGAACGCGGGCAGACCATCATCCACGCCGTCATCTATGTGGCCCGTCCCATGCACAAGGGCATGGTCATCGGCCGCGGCGGCTCGGTGCTGAAGCAGGTGGGCATGGAGGCCCGTCAGGACATCCGCGAGCTCATCGGCGGCAAAGTGCATCTGGAACTGTGGGTCAAGGTCCGCGAGAACTGGACGGAAGACACGGCCTTCCTGCGCGAGCTGGGCATGGGGGCCGAATCCCTGTAGAGGAAAGCATCATGGATGATTCCGCCTTGCGTGAGCGCTATCGTTCCGTGCTGGAGCGGCTGGGCGAGGCCATCGCCCGTGCCGGCCGCAAGCCGGAAGAGGTGCGCCTGATCGCTGTTTCCAAGCTGCATCCGGCCGGGGACGTGGCCTGTGTGGCCGCCGCCGGGCAGGTGGATTTTGGCGAGAACTATGTGCAGGAGGCCCTGCAGAAACGGCAGGAGCTGGTGGCGCAGCCCCAGTGCCGTGACATCCGCTGGCACATGATCGGCCATGTCCAGAGCCGCAAGGCCGCGCAGGTGGCCGGGGCCTTTGCCCTGGTGCACACCCTGGATTCCGTCAAGCTGGCTGACGCCCTGGAAAAGCGCGCCGCCGCGCTGGACGTGGTCCAGCCCGTGCTGTGCGAGATCAACGTGGGCGAGGAGCCCCAGAAAGCCGGGATCATGGCCGATGCCCTGCCCGGACTGGCGGAACATGTGCTGGCGCATTGCCCCCATCTGGAGATGCAGGGGCTCATGTGCCTGCCGCCGGTCTTCGATGCGGGCGAGGCCGCGCGGCCCTACTTTGCCCGCCTGTACCGTCTGCGTGAGGACATGCGGGCGCGCACCGGCCTGCCGCTGCCCCATCTTTCCATGGGCATGTCCGGTGACTTCGCCGCTGCCGTGGCCGAAGGGGCCACCCTGGTGCGCATCGGCACGGACATCTTCGGTCCCCGTCCGTCCAAGGTCCCTGCCTGATGCACGGACCACCACGAGGATACGAGAGGAGCCTGTCACGGACAGGCTCCTTTTTTATGGCCTCGCCTTCCCTCAGGGGGGATGCGGCAGCGTGTCCCCTTTCCCCGAGGCAGGGGCCTTTTGCGTGGGGGGCCTTGCCGGCTTCGCAGGCTGGGCAGGGCAGCGGGCCTCCCCCGTCATCCTAGGAGCCGGACAGGGCGACCGCCTCGCGGCCCCGGCCATGGCCGTACCGCCCGCAGCCAGTCCCGTGCCGCCCGTGGTCGCGGGCCGCTCCCGTCCCTGCGCTGTCTTCCTTTTCCTGCCGGGCCTGTGTCCTGGCGGCATGCAAGGCATCCTGCACGGCGGAGCAGGGCCCGTGACGGTGTCCATGCCGTGACTGCTGCCCGGGCTGCTGGCCATGGCGATGCCGGGCCCTTTGGTGGCAAGAGGCGTGCTGGTCGTTCATGACGTCCTCCTTTTTTGAAATATATTCCATAATGAAAACCTGAAAAAGCGGGATGCGCCTTCCTTTGCCGGCCGCACGATGCGTTGCCGGTGCCACTGTTGCCACAGGGGCCTGCCGGGACGCTGTGGCGCCCGGCAGACAGGCGCATCCGTCCGTCACGGTGTCCGCGCCACGCCTTCCGGTGGGCAGAGGCCGTTGCCGGGAGATGCCTGCGGGCCGTCCGCAGACGGCATGGCCCATCAGGCGTGCCGGGCCTCCCATTCCAGCAGACAGGCCCCCAGAGGCAGCGCCTGATGGAGGAATTCCTCGCGGCCCATCTGCGCGGGGTCATAGGTCAGCAGGGCGGAGCCGGTGACGGCGTTGAACGTGGCATCCCGGATGCCGGTCCCTTCGCACAGCAGCCGGTGCAGGGCCCCGAACGTGTCGTTTTCCCGGAACAGGGGGTGGCGCAGACGGACACGTCCGTCGCTGAAATGGTGGATGCTGTCCAGCAGGGCACGCATGGCGGCTTCCATGTCCGCGCTGTCCACAGCTGCAGCCGCCGAAGTTTCGGTGCCTGGGCCTGGGGGAAGGGCCTGCACGTCGATGGCCTCCGCCCCGGCGTCATGTGGTGACGCGGCAGGCAGGAAGGCGCGCACGGTCTCGCCCACGGTGGTCTGACGTTGCAGGAGGCCGGTCAGCAGCTCGTCGAGGGACGGGGCGTCCGTCTGGCGTCGGCCCTTGCCGCCCTTGCCGCCCTTGCCGCTGCCGCTCCCCCTCATGCTGCCGCCGTGCGGGGCGCCGCTTTTGCCGCATCCCATGCCTTTGCCGGCGCCGCCGCCCTTGCCGCTGCCCAGCCCCTGGCTGATGGTCTGCAAAAGGCCGCTGCCGGCCAGTCCCTTGCCTGCCATGCCCAGCAGGCCCATGCCGAGTTTCGTCCAGAGCATGTCTGTCGCTCCTTTGCGCCGCCCCTGTACGGCGTCATGCCGCCTGCGCCGGTGTGCGTCGTTGGCCGGACATCACGCCGATGTCCGCCGTCCCCTGCCGTGTCCGAAGCCGTGCCCGCCACGCGGCCGGGCAGGGGGACACGGGACCTCCGCCTGTGCTGCTGTCCCGGGCGTCCGTTCCTCGCCATCCCGCTGCTGCCCGTGTCCACCGTGATGGCCGTGTCCGCCAGCGTGGTCCGGGCAGCGCAGCCGCACGGGGCCGCCCTCCATGACCAGGGGCAGTCCCCGGGTCAGGGCCTGGGCCACTCGCCGGCGCGCTTCGGCCAGCAGACGGCAGAACGTGGGCGGGGAGATCTCCATCTGCCGGGCGGCCTCTTCCTGTGGCAGCCCTTCGGCATCGGCCAGGCGCAGGGCCTCCAGCATGTCCAGGCCCAGCGTCACGGCGGGTGCGTCGCTCCCTGTCTCAGGGAAAAAGCGCCGGCAACAGGGTCTGGCGGTGATGAGACGCAGTTTTTGCGGTCGCATGGGACATCCTTGATTTGAAATATATTTCAAAATAACGCTACCAGCAGGGAAGTCAAGAGGCACACGGGCAGATGCGCAGCCCTTCCGGCGGCAGGGGCCAAAAAACAAGGGAGCTCCCGCGGGAGCCCCCTTGCCGGCCGCGCTGCCCGCGGCCTTTCCTGTTGACGCCTGTTGGCGGCCAAGCTATTTTCGCCCCAGCATGCGGCGCAGGGGCTTGTGTCTGCTATCCCTGGCCGCGCATGGCGGCCAGCCCCAGCAGGATGGCGCCTGCCTGGGCCACGTTGAGCGAATCGAACTTGCGCGCCAGCGGGATGCGCAGCATCCGGCCGCAGCGCTTGGCCACACCGGGGCGCAGGCCCTTGTCTTCATTGCCCAGCACCAGGACGGCGGGCAGCTGCATGGCGTGTTCGAAAGCGTCGGCGGCGTCAGGGCCGCAGCCCGCGCCGTAGATGCTGAACCCCGCCTCCTCGGCCTCGTCCAGCGCATGGGCCAGATTGGTCACCCGGGCCACGGGCAGGCGCTCCAGGGCCCCGGCAGCGGCGCGATGGGCCGCAGGGCCCAGGTAGGCGCTGTTGTGACGGGGCAGGATCACGCCCGCGCCGCCCAGGGCATACAGGGTGCGGCACAGGGTGCCCACGTTGCCCGGATCCTGGACCTGGTCCAGGGCCACCACCAGCGGCAGGGGCGCTTCGGAAGCGGCTTGCAGCACGTCCGCCAGATCGCGGAAATCCGTGGCCGTCAGACGCGCCACCACGCCCTGATGGTTGAGTGGTGCGGCCTCGTTGCCGTTCTGCTGGGCGGCCTCGCGGCAGAGCCTGTCCAGGGCGGCCTGATCCACCAGACTGAAGCGGACGCCGCTTTGGCGGCACAGCTGCTGTACGTCCTGGGCATCCCGGGTACGCAGGCCTTTTTTGCAAAAGACGAGGTCGATGCGCTGCGGGTCGTTCCGCAAAAGTTCCAGTACGGGCTTCATGCCCGGCAGGAGCGGGGTCTCGGAAGTTTGATTCATGGCGTCTCCATGAGCGGGGGCGTTGTTGCAGGGAGGGGCCGGGAAGAGGTCCCGATCCGTTTTTGTGTACGCAGCTTCCCGGCACATGGCAAGCCGGGGGCACGGGAGTAAGCATGTTCTTTCCTGATTGGCCCGGCAGGGGCCGCGCACGTCTGGGGGTGCTTTGTATTCTGGCCTTCTGTCTGCTGCTGGCAGGCGGCTGCGGCAGCAAACAGAAAAAAGGACAGCCCCTTTCCATGCCGTCCCTCATCATCCCCGGCGACGAGGGCGGCGAGCCTTTGACCCCTGCGGAACTGACCGCCTTCCAGAGCACGGCCCGCATCGACCGCGACATCCACAAGGCCTCCATGCCGGACGTCGTCCTGCAATACAAGCACTTCCTGCGCAAGGGGCGCGGGACCATGAGCGTCTTTTCCCGCAATGCCGAACCCTATCTGGGCTATGCCCGCAAGGTCTTCCGTTCGCGTGGCATGCCTGAAGAACTGGCCTATCTGGCCCTGGTGGAGAGCGGCTATCGCCCCGATGCGGAATCCCGTGTGGGGGCCCTGGGCGCCTGGCAGTTCATGCCCTATACCGGCATGAAATACGGCCTGACCCAGGACTGGTGGCTGGACGAACGTCTGGACCCCTACCGCGCCACCGAGGCCGCTGCCGATTATCTCCAGAAACTGTACGGGGACTTCCGTGACTGGCCCACGGCCATCGCCGCCTACAATGCCGGCGAAGGCAAGATGAGCCGTGCCAAGGAGGGCACGGGGGCCCGGAATTTCTATGAAGTGGTGGAGCGCAACCACAAGCTGGACGAAAAAGCCCGTCTGCGGCCCGAGACCGTGCAGTATGTGCCGCGCTTCCTGGCCATGAGCAAGATCATGCGCAACCTGCCCCAGCTGGGCTTCACGCCCGTGGACCAGGACAAGCCCGCCCCGGTCCGTCGTCTGACGGCCCGCCCCGGTACCGACCTCATGGCTCTGAGTCGTGCCTGTGGCCTGAGCTGGGAAAGCTTCCAGGGCTATAACCTGCATCACAAGCGGACCATCTCGTCCACCGAGCGCTCTACCTTCGTCTATGTGCCGGTCCAGAACGAGGCCCAGGCCCAGGCATTCCTGCGTTCGCCGTCGGCCTCGGCCTTTGCCAACTGGCGTCCCACCAAGGTGCAGACCTCGTCCGACTCCCTGGCCCGGATCAGCAAGCGCAGCGGTGTGCCCCTGGAACGCATCCAGGCCGCCAACCCCGAAAAGAAGAAGATCTACGCCGGGGATACCCTGCTGTTGCCGCGCGGTGTGCCCATGTCGCCTTCGGCCGTGGCCGCGGCGGACGGGAAGCCCTCACGGAAAGAGCGCTCGTCCGACCGGGACAGACAGGAACGCAGGGCCGAACCTTCGGGCGGCGTCTACGTGCTGCGGCCCAATGATACCCTTTACGGCGTGGCCCGGCAGTTCGGCGTTTCGGTCAGCGATCTGCAGGCCTGCAACAATATCGACGACCCCAGCCAGCTGCAGGTGGGGCAGCGCCTGACCATCCCCGGCAAGGGCGGCGCCACAGCGTCGCGTCCGTCTTCTCCCGAGCGGCAGGGTTCGCAGAAGGGCAAGGCAGCCCGTGCTTCCCGCACCAAGACCTATACCATCCAGGCCGGTGACAGCCTGTGGGGCATCGCCCGCAAGAACGATGTCTCGGTGGAGGACATCAAGCGCTGGAATGACGGGGTCGACGCCCAGAACCTGCGCGTGGGCAGCACCCTGATCGTGGGGGATTAGGATCATCAGCCATGACAGGCCGGGAAGGGGAGATCTTTCCCGGCTTTTTCATGGCTGGCGAAGAGCGCCGGATACGGGCTGCCGTGTGGAGAGCCGCATTACATTGGTGAAAGGCGGTGGTCTGCGGGCTGCCGCGATTAAGGGCTAGCCGCCATCTGTGAGGCTGGAAGAGGGGGCTGTCAGGGCGGCTCCACCGGCAGCGTTGCGCGCTGTTCCGGGATCACTTGGAGATGCGTGGGGCTGGAGGCATCGTGGGGGCTCCATTCTGGCGTTGCCTGCAGCTGTCCTTTGGGGGACAGCGTGCTGTTTGGGGAAATACCAACATTTTTTTTGCGTCTTTCCGGTATGTTGGTTGAATAATCAGTCAGTAAGGGACAAAACCGCAAAATTTTTTGCGGAAAGATGCTTGACGGTGGGGTCGAAA
>CALBAX010000098.1 GCA_937926875.1 uncultured Desulfovibrio sp.
CTTGACGGCTTTTTCGGCGCCGGGGATGGGCAGGCTGTTTTCAGCGGGCACACCGGTGGCCACGATGACGGCATCGTAGCGGGCGGAGAGCTCTTCCATGGTGATGTCCACACCCACGCGGGTGTTGACGCAGGCGCGCACGCCGGCTTCCAGCACCAGGCCCACTTCGCGGTCCACCACATCGCGAGGCAGACGGAAGTTCGGCACGCCGTAGCGGGGCACGCCGCCCAGCAGGGGCTCGGCTTCGTAGATGGTGACTTCGTGGCCCAGCAGGGCCAGGAAGTAGGCGGCCGTCAGACCGGCAGGGCCGCCGCCGATGACAGCGGCTTTCTTGCCGGTGGCGGGACGACGCTTGAAGAAGGCGTTGCCGCGTTCGGCAAAGGTCTCGGCAGCGCGTTCCAGGGCACGGATGTTCAGGCAGCCGTCCATTTCCTTACGGTTGCAGGCATCCATGCAGAAGTGGGGGCAGATGCGGCCGGTGATGCCCGGGAAGGGGTTCTTTGCACGCAGGTAGCGCAGGGCTTCGGTGAACTGGCCTTTTTCGATGAGCGAGTTCATCTTCTGGATGGAGTTGCCGATGGGACAGGAAGTTTCGCAGGGCGAGGTGCGGAACTGCTCTTTCAGCTGGGCGCCCAGCACGACGGGGCGCGTTATTTCACGGCTATATCTCGGGGGCATGATTACAAACTCCTTGGAAAGTGCATGAGGATGCCGCGGGCATTACAGCAGCGGCGCCTTGCCCCACTGGAAACGGGGGCCGTCTTCACCGCGGATCAGCAGCAGCGGCTTGGCCATGTCGGGATTCGGCTCGGGGTAGTCCCGCAGCTTGTAGACACAGCGGCCGGTCTCCTTGCGTTCCATGGTGGCCTGGATGGCCAGTTCACAGACCGTCAGGATGTCGCGGGACTCGTGGCAGCGCATGAGGTCGCGCAGGGTGTCGGCGTGCAGGCGGTCGGCCTGGCCGGACAGGAAGCGGATCTTTTCCAGGGCGCGGGCCATGCCGGCCATGGAGCGGCGGAAGCCCATGTAGTAGTTCATGACGTTCCGGGTAGCCTGTTCGATCTCCTTGTAGCTGACGCCCTCGTCGGCGGGCACCTGCATGGGGGCGAACACGTCCTTCTTGACGCTTGCGGCCAGATCTTCATTGATCTTGCCGGCTTCGGTGATGCCGGCGGCACGCATGCCGGCCTGGCGACCGGCTTCGTAGCCACCGCACATGGCGCCGGAGCAGTACAGGAAGATGCTGCCGCAGAAGAGGTTGGGCACAGTGGTCTCGAAGGTGTCGTTGACGGCGATGGTGCCGCCGAAGATCAGCTCGCCGATCTCCACTTCCAGCAGCTTGTGCTGGAAGTCGGTGCCGGTGCAGTCGGCCCAGTCACCGAAGGTGGCCTTGTCACCGGGCATGAGCACATACTGCAGCTCGTGCACGACATCCTTGTCCACATGGCGCATGTCCATGTAGAATGGCGGGCCGGACCCCTCCATCTGTTCCTGGAAGGTTCCCTGGATCTGGTTGTTGCGCACGCCGTTTTCCATCATGGGGTCGTACTTGCCCATGAAGCGTTCGCCAAGGGCGTTGATCTCGTGCGCACCGGAGCTGTTGATGCCGTTCATGCCGGGGCAGCCGTAGCCCTTGGGCAGCATGGTGGCACGCTGGTAGGTGTCCAGTTCGGTCACGGCGGCGCCCACATCATAGCCCAGCACCACACCGGCGCTGGTATTATAGGGGTACATCCAGACGTTGAAGGGATTGTGGGTGGAGTTATCCGTGCCGCGCGTGGCCGAACGACCCTGGGCCGAAACAACGGTCTTGGCGCGAACCAGCACGAATTCGCCGGTGCGGACATTCCAGCCCAGCGTACCGCAGGCCTTGCCGTTGTCGGTGAGGATCTTGACCGCCATGACGTTGTCGAGCGTATTG
Source organism: uncultured Desulfovibrio sp. (assembly GCA_937926875.1). Taxonomy (GTDB): domain Bacteria; phylum Desulfobacterota; class Desulfovibrionia; order Desulfovibrionales; family Desulfovibrionaceae; genus Desulfovibrio. Next base: position 1,922 of record CALBAX010000098.1, read on the forward strand.
ATGCCGGCATCACGCACGATGCGGGCCATGGCGCGTTTGATGGTCATGCCGTTGGCGATATGGATCCACCAGCGGCCGGGCTGACCAAAACCCTGGGTGCGCAGGTAGGTGCCGTCAGCCTTCTTGCTGAACTGCACACCAGCCTTGCCCAGCACATCCAGAAAATATTTCATGTGGGCGTACCAGCCGTTCTGCAGCATGGCTGGCGACCAGCCGTTGAGGGGCTTGGCGTAGAACTTGATGAGGTCTTCCACGGTGTCGTGGGCTTCACCGGGCTCATCCAGGACGGCCATATAGTGGTCATTGCCGCCGCCGATACAGCCGGAGCTTTCCAGCTTGCCTTTGTCCATCAGCACTACGTCGAGGCCCTGGTCACGCGCGCCAAGCGCCGCACCACAGCCCGAAGCACCGGAGCCGATCACGAGCACGTCGGTTTCCACCAATGTGCCGAGAGGGTGGTTGGTCATCTTCATCATGGTATCCTGATTGTGATTTTTAGCGGACAGTCATCGCCGGACAGGTCGATCATCCCTAAAGACTTGCCCTGCGGTTGTGAATAAAAAATCATGTGAAATTGCTGTATTGTCAAATCAATAAAAAACAAATATCGTTTCAAAAAATCAAACATTGGAGGGCGTGATGATCCCAGAGCTCAATGGTGATTTTCTTCAATGGTTACGCGGGTTTTATTATGTCGCTAAAACGGGGAGCGTGCGCAGGGCCGCAGAACTGATGCACAGGAATCCCTCGACGATCAGCTATCAGCTGCGTTCGCTGGAGACCGAGCTCAACACGGTCCTGTTCGACAGGTACAAAAAAAGCCTTCAGATCACTCCTGAAGGCAAAAAACTGCTGGGCTGGACCATCACGACCTTCGAGACCCTCCAAAGCATGCGCTCCGCTGTGGGAACCAGTGACGGCCATTTGCAAGGGGATATCCTGATGGGGGCGACCTTGCCGGTGGCCATCATGGCTGTGGATACTATCGCTGCCTTCCAGGCAGAAAATCCCCAAGTCAACATCCGCATCCAGCGAGCTCTTTCTTCGGAGATCGCACAGGCCGTCAAGGAATCCCGCCTGGATTTCGGCCTGACGGGCATGACAAACCTGCCAAAGCTGGACAGCCTGGAAATCCTGCTGAAGGCCCGTCCCCTGCTCGTCATGCGCAAGGACAGCATTTGGGACATCCCCCCCATCCCCACGGAAGCGGATCTGGAGCGCCTGCCCTTCGTGGTCTTTCAAACATCGCAGGAGGAAAGTGAGCAGCCGACACTGACCCTCCAGTGTGCGGCACGCCGATTGCAAAAAAAGACTGTCATCAGCGTCAACAACTATCATATCATCATGCAATTTGTCCGTAGCGGCATCGGGGTGGCCATCATGGACGAGCTGTGCTACCGGGCGACCATGTTCGGTTCGGACTGGAGCTGCATCGTCAGCTGTCCTCTGGACCATCTGCTGCCCAACGTGCTGTACGGCATACTTGTCCGCAGGCACAAGCATATCAGCCCCCAGGCCCAAGCCCTGATGGATGCGCTGCGGCGGCATTTCACCGAGCTTGCCGCCCAGCCCTGTGGGCCTACCTTCCTTGCCGGACAGACGCAAAAAGGCGGACAGCCCAAGGCTGCCCGCCCACGCAGGAGAACCGCATCCCGAAAGGAAGACTAGAAAATGGCTTTGCCCACGATGATCGTGATGGCCGCAGTGACCATATAGGCCATGAGGATGACAGCAGGAGCCGTCTTCCAGATGGCCTTGGAATCCGACCACTCGTTGCCGTGCAGCAGGGCCGCGCTGGCGCTGGCGGCAGGCGTGAGGAAAGCAAGATGCACGCCCATGACCACCATGATCAACGGAAGTTCGGGGCTGACGTTGGCCGCCTGACAATAGCTGTAGATGATGGGCATCAGGGACACACCCACAGCGCCGTTGTTCATGACCTGGGTCAGCAGGGTGGCGGCCAGGCCCAGGAACAGGGCAAAGGTCAGCGGGGTGCCGCCGGAAATGATGGGATCGAGCGCCATCATCAGGAAGGGGGTGATGCCGCTTTCAGGCTTGGCCATGGCACCGGACAGGGGCTGCACGAAGGCCAGCAGCAGCACGATGCCCCAGGTGACGCCGGAGTCCACCATGACCTTGAAGTTCAGCAGGGCCTTGCCTTCCATCTTGATGGCCGCCATGACCGTCACCAGCAGGATGACGATACCGGTATTGCCGATGCCCTTGAGGAAACGGGTCAGGAAGAAGTCCTTGGGCATGAAGTTGGGGGCCAGCAGCAGGATGACCAGCAGGAACAGGAAGGCCAGGATGACCTTCTGCACGCGGGAAAGGATCAGGCTGCCGTCCTTGTCCAGCTTGCTCACGTCCAGATGGACGAGCTTGCTCATGTCG
>CALBAX010000099.1 GCA_937926875.1 uncultured Desulfovibrio sp.
GAACGGCTTTATGCGCCTTTTCGACCCCACCGTCAAGCATCTTTCCGCAAAAAAAATTTGCGGTTTTGCGGAACACGCTGAAGGAGTTTATCCTTAACTACTTATCATCAAATCCTTCTAAATAATATCAATATATTATTTAGAAGACTTCAAATCTTCTGTCTGCCCACACCTACTTATGCCCTGTTTGTGTTCACGTGATGCGCTCGAAAATCTTTTCCTTTTTTGTGGCAAGACATCTTTCCTTCTCCTGGCTGATACACGGGCTAGGAAGACTATACGCACTTTCCTTTGCCGGTGTGCATTTCTGCCCCCTTACACGAAGGCTCTATTCTAAGAGTGTGTCCGACATATAACTTGCTAGACTAAATTTCTCCAAAGGATACAGACCAGAGCGAGGTAAAGTAGACCCAAATTGACGAGCTAGCAACAATAACGCGTACGCAGACTTCGGAAACCTTTCAACCAGGCAAGTCCGTCCCTCTACACAGTGGTGTGCAGGATGCCTTCGACGTTCCTGAATTTCTTCCCCCGGCTGCGAATATGCTCCTCAAATCCGTTAACAAGGACTTCTTCGCTGCCTCGTGGATAAATAATTATGAGAGACAAGCTAACATCACGTGCCCCTTTACGGGATAGCCAATACGGCAAAAGCACTGGGCTTGGACATCGTGAAAGCCAGCGTCTTGAGACGCAGCCGGCAACAGGCCTTTATAGGGCCAGCGCAAGCCACCAGCCTTGCGGGAAGTTCTGATTTTCATACAAAAAGGCCCCGCAAAACGGGGCCTTTTATTTTTTCAGCACAGCATAGTCAGGCTACTTGAAAAGCTCGCGTTCCTGTACCTTGGTTTTATCCGTGCGATCTTCCACATCTACGCCCTTGGGCGGCGTGAACTGGAAAGTGCCGCTTCCCAGCATGACATCCGGGATGAACTTGGTGAAATTCACGTCATTATGATTGCCGTAAAAATCCACTAGATCCACTCGACGGATGAAGGTCTGTGCATCGACCCAGATCAGGGCTTCGACCATCTGGGGCGTCGGGTCCTTGGGATACAGACGGATCTTCCGCATCCCATTCTCCGTACCTTCTTCCTTGATGTCAAAATCCTTGCTCAAAGCGGCCTGACCGGTCAGCACCTGGATGATGCTGCGGGAGTCCTGCACCAGGTCGTGGGGATAGCGATAGGCCACTTCCTCGTCCGGGATGTAATCCCAAATCTCTTTACCCGTGACCACAAGGGTTTCCTTGATAGGCTTTTTCGTCTCCCAACGGATAAGCAATGGCTTTTTGAAGTGCAGGGTCCCGTAGCGGGTCTCGACGGCTCCACTTTCCTTATGGGTGAGCTTTTGCTCAAACTCGGCAGAAAAGGACTGCAAGGTGTCATAACGCTGTTTGAGATCTCCCACGAGATCGACGGCCTGCGCCAATGAGGCAAACGCCAACAGGGATACGGCACCAAGCACCAGAGATTTGATCATGCGCACTGTTACCTCCTATTTGACCACAGCTCGCGGCTTGCTGCCGTCGGCAGGGCCAATGATACCGTCGACCTCCAGCTGTTCCACCATATTGGCGGCCCTGTTGAAGCCGATCTTGAAGCGCCGCTGGATCAGGGAAATGGACACCCTCCCCTGCTCGGTCACAAAAGCCTGGACCTCAGCATACAAAGGATCCGAAGCCACATCCCCTACCCCACTGCCACCACTGCCACCGGCTGCGCCGTCAGCGTTCCAGTCCGCAAAGCTGACCTTATAGCTGGGCACGAGATGGTGCTTCCAGTAGCCGACAACGTTCTGCACTTCTTCATCGCTCAGGAAGGGACCGTGCAAACGCTGCAAGCGGCCACCGCTGGGCTTGAACAGCATGTCGCCACGGCCCAAAAGATGTTCAGCCCCGGCCTGGTCCAGGATGGTACGCGAATCATGCCGCGACGTGACCTGGAACGAGATGCGGCAGGGGAAGTTGGCCTTGATCAGACCGGTCACCACATCCACGCTGGGGCGCTGGGTAGCCAGGATCATATGGATGCCGGCGGCACGGGCCAGCTGGGCAAGACGCACGATGCTGGTCTCCACTTCACGGGCAGCCGTCATCATCAAGTCGGCCAGCTCATCAATGACGATGACCAGATAGGGCAACGGCTCCAGATCCGCCAGATCCGGCGGGAGCTGACCGTTGTAACTGGCCAGGCGCTGATTGTAGGAGGCCACGTTGCGTACGCCCATACGGGCCATGGCCTCATAGCGCTGATCCATTTCATGCACGGCCCAGTCAAGAGCATTCTTGGCTTCGCTCATCTCCGTCACCACGGGGTGGATCAGATGGGGCTCATCGGCGTACATGGCCATTTCGATGCGTTTGGGGTCCACCAGGAGCAGGCGCATCTCTTCGGGCTGCGTGCGGTACAGCAGACTGAGCAGGATACCATTGAGGCAGACGCTCTTGCCCGCACCGGTGGCACCGGCCACCAGAAGATGCGGCATCCTGGTCAGATCCGCCATGAAGGGACGGCCGGCAATATCCTTGCCCAGGATCATGGTCAGGGGCCCGCAGCCTTTGCGGAAATCTTCTGACGAAGCCAGCTCTCTGAAATTGACGATCTCCCGGTCATCATTGGGGATCTCGATACCCACGGTGTCAGATCCGGGGATCGGGGCCTGGATGCGCACGGCAATGGCCTTGAGGGCAAGGGCAAGATCGTCGCTGAGATTGGCGATGCGGTTGACGCGGATACCGGGAGCCGGGCGTACCTCGTACATGGTGACCACAGGCCCGGGCGTGATGCGGACAAGCTCGCTCTGGATATCGAAATCCTTCAGACATTCCATCAAAGCCTTGCCACGGGCTTCCAGATCCTCACGGCGGATGCGGGGGGCATCCTTGGAGGGCAGGCTCAGCAGTTCGAGGCTGGGCAAAGGAATGGGCGCGCGGGGACGCTTTTCCTGTGCGGCAGGCGCTGTGGGCCGCACAGCAGACACTGCGGGAGCGGTGGAAGTTGCGCCCGCGGCCTTGGGGGCTGCTGCAGAAGGCTGCTTTGCGGCAACGTCTTCAGCAGGAGCAGATGCAGCACCTTCCAACCCGCTGTTCTCCCGGGTCGGGACATCTTCCACAGCAGCTGTACCGGCAACAGCCTCATCCTTACCGGCCGAGGTGCCAGAAGAGGACTCAACGATGACCGGACGAGGAGCTGCCGGAGCAAAAAAGTCATCATCGTCATCAGTCCCAGGGACGGGAGCGGCAGCAAGCGTCTGCTCCTTGGCGGGAGCGGCAGATACGGCGGGCGGGACAGTCTCTTCGGGCTCCACAGGATAGATCTCCGGCATGGGATCCTTGGCCGGACGGATATTGCCCAGCTTGTCGCGCAGGGCTCGCCAGAAGTCAGACCCCTTGCCCGGCTTCTTCTGCTTCAGACCGGCGAGGATACGCTTGTGGAAAGGAAGGGAGGCAAGATCCTGACCATGGGTGACGATCTCGGGCTTGTGCTCTCCGTCCTGTTGTTTCTGCAGGATGCGTTCCCGGATGCGGGCGATGCAAAGCGCCCCCACGGAAAACCAGGAGAAGTTGAAACTCAGCTGCACGCCGACCAGAAAAATGAAGAACCAGACCAGCCCCGAGCCCCCGGGGCTGAGGTAGTAGCTGGAATTGGCATGGAGGGTGCCGCCGATCATCCCGCCACCGGCTATATCGCCGAGGGAGAGATCCCATGCAGCCCCCATGACCAACAGGCAGATGGTCAGCAAAAAGAGACCGCACCAGCGCCACCAGCTGATGGTATACGCGGGGGAGACACAGGACGCGCCCAGGGCTCCGAAGACCAGAGGCCAGATATAGGCGCCTATGCCAAAAACATCATTGAGGAAGCCGGCAGTATAGGCACCAAAAAGTCCCGCCTGGTTGCTGACCTCAGCCTGTTTGCTGACCACATGGTTGAGGCTGGGGTCATTGGCACTGAAGGTCACCACGCTGAGCAACATCAACAGTGCCCAAAAAAGCAGGAAAAGCCCAAAAAGTTCGCGGCTGAACTTGCGTGCGTCCGTATGTCTACCCTCGCGTATCTTGCAAAAAGGCCTATTCGCGGCCCAGGTATTCCTTGGTACGGGTATCGACCTTGATGCGGTCACCTTCGTTCACGAAAATGGGCACCTGCACCACGATACCGGTCTCCAGCTTGGCGGGCTTGGTCACATTGCTCACGGTGTCGCCCTTGGCGCCGGGTTCGGTCTCCACCACTTCGAGCACCAGGCTCAGCGGGATATCGATATCCAGGGGATTGCCCTTGTACAGAAGCACGCGACATTCCTGGCCGTCCTTGAGGAAGCCTTCCTTGCCACCGGTGGTGGAAGTGGACACCTGGAGCTGTTCGTAGGTGGTCATATCCATGAAGATCAGCTCGTCGTCCTGGCGATACAGGAACTGCATGTCGCGGGTCTCCATGTCGGGCTTGCCCACTTTTTCGCCGGAACGGAAGGTGATGTCCTGGATGCGTCCCGTCAGGATGTTGCGCAGCTTGGTGCGGACCATGGCACCACCCTTGCCGGGCTTGAAATGCTGGAAGTCAACAATTTCGTAGGGGATGCCTTCCACCTCGATCTTGAGGCCCTTGCGAAAATCAGTCGTCGAATACATTCTTCCTCCTGCTGCCGTGCACGTAGCCTTTTTTCGGTCATTTGCAAAAAAAACGCGCTACGGCTAGTATACGCTTAGTGAATTGTGGATTATTGTGAAAATACCCCTTACTGTCAAGCTGTGCCTGAGGTCCACACCATGCCGACGCTTACTCTAGAAAGCACCGTCTATACCCTCCAGCAACTCCTGGATGTCCCGGAAGCCCAGGTGGCCCTGGCCGGCCGTTCCAACGTGGGCAAGTCCTCGCTCATCAACGCCCTGGCCGTGCGCAAAAAGCTGGCCAAGGTCAGCGCCACACCTGGCAAGACGCGTTCCATCAATTTTTATCGGGTGCAGCCCCACAACTTTTTTCTGGTCGACCTGCCGGGCTACGGCTATGCCCGGGCCAGCCACAGCGAGCGCCGCAGCTGGGCGACCCTGCTGGAAAAATATCTTTCCACCTGCAAGAATCTGCGGGCCCTGGCCCTGCTTCTGGACAGCCGCCTGCCCCCCCAGAAACTGGACCTGGAGCTGGCCGGCTTCGCTCGTTCCTGCGGGCTTTCCCTGCTGCCCATCCTTACCAAGGCCGACAAATGCAACCAGCGGGAGCGCGCTGCACGTCAGGCGGAATGGGGCGAGATCATCGGAGTCAAACCGGTCATCACCTCTTCCAGCAAGCGTATGGGCATGGATGCCCTCTGGCAACGCCTTATCGAAGCCTCGGGATGTGCACCTATCCTTCCTGAGGAAGAGCCTGCCCAGCCCGTGACAGCATCGCTGGCCGAAGCGCTTGCCCGGACGACCGCTGCAACAGAAAAAAAGGCTTAGAGCGGCCTTTCGGGAACAAGGCCCTCTCTACATTAAAGGGGACCTGTACCCCGTCTTCATCTTCCCTCAAAAGGCCCTCTCCAAAAATGTTTTTTTCGAGAAAGGGACGACAAAACAGCTTTCGATAAAACGAGGCAGGAAAATGCTCATGCATCTTCCTGCCTCGTTCCTTTCGTTGGTTACTTGCCCAGTGGGGCAGCCTCCGTCCTGGGCGGCTCCAGATGAATGAGTATGCGCCCCAGCAGCGGCAGGCGCTCGCGCAGTTCTTTTTCCAGGCGGACCGTCAGTTGATGGGCTTCTTCCACGCTCAGTTCATGACGGACACAGCAGTGGAAGGAGATGCACAAGCCATATACCGGCAAGGTATAGGCATGGAAACCGTGGGCACAGCACAACAGGGGCTCACGGCCAACGGCCTGCTCCACTTCCTTCCAGGCAAGCTCGGCCACGGCCGTCTGGGCAGGAGCGGCTTCTTCCTGAACATCCCCGCTCTCTTCAGGATCGATGTGGGTGACGATCCCCGCCTGCGGCAAGGCCGAATGCAGCGCTTCCTCAAAGGCCCGGACCCGTTTGTGGGCCTCACAGAACGCTTCCTGCCCCGGTACTTCCACATGGACCTCGACAAGCGTCTCCGTCCCACTGCGCAGGATCTGGACATCGTGGATGGCCAGCCCCTGGATGGAGGCCACACGCTGTACTATGGTAAAAGGGTCTTCCTTCTGGCCGGAGCGTACAGGCTCCACGTGGACCGTGACATCTGCTCCGGGCAAAATGCCGTCCACAGCCAGTTCAGCGTCATGGGCTATCTTGTGCCCCTCACTGACCCGGATGGCAGGATCGACCCCCACGGTCAGATCCACAAAATAGTGCGGGCCGCTGGAACGCAAACGCACACGCTGCACGTCCTGGACGCCCGGCAGATGTTTCACCGCCTCACAGATGGCCTGCTGTTCTTCCGTGGAACCGCTGTCCATGAGCATGTTGATGGCTTCCCGGGCCATATGCAGGCTGGCCCGGAAAATGATCAGGGCCACCAGCAGGGCGGCAACGGTATCTGCCTGTACCAGGACCTTGTGCACCGGCTCGGGCAGCTGCAGCTTGGCGGCCAGCCAGACAGCCCCCACCCCTACGAGGACGACAGCGGACGAAAGGATGTCTGTCGAAAAATGCAGGGCATCGGCTTCCAGAGCCTGGCTCCGGGTCTCTTTGGCGACTTTTTTCAGCACCCGCACCCGGTTCACATCGATGACGATGGAGATACCCATCACGATGATGCCCCAGATGGAAGGGGCTACCGGCGTATCGCCCGATAGGAGACGGCCTGCGCCTTCATACACGACCCAGATGCAGATAACGAACAGCAGCACTGTCTCAGCCAGTGCCGACAAATTCTCGACTTTGCCATGCCCATACGGATGCCCGGCATCCGCCGGGCGGGAGGAAAGCCGGACGGCATAGAGCGTCATGGCTGCCGCCAGCAGATCAAGCCCGCTGTGCAATGCCTCGGAAAGGATCCCCAGGCTGTTGGTATAGACACCTACAACCAGTTTGATGGCTGTAAGCAGGCAGGCCGCCAGCAGGGATACCAGAGCAGCCCTGTTTTTGGCCTGGCTGTGTTCCTCGTTCATCGTCGTTCCATCCTTGTCTTCATGCAGCAGGGCGCCCCAAGCCAGACCGGAAGCCTTTGCGGCATAGTCGCGCCGGTTTGCCTGCAGCACCGGTGCACATCCCGGAAAGCGGGGAAAGCCATTTTCCATGCAGAACAAAAAAGCCCCGAACGGGGCTTTTTTGTTCTTACAGCCAGGTGAACCAGTTTCGCCAGCTGCCCTGCCGCTTTTCGCGAGTCAAGCGGCCTTGCTCTTCCTTGTAGTAGTGGTACGCCGCCAGGGACTTTTCCTTGGCATGCGAGGCTACTTCGGGAACATCCGGGAAGGTCTCGCTCACATACTCGTAACGTCGCCAGGCAGGACCGTATTTTTCCATATGCCAGAACACGTCGGCGATGTAGAGTTCATGCTCGGCCATCAGGCGACGGCAGGTATGCATCTTTTCCTCGGCATCCTTGGCATAAGGAGAGTCCGGATAGACCTGCTGCAGCCGTGCGAAGTATTCATGGGCTTCCTGCAGGATCGTCGTCGCCCGGTCGATGGACCGGAACTGCTTCATGAGCGACATGCCTGTCTGGTAAATGACATAGGGGGTCGCCTCATGCCTCGGATGCAGCGATTCGAAATCCTTGTATGTTTCCGCAGCCAGCACGTATTCCTCATCGAGGTAATAGGCATCGGCCAGGGCCAGCTCCGCGTCGACCGTGTACGGACTGAAGGGATAGGTATCCCGCAGCTTGTTGTAGAGTTCGACCGCGCGCACATAGTTCTTTTCGCTCATGGCGTCATTGCCGGCTTCGAATATCTCCTGCGCTGTATCCTCGGCCGGAGGCAGGTAGATCATATCGATGATGCCGCAGCCAGACAGCGAAAAGATGGCCAAAGCCAGGGTCAGAGAGCGAAGATAATTTTTAAACATGGAGCTGTTCCAGGAAGACGAAAGCTGCCTGCGCAGCAGTTGCACCGTCACCGGCGGCAGTTATGACCTGACGGCACAGCTTCGAACGCACGTCGCCCGCGGCAAAGATACCGGGGATACTGGTCCGCATTTCCGTATCCGTCACAATGAAACCCTGCGCATCACGTTCCAGCGCGGCGGGCAGGTATGCCGTTGCCGGTTCGAAAACGACGTAGATGAACAGCCCTTCGACGGAGATCTGACGGATCTCGTCCGTCTTCAGATCCCTGACGCTCAAGGATGTCAGGGCGTTTTCTCCATGGAGGGCAGTCACGACGCTGCTGCGCACCAGCTCCACCTTGTCCGGCATGGCCTCCAGTTTGTCCTGATAGATCTTCGCGCCACGGAATTCGTCCCGGCGATGGATCAGATAGACCTTGGAAGCCAGCTTGGCCAGGTAAAGGGATTCTTCCAGAGCAGCGTTGCCGCCACCTACGACGGCGACCGGCGCATTTCGGAAGAAGTTGCCGTCGCACAGGGCGCAATACGAGACCCCACGTCCCTGCAGGCGCTTTTCATCGGCAAGCCCCAGCTCGCGATGGTGGGCGCCGGAACACACGATGACCGTCCGGCAGATGTGCTCCTTGCCACCGGCCTGGACAACAAAATTGCCGGCCTCGCCGCTGACGCTTTCCACAGCATCCCGGCTGTGCGTCACCGGCAAGCCTTCCAGATGCGCGGCAAACAGGTCTGCCAGCTCATAGCCCTTGATCCCTTTGGGATAGCCGGGATAATTCTCCAAGGCTTCGGTCTGCAGGATCTGCCCTCCGGCTGCCATCTTCTCAAAAAGAAGGACGGAGCAGCCGGAACGGACGAGATACAGCGCCGCCGTCACCCCGGCAGGACCACTGCCTATGACTGCAGCATTGAAGGTGCTCATGCCAGAGCCTTGGTCTGCAGGATGTTGACGATGGCGTCCTTGTTGACGGCACCGGTCACCTGGTCGATGGCCTGGCCATTCTTGAACAGCATCAGGGTCGGGATGGCGCGGATACCGAATTTGGTGGGCGTCGCCGGATTTTCGTCAACGTTCATCTTGACGATGCGGACCTTGCCTTCATATTCGGCAGCAAGTTCATCGATGATGGGACCCACAGCGCGGCAGGGACCGCACCAAGGAGCCCAAAAGTCCAGCAGCACAGGGATATCGGAATTCAGGACAACGCTATCGAAAGTGGCATCAGAAATCTGTTCGGCCATAGTGTCTCTCCTTAAAAAATAAGCTCATTCCCGTCACAAGCGGACGGTCCCGCCATCGCAGACAGGCTGCCACAGCTGGCAAAAGATTAGTTGCCTCAACCGCCACTGTCAAGACGGTGCCACAAAAACGATGACAAATATCTAGAGTTCCCGGAAAACCATGTCGTCCGGGATCGCCTTGCCCCGGGGGATGGTCTCCATGCGCAGATCATGCTGCCAGCCTTCCCTGGCGATGAGCCAGGAGGCATACGCCACCATGGCGGCATTGTCCGTGCACAGAGCCCGGCCGGGCATGATGGTATCCCCACCCCGCTTGTCCATCAGCTGTGCCATGCGCTCCCGCAGCAGGCTGTTGGCAGCGACACCTCCGGCCATGATCAGCAGATCCAGGTCGGGGTTGGCGGCAAGCGCCCGCTCCACCTTGGTAGCGATGGTCTCCACAACGGCCAGGTTGAATGACGCGCAGCAGTCCTTCAGAGCCTGGGGGGCATCCTGCGTATCCTGCAAAGGATGGGGCCAGGGCTGATCCGGCAACACCTGGTGCACATAACTGGTCACGGCGGTCTTCAGGCCGCTGAAACTGAAATCCAGATTGTCATTGTCCAGGTACGGACGCGGGAACAGACGGGCATCTGCCCTGCCCTGCCGGGCCAGGGCATCCATCAGCTTGCCGCCGGGATAGGCCAGGCCCAGGATCTTCCCGACTTTATCAAAGGCCTCCCCTGCCGCGTCATCCAGCGTCTTGCCCAGGACGATGCAGCGGGAAGGAGATTCCATGCGATAGATATGCGTATGCCCGCCGGAGACCAGCAGTCCCAGCGCAGGGAAACGCAGTTCGTTCTCCAGCCCTGCGGCCAGCAGGTGCGCATGCAGGTGGTTGACCCCCAGGAAGCGCGCCCCACAGCCCAGCGCCAGTGCCTTGGCAAAGGCCACACCTACCAGCAGGCTGCCCAGCAGGCCGGGCCCCCGGGAGACCGCCACCACATCCAGATCAGACGGACACAGGCCGAGACGCTGCATGAGCTGGTCGAAGAGCGTCCCCAGATAGCGGTAATGTTCGCGGGAAGCCAGTTCAGGAACGACGCCTCCGAACAGGGCATGGATATCCGCCTGGCTGGCCAGGACGGCATCCAGCAGGACGCCGTCCCGGACCACAGCCAGCGCGGTTTCATCACAGGAACTTTCAATGCCAAGACACAGCAAGGCTCTCTCCCACCCGGACTAGGCCGGATACTTGGCGTAGATGGCCTCCACAGCCTCCACGTCTCGGGCCGAACCGATATACAGAGGCGTGCGGGCGTGCAGGGTCTCGGGACGACGCTCAAGGATGCGGCGGCGACCGTCACTGGCCTTGCCGCCGGCCTGCTCGGCCAGGAAGGCCAGAGGAGCGGCTTCGCACATCATGCGCAGTTTACCGTTGGGCTTGTTCTTGTCCGGCGGATACAGATAGATGCCGCCATACAGCAGCGTGCGATGGAAGTCCGCCACCAGCGACCCCACATAGCGGGCGGAATAATCCTTGCCCTCCGGGCTCTTGCAGGTATGGAACCACTCGACGGCCTCACGCGCGGGCACGTCCCAGTTGTTCCGGTTGCCTTCGTTGACGGAATAGATGTGCCCCTGTTCGGGGATGCGCATATCAGGATGGGAGAGCAGGAATTCCCCGACACCGGGGTCCAGCGTGAAGCCATGCACTCCCTGCCCGGTACTGAACACCAGCATGGTAGACGGACCGTACAGGATATAGCCCGCGGCCACCTGCTGGATGCCGGGCTGCAGGACTTCCTCCAGGGAGACTTCGCCGGTGCTGCCCGCGGGACGGCGCAGGATGGAAAAGATGGTGCCCACATTGATATTGACATCGATATTGGACGAACCATCAAGCGGATCGAATATCAGGATATAATCACCGCGAGGGAATTCCGGTCCCACGCGCACCAGCTCCGGCTCTTCCTCGGAGCCCATGGCACACAGGGCACCACAGCGTTCCATACGGTAGAGAAGGATACGATTGGCGATGCTGTCCATCTTCTGCACGTTCTCGCCCTGGACGTTCACTTCGCCCGTACCACCGAGGATATCCAGCAGGCCGGCCTTGTTGATCCTCCGGGAGATGGTCTTCCCCGACAGAATCAGGTCATACAAAAGACCGGTGAACTGGCCGGTCGCCTGCGGAGAGCGTTTCTGATGCAGCAGAAGATGTTCGGTAACGGTAATGTCGGCCATGGAAAGCCTCCTTACACTGGATATGAAAGCGTGTGCGCCGCCGAAGCGGCGCACACTGCATGATTGCTGTCAAGACTACCTGGGACCGAAGGGGCTGGGACGCCCGCCAGGCAGCAGGGCCGGACGCTTGGGCGCTGAGGATTCTGTCGGTGTTTCCGCAGGCTCGGCAGCGGGTTCTGCCGCAGGAGCTGCCGTCTCTGCCGGGCTGGCAGCAGGCAGCTCAGCAGGGGCTGCGGGCTGGGCGTCAGCCGGCGTCGCGGGAGCAGCCGCCCCTGTTGTGGGGGCCGCATCGGCAGCGGACTCAGCCTGTGCTGCCGGGGCAGCGGCGCTCGTCCCGGCCTGATCAGCTGCCGGCTTGGCGCTGCCCCGGGGACCGAAGGGACTGGGCATGCGCACCTGCGGCGCGGGCGCGGTCTCCTCGGGCAATTCGGGCACCGTGAGCGCCTCATCGGGGATGACGAGCCGTTTGCGCAGACGCGGCTTCACGTTCTCACCGGCCAGCGGCTGTTCACGCACACGGGAAGGAGCCGGAGCGCTTTCCTGCGGCGGCTGGACGATGTTGGCACCAGGAGCCACATCCTGCGGCGGCATGCCGCCAGTGTCACCGTAGCTGTCAACGGTATCTTCGGAGGCACCGAAGGCAGGCGTCGTCTTGCTGCTGTCCTTCTTGCGCTCGGGCATGGGCGGCGGCGGAAGCTTTTCCCGTTCCTTGGGGAAGAAGGGCAGCCCCTGATCCACATTGCCGTTCCCCTGCGGGAAGGTGCCGGATTCCGGCACGGCAAAGACCAGCGGCAAGTTGCCCAGATAGCGCACCATGTAATAGAAGCTCCCCGTCGCGTTGGTGCAGGTGCCGGAAGAGCTTTTGGTGACGGTCTCTTCCCAGTTCACCGAAGCGAGCGGGGTCGCCGCATAGTCATACTTGCCGGGCCAGAGCAGCGCCTGAGGGCTGAGGATGACCATGTCCTGAGGATTGCCGGAATACTGCACCAGATTGCGCATGTCGAAATAGGCCACGACGATGCCGAGGAAATCCACGCCATCGTACAGGGGGGCAGCCAGCATGACTTCCGGCCCCATGGGGGTCTGCTGCACATCGGCACGCAGGGCGCGGCTGCCCTGTTTCTTGTCTTCATACAGCAGCGGGATGAAATCCAGCTGCTTCAGCGGATTGGCGGGCTCCTGCCCCAGCAGGGTCCCGTCATATTTGACACCGGCAAAACCATCCAGCCAGGGGTGGGCGGCAAAAAGGCTGTCCAGCCACTGGCGCGTCGGCGGTTTGTCCGCATTGAGCATGGTACGTTCGAACCGGCCCAGCTCCACATCCAGCCCCATCATGCAATTGGTGAGCGCCAGTGCACGCGGGGAAAGATCTCCTTTTTCACCATAATCCACAGATGCAGGAGGGCTGACATAGGTATACCAGACATCCTTTGTACCCTTCCAGACATTCTTGGTGGGCTGGTAGGAACTGCAGCCTGCCACCATGGCGGCAGAGGCAAGCAGCACACAACAACGCCTAAACAAATGGGACACCACGCACTCCTGCTTCTTAACCCTGGGCCCTGGCTTCCACGCGTTCGGCCAGGGCTTCCAGCATACTGATGAGTTTGTCTTTGCCTGCGGCCATGTCTGGCGAAGGCGGTACGGGATCTTCCCCAGCAGCGCCCTCAAGCTGAGTGCGCAGCATGGCGATACGCTGCTGCAGGGCTTCCTGCTCAGGGGAGCCGGCAGCGTCAGCAGCCAGCTCGGTATAAATATCCAAAGCGCCCTGAAGGTCCCCCTGTTCGGCCAGGACTTCCGCCATGGACCGGGTACGCAGGGAAAGAGATCTGTCCGGGGCCGATTGCGGCAGCGGCTG
>CALBAX010000100.1 GCA_937926875.1 uncultured Desulfovibrio sp.
AAAGGCTTCGCTGTGATAGCTGGCCGTATCGCGCAGCAAGTCATGGATGCGCTGATTAAACGCTTCCAGGACCTTCTGGATATCATGCCAGTGGTTTTCCAGCAGGCCCCGGTCCTGCTGGAGCTTTTCGCTCCAGATGAAATCCAGACGGAACTGGAATTCACGCCAGGCATCAAGGCTGGCCAGCTGGCGGTCCTCTTCATCGTTTTCCAGCTGGCGGATGAAGTTGTCAGCCAGGGCTTCCGAGTAGAACCAGGCAATGGTGGTGAAACCCATCAGGGTAGGTACGCACACGGACCAGCGTGTCCTGCCGTCGGCCGTGGAAGTCTTCCTGCAAAAGAATATCATGCTGTCATCTCCTGTATCTTCGGGGAATCTTCTCTGCGAACCTACAGCGCGTTGCCGCTGCTGGCAAGCGCAGCGAGGGGGCAGTGGACATTGCTCCGGCATCCCGGTACGCTTTAAGTCAGGGTTCCGGTATCCGCGCTGCTTGGCGTGGTCTTTTTCGGCAGTAGCCACAGGAGGTCCCATGAGTCGGCTGGAGCATGATTTTCTGGGGGAATTGACCATAGACGATTCGGTTTACTATGGCGTACAGACCTTGCGGGCCATGAACAATTTCCATATCTCCGGGACACCGCTTTCCCAGTTCCCGGAGATGATCTGGGCCCTGGCCTGTGTCAAAAAAGCCTGTGCCCTGGCCAATATGGAGTTGCAGGTATTGCCCCGGGACATCGGCATCGCCATCTGTGCCGCCTGTGACCGGATCCTGGCCGGTAACATGCTCGACCAGTTCCCCGTGGACTGCATCCAGGGCGGGGCCGGTACCTCCACGAACATGAATGCCAACGAGGTCATCGCCAATCTGGCGCTGGAGATCATGGGGCATCCCAAGGGGGCCTACGAGCATTGCCATCCCAACAATCATGTCAACTGCTCGCAGTCGACCAACGATGTCTATCCCACGGCCTTGCGGTTGGCCCTGTTCCGGCTGCTGGATTACCTTGTGGAGCATATGGTCCCTCTGCAAAAGGGCTTTGCGGCCAAGAGCGTGGAATTCTCCCATATCGTCAAGATGGGGCGCACGCAGCTCCAGGATGCTGTACCCATGACCTTGGGGCAGGAGTTCGGCAGTTATGCCACGACCATAGGGGAAGACATCCAGCGCATCCACGAAGCACAGAAGTTGCTGTTGGAAGTCAATCTGGGGGCCACGGCCATCGGGACAGGCATCAATTCTCCCCAGGGCTATGCGCAGCTTGTGGTCGCTCGCCTGGCCGAGACCTGTGACATCCCTGTCCGGCTCTCCAACAATCTGGTAGAAGCGACATGGGATACCGGCGCCTATGTGCAGACATCCGGCGTCCTGAAGAGGACAGCAGTGAAGATCTCAAAGATTTGCAATGACTTGCGCCTGCTGTCTTCCGGACCACGCACAGGCTTTCACGAGATCAATCTGCCGCGGATGCAGCCGGGATCCTCCATTATGCCGGGCAAGGTCAACCCCGTGATCCCCGAGGTGGTCAACCAGGTGGCTTTCGACATCATCGGCAAGGACGTGACCATCACCCTGGCCGCCGAGGCCGGGCAGCTGGAACTGAATGTGATGGAACCCATCATAGCGTTCACGCTTTTTACAGGGATCCGCAGGCTGGCCCGGGCATTCACCACCCTGCAGGAACGCTGCGTCGCGGGGATCACGGCCAATGCCGACCGCTGTCGCCAGCTGGTGGAGAACAGCATCGGGATCGTTACGGCCCTGAATACCCGTCTTGGGTATGAGACATCGGCCAGCATCGCCAAGGAAGCCCTGGAGAGCGGCCGTTCCGTCATGGACCTTGTTCTGGAAAAACAGCTGCTTACCCGGGAAGAGCTGGACGAGCTCTTGCTCCCGGAAAATATGATCCATCCATTTTTAAAGTGATACTTTAAGATGCTCGGTCTGCCGGGCCGTATCGTCTCGGTATCGGCAAGGCGGAGAAGGTAACAGTGAGAAAACAGGAAAGCCCGGCGTATCAGCCGGGCTTTCCTTGTCGTCGATGGTGGGGAAGAGGCAGTCCACTTTGGCCGTTGTCAGCAGAAGTCGCCAGGTGAGAGCGTATCCAGATGGAGGCAGCCTGGCTGTCGCCGATTTTTATGCGGATGCCGGTATGCCGGATCCTTGCCTTAGATGATCCCCAGACCGTGCAGCAGCACCAGCGTGATGAGCACGGGCGTCACTGTGCGGCACAGGGTCCGCACCAGTCTGGCCGGCATACCGCCCCCCAGTGCCGCGAGCATATGTTCTTTTTCCCAGAAATAGCCCACAAACAGGCTCGTCACGATGCCGCTGAGCGGCATCAGGATGGTGGACGACAAGGCATCATACAGGTCGAAGAACGTCAGGCCGAACAGCTTCACATCCTGCAACGCAGGACCGGTGGAAAGGGTCGCCGGCAGGCCCAGCAGGACGAGCCCGGCCAGAAGGACGGGCACCGCCTTGGTCCGCGGCAGGGAAAAACGCTCGGAGAGCCAGGCTACGGGGACTTCCAGCAAGGAAAGGATGGCTCCTGTGGCGGCGATGGCAGACAGGATGAAGAAAAGCGTTGCAAAGAAGGTCCCGCCTGGCATGGAGGCGAAGACCGCCGGTATGGTCAGGAAGAGCAGGGCAGGGCCTTCCGCAGGCTGAAAGCCGAAGCTGAACACAGCGGGGAAGATGGCGATACCGGCCAGCAGGGAGACCAGCAGGTCGCAGAGCATGACGCGGGTGGCCATGAGCGGGATATTGACGTCTTCCTTGAAGTAACTGCCGTAAGTCAGCATGCAGCCCATGCCGAGGGACATCTTGAAAAAGGCCAGTCCCATGGCCATCATGATGACGGAGGCGTCGACCCGTTCCCACTGGGGCATGAACAGGAAGCGCAAGCCTTCCGATGCTCCCGGCAAGGTCAGGCTGCGGATGCAGACTCCTACCAGCAGCAGGAAGAGGATGGGCATCAGGACGCGTGTCACTTTTTCGATACCGGCCGAGGCGCCACGCATGATGATGGCCCCCGTCAGCAGCAGGACGAGCCATTGCCAGAAGAGGGAGACAGGCCCGTCGTTCAGCAAAGAGGAAAAGCTAGCTTGCGCCACGGCCGGATCCGTCGACGAGACGGTGCCTGTAGCGGATTTGAAGATATAGGCGAAGACCCAGCCCGCCACGTCGGAATAGAAACCCAGGATCAGCAGGCAGCTGATGATGGCTGAAAGGCCTATCAGCCACCAGCCGGTGCGGGGGGCCAATTTTTGGAAGATGCCGATGACGTTGCTGCGTCCGGCACGGCCGAGGCTGAGGTCCGATATCATCAGCGGCAGCCCGATGCAGAGCGATGCCAGCAGATAGACCACAAGGAATGATGCACCGCCGTTCTGGCCGACCAGTGAGGGGAATTTCCAGATATTGCCGAGCCCGACGGCCGAGCCCAGCGTCGCCGCCAGGACGCCCAGCCGCGAAGAAAAATGATCTCGAGTGCCAGAAGCCATGCATCCTCCGTACGGTTGAAAAACATTCCAGGAGGGCGGTTGTAGCGTTTGGAGTTTTTTTGTGCAACCTCCCCATCTGTTGTGTGCAGGCCATAAAAAACAGCTTGTCAAAGCAGACAGTATCTCCTATAGTAGTAATTCCCAATTGGGGGCGCATTGGTTTCGACGGGGATGTGGAAACCAAAGTTGCAGGTCGAGGCGCCGCTGGCCTCGTAAAAAGCGGCACAAAAGTAATTGCCAACAACGATTACGACTACGCTTACGCTGCCTAAAAACAGCGAGGCACCTGACCACATTTGATGGTCACGTCAGACGGGCCGACGCCTGATACGTCCGGCTGGCGACATCGCATCAGGCTGGTGGAGCTTGGCGCCTGCCGGGAGTTTCCACGAGATCTGTACCGGCGGGATTGTCGCTCTGTGCCCGGTCAGGGGCGAGCAGGGTGATGAAATCTGTTCCTGACCTAAGCCTGTAGACGCTTTGCGTGGAATATTCTCGGACGGGGGTTCGACTCCCCCCGCCTCCACCATCAGCGCATGTCCCAGAGGCCCACGGTGTACCCAAATACACCGTGGGCCTTTTCTTTTCGCGGAGTTACAGTCCCTTGCCGTCCCGGTTTGTCCCTGTTTGTGTCATAGCAGCACACTTTATCTGGGGGTACATTTTGGGGTATATTTATCAATCCCCAAACAGGTACCCCCAGATGTACCCCAAAGATATCCCCGGGAGGCAAGCATGGCGCAGCTCACAGAGATGAAGATCAAGGCGATCAAGCCGGGCGCGAAGATGGCCCGCTATTATGATAGCGGGGGCCTCTATTTGCAGGTCAGCCCGACAGGGGGGAAATATTGGCGCTTCAAGTACCGTGTCGAGAAAAAGGAAAAACTGGTGGCATTGGGTACATGGCCTCAGGTGAGCCTGAAAGAAGCCAGAGAGAAGCGCGACCAGTGCCGGCAGGAGATAGCAGCCGGAAACGATCCCATGCTGCTCAAAAAAGCGAGAGCTGAAGCGGCGTGTCCTGGTCGCACCTTGCAGGAGGTGGCAGAGGCCTGGCGCAACAATATGGAGAACGTCTGGTCGGAGAGCCATGCCAAGACGATCCGGGAGCGTCTGGCACTGAACGTCTATCCTGTGCTGGGGAAGAAAGACATCGCGGACATACGGCCAACGGAGATCCTGGCCATGCTGCGCAAGATAGAAGCCCGGGGTGCCTACGAGACCGCCCAGCGCGTCCTGGGCATCTGCGGGCAGATCTTCCGGTATGGCGTCGCTGTCGGCTTGCTGGAATCGGATCCCAGCCGTGATCTTCGCGGGGCGCTTGTGCCACACCAGGGAAAGCAGCTGGCCGCGATCACGGATCCTGCGGAAGTGGGGGCGTTGCTCCTGTGCATGGATCAGTACAAAGGCGGGGTGGTGGTACGGGCTGCGCTGCAATTCAGCGCGCTGACGTTCTGCCGGCCAGGTGAGATCCGGCACGCAGAGTGGGGAGAGGTGGATTTTGAGGCGCGGGAATGGCGCATCCCGGCAGAGAAGATGAAGATGCGGAAGGAGCACCGCGTGCCGCTTTCCAGGCAGGCCATGCTGGTGCTTGAGGATATCCGCCAGTTTACCGGGGATGGACGCTATGTCTTCCCTGGGGTGTCCCGTTCCAGGCCCCTGAGCGAGAACGGAGTGACGTCCGCGCTGCGGCGGATGGGGTACAGCGGCGATCAGATGACGGCCCATGGTTTCCGGGCCATGGCTTCCACGCTGCTGAATGAGCTGGGCTTTCGGGGCGATGTTATAGAGGCCCAGCTTGCCCACACGGGAGGGGACAAGATCCGGGCCATCTATAACCGCGCGGAGTACATGAAGGAGCGCCGTCGCCTGATGCAGGCCTGGGCGGACTATCTGGATGAGTTGAGGGCCAGGGCTCAGTCTGTTTCCGGGGTGGCGGAAAGGTTGGCATAGACGCCGCGCAAGTCTCCGAGCCTCCAGAAGGGGGTGCGGCCCCGATACCGCGGCGCCGGGATGATGCCGCGCTTGATGTAGCGGTAAAATGTGTTCCTGGAGATGTTGAGGTACTGCATGGCCTGCTGGGCTCGCAGTATCCGGCCGCTGTCCGCACAGATTTCCGGGGGAAGACTTGGGGTCTGCAGGATGTTTTCAGAAGGCATATGGTTCTCCTTTGTCTCGGTTTTCGTTGCCGCCGGGCCATAAAAAAGGCCGCCCAACGGACGGCCTTCTTCATGTTCTCGGTGTGTGATTATCCTATCTTCCCAGCGCCACAGCCACGTTGAGGCTCAGGCGCAAGTGCAGGCTGGCGTCATCCAATGCCTGGCGGAAGCGTTGCTCGGCTTCCGTACGGCTCTGGAACAGGCTGTCCAGCAGGCACTGCGGGCTGAACATGGTATCCGCATTGCGGCCCAGGTCGGACACGGCGTAGCTGAACAGATCGCCGCGCCGATTGTCCAGCTCCCGCAGCATGGCCATGAACTCTTGCCGGAGGCCGGCCTCACGCCGTGTCCAGTCCTGCCACAGCTCCAGCAGCGCGGCCTCCTGCGGGCCGGGGACGTGGCTCCGGTCGCGGTGTGGCGGGTAGAAGCAGCCGTTGCGGTACAGGGGCAGGCGCTCCGGTTGCGGCGGCAGGGCCGGGGCTATCTCCATGCGGGTGAGGTAGGCCACGGCCTCGCTCATGCGGCATTGGGGCAGCTGCTTGTAGCTGCCCAGACGGAAATGGTTGTTGAAGCGTGACCAGATCTGCGGATACAGGCCCTTGC
>CALBAX010000101.1 GCA_937926875.1 uncultured Desulfovibrio sp.
CGGCGGCATCGAGCTGGCGGGTATTGGCCACCAGACAGCAGGAGGGCGGCAGGACGCCGCGGACCCGCGCCGCCAGGCCGCACAGGGCCTCCAGGCCGTAAGCCTCCGTGGTACGCAGCACCACCCAGGACGCTCCGGCTGCGGCAAAGGCCGCCGCGGCGTGCGCGACCTCCTCCCCGCTCCAGCAGCGGGCCCGGCGCACGATGCCCCGGCTCTGCCCGAAGGCGCAGAAGGCACAGTCCATGGGGCAGGGGACGCAGTCCACACCGATGGCGGCCCAGACCTTTCCCCTGTTGCCCGCCAGCGTGCGCGCCATATGACGGGCCGTCTTTCCCAGCAGGGCCGCCTGCGGCGAGTCCGCCCCCCAGGACAGCAAGGTCAGGATGTCGTCCCTTTCCGGCAGCTTGCCCTCCAGCGTGCGGCGGCGTACCTTTTCCAGCAGCAGGGTGTCCTCCCGGCCAATGGCAGGAGCGTCCCCGGCTCTCCTGATGTCTGTCACGACAGCACCTCCCGGGAAATGGTTTGACAGGGGCCTCTCCCCTGCCTATATTCAACCTATAGTAGACTAACTCCAATATTATGTTCGTGCAAGAAGGTTCCCTTTTTGACGGCTGCCCTTGCAGCGGCTGCAACCTGCCCCGTTTCGTCCTGCCCCTGCTGCTGGGCCTCCTGTCCGATGGCCCGCAGCACGGCTACCAGCTCTTGCAGCGGCTCAGGGACTTCCCCACCCTGCGCGACACCCCGCCGGATCAGGCCGGGATGTACCGTCTTTTGAAACAGATGGAGGACAACGGCCTCGTGAACGGCGAGCAGGGGCCCGGCCGCACCGTGGGCAAGCGCAGTTTCACCCTGACGGCACGGGGACAGGCCTGCCTGGCCACCTGGGCCGGGACGCTGGGCCGCTATCAGGAAGACATCGCCTGCATCGTCCGCTTCCTGCGCCGCGAACAGGGCGGGGACGGGCTTTCCTGATCTCCGCACAGGCCCGGCCTCCTGCCGTCCGAAACGACCTTGGAGGCATCATGGACCATCAGGAGATCGCACGCCAGTTCGCAGCCTGCATCGTTTGCAGCCAACAGATCTGCCGCCATTTCGCACCCCGGCTGGGCATCGACGACAGCCTGGCCCTGCGCATGGCTGCGGCTTTCGGCAGCGGCATGGGCCATGCCGGGACCTGCGGCTGCTTCACCGGCGCCATGCTCGTCCTTGGACTGCGCTTCGGACCGCATGACAGCGGCGCGGCGCCCGCTTGTGCGGAACGGCTGGCCGCCGAGAGCCGCCGTTTCGAAGAGCTGTTCCGGCAGGAGCGCGGCAGCCTGCTGTGCCGCGACATCCTCGGTATCGACATCTCATCCCCCGAAGGCCTGGCCCGGGCCTGTGCACAGGGGCTTTTCAGCAGCGTCTGTGCGCCGCTGGTGGCCCGTACGTGCGCCCTGCTGGGATCAGGCTGGGACGGGCCGCAGGAGGAGGGCTCCCCAGAGCCATCCGCTCCCGGCGCGACGGACGGCCCCTGCCCGCAGCGCCCCTGAAGGGCTTGCGGACGCCTTCGCGGGGGACGGAGGACACCCGCTCCCCCAAGGTCAGGCAGCCTCCCCGGCAGCAGGGCCGTCTCCCTCTCCCGGCAGGCGGCTGCCGGTACGGCCGCGAAGCCGCAGGAATGCCCCGCGTCTGCATGGCGCGCCCTCTTGCCGGGAGCATACAAAAAGGCCGGAGCCTCAAGGGCCCCGGCCTCCGGTTGTCCGTTATCAAAAAATGCTAGCGCCCGCTTTCGCGTTCTTCCTGGCAGGCACGGCACAGGCCGACGCCGGGCAGGGCCTCCAGACGCTTCTGGGGGATGGGCTCGCCGCATTCGCGGCAGCAGGCCACGCCGTCGATCCAGTCGGGACCGCCCTGATCCATGGCAGCGCGGGCGCGGGAGAGGGCAGCTTCACGGTCCAGACGTTCAAGTTCAGTGGCCTGGTCAAAAACATCCATGCATCTGTCTCCTTAAAGCAAGCGGCAATCCCGCATGCGCCGGGATTGCCGTAGTGGATTCTGGTGCGGGCCTGTGTAGCACAGGCGCCCCCTCCTGTAAAGAGGCGGCCCGCGACCGTAAGGAAAAAATCAGGGCCGGCAGGCCCAGGGCCGCAGCTCGCCCCTGGAGCGGCCTTCCCCAAGCGAGCAAAAAGGCTCCCGCACCGGAACGGCACGGGAGCCAGGATATGTGCTTGAGGAAAGCAGCCTACTTCGCCGTACGCAGGATGTCTTCCAGCGTGTCGATGAAAGCGTCGAGATCGGCCTTGTCGATGGTCAGGGCGGGCAGCAGACGCAGGGTCACGCCGTGGCTCAGGTTGCAGATGAAGCCGCGGGCGATGAGTTCGCGCCACACGGCGGCGGCATCCACCGCCAGCTCGATGCCGATCATCAGGCCCAGGCCCCGCACTTCACGCACGGTACCGGGCAGCTTGTCCTGGATGGCGCGGACGCGGTCCATCACATGCTTGCCCAGCTCGGCGGCACGGTCGGCCAGCTTGTCGCGGAGCATGATCTCCACGCACTTGGCCGCCACGCCGGAGGCCAAAGCGCCGCCGCCGAAGGTGGTGGCATGGCTGCCGGCCTCGAAGCCCCGGGCCATCTCGTCGGTGGCCAGCATGGCGCCCATGGGCAGGCCGTTGGCCAGGGACTTGGCCATGCTGATGGCGTCCGGGGTCAGGCCGTGCTGCTGGAAGGCCCAGAAGGTACCGGTGCGGCACAGGCCGGCCTGCACTTCGTCACAGATGAAGAGGATGTCGTGCTTGCGGCACAGGGCCTCCACACCGCGCAGGTAATCGCCCGGCAAGGGCACGATGCCGCCTTCGCCCTGCACCACTTCCACCAGCACCGCCGCCGTGGCGGGCGTGATGGCGGCTTCCAGCGCGGCCAGGTCATTGGCAGGCACCTGCTTGAAGCCTTCGGGCAGCGGCGTGAAGCCGTCGCTCAGGCTCTCGCGGCCCGTGGCGGCCAGCGCGCCGAAGGTGCGGCCGTGGAAACAGCCGCCCAGGGTGATGATCTCGTACGCGTCACGCTGCTTGACCTTGCGCATGTAGCGTCGGGCCAGCTTGATGCAGGCCTCGTTGGCCTCGGCGCCGGAATTGCAGAAGAAGGCCTTGCCGTGATGGCTGGTGCCCAGCAGCAGGCGGGCCAGCTCCAGCTGTTCTTCCTGATAGAAAAGGTTGCTGACGTGCCAGAGCTTGCGGGCCTGGGCTTCCAGGGCGGCGCAGACCTCGTCGTTGCAGTGGCCCAGGGCGGTCACCGCGATGCCGGCCAGCAGGTCCACATATTCCTTACCGTCCACGTCCCACAACCGCGAGCCCTTGCCTCGGACCACAGCCACGGGATATCGGCTGTAGGAACGGCAAAGCAGTGCTTCTTCCTGGGCTTTGACGGCGGAAAATGTGTCGGACATGGTCAACTCCTTTGCTGGGAGGCCTTGCGCCACCCCACGGGGCACGCGCCCCGGCAATCGTGAAACAGAAAAGGCTCCGGAAAAAACGGGAGGCCCGCCGGGAAAACAGACGCCCCCGGGCCGGCGGCACACACGGCATCACGGCCCCGGCCGGCGGCATCCCCCTGCGGAGGCTAGCGCCCCGTATGCCCGAAGCCGCCCGCACCGCGCTCCGTGGCAGAAAGGCTCTCCACCTCCTGCCAGACAGGACGGACAAAGGGCTGGAAAACAAGCTGGGCCATGCGCTCCCCACGCTTGAGGACGCGCTCCTCGCCCGAGGTGTTGAGCAGCATGACGAGGATCTCGCCCGTATAGTCGGGGTCGATGACCCCCACCCCCTGGGCCACGGTCAGGCCCTCGCGCGCGCCAAGGCCGCTGCGGGAATAAAGGAAGCCCGCGAAGCCCGGCCCGCAGGGCTGCACGCTGATGCCCGCAGGCACGCAAAAACGGCCTCCGGCAGGGATGCGCACAAAGTCCTCGTCCAGGCAGGCACGCAGGTCGATACCGGCCGAAAGGGCCGTGGCCGGTTCAAGCTGACCGGCGTACAGGGGACGGGCCCCTTCGCGCACGAAAGCGAGGCGCACGGGGCAGGTGGGTACGGAAAAATTGCTCATGGCGTGAGATGTAGCGCACATGCGGACAGCGGGCAAGAGGCCCAAAGCCTTGCTTGCCCGCAGGATACGGCCACGGGACAGCCGTTTTGTGCCCTCGCTCACGGACAGGCCGCCGCAGTCCCGGCAGATGCCCCCACGACCTGTCCCGCTTGCCATCCCGCCGGCCAGCATACAGGCCGCCTGCGGGGATTTTCAGGAACCATTGCCGGCAACTCCCGTCTGCTGCCGGTACAAAAAAAATATTTTTCAGCCCGCTCTGGCAAAAAATCTTTCCCGGCACGCTCCCCGCCATCCCTCGCCCTGCAAGAGCCACACATGCCCGCCAACGGCCTCCCTTCTTTCCCAACAGGCAAGACCCGGCGGACACAGCGACATCCCGGCGCGTCGCTCTCCCTGCATTTTCCCTTTACCGGCGGGCAGGACGGATCCCCCCTGTCCCGCCGGCCATCCACACGACAGCTCGCATAACGCCGGGCCACCGGTGCCAACGGCAGGTCTGTAGCAAAAAACGGCCCTCCTCCGCAGCATCGGAGCCACAGGCCCAACGCCACCGATACCAAGGTGGGCGACCTCGCCGGACGCGGGGACCATCGTGCCCCAAGACGCCCGCCGCCCGTACGCTCCCCTCTCGCCGACCAGAACAAAAGTTTTCGCGGGGATGGGGGTACGGGGGAAGGGGCGCCTTTTCCAAAAGGCGTCCCTTTCCCCGCAACAGCCCCATCTTTCCTTCACATGACACAGGGCGCACTTTCCCTTCCCTCCCCGGCTCCGCCGTTCCTGGCCCCTTGCCTTCCCGGCCAGGATTGGGCAAAGATGCGGCCAACAAAAGGAGATGGCGTGACTGAACACAGCTATGCGGTTATTGGTGGCGGCCTGGCCGGTTGCGAATGTGCCCTGCGTCTGGCGCGGGCCGGTCTGCAAGTGACCCTGTTCGAACAGAAGCCGGAGTTCCGTTCCCCGGCCCATGTCAATGACGGGCTGGCGGAGCTGGTCTGTTCCAATTCCCTGCGCTCGGACGAGCTGACCTCCGGCATCGGCCTGCTCAAGGCCGAGATGCGCGAACTGGGCAGCGACTTCATGGAGCTGGCCGACGCCCACCGCGTGCCTGCGGGCAAGGCGCTGGCCGTGGACCGCGAGGCGTTCTCGGCGGCCATGACGCAGCGCATCCTGTCCACGTCCGGCATCACGCTGGTGCACAGGCAGATCACGTCCCTGGACGATCCCGCGCTGGACGGCTTCGCGACCGTGGTGCTGGCGGCCGGGCCCATGGCTTCGGAGAACCTTTCCGCCTCGCTGGCCGAGGTGGTGGGCGGCGACCATTGCTATTTTTATGATGCCATCGCGCCCATCGTCTGGACGCATTCCCTGAATATGGACATCGTGTTCCGTGCCTCGCGCTACGGGCAGGAAAAGGGCGAAACGGGCGGCGACTATCTCAACTGCCCCATGAACAAGGAAGAATACGAAGCCTTCTATAATGCCCTGCTGGAAGCGCAGAAGGTGGGCGCACGGGAATTCGAGAAAGAAAAGCATTTCGAAGGCTGCATGCCGGTGGAGGCCCTGGCCGAGCGCGGCCCGCGCACCCTGACCTTCGGCCCGCTGAAGCCCGTGGGCTTCGTGGACCCGCGCACCGGCCGCCGTCCCTGGGCCGTCCTGCAACTGCGGGCCGAGACCCTCAACGGCGAGACCTGCAACCTGGTGGGCTGCCAGACCAAGCTGACCTACGGCGAGCAGGCGCGGGTGTTCCGCATGGTGCCCGGTCTGGAAAAAGCGGAGTTCGCCCGCTTCGGCAGCATGCACCGCAACACCTATGTGAACGCGCCCGTGGCCCTGAACGAAGACCTGTCGCTCAAGGCGCGGCCCCGGGTCTTCCTGGCCGGACAGATCACCGGCGTGGAAGGCTATCTGGAATCTGCCGCCTGCGGCATGTGGCTGGGCATGCTGCTGGCCGCCCGTGCCCAGGGCAGGGAGCTGGCCCTGCCGCCGCTGGAATGCGCGCTGGGCGCCCTGCTCAACCACCTGCGCACCCCGGTGAAGCACTTCCAGCCGTCCAACGCCCACTTCGGCCTCATGCCGGAACTGGACGAAAAGGCCAAAAAGAAGGACCGCAAGGCCCTCTACTCGGCCCGGGCACGCGAACGCTTCGCTGCCTGGCGTGCGGAACAGGGGCTGTGAGCATTTTCCGGCCCTGTTGGGAAAAAAGCGTATTTTTCGAAAAATGCGCTTTTTTCGTTCCCCTTTTTCAGGCTCCCGGGCCGTTTTCAACGGCAACAGCAAAAAACGGGAAAAAAGACAGGCAAAAAATGCCATCACAACGTGCTGAAAATAAAAAATAAAAAAAATAAAAAAAAAGTTGTTGACTCATAGGGGGGTTTTCGCTAGATAAGACTTCGCCTCTTGGAGTAGGAGCGTAGCTCAGGTGGCTAGAGCACTTCCTTGACACGGAAGGGGTCAGCAGTTCAAGTCTGCTCGTTCCTACCAAATAAAATAATAAGGGCATGAGCCCGTGGCGACAGGGGCGGTGCCCGCCAGATAGCTGTACAAAAACAGCATGTTTTTTGAAGATGGGGAGGTTTTTCAGCCTCCCCATTCCTTTTTTTGTACCATACGCCCGACAAGGGCGCCTGAAGGAGTATGAGCATGGATGTCCGCGTGGAAGGACAGGTGGTGGACGCCCCCGAACAGGGTGATGTGGCCGCTGTTCTGCAGAAAGCGCTGAGCGGCAAAAAATTCAAATCCGTGGTGGCTGCGCGTGTGACCGCAGAGGGCACGGAGACTTTGTGCGACCTTTCCGCCACCGTGCCCGCCCAGTGTACCGACATCACTCCCGTGTACGCTGATTCTCCCGAAGGGCTGGACATGATCCGCCACTCCACGGCCCATGTCATGGCCGCCGCGGTGAAAAAACTTTATCCCTCGGCCAAGGTGACCATCGGTCCCGCGGTGGAAAACGGCTTCTACTACGACTTCGACGTGGAAAAGCCCTTCTCCAGCGAAGACTTCCCGGCCATCGAAGCCGAGATGCAGCGCATCGTCAACGAACGCCTGCCCTTCGTGCGCACCACCATGAGCAAGGCCGACGCCATCGAGAAGTTCAGCAAGATGGGCGAGAACTTCAAGGTGGAGATCATCGAAGGCATCGAGGGCGACACGGTCTCCCTGTACACCTGCGGTGATTTCACCGACCTGTGCCGCGGCCCCCACGTGCCGCACACCGGCTTCTCCAGGGCCAGCAAGATCCTTTCCGCTGCCGGCGCCTACTGGCGCGGCGACGAAAAGAACCCCATGCTCTCCCGCCTGTACGGCACCGCCTTTGCCGACGAGAAGGCCCTCAACGCCTACCTGAAGCAGCTGGAAGAAGCCAAGCGCCGCGACCACCGCAAGCTGGGCCGCGAACTGGGCTTCTTCACCTTCCATGAGGACGTGGCCCCCGGCATGGTCTTCTGGCTGCCCAAGGGCATGCTGATGCGCACCATCCTGGAAGACTTCTGGCGTCGCGAGCACATCAAGCGCGGCTACGACCTGGTGCAGGGCCCGCAGCTGCTGCGCGTGGAGACCTGGCAGCGCTCCGGCCACTACGACCACTACCGCCAGAACATGTATTTCACCCAGATCGAGGACGATCAGTACGGCATCAAGCCCATGAACTGCATCTCGCACATGCTGATCTACCGCAACGATCTGCGCAGCTACCGTGACCTGCCCCAGCGCTACTTCGAGCTGGGCGTGGTGCACCGCCACGAAAAGAGCGGCACCCTGCACGGCCTGCTGCGTGTGCGCCAGTTCACCCAGGACGATGCCCACATCCTGTGCACGCCCGAACAGCTGGAGGGCGAGATCCTTGGTGTCATCCACCTGATCCGCGACCTGATGCATCTGTTCGGCTTCGACTACAAGGTGGGCATCTCCACCCGTCCCAAGGACAGCATCGGTACCGACGAGGCCTGGGAACTGGCGACCAATGCCCTGATCGAGGCCGTGAAGAAGGCCGACATGCCCTACGAGATCAACGAGGGCGACGGCGCCTTCTACGGTCCCAAGATCGACGTGCGCCTGCTGGACTGCATCGGGCGAGAGTGGCAGTGCTCCACCATCCAGGTGGACTTCACCCTGCCCGAACGTTTCGACCTGACCTATGTGGGCCAGGACGGCGAGCGTCATCGTCCTGTCATGGTGCACCGGGCCATCATGGGTTCGCTGGAGCGCTTCATCGGTGTGCTCATCGAGCAGTACGCCGGTGCCATGCCCACCTGGCTGGCGCCCGAACAGGCCCGGATCCTGACGGTCACCGATGCCCACAACGAAGCCGCGCTCAAGGCCTGCGAGGAGCTGAAAGCTCTGGGGATCCGCGTGACGGCCGATACGCGCAACGAGAAGCTGGGCTTCAAGGTGCGCGAAGCGCAGCTGGCCAAGGTGCCGTATATTCTGGTGGTTGGAGAAAAGGAAGCGCAGGCGGGCGGCGTCAATGTGCGTCTGCGCAATGGGGACAACCTGGGGCTCAAGTCCGTGGCGGAAGTGGCTGCCCTGATCCGCACGGACAGCGAAGAGCCTTTCAAGAATGGAGGGATGCGCTATAGCTTCTCCTAACATGAGACCCCGGCGCGATGTGCCGCAGGACGGCGTGCGTCGCAACGAGATGATCCGCGCCCGTGAAGTGCGCGTCATCGGTGCCGATGGGGAACAACTGGGTATTTTGCAGCGCAACGAGGCTATTGCCCTTGCCAAGGAAGCCGGTATGGACCTGGTGGAAGTCGCTTCCACCTCCGAACCGCCTGTCTGCCGCATCATGGACTACGGCAAGTTCAAGTACGAGCAGCAGAAAAAGAAGCAGGAAGCCAAGAAGCGCCAGAGCGTGGTACAGATCAAGGAGATCAAGGTTCGTCCCAAGACCGACGACCATGACTACGAGACCAAGCTGCGCCACATCCGCCGTTTCCTGGAAGACGGCGACCGCTGCAAGGTGACTGTGTTCTTCCGTGGCCGCGAGATCGTCCACAAGGACCGTGGCATCAGTATCCTCGAACGCGTCGTGCAGGATCTGGCCGATGTGGCCAAGGTGGATCAGGAACCCCGTGCCGAAGGCCGTACCCTGCAGATGCTGCTGGTGCCCAAGAAGTAGTTCCTTCGCCAGAGCCTTTTTTGCCTGATGTCACAGGTGGCCTGTGCCGTCAGGCCTGCCTGCGCGCCCCTGCATTTTTGCACTTGCGCCGCACGGCTTTTTCAGGCAATATGCCGTTCCTGCCCGTACTGTACGGGCAGGCCATTCGTTAAGGAGTATATCATGCCCAAGATCAAAACCCGGCGTTCCGCGGCCAAGCGTTTCGAGCTCACCGGCAGCGGCAAGTTCAAGCGTCGTCGTCAGAATCTGCGCCACATCCTCACCAAGAAGGCTCCCGGCCGCAAGATGCGCCTGGGCCAGGCCACCATCGTTGACCGCACCAACGAGAAGGCCGTGCGCCGGATGCTGCCCAACGGCTAGCCATCCCGAGCCTTGCGGAAGCTCCGTGCGCGGGGCGTCCGTGCCGGAACGCGAGAGCGTGACGGCGTAGATTCTGATCCGTCCGGATTGTGCGCCCGTATGCGGGAGGCGGCATGACCGCCGCAGCACCGCCGCGCGGCGCAGCGCCCCACAGGGGCGGCGGCCAGCGCAAAGCCGTTCTTTTCAAGCAATTTGCGCCCCATCTGGGATCAATTTTTTTCCCCGGCAGGCACAAAACCTCCGCCTTGGCCGGGCGAAAGGAGGGTACCCCCCATGCGTGTGAAGAGAGGTCTCGCCGCCCATCGTCGGCACAAAAAGTACCTGAGCGCGGCCAAGGGTTTCCGTGGTGGCCGCAGCCGTCTGTACCGTACCGCCCGTGAGGCTGTGGAGCGTTCGCTCCAGTATTCCTTCATCGGCCGCAAGCACCGCAAACGCGACTTCCGCACCCTGTGGATCCTGCGCATCAACGCCGGCGCGCGCCTGAACGGCCTGTCCTACAGCCGCCTCATGCACGGCCTGAACAAGGCCGGCATCGCCCTGAACCGCAAGGTTCTGGCCGACCTCGCCGTCTACCACAAGGACGACTTCGCCAAGGTGGTGGAAATGGCCAAGGCTGCCCTGTAGTCGGCACGCCACAGCTTTTTTGGGTGCGCGGCATGTCTTGGCGTGAGGTTTTTCCTCGTGCGGGATATGCCGCGCCCTTTTTTTTCACCGGAGATTCCGGTAAGATCGGGCGCGCCCCGGATGCCGCAGCATGCGGCCCCGGCGGCATGCGCCCTGTTGTCATGTGGCGGCGGGACATGGTGTCCCTCCGCCGCTGTTGTGTGCGGCCTTCAGGGCCGTCCCTTTGACCGTAACGCCGCCTGCGGCGGCTCCGGGAATTCGCATGGATTTGATGACTGTACTGGAAAGCCTGGTTACAGACCTCGAAGCAGGTCTTGACCGGGCTTCTTCGTTGGATGAACTGGAAGGACTGCGGGTGGACTTTCTGGGCCGCAAGGGCAAACTGGCCCAGGCCATGAGCTCCATGGCCAAGCTGCCCCCCGCGGAACGCCCCGCCGTGGGCCAGAAGGCCAACAGCGTCAAGGAGCGCCTCACCGCCCTGTTCGACGCCCGCAAGACCGCTCTGGAAGCGGCCCGCGAAGCCGAGGCCCTCAAGCGCTTCGACCCCTCCCTGCCCGGCCGTGCCCCCTGGCGCGGCTCGCTGCACCCCACCACCCTGGTGATGGAAGAGATCTGCGGCATCTTCAGCAAGCTGGGCTTCGACATCGCTTCCGGCCCGGAAGTGGAGAACGACTTCTACAATTTCGAGTCCCTCAACATGCCGCCGGAACATCCCGCCCGCGACATGCAGGACACCCTCTACATCACCGAGCGCGTGCTCATGCGCACCCATACCTCCCCCGTGCAGGTGCGCACCATGCTGGGCCGCAAGCCTCCCCTGGCCATCGTGGCTCCCGGCAAGGTCTACCGCCGCGACTCCGACCTGACCCACACCCCCATGTTCCATCAGGTGGAAGGCCTGGTGGTGGGCCAGGACATCAGCATGGCCCATCTGCGCGGCACCCTCACCGCCTTCGTGCGCTCCGTGTTCGGCGGCCATACCGAAGTGCGCTTCCGCCCCAGCTTCTTCCCCTTCACGGAGCCCTCCGCCGAAGTGGACATCAGCTGCTGCATGTGCGGCGGCAAGGGCCACATCGACGGCGAGCCCTGCCGCGTGTGCAAAACCACCGGCTGGGTGGAGATCCTAGGCTGCGGCATGGTGGACCCCGCCGTGTTCGCCTCTGTGGGCTATCCCGCCGATGTGAGCGGCTTCGCCTTCGGCCTGGGCGTGGAACGTGTGGCCATGCTCAAGTACGGTATCGGCGACCTGCGCATGTTCTTCGAGAACGACGTGCGCTTCCTCGGCCAGTTCGGCCTGCACGCCTAGGGTGGGTCCCGTGTCTCTGTCCGTCTGTCTCCGCCGTGCCTGTGTCCCCGTGCTGCTGGCCCTGCTCTGCGCCGCCGGCAGCGCTTCGCTGGACGCCGGTGACGCCCGGGCCGCCTCGGCCCTGAGCCCCCGCCACAGCGGCCTGGAGCCGCCCGGCGGTCCCAAGCCCATCGAAGGTCTGCCCGCCATGGGCAATGCCGGCAACACCACCGAGCGCGGCATGGGCTATACCGATGCCTACGGCCGCCCGCTCAAGGACTACGGCCCCGAGGAAGTGAAACCCCGTGTGCGCCCCCGCGGCGGCGCCTACGGCACTTACGGACGCAAACAGAGCCGCCCCCTGCCGGACCCCGACGCCGGCACGCCGGGCAAACCGGCCTGGGACTTCAACTGAATCAACTGCTAACCGGCCCTGCGGGGCCAGTGAGATGACATATGCTGCTTTCTCTTTCGTGGCTGCGCGAATTCGTCCCGTATGAAGGCACGGCACAGGAGCTGGGCGACCGGCTGACCATGCTGGGCCTGGAACTGGAAGAAATCGTGCGCCCCTATGACGCCATCGCCCCCATCGTGGTGGGCCATGTGGTGGAATGCGTCGACCATCCCGAATCCGACCACCTGCACATCTGCAAGGTGGACGCCGGCCAGGGCGAACTGCTGGACATCGTCTGTGGCGCGCCCAACGTGGCTGCCGGCCAGAAAGTCCCCGTGGCCCTGGTGGGCACCACCATGCCCGGCGGCCTGGTCATCAAGAAGGCCAAGCTGCGCGGCGCGCCCTCCTGCGGCATGATCTGTTCCGAACGCGAGCTGGGCCTCACCGAAGACCACAGCGGCATCATGGTCCTGCCCGACAGCGCCGTGCCCGGCGCCCGTCTGGTGGATACCCTGGAGCTGGACCACGAAGTGCTGGACATCTCCATCACCCCCAACCGTGCCGACTGCCTCTCTGTGCTGGGCCTGGCCCGCGAGACCGCCCTTGCCTTCAACCTGCCCCTGACCATCCCCGACCTGCCCCTGAGCGAGGACGGCCCGGCCCGCGACCTGCCCCCTGTGGAGATCAGCGATCCCGAGCTGTGCAACCTCTACGCCGGGCGCGTCATCACCGGCATCAAGATCGCGCCCTCGCCCATGCGCATCCGCCACCGCCTGCATGCCGTGGGCGTGCGTCCCATCTCCAACATCGTGGACGTGACCAACTACATCCTTTTTGAATGCGGCCAGCCCCTGCATTCCTTCGACCTCGACAAGCTCAAGGGCGGACGCATCATCGTCAGCCCCGCCGCCCAGGGCGAGAAGTTCGTCACCCTGGACGGCCAGGAACGTACCCTGGATGCCCGCGACCTCTGCATCCGCGACGCCGAACGCGCCGTGGGCCTGGCCGGCGTCATGGGCGGCCTGAACACCGAGATCGACGAGAACAGCAGCAACGTCTTCCTGGAAAGCGCCGTGTTCCGGCCCGGCACCATCCGCAAGACCTCGCGCCGTCTGGGCCTCTCGTCCGAAGCCTCCTACCGCTTCGAACGCGGCATCGACCACAAGCGCTCCATCTGGTCCCTGGACCGTGCCTGCGCCATGATGGTGGCCTCTGCCGGCGGCAAGGTCTGCCCCGGCTACACCCTGGCCGAGCCCAAGCCCTTCGTGCCCGTGCAGATCGAGTTCCGCCCCGCCCGCGCCAACGCCCTGCTGGGCGTGGAACTGGACCGCGACTTCGACGAGAAGGTGCTTGCCGGCATGGGCTGCGCCATCGAGAAGACCAGCGACGACAGCTGGCAGGTCACCCAGCCCAGCTGGCGCCCCGACCTGACCCGCGAAGCCGACCTCATCGAAGAAGTGGGCCGTGTGCACGGTCTGGACACCATCGCCCCCGAGCTGCCCGCCTTCCTGCAGGATCTGGGCCGCGCCGGCGAACCCATGTCCACCTTCCAGTTCTGGTCCCGCCTGCGCCACTGGGGCGCGGGCCTGGGCCTCAACGAAGCCGTCAACTACAGCTTCGTGGGCCACAAGGATCTGGACCTGCTGGGCCTGCCCGCCGAAGGCCGCATCTCCATCATGAACCCGCTCTCCGCCGAACAGGATGCCCTGCGCACCGTGCTGGCCCCCGGCCTGCTGCATGACCTGCGCAACAACCTGGCCCAGGGTGCCGCTGGCGTGCGCCTGTTCGAGCTGGCCAACACCTTCACGGCCGCGCCCAGCGACGATCCCCACGCCACCGGCGCCAGCGAGACCGGCATGCTGGGCGTGCTGCTCTACGGCCAGCGCCACGACAGCGCCTGGCCGCATGCGGAAGCCGACATGGACTACAGCGACCTCAAGGGCATCGTGGAGCACCTGCTGCACTTCCTCAACCTGTCCGCCCCCGTCTGCGGACTGGCCGAGAGCCACCCCTACCTGCTGCCCTGCGTGCGCCTGAGCGTGGACGGCACCGAGGTGGGCGTCATGGGCCGCGTGCGTCCCGAGATGGCCGACAGTTTCCACGCCCGCAAGGACGTCTGGCTGGCCGAGCTCGACCTCGACGTGCTGCGCCGCCTGCATGATGCCGCCCAGGTGCGCTTCCAAAGCCTGCCCGTCTTCCCGCCGGTGCGCCGCGACATCACCGTGGCCGCGCCCGTGGGCGTGACCGTGGGCGCCATCCTGGACCAGATCATGGCCCAGAAGCAGCCCCTGCTGGAAGGCGCCGTGCTGGTGGACAGCTTCAGCCCCGAAGGCAGCGACGAACGCAACCTCACCTTCCGCCTGACCTTCCGTCATGCCGAGCGCACCCTCAAGGATGCGGAAGTGGACAAAGTGCGGGAAAAGGTGGCACAATCCCTGGTGCAGACGCTGGGCGTACGCATCTAGCCGTCTGTCCCTTCCGTACCGGGCGGGCCGGCCTGCCCCGTGACGGAAGCGCTGCTGATACGGTTTTCCACGGGCTGCGGCCTCCTTGCGGGGCCGCGGTCCGTGGCACTGTGTGCGGCCCCCGGGCCCTGCGCGGTGAAACCCGCAAGAGAGGGAGCATGTCGGAAAAACTCTACAAGATCGGCCAGGCCGCCGCCCTGCTCAACCTCAATACTTCCGTGCTGCGTTTCTGGGAAACGGTGTTCCCCCAGCTGGCTCCCCGGCGTACGGATTCGGGCCAGCGTTTCTACACCGAAGAGGACATGGCCCTGCTGCGCCGCATCCAGCAGCTGCTGCACCAGAAGGGCATGACCATAGAAGGCGCGCGCCGCATCCTGGACGGCAGCGCCAGCCTGGACGAGGTCCTGCCGGAACGCGCCGCCAGCAAGCGCGATCCGGCCCTGATGCTGAAGCTGAAAAACGAGCTGACCGAGCTGCGCCGCGTTCTGGCCGGCCGGTGATCCCCTGTCCTGCCGCTCCGGCAGTACGCCGCGGCGGTCCTGCACGACAGGCAGCGTACCACAGGATGCCGCATGATCCTTTCTCCTTCCCTGCTCTCCGCCGATTTCTCCCGTCTGGCCGACGAGCTCGCCGCCCTTGAGGCCGCGGGCATCTCCTGGCTGCATCTGGACATCATGGACGGGGCCTTCGTGCCCAACATCACCTTTGGACAGCCCGTCATCAAAAGCCTGCGCCAGCGCAGCAGCAAACTTTTCTTCGACGTGCACCTCATGATCGAGGAGCCCGCCCGCTATCTGGAATCCTTCCGTGATGCCGGGGCCGACATGCTGGTCATCCACGCCGAGGCCGACCGCCATCCCCAGCGCACCCTCAGCGAGATCCGCCGCCTGGGCATGAAGGCCGGCCTGGCCTTCAATCCCGGTACGGACATCGCCCCCCTGCGCTGGCTGGCCCCCGATCTGGACATGGTGCTGGTCATGAGCGTGAACCCCGGCTTCTCCGGTCAAAAATTCATCCCCCAGAGCTTCGACAAGATCCGCGCCACCCGCGCCATGCTCAACGCCGCCGGTGCCGGGGACGTGCTCATCCAGGTGGACGGCGGCGCCTGCCCCGAGAACACCGCGCAGCTGGTGGCCGCCGGCGCCGACGTGCTGGTCTCGGGCTCGGCCTTTTTCGGCCACCCGCCCTATGACCAGTGCCACCAGAAATTCCAGGCCGCTGCCCAGGCCGCGGCCGACAATGCCCACGATGCCCGTTGTGCTGCGGCCGCCCTGTGGCAGCCCGGCCGCGCCCTGAAAAAATAACTCAACAAAGGACCGCATCATGCCTACCCGCAGACAGTGTGCCAACGCCATCCGCGCCCTTGCCATCGACGCCATCGAGAAGTCCCGTTCCGGTCATCCCGGCGCCCCCCTGGGCATGGCCGACATGGCCGAAGCCCTCTGGCGCCACGGCTTCAAACACAATCCCGCCAATCCCGGCTGGATGGATCGTGACCGCTTCGTGCTGTCCAACGGTCACGCCTCCATGCTGCTCTATGCCGTGCTGCACCTCACCGGCTACGACCTGAGCATGGACGACATCCGCAACTTCCGCCAGCTGGGCTCCCGCACCCCCGGCCATCCCGAATGCGACGTGACCCCCGGCGTGGAAATGACCACCGGTCCCCTGGGGCAGGGCATCTCGTCCGCCGTGGGCATGGCCCTGGCCGAAAAGATGCTGGCCACCCGCTTCAACACCCCCGAACACACGGTCATCGACCACCACACTTACGTGTTCCTCGGTGACGGCTGCCTCATGGAAGGCGTGTCCCACGAAGCCTGCTCCCTGGCCGGCGTGTGGGGCCTGGGCAAGCTCATCGCCCTGTACGACTCCAACGGCATCTCCATCGACGGCAAGATCGACGGCTGGTTCACCGAAGACGTGGCCGCCCGCTACAAGGCCTACGGCTGGCAGGTCATCGGCCCCGTGGACGGCCATGATGCCGGGGCCCTGGACGCCGCCCTGGCCGAAGCCCGCGCTGACGCCGAGCACCCCAGCCTCATCATCTGCAAGACCCACATCGGTTTCGGTTCCTCCAAGGCCGACTCCGCCTCCTGTCACGGCTCGCCCCTGGGCGTGGACGTGGCTGCCGCCACCTGTGCCGCCCTGGAATGGCATCAGCCCGCGTTCTCCGTGCCGGACGACATCGCCGCCGCCTGGGACGCCCGTGAAGCCGGCAAGAAGGCCGAAGCCGAATGGCAGGCCCGTTTCGACGCCTACCGCGCCGCCTGCCCCGAGCTGGCCGCCGAGCTGGAACGCCGCATGAAGGGCGACCTGCCTGCCGACTGGGCCGGCATCGCCGCCGCCATGGTCAAGAAGGCCGTGGAAGCCGGCGAGAGCATCGCCACCCGCGTGGCCTCCAGGAAGGCCCTGGAAGAACTGGTGGGCAACCTGCCCGAGATGCTGGGCGGCTCTGCCGACCTGACGGGCTCCGTGGGCACCAAGACCAGCCATTCCGTGGACTTCGACCCCGCCACCTGCACCGGCAACTATCTGGCCTACGGTGTGCGCGAGTTCGGCATGAGCGCCATCATGAACGGCCTGGCCCTGCACGGCGGTTTCATCCCCTACGCCGGCACCTTCATGGTCTTCTCCGATTACGCCAAGAACGCCCTGCGCCTGGCGGCCCTCATGGGCACCCGTGCGGTCTGGGTCTTCACCCACGATTCCATCGGTGTGGGCGAGGACGGCCCCACCCACCAGCCCATCGAACAGGTGCCCGGCCTGCGCCTCATGCCCGGCCTGGATGTCTGGCGCCCCTGCGACACCGTGGAGACCGCCGTTGCCTGGCAGTGCGCCCTGGAGAACGCCCACCGTCCCACCTGCCTCTCGCTCTCCCGCCAGAACCTGCCCTTCGTCAGCCGTGACGCGGCCCAGGTGCAGGCTATCGCCCGCGGCGGCTATGTGCTGCGTGACTGCGACGGTACCCCCGAGCTCATCCTCATGGCCACCGGCTCCGAAGTGGGCATCACCCTTGAGGCCGCCGAGGCCCTGACCGCCGAAGGCCGCAAGGTGCGCGTGGTCTCCATGCCCTGCTGCGAGCGCTTCGACGCCCAGGATGCCGCCTATCGCGAAAGCGTGCTGCCCGCCGCCGTGCGTGCCCGCGTGGCCGTGGAAGCCGCTGCCGCCGACTACTGGCGCAAATATGTGGGCCTGGACGGTGCCGTGCTCGGCATGACCGGTTTCGGTGCTTCCGGCCCGGGCAAGGCCCTGGCCGAACACTTCGGTTTCACCGCCGCCCACCTGGCCGACATGGCCCGCCAGCTGCTGGGCTAGGCTCAGGACTCATGACGTTTTGTTTTGAGGGGGAAGAGAGCCCTTTGCTTTGCTGTCCTTACGGCCTGACAGGCACGGCCTGCGGCCGTCTTTCGGGGCGCTGCTCGCGGCCAAAAGGGTCCCTCCCCTCAAACTCCCCTCCTTCCAAAAACCGCGCATAAAAATATGGCCCGGGACCACGGGATGACATGCCCCCAGGTCCCGGGCCTTTTTGCGTCCTGTCTGGAGCGGGCCTCACGACACACGTGCAGGCATGGCCCAGAGAGGTTTTCCATCACCCATGGCCGCGCCTCGGCCGCCGGGCTGCGCCCTTCAGGAGCTCTGTGCGGCGGGCGGGGATCTTTTCCGGGGGAGGCATCTCCCTGACCGTAAGGGCCGGGCTGGACTTTCCGCTTCGGGGAACATATCTTTTTGACAAACCGGACGCCGTGTCCCGGCCCTTCCCGGTGATCCCTTCCCTGACAAAAAGGAGGCAGACATGCCCATCAGACTGTTGCAGGACATGGAATGCAGCGGCAAGACCGTTGTCATCCGCCAGGATCTCAACGTGCCCATGAAAGACGGCCGCATCAGCAACGACAAACGCATCCGTGCGGCCCTGCCCGGCATCCGCATGGCGCTGGACAAGGGCGCGGGCGTGATCCTGCTCTCGCATCTGGGCCGTCCCACCGAAGGTGTGGTGGAAGAAAAGTTCTCCCTGGCGCCGGTGGCTGCCCACCTTTCCGGCCTGCTGGGCCGTCCCGTGAAGCTGGCCGCCGACTTCGACGCCGCCAAGGCCGCTCCCGGTGAAGTGGTGCTGCTGGAGAACATCCGCTTCTTCAAGGGCGAAAAGAAGAACGACCCCGAACTGGCCGCCAAGCTGGCCGCTCTGGGCGACATCTACGTCATGGACGCCTTCGGGGCCGCCCACCGCGCCCACTCCTCCACCGAAGGGGCCGTGCGCGCCGCCAAGGTGGCCTGCGCCGGGCCGCTCATGGCCGCCGAGCTGGACGCCTTCGCCAAGGTGCTGGATGCTCCCGCCCGTCCGCTGATGGCCATCATCGGCGGTTCCAAGGTCTCCACCAAGCTGGGCCTGCTGGACAACCTGCTGGGCAAGGTGGACACCCTCATCGTGG
Source organism: uncultured Desulfovibrio sp. (assembly GCA_937926875.1). Lineage (GTDB taxonomy): Bacteria > Desulfobacterota > Desulfovibrionia > Desulfovibrionales > Desulfovibrionaceae > Desulfovibrio. The sequence goes on from CALBAX010000101.1 coordinate 18,758, forward strand.
GCGGCGGCATCGCCAACACCTTCCTGGCCGCTGCCGGCTACGGCGTGGGCACGTCCCTGTATGAACCCGAGCTGGTGGACGACGCCAAAAAGGTCATGGCCAAGGCCAAGGAACTGGGCAAGACCCTGCCCCTGCCCGTGGACGTGGTCACGGCCAGGGAACTGGCCCCCGGCCAGACCGCCACGGTCTGCGACGTGGACAAGGTGCCCGCTGACGAGATGATCCTGGACGTGGGCCCCAAGACCGTGGAACTGTACGCCGGTCTGTTGCAAAAGGCTGCCACCGTGGTCTGGAACGGCCCCGTGGGCGCCTTTGAGACCGATCCCTTCGGCGCGGGCACCAAGGCCCTGGCCGAAGCCCTGGCGGCTTCCCCCGCCTTCGTGGTGGTGGGCGGCGGCGACTCCGTGGCCGCTGTGGAAAGCTACGGCCTGGCCGACAAGATGGGCTACATCTCCACCGGCGGCGGCGCCTCCCTGGAGCTGCTGGAAGGCAAACTGCTGCCCTCCGTGGCCGCCCTGCAGGATCGCGGCGAATAACTGACGTCTTCCCCGGAGGGGCCTGTCCCCTCCGGGATCTTTGTCATCTTTTCGGAACGACAGACGCCCGGCAGCCTCATGGACCCGGCCCGCCCGGCTTCGCTGCGGTCCGCAGGCGCCCTCTTTGCCCTGCTGTTCCCCCAACATCCCCTGGAGCGCCGGCGCTCCTTGAGGAGAGGGCTTTTTCCCCGGCGGGCAGCCAAAAAAGCATTCCATCACGGCAAATGCCCTCCGGCACGTTGCGCGGACGGCCCGGCTGGGGTATCATCGCCCTGCGTCCGGCAAGGGGGAGCCCCCTTTGCCGTACCACCGTCCGCGGGCCCCGGCCCGCCCCCTCTTTTGTCTTTTATGGAGGAAAATGTGCGGCGTTTTTATCAGGAAAGCTGGCAGGGAATCCCGTTTACGTCATTCTCGCACATTTCTTTTTTCCATCTGGCGGAACCCAAGTTCTACGCCACCTTCTATGAAGAGCTGTTCCGGCGCTTCAAGGACTGGGACGATCTGCCCGCCGTCTGGCGGCAGAACAAGCGCAAGGATGCCCAGTGGCTGGCCGCCCGGCTGCGCGAACAGGCCGCCCTGCGCCCGGAAGGTCCCGGCCCGCTGCGCGTGCTCTCCATCGGCAGTGGCGTAGGCTATATGGAACATTGTCTGGTGGAGGAGATGTCGGCCGACGAGCTGGAGCTGCACGTCAACGAGCCCAGCACCGTCAGCATGCGCTGGCTGCGCCGCCATGTGCCCAACGAGCGCATGTATATCGGCATGCCCCCGGCCTGCCTGCCGCCGGACGTCTTTTATGACGTCATCTATCTTTCCGCGGTGGACTACAGCATCCCCACCCGCGAGCTGCAACATCTGCTGGGCGAATTGCGGGCACAGCTCGTGCCCGGCGGCCAGCTCATCTGCCTTTCGGCCTCGCTGCTGCAGGAAGACAGCTTCATCGGCAGTTTCGTCAACGCCCTCAAGATCGTCATCCGCGGCTTCCTGCACTTTCTGGGCATCCGCCGCCAGCAGTTCTGGGGCTGGCGCCGTACCCGCGACGAATACCGCGAACTGCTGCGCAAGGCGGATTTCCGCCATCTGGAAGACGGCTGGCTGGAAGACGGCTTCGAGACCTACTGGATACGCGGCTGTTGAGCCCGTCCCTACACTAGGCCTGTTGCACGATCCCGGATGCGCCTGCCGCGTCCGGGATATTTTTTTCCCGGCCGGGATCGGGCAGGGCCGGGCATGCGCCAAGGTGGGTGCTGAAATCCTCGGGCAGGCACAGGTGCAGGGCCCCGGCACGGCCGCCCAGCAGGCTGTGGAAGGCCAGATGCCAGACCGGCTGCTCATCAGGGGTCAGCAGGGCCAGACGCGGCAGGGACAGGCTGTGGCCGCAGCGGGGATGCCAGGACGACGGTTTGCCGGCCAGATCGAAAGCGGCCAGAAAGCGGTCCGCGAACTTGCGGGCCAGCATGGTCTCCAGCACGGTCAGGGGACGCTGCCCCGGGCGTTCGAAGCCCCCCGCACCAAAGAACTCTTCCAGCAGGCTGAACACGAAGGCCCTGTCCAGCACGAGCAGCGCGGGCTCTTCCAGGCCCTCCAGCTCCACAGCACAGCAACAGGAAGCCTCGCGTATGCTGTCCGCCACACTGCCGAAAGGACGACGGCGCACAGGCAGCGGCGTCAGCGCCAGCAGGCGCCCCCGCTGCTCCTCCATGCTGGCGGCGCACAGACGGGCGCAGCGCGCGGCCAGGGCATCCAGCCGGGTTCCGGCCTCCGCCGGAGCGGCCGCTCCGGCCGGGGGAGCGTCTTTTCCTCCGGCGGCAGGCAGGCCGTGCAACAGGGCGGCGATCTCTTCCTGTGAAAGTATGCTGCTCATGACTGTCGATTTCCCGTAGTTTGCGGAAAAAGGATGCAAGAACGAGGCCAAACGCCCAAGCCTCCGAGGCTTGCCTTGCCCGGCGCCTTGAGGCAGTGTGGCGGCATGAAGCTTTGTGTCCACGAACTGGCCCGCACGACCGCGGGGCAGGATGAACTCCCTGCCGCGCCCCCGCGTTGCGGCCATGCGGCCCCCGGCGACGACCTGGCCCGGGCCGTCTGGCTGGGCGGGCTGGCGGCGCCCGTGCCCCTTTGTTCCGGCCTGGGCCGTTGCGGCCGCTGCCGGGTCCGCTTCCATGACCTGTCCGTGGCGCCCGCTCCCCTGCCGGAAGAAGAAGAGATCCTGGGCCCCGACCTGCTGGCTGGGGGCTGGCGTCTGGCCTGCCGTCGTCAGATAACTGACGCCATGGGCCCGGAACTGCATCTCGATGTGCCCGCACCGGAAAAAATGACGGTCACCACCACGGCCGCGCCCTCCCTCCCGGCACAGGAACATCTGGCCCTGGCCGTGGACCTGGGCACCACGTCCCTGTACTGGCGCCTGCTCGCCGTCCCCGATGCCCGAGAGACGCAGCCCTCTGACGATCTTTCCCTGCTCTGCCGTCCGCCCCTGCCGGTGGCCGTGCTGGCCGAAGGGCACGACCTCAACCCGCAGGCCGGGGCAGGAGCGGACGTCATGTCCCGGCTGGCCGTGGCCAGCGCGCCCGAAGGCCGGGCCCGGCTCGCCCGGCTGGTGCGCGAGCATCTGGCCGCCCTGCTGCAACAGCAGACCACCTTCCTGTCCGGCATCCCCGTGGAGCGGCTGGTGCTGGCGGCCAATACGGCCATGACCGACATTTTTCTGGACAGGGACATCAGCGGCCTGTGTGCCGCGCCCTACCGGCGCAGCCATGCAGGCGGCTGCGGCCTGACCGTGGAAGGGCTGCCGCCGCTGCTGATCCCGCCCCTGCCCGCGCCCTTCGTGGGCGGCGACATCAGCGCCGGGCTGCTCCGTTTGCTGGCCGGGGGCCTGCCGCGCCCGCTGCTGCTGGCCGACCTGGGCACCAACGGCGAGCTGGCCCTCGTGGATGCCCAAGGCCGCCTGTGGCTTGCCAGCGTCCCGCTGGGCCCTGCCCTGGAAGGCATCGGGCCCCAGTGCGGCCGCATGGCCGGGCCGGGGAGCATCACCCGTTTCGAGGTCTCGCCCCTGGGCCTGGCCTGCCACAGTGTGGACGGCCCCCTGGCGGCCGGGGCCGATGTGCAGGGCATCAGCGCCACAGGCTATCTTTCCCTGCTGGCCCTGCTGCTGCGGCTGGGCTGTCTGGATGCGGACGGGCATTTCCGCACGCCCGCCTCACCGCTGGCCCGGCGTGTGGCCCCGCCGCCCCAGCAGGCCCGGACGGGGCTGCGCCTGCCCCTGCCGTACGGGCAATGGCTGGCCGCCGCCGACGTGGAGGAGCTGCTCAAGGTCAAGGCCGCCTTCTCGCAGGCTCTGGAGGCCCTGCTGCGGGCTGCGGGCCTGGCCGCCGCCGATGTGGCCTGTCTGGCCCTGGCCGGTGCCCTGGGCGAGCATTGTCCGCCATCCTGCCTGGAAGAGCTGGGCTTCTTGCCCCCCGGCATGGGACGGCGTGTGCGTGCCGTAGGCAACAGCTCGCTGGATGGCGCCGCCCTGCTGGCCGCCGAGCCCTGGCGTCTGCCCGTGCTGGCCCGCTGGTGCGCCGCGGCCACGCTCGTCCCTGTTGCTGAAGATCCCGGCTTCCATGCCGATTACCTGCGCCATATGCGCTTTGGAGTCTGAATGTCCGATATCCGACAGAAAAAAAACGGCGATGCTCCGGCCCCCCGTGGTCCGCGCCCCGCAGGCCGCACGACGGAACGCCGTTCTTTCCATGAAGAGTCCCGCAACGACCGCGAACGTGGGCGCCGCCGCCCCGAAGCACCGTGCCGCCAGTATTCCTCGTTTGCCGGCGAACAGGCCGGGGGCCCGCTGCGGCGTCAGGAAGAGTTCTCCGGCTGGAGCCGCCCCGGCCAGCGGAGATCCCGCATGCCCCGTGACGACCGCCCGTCCCCGTGGCAGATGCAGGCCGAGCTCCTGCCCGCCCTGCCTGACGTGGTCCGGCGGGAACTGGACGCCCTGGGCCAGGCCCTGCGCACGGTGCGTCCGCTGCGCAGCGCCCATTACCGTGACCTGCCCGCGGACATCGAGGCCCTTTCGCGCCTGCTGACCTGTGAGCGTTCCGGCCTCTACCGGCCCTACTGGAGCTCCCCGGCCAGCACCAGCGCCTATCTGTATTATTTCCTGCCCTGGAACGTGCTGCGTCTGGCGCGCCTGTTCCGCTCCCTGCCCCTGCCCGATCCCCGCCTCTGGCTGGAGAAAGGCCGGACGCCCCTGCTGCTGGACGGCGGCTCCGGGCCCCTGAGCGTGCCGCTGGCCCTGTGGCTGGCCCGCCCCGAATGGCGTGCCCTGCCCATCCAGGTACTGGCCGTGGACAATGCCGTGCAGCCCATGGAACTGGGCCGTGACGTCCTGGCTGCCTGGGGCGACATCCTGGGCCAGCCCGTCTGGCAGGTGCGTGTGGAGCGGGGCTCGCTGGAGCACATGCCGCGCCTGGAACGCAAACTTGCCGACACGCTGGAGCGTCAGGAACGCCACCTGCGCCCCTGGCTGCTCACGGCGGCCAACGTGCTCAATGAACTGAGCGCCGAGAGCCGCCAGATGAACCGCGAAGACGACGAGGACGAAGAAGGTCCCGGCGGCGTGCGCCGTCTGGAAAGCCTTCTGGACGCGCTGGAGCCCCTGTGCTGGCCCGCCCCCCTGGACGAGGACGAGGCCGGCAGCGCCGACGAGGCCCTGCTGCCCGCGGCCCTCTTCGTGGAGCCCGGCACCCGTCTGGGCGGCAAGACCATCAGCCGTCTGCGTGAAGCCGCTCTGGAACGCGACCTGATGCCGCTGGCCCCCTGCACGCACCGGGCCCCCTGCCCGCTGGCCCACGCCCATGCCGGACGCGGCTGGTGCCACTTCACCTTCGACTGCGAGGGCGCGCCGCAATGGCTGCAGGAGCTGTCCTCCGCCGCCGGTCTGGCCAAGAGCGCCCTGAGTCTGGCCCCCCTGCTGTTGCGGGCCGATCCCGCCGCCGGAGAGAGCCTGTTCGACGATATGGACGACGTTGACGGCGAGGCCCCGGACAACAGCCGCGAAGCTGCGGCCATGCTGCACCAGCCCCGCCCCGTACGTGTGCTCTCCTCGCCCTTCGTAGTGCCCGGCCTGCGCGGTCAGGCCCGCTATGCCTGCTGTGCCGCCGGTCTGGCCGTGGTGCCCGATGCCGCGGCCCTGCCCTCGGGGGCGCAGCTCACGGCCCGGGCCCAGGCGGACGAACGGCCCGGCACGCCCCGCCGTGACCGCAAGAGCGGTGCCCTGCTGCTGGCCCTGCCCGCTGCCCCCGGCGGCAACCGCCTGCCGGGACGCCCGGGAAGCCCGGAAGAAGCGCACCGGAACTTCCGTGACCGGCAGGAGGACAGATACAGGGACAAACGCTTCGGCAGACGCTCTGACGAGCGCGACAGCCATGACGGCGCCTTCCGTGACCGCCGCAGCGGCAACGACCGCCCGCCCCGCCGTGACGCCCAGTACGAGGCTCCGGAAAGACCGGCCCGCCATCAGGACAGCCGTCCCGGACGCTATGAAGACGACCACCCTGACCGGCGCGACGATTTCCGCGCCTTTCCCCGGAACGACCGCCGGCCCGATGGCCGCCGCCCCGGGGACCGGCACTCTGGAGACAGGCGTCAGGGCGATGCGCCCAGGCGCGGCCGTGGCCGCGGGAAGGACTAGGTTTTTTGACACAGCTTTACGATTTATTTCAAAGTAATCGAAAATATCGGCTACGCATGGCCAGTGAAGGATGCCTGGCGCATGCTCCCGCGCCCATCTGAAAAAGCGCTGGGGAAAGGATGAGGGCTGTGGGGGAGGGGATCCCCTCGCGCGCGAGCAGAGGGCTTCCCCTTCCTCCAAAACAAGCTGCGGGGCCTTACCTTAGCCGTCCTGCGGCTGGCCCGTGACGGCAGGAGCGTTTCACGCCCATGTCCGTACGCCTGCCGCACGGGCATCCTTGCTGCCCGGCGGCGTCGCACCGCGACTGCCACTGTCTGGCGGACGTCCATGGAACAAAGACGGGGGAAGGGGCCAGGCCCCTTCCCCCGTCTTTTGCCCTGTCCCCTATCCTGCGGCCGGCAACGGCACGGGGCAGGCGGAGCAGGCCCGGCAGGCTCCACCGGAACGGCTTTTCCGGCGCCTTGTGACAAAAATCTTTTTCCGGGCCCGGAAAAATTTTTCTTTCTCCGCCTTTTCCTTTGCTGGGCAAGGCCCTGCGGGGATTTGCCCCCCATGGGCCCTCCGTCAGCGAACTGCTCCGTTTTTTTAAAAAAACATATTGATTTTATTGAATAAGATTAAAGATGGCTTTTCTTCTCCACTGGAAGAGGGCCTTTATTTTCCCCCGGGGAACGCGTATAACGGGCTTTCGCCGTGCGGCTCCAGCCACGCCCGGCCTGTGAAGCCAGTTCAGCGTGCCGACTTTCCCCCTGCGGGAGGCCAGCCGCTTTTCTTTTTACCCAAAGGTCTGCCATGATCCCTCCCATGCCTCACGATCTGCCCGAGCCGCAGCTCAAGCCCAACACGGAAGTGGTGCTGCAGAAACGCTATCTGCACAAAAAAGCAGATGGCAGCACCGAGACGCCCCGTGACCTCTTCTGGCGTGTGGCCAGTGCCATCGCCGCTGAAGAAGCCAAGTACGAGCGTTCCCCCTTCACCGCCGAAGACCTGGCCCGCCAGTTCTACGACCTGATGACCAGCTGGCGCTTCCTGCCCAACTCCCCCACCCTGATGAACGCCGCCAGCGAGCTGGGCCAGCTCTCCGCCTGCTTCGTCCTGCCGGTAGGCGACTCCATCGAGGAGATCTTCGATGCCGTCAAGTTCGCCGCCATGATCCACAAGTCCGGCGGCGGCACGGGTTTCTCCTTCTCCCGCCTGCGCCCCAAGGCCAGCCGTGTGGGCTCCACCGGCGGCGTGGCTTCCGGCCCGGTCTCCTTCCTGCGCATCTTCAATACCGCCACGGAGCAGATCAAGCAGGGCGGTACCCGGCGCGGCGCCAACATGGGCATCCTGCGGGTGGACCATCCCGACATCGTGGAATTCATCCGGGCCAAGGAAAAGGAAGGGGAATTCAACAACTTCAACCTTTCCGTGGGCCTGACCGAAGCCTTCATGCAGGCCGTGGAGCGTGACGAGAACTACGAGCTGACCGATCCCCACACCGGCAAGGTCAAGGGCAGCCTGCGCGCCCGCGAGATCTTCGACCTGCTGGTCTGCCGCGCCTGGCAGACGGGCGACCCCGGCATCGTCTTCCTGGACCGCATCAACCGCGACAACCCCACGCCGGCACAGGGCGAGATCGAATCCACCAACCCCTGCGGCGAGCAGCCCCTGCTGCCCTACGAAGCCTGCAACCTGGGCTCCATCAATCTGGCCTGCTTCTTCGTGCCCGGCCATGAACATGAGGAGGATCCCGCCGCGGCCGGTATCGACTGGGACGGCCTGAAGCAGGTGGTGCACCTGGCCGTGCGCTTCCTGGACAACGTCATCGACGCCTCGCGCTTCCCGCTGGACCGCATCGACGAGACCGTGCGCCGCAACCGCAAGATCGGCCTGGGCGTCATGGGCTTTGCCGACCTGCTCTTCCAGCTGGGCATCCCCTATGATTCCGAGGCGGGCATCGCCTTGGCCGAGCGCATCATGGGCTTCATCAATGCCGAAGGCCACGCCGCCTCGGCCCGTCTGGCCGAAGAGCGCGGGCCTTTCCCGGCCTATGCGGAGTCCGTCTTCCCCCAGCGCGGCGAAGGCCCCTACCGCAATGCCACGGTCACCACCATCGCGCCCACGGGCACCCTGTCCATCATCGGCGGCTGCTCCTCGGGCGTGGAGCCCCTGTTCGCCCTCTGCTTCACCCGCAACATCCTGGACGGCGAGCGCCTGGTGGAAGTGAACCCCTATTTCGAGGCCGCCCTCAAGGAAGCCGGCCTGGGCACGCCCGAGCTCATGGAGCAGGTGGTGGAAAAAGGTTCCATCCAGTCCCTGGATGCCCTGCCCGCCGCCATGCGCAAGGTCTTCGTCACGGCCATGGACATCGACCCGGTCTGGCATCTGCGCATGCAGGCCGCCTTCCAGCGCCATACCGACAACGCCGTGTCCAAGACCGTGAACCTGCCCCACTGCGCCACCGAACAGGACATCCACGACATCTACTGGCTGGCCTACAAGGAAGGCTGCAAGGGCGTCACCGTGTACCGTGACGGCTGCAAGAGCCTGCAGGTGCTGGCCACCGGCGAAGGCCAGAAGAAGATGGACGGCGAAGCCCCCGCGCCTGCGGACAAGCCCCGTCTGGGCGTGGTGCGCAAGCGTCCCGAAGTGGTGCAGGGCTTCACCCAGAAGATCCAGACCGGCCTGGGCGCCATGTACCTGACCGTCAACGAGATCGACGGCAAGCCCTTCGAGGTCTTCGCCACCATCGGCAAGTCCGGCCGTTCCATCACGGCCAAGGCCGAGGCCATCGGCCGTCTGGTGTCCCTGGCCCTGCGCTCCGGCGTGGAAGTGCGCGACATCGTGGCCCAGATCAAGGGCATCGGTGGCGAACACCCCGTGTTCCGCGGCAAGGGCCTGCTGCTCTCCATCCCGGACGCCATCGCCTGGGTGCTGGAACGCCGCTACCTCAAGGATGAGCATCTGGGCTCCGGTGTGGCCGACATCGAGGAACACCGCTGCCCCGAATGTGACGAGCCCCTGGTCTTCCAGGAAGGCTGCCTGATCTGCCCCGCCTGCGGTTTCTCCCGCTGCGGCTAGAACGATCTGAGGGGGGCTGCCGGGACGCCCCTGTCGCCAACGCGACGGGAAGGCCCGCCGGTGGTCCCCTTTTTCGCTGCCTGCCGCCTGCACGGCAAGGGCCGATGCTGCCGCAACGCCGCATCCCCTGCCCGCCTGTGCCCGGCGGCATGCGCCCGCTACCGGGACCGGACAGCGGAGACCGTCTCCGCCCGCCCCTTTGACCGCAGCCCGCGCCCGGCCTCCCGGGACGGCATCCCAGTCTTACGGAGCTCCCATGAAATGGATCACCCACCAGACGGCGGGCGTCGGCGCCGCCCTGGCCCTGCATCTGCCGCTGGAAGGCGTGGTCGCCGCCTGTCTCGGCGCCATCCTGCCTGACAAGCTCGACCAGGCCATCGCCAAGCGCTCCCGCAACCCGCAGCGCGCCTTCAACCAGATCCACCGCGGCACCACCCACTGGTTCGGCTGGTGGGTCGCCATCCTGCTGCTGGCATGCAGCAACCTTGTCCCCCCGCACTGGCAGCCCGCCCTGCTGGGCATCGGCCTGGGCGGCATCAGCCATGTGGTGCTGGACATGCTGACCCCTTCGGGCATCCCCCTGCATCCTTTCTCCCGCAAGAACAAGCTCTCGTTCAAGGTCTGCTCCACCGGCAGCGTGGGCGAATATGTCTTTCTGGGCGTGATGCTCGTCCTGCTGGGCTTTTTGCTGGGCCCGGAGATGAAGGAGCTCATCCGCCACGTCCGCCAGCTGGGCATGCCCGTGCTGCATTTCTAAAGACGACCGGGGGAAGGGACCCCCCTCTGCTCGCGCGAGAGGGGGTCCCCTTCCCCCTTCCCTCCCCCAGCGCGCTTTGCTGTCTTGCCACAAAAAAAGGATCGGCAAAGTCCTCCCCTGCGTCTCACACAGGAAGCCGCTTTTCTTTTCCGATCCGCTCCCGCCCCACCTTTCCTCTTCACCAGCGGACTGCCCGATGGAGGCACTTTTCGCCGCTTCGCGCGCTCCCGGTATAGCCCGTCACGGCCGGACGCCCACCTCCCCAGCCGTTGAAGGCGGCGCAGGCCCTCCCCATCCTGCCGGCGGTGTCCCTGCCCCCTTTCCTCTGTCGCGCGCACCACAAAAAAGCCCCCCATTTCGGGAGGCTTTCCTTCATCCACAGCAGGAAACGTGACGCTCTGCCGCTACTTCTTCACCTTCACCGGCTCGGTATCCACCGGTGTCTCGTTGATGGCCACCAGCGCGGCCGTGCGGGCATGGATGAGCGTGGTATCGAACAGGGGCACGGCGATGTTCTCCTGCTGCACCAGCATGCCGATCTCGGTGCAGCCCAGGATCACGCCCTGCGCGCCCCGGGCGGCCAGATCCCGGATGGCCCGCAAGAAGGTCTCGCGCGAGCTGTCCTTGATCACGCCCCGGCAGAGCTCCTCGAAGATGACGCGGTTGATCTCGACCCTGTCTTCCGCTTCGGGCACCAGCACCTGCAGGCCGTTGGCTTCCAGGCGGCCGGTATAGAAATCCTCTTCCATGGTATAGCGGGTGCCCAGCAGGCCCACGCACTGCACGCCCGCCATGTGCAGCTGCCGGGCCGTCACATCGGCGATGTGCATCAGCGGGATGCCCACGGCGGCGGCGATCTGCGGGGCCACCTTGTGCATGGTGTTGGTACAGATGACCAGGAAATCCGCCCCGCCCCGCTCCAGGGCCTGTGCGGCATCAGCCAGGATGCGGGCGCTCCTGTCCCAGTCCCCGGCCTGCTGGCAGCGTTCGATCTCGTCGAAATCCACACTGTAGAGCAGACAGCGGGCCGAATGCAGGCCGCCCAGGGTCTGGGCCGCTACCATGTTGATGATCTGATAATAGGTCAGCGTGCTTTCCCAGCTCATGCCGCCCAGAAGACCGATGGTTTTCATGTGGCTCACCTCTGATGATTCGATGATGCGCGTATGCCGGGACGATCGTGTCCGGCATGATGCCCCGAGATGGCGGGGCCCGCCTGTGGTGCAAGGCCGCGCCTTCTGTGGTCGCAGTGCTCCCGGCAGGGATGACGTCCGGGGACGCCGGGCTAGATGTCCAGCTCCAGGCCCACGGGGCAGTGGTCCGAGCCGTAGACGCCGTCCTCGATCCAGGCGTCGCGGATGTACGGTTTCAGCTCTTCCGAAACGAAGAAATAGTCGATACGCCAGCCCACGTTCTTCTCGCGGGCGCGCATCTTGTACGACCACCAGGAATAGCGGCCTTCCACGTCACCATGCACATGGCGGAAGGTATCCACATAGCCCATGGCCGTGAAGCGGTCCAGGAAGGCGCGTTCTTCGGGCAAAAAGCCGGTGTTCTTCTCGTTCTGCTTGGGCCGCGCCAGGTCGATGGCCCTGTGGGCGATGTTGAAGTCCCCGCAGACCACAATGGGCTTGCTTTTGCGGCATTCTTCCGCATAGGCCGTGAAGGCGTCGAAAAAGCCCATCTTGTAGGGCACGCGCTTGAAACGGCCGGGGATGGGCTTGCCGTTCCCGTCCAGTTCCTCGGCGCCGCCGTTGGGGAAATAGCCGTTGAAGAAGTGGAACTTTTCAAATTCCAGATGCAGGATGCGCCCTTCGCCCTGCCACTCCGGCTGGGGCAGTTCGCAGCGCACGGCCAGCGGTTTGATGCGGCTGAACACGGCCACGCCGGAATAGCCTTTTTTCACCACGCTGGACGCCCAGTGGGCCTCCCAGCCTTCGGGGCTGGCCACTTCGGGCTTGAGCTGTTCGGGCATGGCCTTGGTCTCCTGCAGGCCGATGACATCGCAGGTGTTCTCGGCGAACCAGCGCCATTCGGGCTTGGCGGACACGGCACGCAGGCCGTTGACGTTCCAGGATACGAGTCTGATGGACATAGGACCTCCGCCGCCAGCATACCGGCAGGTGGTGCCGGCCGCAAGCGCGCCATTGCGGACGGGCCGTTTTTCTGGCAAAATTACCTGCGGCAATAATGCCAACATGAGCCAAGGAGAATCCGTATGGATATGCTTCCTATCCGCCGCGCCATCCTGAGCGTGACGGACAAAACCGGACTGGTGGAATTTGCCACCTTCCTGTCGCAGAACGGCGTGGAGCTGGTCTCCACCGGCGGGACCATGAAGGCCCTGCAGGCTGCCGGTCTGCCCGTGACGGCCGTCAGTGACGTCACCGGCTTCCCCGAGATCCTGGGCGGCCGCGTGAAGACGCTGCATCCCAAGATCCACGGGGGCATCCTTGCCAACAAGGACATCCCCGAGCACATGGCCACGCTGGAAGAAAAGGAGATCAAGCCTTTCGACCTAGTCTGCGTGAACCTGTACGACTTTGCCGGTGCCGTGGAGCGCAAGCTCTCGCTCGAACAGGCCGTGGAGGAAATCGACATCGGCGGTCCCTGCATGATCCGCGCCGCTGCCAAGAACTTCCACAGCATCCTGGTGCTGCCCGGGACCAAATGGTACGCCACTGCCATGCAGGAGATGAAGGAACACGGCATGAAGGTCAGCCTGGACTTCCGTCAGGCCATGGCCTCGCGCGCGTTCGAAGCCACCTCGCGCTACGACGCCCTCATCACCTCCTACCTGCGTCCGGGGGCCTAGCCATTTCCAGGCTCGAAGGCAACCTGCAGGGGCTCAAGCCCAGCCAGTTGAAGGCCCTCAACCGGCTGACCACACGACGTTTCCCGGCCACCGATGTCTATACCATCGACCAGGCCCGGGAACTGTCGCTGCTGTCGCGCGCCCTGGGGCGCCAGCTGGGCATGCTCATCGATCGCAAAGGCCGCGTGGACATGGTACTGGTGGGCGAGGCAGGCGGGATCCTGATCCCGGAACTGCCCCGCGCCCGCTCCGGCGCCGACCGTCTGCGCGGCCTTCGTCTGCTCCACACCCACCTCACGCCCGACGGCCTCAGCCAGGAAGACCTGATGGACCTGCTCTTCCTGCGTCTGGACGCCATCATCGTGCTGACCGTCAATCCTGACGGTGACCCCGTGCAGTGGCAGGAGGCCCACCTGCTGCCCACGCCTGTGGCCGGGCAGCCTTACCGGGTGGAGCAGCTCCGCCCCTGGGACCAGACCGGCGCCCATTTCGCCGCCACCGCCGAAGCCCTGGAAGAAGAGCTGGCCCGCAGGAGCGACGACACGCGCGAGGCCTCGGACGCGCCCCGCGCCCTGCTGGTCTCCGTGGCGGCCCAGCCCCGCATCATCCAGGAACGCAACCTTGACGAGCTGGCCGAACTGGCCCGCACTGCCGGCCTGGCCGTGGCCGGACGCATGGTGCAGCGCGTGGCCCAGGTCAACCCCAAGTTCATCCTGGGCAAGGGCAAGATGGCCGAGCTGGAAGTGCTGGCCCTGGAGGGCCGCGCCGGGACCCTGGTCTTCGACGGCGAGCTTTCCCCGGCCCAGCTCCACAACCTGGCCGACATCACCGAGCGCAAGGTGCTGGACCGTACCCAGCTCATCCTGGACATCTTCGCCCAGCATGCCGTGACCCGCGCGGGCAAGCTCCAGGTGGAACTGGCCCAGCTGCGCTACACCCAGCCCCGCCTTACCGGCAAGAACCGCGCCATGGACCGCCTTATGGGCGGCATCGGCGGACGCGGCCCCGGCGAGACCAAGCTGGAGACCGACCGCCGCCGCAGCCGCGAACGCATGGCCCGCCTGCGCAAGGAACTGGACCAGCTGCGCCGCCAGCGGGCCTTCACCCGTTCCCGCCGCGCCCGCCGCGGCATCCCCATGGCCGCGCTGGTGGGCTACACCAATGCGGGCAAGTCCACCCTGCTCAACAACCTGACCCGTTCCGAAGTACTGGCCGAGAACAAACTCTTCGCCACCCTCGACCCCACCACCCGCCGTCTGCGCTTCCCGGCCGAACGCGAGATCATCCTGGCCGACACCGTGGGCTTCATCCGCAACCTGCCCAAGGAACTCATGGACGCCTTCCGTGCCACGCTGGAGGAGCTGGAGTCCGCCGACCTGCTGGTGCATGTGGCCGACGCCTCGCATCCCGACCTGTTGCAGCAGATCACCTCTGTGGAGACCATCCTCGAGGAACTGGAGCTGCAGCACATGCCGCGCATCCTGCTGCTCAACAAGTGGGATCTGCTGGACGTGCCCGCCCGCGCCGAACTGGCCGACGCCTTCCCGCACGCCATCCCTGTTTCCGCCCGTACTGGCGACGGCCTCAAACGCCTGCTGGAAGTGCTGGAGAACATGCTGCTCAGCACCCAGCAGACACAGTTGCTCATCCCCTTCGAAGAGGATGGGGCCATTCTGCAATAGCCCGCCCTGTATGCCGACAGGACGGGGCGTCTCCTTGGCCCGAAGCGGCCATCGCACGACTTGCCGCCACAACTTTTTCCCATCCTCTTTCCGGGCTCGCTCTTCTGACAGACAAAGCTCCACGCGCTGCCGCTGCCCGGCATTTTTGTTTTCCGCGTGTGGCATCAACGTGCCGACGCCATGAAAAAGGGCCGCTCCTGGAGCGGCCCTTATGGCATCATAACGACATCCTGCCGCCACACAGCGGCAACCCTGCCGATGTCTCTATAATGTGACAGCGCCATCCCCCCTGGGCGACGGCTTGGGAGCAGGCCTGGCGGCGGGCTGCTGCGTCTTGGCCGGAGCAGCGGGCGCGGCCTTGGTCTGCGATCCCGCCAGGGCGAAGGCACGGGCCATGTTCTCCATGACGGCCCGGCCCACCACGCGCCAGTTCTCGCCCTGCTTCCGCAGGGCCAGCCAGGAGGTCATGCCGGCAGGCGTGGTCACGGAAGCAACGGCCGCATCGGGACCCAGCTCCACGACCCTGGCCTTCCTGAGCGATTCCGGCACCCACGGGCAGTCGGGGCGCTCGGCCTTGCGGCAATGGGCCATGAGCTCACCGGTGGAGACACCGCGGGTCAGGCTCTTGCGGAGTTTGTCCTCCATGTTCAGGGCGCTGCCCAGCAGCTGGTCCATGCCGCCCAGCCCCAGATCCTGCCCCAGGGAATCCAGCATGTTCAGGGCCTCGTTCTCATTGGTCATGTTCCGCGCCTCGTTGGCGGCGAACAGGGGCATGTCCATCTGGGCCAAGAAGGTGGCGCTGTCGTTCTTTTCCATGGCATCGGCCATGGCGCCGAGCGGCTTTTCCGGGCCGGACGAAAGGCAGGACGCCAGCAGGCCGCACGTCAGGGCAAGCGATGCCAGCAACAGGGATCTGCGATTCTTGCGCATAAGAGCCTCCATGCAGGAAATGACTTTTGGGCGACATACAAGATAGCGCAGACACCGGTGGTTGCCAAGCACTCTCCCTGTCGCCAATGGCTGGAAAACAAGGGCTTTTTTTCCGTCACGCCTTTTGCTAGCATCGCCTCCGGCTGACCGTGCCATGCCGGCCGGTCGGGATACGAAACCTTTGGCAACTGCTGTCCCGCTCCCGTGGCGGACAGGCGGAGGCTGTATGAAAGTCATCATCATGTGCGGCGGCAAGGGCACCCGGCTGCGGGAAGAGACCGTCATCAAACCCAAGCCCATGGTCGAAATCGGCGGGCGGCCCGTACTCTGGCACATCATGAACATCTATGCCCGGTTCGGCTTCAAGGACTTCATCCTGCCCCTTGGCTACAAGGGCGAATACATCAAGCAGTATTTCCACGACTACAACATCCGCAACACGGATTTCACCGTGGACCTGCGCAGCGGCGCCATCACCCACCATCCCCGAGAAATCGAGGACTGGCGCGTGACCCTGTGCGACACCGGACAGGAGACCCTCAAGGGCGGCCGGCTGAAACGCGTGGCCCGCCACATCGATACCGACCGCTTCATGGTCACCTATGGTGACGGCGTGGCCGACATCGACATCGACAAGCTCATCGACTTCCACATGAAGTCCGGCACCATCGGGACCTTCACCGGCGTGCGCATGCCCTCGCGCTTCGGCACCGTGCGCACCGACGAGGCCGGCAACATCCTGTCCTGGGAAGAGAAGCCCGTGCTCAACGAGTACATCAACTGCGGCTTCTTCGTCTTCAAACGCGAGTTCCTGGACTATCTGGACGAAGACGAATCCTGCGACCTAGAAAAAGAGCCCCTGCAGCGCCTGGCCGCCGAAGGCCAGCTCTCCATGTACCCGCACCCCGGACAGTGGCAGTGCATGGACACCCTGCGCGACTCCATCAAGCTCAACGAGCTGTGGGACAGCGGCAAGGCTTTCTGGAAATAGACCCTCCCGGCGGGGCCGCGGCCCCGCCCTCCTTCAGGGCGCCGTCCGGCGGCCCCCCTTTTCTTCCGTCATGACGCCGGCGCGAACGCGACCGGCAGGAGAAGACCATGTTTGCCAACTGCTATAAAGGCCGCCGTGTGTTCATCACCGGCCATACCGGTTTCAAGGGCTCCTGGCTGGCCGCGTGGCTGAGCCGGATGGGCGCCACTGTCTGCGGCTTTGCCGACTGCGTGCCCACCAGCCCGTCCCATTTCGAGGCCATGCATCTGGAACAGCACGTGCAGGACGTACGCGGCGACATCCGCGACCGTGATGCCGTGATCCGCGCCATGAAGGGGTTCCGCCCCGACGTGGTCTTCCATCTGGCCGCCCAGGCCCTGGTGCGCAAATCGTACGAAGATGCGCCCCTGACCTTCGAGGCCAACATGCTGGGCACCCTCAACATGCTGGAGGCCGTGCGCCAGTGCCCCAGCGTGGAAGCCGCGGTCTTCATCACCTCGGACAAGTGCTACCGCAACGACGAGTGGGTCTGGGGCTACCGCGAGACCGACCATCTGGGCGGTGATGACCCCTATTCCGCCTCCAAGGGCTGCGCCGAGATCATCGCCCATTCCTATTTCAAGAGCTTCTTCAAGGACGGCCCGGCCTGCGCCACCGTGCGTGCCGGCAACGTCATCGGCGGCGGTGACTGGGCCGCCGACCGCATCGTGCCCGACTGCGCCCGCGCCTGGGCCGCCGGTCAGGCCGTGCAGATCCGCAGCCCCTGGGCCACCCGTCCCTGGCAGCTGGTGCTGGAGCCCCTGTCCGGCTACCTGTGGCTGGGCGCCCATCTGCTGGGCGCACGCAAGGGCCCCTTCGAGACCCGCGGCGAGGCCTACAACTTCGGCCCTGCCGCCAGCGTCAACAATACCGTGGCGGAAGTGGTGGAGGCCCTGGCCCTGCACTGGCCCGGCTTCCGCAGCGAGATGGACAAGGCCGGACAGGCGGGCATGAAGGAATGCACCCTGCTCAAGCTCTGCTGCGACAAGGCCCTGGCCCATCTGGGCTGGAAAGCCACCCTGACCTTTGAGGAGACCATCCGCTTCACCGCCGAATGGTACCACCGTTTCTATCGCGGCGACGGCGCCAGGCAGGGGTCCATGCTGGACTTCAGCCTGGGCCAGATCGCGGCCTATGTGAACGCCGCCGAACAGCGCGAACAGCTCTGGACGAAATAGGGCCGCCCGCCCGGTCTTCCGGGCGGGTCCGCTGTCCAGGAAGGACATCCTCATGGAACGTTCCGAACATCCGTGCCCGGACATGGGCATCGACGGCGTCTGCTTCCAGCCCCTGAAGGTCATCGACACCCCCGGCGGCCCGGTGCTGCACATGCTGCGCCCGGACTCCCCCCTGCGCCCCCATGCCGAGACGGCGGACGGGGAACTGCATCTGGGCGAGGTCTATTTTTCCGAGGTCCTGCCCGGGGCCATCAAGGCCTGGAAACGCCACAGCCGGCAGACCCAGTACTACACCGTGCCCCACGGCCTGCTGAAACTCGTGCTCTATGACGCCCGTCCCGGTTCGCCCACCTGCGGCGTGCTGCGGGAGCTGTACCTGGGCCGCCCCGGCCATTACGGCCTTTTGCGCATCCCCACGGGGGTCTGGTACGGCTTCACTGCCGCCAATGAGGAACCGGCCCTGATCTGCAACTGCGCCGACCTGCCCCACGATCCCGAGGAAGGCGAGCGCCTGCCCGCCGATACGAAGGACATCCCGTACAGCTGGGACTAGAAAGGCATTTGTGAGGGGAGGAGGAACCACGCCCGGACAGAGGGATGGTTTCACCTCCCCTCGTCACAAAACAGTTTTGTTCCGCAATAATAGCATGTTCGTCAGACATGACGGCAAGGACAAAAACTGGCGGCCCCCTCGTTCCGGCCCGCATCACCCTGACATCAAAAAAGACGGGCGGCCGCCAGCTGAACGACCGCCCGTCTTTTTTGCAAATGCCGTTTTTACGTAACGCCGGGGAGCAGCATCGTGGGCCAACCGTCCACGGCAGATGCCCCAGCCGCCTGCCAACGTCCGCCGGGAAGGGAGCCGGGCCGGGGAAGGCCCTTTCCCCATGAAAGAGCGACCGAAGGCAGCCCGGAGGGCTGTGCCCGTTGGCGACGCAGGAGCCTTACGGGCATCGACAGCAACGCGCGACCGAAGGCAGCCCGGAGGGCTGTGCCCGTTGGCGACCCCAGACGCTGCGGCCCCGGCAACAGTGTCCGGCTAGACCCCGAAGAAACGGCGGGCGTTGTCGCCGCAGAGCTGCCAGAGCTCTTCGGGCTCCATGCCGCGGGCGGCGGCCATATGGCGCACGGTGAAGACCGTGAAGGCGGGCTCGTTGCGCTTGCCGCGCCAGGGCACGGGCGAAAGGTAGGGGCTGTCGGTCTCCAGCAGCAGGCGGTCGTCGGGGATGACGGCCAGGGCCTCGCGCACGGCCTTGTTGGCCGGGTAGCTCACAGGGCCGGGGATGGAGATGTGCCAGCCGTTGCGGATGATGCGCCGGGCCATGTCGGCATTGCCGCCAAAGCAGTGCCACAGCAGCGGATAGCCGGCAAAACCGCGGGCCTCAAGGGTCGTGAGGGTCTCGGCCTCGGCATCGCGGCAATGGATGACCACGGGCTTTTCCAGCTCGCGGGCCAGGCGCAGCTGGTCGTGCAGGGCCTGGTACTGGATCTCTTTGGGGCAGTCGTCCCAGTAGAAATCGAGCCCTATCTCGCCCACGGCACGCAGGCGGCCATCCTCGGCAAAGGCGTCGCGGATGGCGGCCATGACCTCGGGCGTACACTGCTGCCCGTCGCAGGGATGGATGCCCAGCACGAAAAAGACCTCGGGGTGTGCGTCGAACACGGCACGCTTCTGCCGCCAGGTATCGGGATGCAGGAAGATGTTGCCGATGGTGGCCACACCGGCGGCACGGGCACGGGCCAGCACCTCTTCGCGGTCGGCGTCGAATTCCTCGCCGTCCAGATGGGCGTGGCTGTCGCAGCCCACGCAGGGCAGGGCCTGGGTCAGGGGGTCGATACGTTCAACTTTCTTGTGGCTCATGGCGGATCCGGGATGGAGAGGATGCGGGAAGCGGGCAGGGCTGCCCCGGGGACGGGCGCCGTCCCATCCCCGGCCGGGCTCCCGTCTGGCATGGCTTCTAGCAGGGGCGGCCACGGGACGCAAGCCCCTGCCCCGCCGCGAAAAAGCCCTGTTTCAGGCATTGCCAGTCCTGGAACAAGGGCGTACACTCTCTGCGCCTATTGGTCATTTTACGTTGAGAGGCTATCATGCATTTGCGAAAACGGGTTCTTGTCACCGGTGGTTCGGGCTTTCTGGGCTCGCATCTGTGCGCGCGTCTGCTGGACGAGGGGCACGAAGTCCTGTGCGTGGACAATTTCTTTTCCAGTGCCCGCTCCAATGTGGAAGAGCTCATGGACAACAAGCGCTTCGAGCTGCTGCGCCATGACGTGACCTTCCCCCTGTTCGTGGAAGTGGACGAGATCTACAACCTGGCCTGTCCGGCCTCGCCCGTCCACTACCAGCACGACCCCGTGCAGACCATCAAGACCTGCGTCCACGGCGCCATCAACATGCTGGGCCTGGCCAAACGCCTGAAGGCGCGCATCTTCCAGGCCTCCACCAGCGAGGTCTACGGCGACCCCGACGTGCATCCGCAGCCCGAGAGCTACTGGGGCCATGTGAACCCCAACGGCATCCGCTCCTGCTATGACGAAGGCAAGCGCTGCGCCGAGGCCCTGTTCTTCTCCTACCGCCGCCAGAACAACGTGAACATCAAGGTGGGCCGCATCTTCAATACCTACGGCCCCAAGATGCACCCCAACGACGGCCGCGTGGTCTCCAACTTCGTCGTGCAGGCCCTGAAGGGCGAGCCCATCACCATCTACGGCGACGGCAGCCAGACCCGCTCCTTCTGCTATGTGGATGACCTGGTGGAATGCATGTGCCGTCTCATGGCCACGCCCGACGACTTCACCGGCCCCGTGAACATGGGCAACCCCGGTGAGTTCACCATCCGCGAACTGGCCGAGAAAGTCATCGAGCTCACCAACAGCAGCTCCAGACTGATCTGCGAGCCCCTGCCCGGCGACGACCCCAAACAGCGCCGTCCCGACATCAGCCTGGCCCGGGAGATCCTGGGCTGGGAGCCCAAGGTCCAGCTGGAAGAAGGCCTGAAAAAGACCATCGCCTATTTCGACGCCCAGATCCGCAAGGGTCTGGCCTAGACGTTCTTAGCCTGGACGTCCGTGTCCGGAGCAGGGGATACCGCGCACAGCCGCCCTTGGGCAGGCAGCGCGCCACCCCCGCTCCGGTCGAACCCATATATGGATGCGCCGCCCGGGGAAGGCGGCGCAGGGGGATCCGTACCGGCCGGTACGGTCGCGCAACCACAACCCTTGACGGACAGGGAGTCCGTCTGTCCGTCCGGCATGGGCGCTGCAAGTCTCCGGGGAAGGAGCGCTCGGACCATGCCGCCAGAAAAGTTTTCACAGATGCGGTCCTGCCCATGGCAGGGCCGCATCGTGTACTTTGACGGTCTGAATGTCGGAGTGTGCTCATGTTTCTGATTTTACTGGCTCTGTGTGTACTGGCGGCCAGCGCCGCCGGTCTGGGGCTGCTGGCCTTTGCCCGCCCCACGCCCGCCACGACCCGGCTGGCCGACCTGTTCGGCCCCCTGGGGGCCGCCTGCGGCTGTGCCCTGGGCATGGCGGGCCTGTTCACGGACAGCTGGACAGGCAGCCTGCTGTGGGCCCAGGACTGGGGCCTGCCCGTGGGCAGCCTGAGTCTGGGGCTGGACGCCCTTTCCCGCGTCTTCCTGCTGCCGGTCTTCGGCCTGGGCTTCGTCTGTGCCTGTGCCGGCGGCATCTCGCTGCGCCATACCCGCGCCAGCGAACATAACCTGGCCGCCCACTGGCTCTTCTATCTGCTGCTGGTACTGGGCATGGCCACGGTCATGATGGCCCGTGACGCCGTGCTCTTCCTGCTGGCCTGGGAAGTCATGTCCCTGTCGCCCTTCTTCCTCATCGACTTCAACGACAGTGACCGCAACGTGCGCGACGCCTCATGGGTCTACCTGGTGGCCGCCCACCTGGGCGCCGTGCTGCTGCTGGCCTTCTTCGGCCTGCTCTGGCAGAACGCGGGCGACACGGCCTTTGCCGTCCTGGCCCTCAAGGAAGGCCCCGTGGTGCCGCTGGCCTCGGCCCTGTTCGTGCTGTCCCTGCTGGGCTTCGGCGCCAAGGCCGGTATAGCCCCCATGCACGTCTGGCTGCCCGAGGCCCACCCGGCCGCGCCCAGCCATATTTCGGCCCTGCTCTCCGGCGCCATGATCAACGCCGGTCTGTACGGCATCATCCGCAGCTGCGAATTCGTGGCCCCCCTGAGCGCCGCTCCGGCCTGGTGGGGCTGGCTGACCCTGTTCCTGGGTCTGGGCACGGCGCTGATGGGCATCCTCAAGGCCCTGGCCCAGAGCAACCTCAAACGCCTGCTGGCCTACTCCAGCGTGGAGAACATGGGCCTCATGCTCATGGGCGTGGGCGCCTGGCTCATCGGCAGCCACAGCGGCAACAGCTGGATCGGCACCCTGGGCCTGGCCGGCGCCATGTTCCACATGCTCAACCATTCGGCCTTCAAGGGCCTGCTCTTCCTCACCGCCGGTGAGGTGCTGCACGCCACCGGCACGGTGCGCATGGAATTGCTGGGCGGCCTGCAACAGCGCATGCCCCTGGTGGGCGCCGCCTTCGGCATCGGCGCGGTCTCCATCGCCTGCTTCCCGCCCTTCAACGGTTTTGCCGGTGAATTCGTGCTGGCCCTCTCCCTGCTGGACGGCTCCAGCCTGCCCGGCGTGGAACAGCAGCTGGGCCTGCTCATGGCGCTGGTGGTGCTGGGCCTGGTCTCCGGTCTGGCCGCCGCCACCTATGCCAAGGCCTATGGCATCACCTTCCTGGGCACGCCGCGCAGCCGCTGCGTGGAAGAGGCCCACCGCCCCCGTCCCCGTGACCTCTGGCCCCTGGCCATCCCGGCCTTCCTCTGCGTGGCCGGCGGGCTGGCCTCCGGCCACTGCTTCCGCTGGCTCATCAGCACGGTCAATGCGCCCCTGCCCGACCCGGTCGCCGGACAGCAGGTCATGCTGCGCGTGGCCGACATGCTGGGCACGGTCTCGCTGGTGGGCATGGTGCTGCTGGCCCTGGTGGCCGCGCTGTGGCTGCTGCGCAATGCCTGCGTCGCCGGCCGTCTGCGCCGTGAGGAGACCTGGGGCTGCGGCTACCAGTACGGGACCCCGCGCGTGCAGTACACGGACGCCTCCTTCTCCGAGCCGCTGGGCCGCATCTTCGGCGGCGCCATGGGCCTGAAGGTGCATCAGGAGCTGGACGCCCATTACTTCCCCGGCAAGGCATCTGTGGCCATCTCCGCCCCTGACCGTCTGCGTACGGGCCTGTTCACGCCGCTGTTCGAAGGCGTGGAAAAGCTCTGCAACATGTGCAAGATCCTGCAACACGGCAAGATCCATCTCTATATCCTTTACATCCTCGCCACCTTGGTGGCGCTGCTGGCCTGGGGGCTGCACGCATGAGCGATCTCGCCTTCTACTGTTTCCAGTATGCGCTGGCCCTGCTGCTGGCGCCGCTGCTGCCGGGCATCATAGCCCGTATCAAGGCCAAGGTGGCAGGCAGGCACGGCAAGCCTGTGCTGCAATTGTATTTCGACATCTTCAAGGGCCTGCGCAAGGGCGAGGTCATCAGCCAGGTGACCACGCCTGTCTTCACCCTGGGCCCGGTGGTGGGCCTGGCCACGGTGCTTTGCGCCCTTGCCCTGCTGCCCCTGGGCGGCATGGCCTCGCCGCTGCGTTTTTCCGGCGACTTTTTGCTGGCCGCCTACCTGCTGGGGCTGGGCCGCTTTTTGACCATGCTGGCCGCCCTGGACACGGGCTCCTCCTTTGAGGGCATGGGCGCCAGCCGCGAGGCCGCCTTCTCGGCCCTGTCCGAGCCGGTGCTCTTCCTCTGCCTGCTGACCCTGGTGGGCGTGGGTTCCGCCCTGGGCATGCACGATGCGCTTTCCCTGTCCGGCATGCTGGGCGGCCGCCCCGCCCACGAATGGCTGCTGGGACGCGCCGAACTGCTGCTGGTGCCGGTGGTCTTCTTCGTGCTGCTGCTGGTGGAGAACAGCCGCATCCCCGTGGATGACCCCACCACCCATCTGGAACTGACCATGATCCACGAGGTCATGATCCTGGACCACTCCGGCCCCAGCCTCTCCTTCATCGAGTACGGCGCGGCCCTCAAGCTGTGGTTCTTCGCGGCCCTGCCCGCGGGCATCCTGGTGCCCGACCTGCCCCTGTGGCAGCAAAGCCTGTGCTGGCTGGCCTGCATCTTCGCCGTGGCCGTGCTGGTGGGCATCGTGGAATCCGTCATGGCCCGTCTGCGCATGCAGAAGGTGCCCGTGCTGCTGGGCGGCGCGGCCGTGCTTTCGGCCCTGGCCCTGATCCTGACCCAGGTGAGGTAAATCATGAGCGCCCTTTTCCAGTTCTTCCTTTTCCTGCTGACGCTCAACAACCTGGCCCTGCTGGGCATGGGGCGTTTGCGCACGCTCATCAATCTGGTGACCGCGCAGGGCATCCTGCTGGACGGCCTGCTGCTCATGCATGACCATGCCCTGCTGGCCGCGGCCGTGCTGCTCATCAAGGGCGGCCTGCTGCCCTGGCTGCTGCACCGTACCCGGCGCCAGATCGGCGCCGACCCGCACATCAAGCCCCGTCTGGGCTTTGGCCTGGCCGTGCTCACCGGTCTGGCCTGTCTGGTCTTCTCGCTCTGGCTGGAAGGCCGCCTGCCCATGACGCCCGGCCTCTTCCCGCCCCTGCTCCTGCCCGCCGGCCTGACCACGCTGTTTTGCGGCCTGCTGCTGGTGGTGGGCCGTGCCACGGCGCTTTCGCAGGTCATGGGCTATCTGGTGGCCGAAAACGGCATCTTCCTGCTGGGCATCCCGCTCATGACGGCCGGTGCCGTCTGGTTCGAGCTGACCCTGCTGCTGGACATCTTCGTGGCGGTCTTCGTCATGGGCATCGCCATCAACCACATCAGCCACACGTTCGAATCCATCGACGTGGGCTTCCACGACCTGCGCGACTAGGGGGCGACCATGCTGGAATGTCTGCTGTTTGCGCCCCTGTGCGCCGGACTGCTCATGCTGCTGCTGGGCAACACCACCGTCTGCCGCGGCCTGCTCGTGCTCACGGCCGTGCTGCACACGGCCCTTTCCGTCAAACTGGCTGCCGACGTGAGCGGCGGCCTGCATCCGCAGGCCCTGGCCGGCCTGCTGGCGCCTGACGCGCTGGGCACGCTCTTCCTCGTGCTGGCCAGCGTGCTCTTCCTGGTGGCCTCGGTCTACGGCGTGGGCTACCTGCGTGACGAGGCCCTGATCACCGAGCGCACCAGCATCCTGGACGGCCGGGCCTTCACCAACGCCCCGGAACGCCGTTTCACGGCCTGCCTGTGCTTCTTCCTCTCGGCCATGACGCTGGTCACCACCACGCGTCATCTGGGCGCCCTGTGGGTGGGCATCGAGATCACCACCCTGTCCAGCGCGCCCCTGATCTACTTCCACCGCCACAAGCAGTCGCTGGAAGCCACCTGGAAGTACCTCATCATCTGTTCCGTGGGCATCGCCCTGGCCCTGCTGGGCAACATCCTGCTTTCCGTGGCATTCTATGAGCCCGGCCTGCCGCCGGTGGAGAGCATGGACCAGGTGGAGGCCTTCCGCCATCTGGCCCTGCAGCGCGCCGATGCGCTGGCCGTGCTGGACGCGCCCCAGAGCGCGGCCACCTACCTGCCCTGGCTCAAGGCGGCCTTCATCTTCCTGCTGGTGGGCTACGGCACCAAGATGGGCCTGGCGCCCCTGCACAACTGGCTGCCCGACGCCCACAGCCAGGCCCCCTCGCTGGTCTCGGCCCTGCTGTCCGGCGCCCTGCTCAACTGCGCCTTCCTGGGCATCCTGCGCGGGCACCAGATCATGCTGGGGGCGGGCCTGGGAGAATTCAGCGGCACGCTGCTGGTCTTCTTCGGCCTGGTCTCCATGTTCGTGGCTGCCATCTTCATCGTGGGACAGGGCCACTACAAGCGCATGCTGGCCTACTCCAGCGTGGAGCATATGGGCATCCTGGCCCTGGCCGTGGGCCTGGGCGGCGCCGCGGCCTTCGGCGGCATGCTGCACGCCATGTGCCATTCGCTGACCAAGTGCATGCTCTTCCTGCTGGCCGGCAACATCCTGGCCCGTTACCACACCTATTCCAGCTACGACGTGCACGGCCTGCGCTGGACCATGCCCGTCACCGGCGCCCTGTGGATGGGCGGTTTCCTGGCCATCGTGGGTTCGCCGCCGTTCGGCCTGTTCGTCAGCGAGTTCCTGATCCTCAAGGGCATCCTGCAGCAGGGCCAGTGGCTGGTGGCCGCCCTGTACATGCTGGCCCTGGCCATCATCTTCGTGGGCATGTCCGTGGCCGTGCTGCGCATGTTCCAGGGCACCCGCCCCACCGACATGCCCGAGTGCCCGCGTGAGTCCGCCCTGAGCGTGCTGCCGCCCCTGGCCCTGGGCCTGTGCGTGCTGCTGCTGGGTTTCTGGATGCCCGACGGCGTCGAAAAGCTGCTGCGCGCCAGCGCGGCCCTCATTGGAGGCTAGACCATGCGTTTCTCCTATGCTTCCCCGGCCAGACTGGCCGACATCCCCTGTCTTGACGCGGCCTCCCTGCGGGCCGCCATCCTGACGCAGGCGGCGCACGGCTGGCGCGTGCTGGCCTTCTTTGGCCTGCCCCGGGCCCTGTACGCCCAGGGCGAACTGGCGCTGGTGGCGGGCAATACGGCCGCTGCCGGTCTGTGCTGCGTCATGGCCCATGACCAGCAGCAGGAACTGTGGGCCTCCCGCTGCCTGCCGCTGGGGCGCTACGCGTCCATGAGCCTGGAATGCCCCCAGCTCCAGCGCTTCGAGCGTGAGGTCCACGAGGCCTGGGGCATCGTGCCCGAGGGTCACCCCTGGCTCAAGCCCGTGCGCTACACTACGCCCGCCTCGGGTGCGGAGCGTCCCGGCCCGGCCCAGTGCGACCACTACCGCGTGGAAGGCGGCCAGATCCACGAAGTGGCCGTGGGCCCCGTGCATGCGGGCATCATCGAGCCCGGTCACTTCCGCTTCCAGTGCTACGGCGAAAACGTGCTCAATCTGGAGATCAGCCTGGGCTTCCAGCACCGCGGCGTGGAAAAGATGCTGGCCGGCGGCCCGTACCTGCGTGATGCCGCGCTCATGGAATGCGTGGCCGGGGATACCAGCGTGGGCCACTGCACGGCCTACAGCGTGGTGCTGGAACGTCTGGCGGGCGTCAGCGTACCGCTGCGTGCCCAGCTGCTGCGGCGCATGGGCCTGGAGTTCGAACGCCTGGCCAACCACACCGGCGACCTGGGCGCCATCGCGGGCGATACGGGCTTTTTGCCCACCTCGTCCTGGAATGGCCGCATCCGCGGCGACTTCCTCAACATGACCGCCGAGATCTGCGGCAACCGCTTCGGGCGCGGCCTGGTCTGCCCCGGCGGCGTCAACTGGGACCTGGACCCCGCTGCCTGCCGCGGCCTGCTGGACCGCCTGCGTGCGGGCTGGCGTGACGTCAAGGGCGCCGTGGACGTGATGTTCGCCTCGCCCAGCGTGCTGGACCGTCTGACCGGCACGGGCTGTGTCAGCCTGCGCACCGCCGAGGACTTCGGCATGGTGGGCGTGGCCGCGCGTGCCTGCGGCCTGCCGCGCGATGCCCGGCGCCATGCGCCCCTTTCCCGCCTGCCGCTGGAAGATACCGGCATCCGCACCGCCCAGGGCGGCGACGTGCTGGGCCGCGCCACGGTGCGCCGCCTGGAAGTGGCCGACTCCGTGCGCCTGGTGGAGGCCGACCTCCAGCATCTGGCCCGTCTGGGCGAGGAGGAAAAGCTCAACGAAGGCGAGAGCGATACCGCCCTTTGGCGTGCGCCCATGCCCGATACCCTGCCCGGCGGCATGCTGGCCGTGGCCCAGGTGGAAGGCTGGCGCGGCGAACTGTGCCATGTGGCCGTCACGGATGCGGAAGGCCGTTTCGGCGTCTACAAGATCTACGATCCTTCGTGGCATAACTGGAGCGGTCTGGAGATGGCCCTGCGCGGCGAACAGATCTCCGACTTCCCGCTCTGCAACAAGAGCTTCAACCTTTCCTATTGCGGCCACGACCTGTAGGCAGGAGGACTGACATGCTGGACATCTTCAAGGAACGCCTGCACCAGAAATACAGGACGCTGGATTTCCCCCGCAAGGCGCCGGGCCTCTCGCCCCGCTACATGGGCCGCCCCGAGATCGCGGCCGGGGACTGCGGCTCCTGCCGCGCCTGCCTCGACGTCTGCCCCACCGGGGCCCTGCGCAAGCTCTCGCCCGCCGAGCCCGGCCCCGCCGGCGAGACCGGCGGCATCGCCCTGGACATGGGGCGCTGCCTGTTCTGCGGTGCCTGTGCCCGTGCCTGTACCGCGGCACGCGGTGAGGGCCTGATCCGTTTCACCAAGGACTACCGCGTGGCCGCCTTTGCCCGTGAGGACCTCATCGTCACGGCCCAGCCCCGCCCCCTGCACAAGCCCAGGGCCTGCAACGGCCTGTTCTCCCGCTCGCTCAAGCTGCGCGAGATCAGCGCCGCCGGCTGCAATGCCTGTGAAGCCGATACCAACGTGCTGGGCACCCTGGTCTACGACCTGGGCAAGTTCGGCATCAGCTTCGTGGCCTCGCCCCGTCATGCCGACGGCATCCTGGTCACCGGTCCCGTGAGCCGCAACATGCGCGAAGCCGTGCTGGCCACCTGGGCAGCCGTGCCCGAGCCGCGCATCGCCATCGCCGTGGGCTCCTGCGCCATCTCCGGCGGCCTTTTCGCCGGCAGCGGCGAATGCTGCGGCGGTCTGCCGCCCCTGTGCGACGTGCAGCTCTTCGTGCCCGGCTGCCCGCCCAGCCCCTGGAGCATCCTCGACGGCCTGCTGCGTCTGAAGTCGGAAAAAGACGTGCTGTAAGAATGACATATGAGGGGAGGGGGCCCCCCT
>CALBAX010000102.1 GCA_937926875.1 uncultured Desulfovibrio sp.
CCAGCGCTTTAAGGGGGCTCTGGAAAAGACCATTGCAGCTACACAGAAGATGGCTGACGATCTGGCTTCCCGCGTGGGAGAGAAGGAAGCAGAGATCATGCAGGGACATATGATGCTTTTATCAGATCCCATGCTTACAGGGGAAATTGAAAGTAGCATAAGAAATGACAAGGTAAACAGCGAATTTGCCATTGAAAATGTATGCAATATGTATGCAGATATGTTCGCATCCATGGGAGATGAGCTGATGCAGCAGCGTGCCACAGATATGAGGGATATTAAGGTACGTATGCAGCGTACATTAATGGGTCTGGAGTCTGTAGATGTATCTTTACTGCCAAAGGGAAGCATACTGGTAGCAAAGGATCTGACCCCGTCCATGACAGCAGGCATCAATCCGGAAAATGTTTCCGGTATCGTAACAGAGCTGGGAGGAAAAACCTCACACAGCGCTATTTTAGCAAGGGCACTGGAGATCCCGGCAGTAGTTGCAGTAAATGGCCTGATGGATGCAGTAAAGGACGGAGACAGTGTAGTCCTTGACGGAAGCACCGGAGAGGTATTTGTAAATCCGGAGGCTTCTGTTGAAAAAGAATACGAAGAAAAGAGAAGCCAGTTCTTAAAAGACAAAAAAGAACTGGAAAAATACATTGGACAGCCTTCTGTTACAAAAGACGGCGTACAGGTAGAGATCGTTGCCAATATCGGTAAACCGGAAGATGTGGACAAGGTGTTACAGTACGATGGAGAAGGCGTTGGTCTGTTCCGTACCGAGTTCCTGTTTATGGACCGTACTGCCATGCCTACAGAAGAAGAGCAGTTTGAAGCATACAAGAAAGTAGCTATTGCATTAAACGGCAAGCCGGTGATCATCCGTACATTAGATATCGGCGGTGACAAAGAGATCCCGTATATGGGACTGGAAAAGGATGAGAACCCATTCCTGGGCTATCGTGCCATCCGTCTGTGCCTGGACAGAAAAGAGGATATTTACAAGCCACAGCTGCGTGCCCTTTTAAGAGCCAGCGCATATGGCAATATCCGTATTATGATCCCTCTTGTAACCTGCATTGACGAGTTAAGAGAGGCAAAAGCACTGATTGAAGAGATCAAGGCTGAATTAGATGAAAAGAACATTGCATACAAGAAAGACATCCAGGTAGGTATCATGGTAGAGACAGCAGCCGCTTCCCTGATCGCAGATATCTTTGCAAAAGAGGCAGATTTCTTCAGTATCGGTACCAATGACCTGACCCAGTATACCATGTCAGTAGACAGAGGAAACAAGAAGGTATCCTATCTGTACTCTACCTTCAATCCTGCAGTACTCAGAAGCATCCGCCACATTATCGCATGCGGACGTGAAGCAGGCATTATGGTAGGTATGTGTGGTGAAGCAGCCAGTGATCCGATGATGATCCCGCTGTTACTTGCCTTTGGTTTAAATGAATTCAGTATGAGCGCATCCGCCATCCTGCGCGCAAGAAAGATGGTAACAGAATACAGTGTAGAAGAACTTCAGGCAGTAGCTGATAAAGCTATGAGCTTTGCTACAACTGCAGAAGTAGAAGACTACATGAGAAAGTTTGTGGAGAAGATTACAGGTTAATGGCAGTTTATCTTATTTGTTATGGAATCAGTTTTATTCTGGCCTGGCAGCACTTATATGTGCTGTCCGGCCTTGTTTTAGTTGGAGCAGCAGTATGGCTGTATATCAGAGATTATATCCGGACAGGAAACCTGATCCACCTGCGAGGTCTGTTCTGTCTGTTTTTTGTAGGAGGGCAGGGAATTTCCTGCTTTAAGCTTTCCTATCTGCAGACGGACTGGCTGCTTATTACATGGATCAGCTTCTTTCTGGCAGTTATGGCATTCTGGTGGGTATTTGAGGTGCTGACCAGATTGTATGACGGCTGGAGTGCAGCGGATATGGGTTCTGTATACAAATATTATTCATCTGCTGACTCCCCTTTACAGGCAAACCGTATTCTGATCTCCATGGCAGTGATCACTCTGGTTTCTATCCTGGCCTTTGCTTTTGAAGCATGGAGACTGGGCTTTGTGCCGATGTTTTCCTATGGCGTACCACATGCATATTCTTATTTTCATATTAAAGGGATCCATTACTTTACTGTATCCTGCGTACTGGTCCCAAGTCTTTCCGTTGTATACTGTCTGATGATGGCAAGAAGAGGAAGAGGACTGGTAAGATACAAGGGCTTCTGGCTGGCAGTGATCTGTGATATTGTGGCAGTGATGATCCCGCTGTTATGCGTTTCCCGTTTCCAGCTGATCCTTGCAGTGGGAATGGCTGTATTTACCTACATTTCCATGACAGGAATCTTCAGCCTGGTTTATGTGGGAGTGTTGTTTGTGGCACTGATCCCGGCTTATGTTGCCTTGACTGTGCTTCGCAGCCATAGCGTCGAGTACTTAAACGGCATTTTTGAGATGAAGAATAGCCATATGCCGATTTTTATCACTCAGCCATATATGTATATCGCTAATAACTATGACAACTTTAATTGTATGGCAGCGGAGTTAAAACATTTCTCCTTTGGACTTAAGGGACTGTTCCCGTTATGGGCGCTGACAGGACTTAAATTTATCTTCCCGTCACTGGCAGATTTTCCACTGTTTGTGACAAAAGAAGAACTGACTACAGTAACACTGTTTTATGATGCGTTTTATGATTTTGGTGTTGTGGGAATGGTATTTTTCGGCGGTCTTTTAGGGGGTGTCTGCTATCTGTTGGGACGTTTCAGAAGAAAACTCACCTGCCCCGCCGGTCATGTGATCTACGCCAAGATCGCCATGTACATGATGTTGTCTTTCTTTACAACATGGTTTTCCAATCCTACTACCTGGTTTTACCTGATCGTGTCCGGGATCGTGTATGTGTATGTGAATTCTTAATAATGGATAAAATTGAAAAATAAACTGTTTAGGCTCTGCGGCTGCAGGGCCTTTTTGCTGCTGTACCATTGACTAACAGACCAAAACGGTTGGTTGAAGCACCTGTATGAGTGATTTATAATGGAATGAGTGCAGAGAAAAATAAGCGGCTGCGTAGCAGACATTTGTTTTTCGCAAGCCATTAAACTCATACAAGGAGAAGGAACATGGAAAAGAAACAATCATTAGATACCATTTGTATCCAGGGCGGCTGGCAGCCGAAAAACGGAGAGCCCAGACAGCTTCCAATCTATCAGAGTACTACTTTTAAATATACTACAAGCGAACAGATGGGACGTCTGTTTGACTTAGAGGAAAATGGCTATTTTTATACAAGACTGGCAAATCCAACCAATGACGCAGTAGCAGCAAAGATCTGTGATCTGGAAGGTGGCGTAGGCGCTATGCTTACCTCTTCCGGTCAGGCAGCTAACTTCTATGCGATCATGAACTTATGCCAGGCAGGTGACCATGTAGTCAGCTCTGCAGCAATCTACGGCGGAACCACCAACCTGTTTACGGTTACGATCCCGAAAATGGGCGTAGAATGCACTCTGGTAAGCCCGGATGCAACAGAAGAAGAGCTGGCAGCAGCTTTCCGTCCAAATACAAAGGCATTATTTGCTGAGACCATTGCAAACCCGGCTTTAACAGTTCTGGATATTGAGAAGTTTGCAAAGGTAGCTCATGAGCATGGTGTACCTCTGATCGTGGACAATACCTTCGCAACCCCGATCAACTGCCGTCCGTTTGAGTGGGGCGCAGATATTGTTACCCACAGTACCACCAAGTACATGGATGGACATGCTATGACAGTAGGCGGCTGTATCGTAGACAGTGGAAACTTTGACTGGGTAACATGCAGTCCGACTTCGAGTCCGTTATGGAGCGCAAGATCCACTCCTTCCTGAACTGCATCGAGGGCGTTATGCACACCGGCCAGCGCGATATGATCCGTATCCGCGTTTCGAAGGCCGACTTTGAGGCTGGCTTCCGCTTCCGCCACATCGGCGAGGTCCTCTACGCCAAGATCAAGAGCGAGTTCGACACCGTCGTCGACAAGTGCCAGGTCAAGATCGTCGTGGACGAGGCGAAGAACAAGGAGCTGCGCGCGATGGCCAATGAGGTCTTCAACCGCCGCGACGACCGCCTGCGCAGCATGACGGACGAGTCCGTGCCCGTGTTCTACACCTGCATCATGTGCCAGGCCTTCTCCCCGAGCCATGTCTGCATCGTCACCCCGGAGCGCCTCGGCCTCTGCGGCGCCGTTTCCTGGCTGGACGCCAAGGCAACGAACGAGCTCGACCCGCAGGGTCCCTGCCAGGTCGTGCCGAAGGAGCACTGCATCGACGAGCGCCTCGGCCGCTACGAGGACGTGGACGAGGCCGTCCAGAAGTACTCGCACGGCGCGCTCGAGCACGTCACGCTGTACTCCCTGTTCCAGGATCCGATGACGTCCTGCGGCTGCTTCGAATGCATCTGCGGCGTCGAGCCGGTCAGCATGGGCGTTGTCATCACGATGCGTGAGTACGCCGGCATGACCCCGCTGGGCATGACGTTCTCCGAGATGGCCTCCATGACGGGCGGCGGCGTGCAGACGCCGGGCTTCATGGGCCATGGCAAGCACTTCATCGCCTCCAAGAAGTTCATCGCTGCCGAAGGCGGCCTCGGCCGTATCGTCTGGCTGCCGAAGGAGCTCAAGGAGCAGATGCGCGACAAGCTGAACGAGGCTGCCAAGGAGCTCTACGATGTGGATAACTTCTCCGACATGATCGCCGACGAAACCATCTGCACCGAGGACCCCGAGGAGCTGCTGAACTACCTGACCGAGGTCGGCCACCCCGTCCTCTCCATGGAACCGTTCGATATGTAAGAGACCCGATCGGGGATGCCGGAAAATCCGGCATCCCCGGTTTTTTGCATTTTGAGGGGCCATCGACGGCACGTTGTAGGGGAGGGGCACGCCCCTCCCGGCTGCGCACCTGCACAACAAACAGGCTATCGTTAAAATGGTAAAAGCCAAAGGTTTGTCATTGCGAGGGCGCTTTGCGCCCGTGGCAATCTCGGGAAGGCAGTTACGTTTTCGCCGACAGCTTCCCCACGATCCGGCCGGGTACTGCGAGATTGCCACGTCGGCCTGTGGCCTCCTCGCAATGACAAACTTGAAGGCCTCACGCCGCAGAATGCGTGCCGCAAAGATTGCCAGCATGCAAGGCGCTCGCTCCCCGTAAAGGGGACGCCGCATCCGTAAGGCGGCAAAGCCGCCAACGGCTGCGCAGTGAGCGCCGCTACAGACGCAATTGGTTTTTACCATTTTATCGATAGCCAATACGAATCGTCAGCGTGTCGCCGGGAGGGGCATGCCCCTCCCCTACAAACATGAATAACATTTTCGCGCAAAAAGCCGCTGCGGCAGAAGCGCAGCGGCTCGTTCTGTTTTTTTACGCCTCGCCGGGGCGGGGGAAGGTGACGGTGACGGTCGTACCCGTTCCAAGGGTGCTCTCCAGCGCGACGCGGGCGTGGTGATAGGCCGCAGCGTGCTTCACGATGGACAGGCCGAGGCCCGTGCCGCCGATGGCACGCGAATGGCTCTTATCCACGCGGTAGAAGCGCTCGAACACGCGGTCCTGCTCCGCCGCCGGGATGCCAATGCCGGTATCCGCCACGCGGAGGACCGGCTGGCC
>CALBAX010000103.1 GCA_937926875.1 uncultured Desulfovibrio sp.
AGGCCGTTGCCCCGCACGGTGCGAAGGCAACGGCCTGTTTTCGTTGGTGATGTTTACTTGTCGGTAACTTGCCAGCTAGGCGATGACATTCAGGCCGGACACGGCTTCCTGCATGAACTGCTTGATGTTGGCCATGGCCTCGCTGCGCCATGCGCCACCGTCGGATTCCACCAGCATGAAGTGCATCCCGTCCTTGTCCTGGGCGCGGAAGACAAAGCTGCTGGCGGGCTGCTCCACTTCCGTGAAAGTGCGGAAGGGACGCAGGGTGACGGGGTTGGGCATCGTGGTATTCTCCACGCTGACGAGGTT
Organism: uncultured Desulfovibrio sp.; assembly: GCA_937926875.1. Taxonomy (GTDB): domain Bacteria; phylum Desulfobacterota; class Desulfovibrionia; order Desulfovibrionales; family Desulfovibrionaceae; genus Desulfovibrio. The sequence goes on from CALBAX010000103.1 coordinate 310, forward strand.
CTTGCGGACGGTGACGCCCTGGGTCACGCCATCATCGGACAGCGTGTTTTCCAGCGTGGTCTTGACGTTGGCGGCGAATTTCAGAACAAGGCCACGATCCGTGGGCTTGAGGTCGTCATCCGTGAAGCAGGCCTGCATGGCGATGCAGAATTTTTCGGACGGAATCCATTCGTTCACCGGAAGTTTGAGCTGGTCGAGCTCGGCGATGATGTAGGTCTTGCGGTCTTCGTGGTCGCCCACAAGGGCGGACTTGATGCTCACGGTATTCGGGGATTCGACGTGGCAGATGAGCTTGTCCAGGGACAATTCGTCCACATTGCGGTTCAGGAAGTCCACCAGGGACGACAGGTTCTTCACCGTGATCGCTTCGGGCCTGGGGGCACGGACGGGTTTCAGGTCGCTGGTGGAATATTTTTTGCCGTTGACTTCGACGACGACGGGCTTCGCGTCCCGGCGGATGGCATTATACAGGGCTTCGAGCATCCTATCTTCTCCTTTGGCTAGTTGCCGGCACTGGCGGTTTTGGCGTCAGGGAAACGGGTGATCTTCCCGTTCATGTGGACTTCCACATCGGGCAGGAGATTCTGGTCGGGATTCTCGCCGCTGGTGATCTCCGACGCGGCGACTTCGCCTGTCCGGGGGTCGTTTCCGATGTAGATGCTGGTTTCCAGCGGTTCCGGCGGGCAGAGGGTGGACGAGGTGTTGACGACGACTTCAGCCATATTGCGCTGCTCGTTGGGCTTGACCACGAGCTCCAATTTGATCTTGCGGACCTTTTTGGCCGGAGTGTTGGGGTCGCAGATGTTGGCGATGACGCGCTGGATCTCTTCCTGGAGCCGTTCAACGGCTCCGCCGCCGTACAGGGTTTCGATTTTCAGAGGGATCATGCATGTCTCCTTGATAAAAGGCCGCCCTCAAGATGAGAGCGGCCTGTATTTGTTGGATGGCTGCCGGGTACGAGGCCCCCGGCGGGGCGTTTGGGGGAGGATGGCTGGCTGGGAATCACGCATCCGCTGCCGGGGCGTCATCGTGTGCCGGGCAGCCTGTGCGGTGCTTGCAGTCGTAGCAGTCGTCTTCCGTGATCTGGGCGCCGTTGTGGGGGCAGGTGAACGTCTGGTACGGTGGTACGAAGGCTGTCGCCTGCTCCTGTGCCGGTTCAGGCACGGCGGCGTCGGCCTCGGCCTGCGTGGAGTCAGGGGCAGGGGATTCCTGGGGCTGCGGTGCTTCCGGCTGTTCCTGCGCTGCGGCAGATGCCCTGGCGACGGCTTCCTTGATGATGCGCTTGCAGTCGGTCTTGCTCCAGGCTTCGGGCTGTCTGCTACCGGCCAGGAAGCAGGCGGCCTCCAGTGTGAGGCCCGCGTCCTCCCAGGTCGCAAGGGCCTCATGGCGCAAGTCCTCAAGCTCCTGCTGCGCCTTCCTTCGGGCCTCTGCCTTGTCCTGTGCGCTGGTGTCGGATGTGGCATCTTCCTGCCCCCTGTCGGCAGGAGAGGCGCTTTCCCTGATCGTTTCGACGGACGTAGAAGGCGTGGCCTCCTCTACAGGCTTTGCCCAGCTGCCGTCCTCCTGCGGGATCAGCTCGATGGTGTCCCGCAGCTCGTCTTCCGTCTTGAGGCCCATGGCAATCTCCGGCGCATGGGCACGGACGAACCAGGACACGGCCCGGTAGCGGAGCATAAGATCGGGCATGGACTGCCATTTGCTGCTGCTCTTGAACCAGCCTTCATGTTTGGCCAGCCCGATGGTGATGAGCGGGCCTTCCACGATCTCGCCGGTGGTCAGTTCCTTGGCCACGGCCCGGCAGCCCCAGTCGTCATTTCCCTGTGTCCCCTGGAACTTGTAGCGGATGGTCGAGAACCGCCCGGAATTGTTGAGCGTGGCCAGCAGGAACTGGGCTGTCCAGGCAGGGCGTCCATGCACGACATAAATGTTTTGCATGACAGCCAAGGGGTTGGCCTTCATGCGCATGGCCATGTCCAGGGCCACGACGCAGCAGCCGATGGCTTCTTCAATGCTGGAGCAGCCTCTCCGCTTGCCCTTCTCGTCGGCGTAGGGAGCGCGGAACGTATCGGGCACGAAGGGGACCGTGACGAACATGCGGGCCATGCGCTGGAGGTTCTCAAAGCCGGAGATGGTCTCCAGGCTGATGGGCATATCGGCGGCCATAACGGGCTTGCGTTGCAGGGTATTGAGGGTGGTTGCCAGGCTCATGTCATCTCCTCCACCGGCATTCATGGAACACCGGGCAATATTTTTCGGTACAGGTCTGGGATTTGGGATTGCCGTAAAAGTCTCCGCTGCGGATCATGCGGGCGGCCATCTGGAGCAGGCCGGGCTGTTCTTCCGTGCCCACCAGCAGTTCGCGGGCGCCGGTGATGACGCCCACGGCAGCGCGGCGGCCCTTGTCCGTCCTGGCCACCTGCAGGCCGATGATCTCGGCCGGGGCGGTGATGGGCCGACCGATGGCGGCACCGGCCAGCAGTTCGTAGACGCCGATCTGGGCGGCGTGCCCCGCGGTACGGACCGTGCCGTCCGCCGCGACCGCCGTCTTGCCGGTCTTGATGTCGGCAATGCCCAGGTCGCCCAGGGCGTTGGTGGTGATGCGGTCCGTGGTGCCGGTAAGAGCCAGGCCAAGGTCGGTGATCTCCAGCCGCTCACATGTGGCCTCCACGGCGACATAGGTCTTGGCAGGGGCGATATGGCGGCAGTACAGTCCGTGCAGGGCCAGGGCGATACGCTCCGCTTCCCGGGGGCTGTCTTCGCCCCAGTCCACGTCTTCCCGGGGATGATGGATGGCGTCCACCACCTCGCCGGCGGCATCATCGGGCGTGATGGGACTGCCCAGGATGCGCTGGACGTCGAAGACCGCGGCCCCGGCGTGGACCGCCGTGCCCAGCTGGGCGGCAGCGCTGCGCGGCAGGCGCCGCCCGCGAAGGTGCTTTGCCTCCCAGCGGGCCGGGCAGTCGAACAACTCAGGCAGGCTGGATGCCCGGATAGCTGTCATCTCCATTGTCGTCCTCCACACTGTCTTCTTCCACGAGCGCGTGCAGGCGCTCTTCCTCATCCTGGATCTCTTCCCAGCAGCGTTCGCCGCGGGGCTTGCGGCAGCGCTCTATCCACGGTTCGAACCAGGGGCAGCTGTTGTAGCACATGGACGCCCTTCCTACTTGCTGACGATGGTGGCCGGGCGCATGGCCGGTTCGGCGGGGTGGTCGTTGATGCCGCCAAACGCACAGACGACCACGAGCATGATGATGGCGGCCGCCCATCCGACGACGTTTTTCCTTGGGTCGAGTTCTTCCCTGACTTCTTGCCAGAACGGGCGATCATCTTGGCGCATGGGGATACTCCTTGAAAAAATGACGCCCGGCGGGAAAGGGAAACCGCCGGGCGTTTGCCGCTGTGGGGTGACATGGCTGACGACGCAAAACACATGAAGCGCCGCCCCGTTGCACGCTATCCCGGCTATCAGCGGCTTTTGCCGGGCTCTCCACGGGGAACGGGAGCAGAGGGAAAAAGAAAAGCCGCCTCCCCGATGGAAGCGGCCCGCAGCGTGACATGACACCCCCAGACATACGCAGTGAGGGGAAGGGGTATCTGGCCTGCTGCTCCAGGTGAGCCCACGAAGTTCGCGGGCCCTGTGGAGCAACAAGGGCCGCCAGCACCATGCTGACGGCCCCCGGCAGGGGAAGCACAGCAAGGAAACTAGCCCACTAGTAATTTGACCAAATGACTTGTATTGCAAGAGTTGATTCCATAACTGGGAATCAATCCTTTACCGCTGGAGGTCGCATGTCCTACTCCCACACCCATCTTTGTACTGCTTTGGAGATTATTGCCGCCTATCTCAGTATCGTCGTTGAGCAGGGGCAAAAGAACCGTCCGCTGACGCAGAAGGAGTACATAGATGCCTGGCACCGTGGGGTGCATGAATTGCGGGTCTCGAGTGCTGTTGCCTGTCGCATGAGGGAAAAGGAGGCCCCTGCGAAGCAATAGCCTGAGTGGTCAAAAAAGGCCGTGGCCATCGGGCCACGGCCCGACCGCGGCGAAGTAAAACGGCCTTGCCGATTCACACAGGCCCCAGTCCCGGCAACGACCAGAGGTAGGACGTGGTCGCTGCCAGTCAGGGGAGAGGGAAGAAAAGCCCGGCCCAAGGTTGCCCCAGGGTCGGGCCTCCTGATAGAAAAAGGCATCCAACAACCTTTGATCAGGAGCAATTCTATGAGTGCAGATAATGAATTGCAGCATAACTGGAGCTTGAATGCTGCGGGATTGAGTGTGTGCAGGCTATCTAAACTGTATTTTCAAGAGGTTACAGATGGAGCGTCCTCTGACTGAGGACGAGATTCGACATGCCCATGAGGAGGCAGAGGCTTTGGTGATGGATGAGTACGACTCGCTTCATAAGCACGTCTTTGAGAAAGAGCAGTCTTAGCCACACGCGCACGACGTGTTGATTCGCTTTCCTGCATTTCCTGGCCGTTACCGAGGGATTGCGGATTCAATGTCATGGCCCTGTCCTTTTCTTGAAGTACAACTTGAGGATTTCCGGTTCCATTCCCGTCCCCGGTCATCCGGGGGCGGTGTGAAGTCAGAAAGCGTCCTGGTTTCACAGGCTGCTCGCAACTGGCGTCCACCCGTGCGGCGCTCTCGTCGCCACCGCCCGCCGCCTTTCGGCCTGCCGTGTCGCACACGGCCATTCTTGCGGGGGCCCCTTCTCCCGGGCCAACCTCGTTTCTCCTTCCCTGCCGTCGCGTGCTTTCCCGCTCCCAAAGGCTTGCGGCTTGCCGAGCTCGGTACTTGTGGGGAACGTCCACCGGGGGAGGCTTGTGGTACTCTGGGCCGTGGCCCGTGTTCCCGGCCTTTCCCGGTGTGCGTGAGGTTATTTTGTTATGTTAAAATAACATTGTCAAGATTTGTTTTTTTTAAATAACGTTAGGGATAAAAAAATCCCGCCGGGAAGGCGGGATTAGTTACAACAGCGCAGGAAGGGATGTGCTATTTTTTGCTCGCGATGCGCCTCTGCCAGTCCGACTCCATGAGGCCTATCCGTGCCAAATCGGAAGAATATGTTTGAATCAAACGTAAGGCATGGATTTCATTAAGCTGTGCACAAAAGACGAATTTTCGTTCATCCTTACTTGTGAAAACAAAGTTATTTTCTATGGCTGTAGCGCAAATATTTTCGCCAGCATGAGAAGGAACAAAAAGGATTGTTTCCAGTTGATATATATTTTTTATCTTTTTTAAATATATTGGTGAAGAACATTCATCTAATAATGAGATATCAAAAAAAGTATCATTGTCGACTTCAGTTAAGGGGATAAATAAAAAGTGGCGACCTTCCTGTTCTATTCGGAAGCAATCGCATGGAGGTTGAATGCAGCAATAATACTTATTTTCATCTGTATTAATTTCTTTAATTATAGTTCCAGATTGAATCGTTGGTATAGTTTTATTATAAAAATGTACACAGGACATCAATATGGATAACTTGATGTCTGCCAAAGAAGGATTTTTAGCCCCCCAGTATTCTGTCATTTTTGATTTTTTTGCCTGAGATTTCTCTCCTGATTTTTTATACTTTCCTATCAAATCTGAAACTTTATTTGCATGTTTTTGTCTTTCTTGAGTTGATGTATCTTTGATGTATTTTCCATCTATACCGAGAGACAGAATGTGGTCTAAAGCATCATGTAAGACGTCTTGACTAGGTGAAGGGAAAACGTTCTCGCTTAAAGTATGGATAGTTGTATCTTCTATCCATTCGCGGGTAATCGTTTTGTTAAGATTGTCAGAAATCTTTTCCTGCCGCAGGATATTGCCGATTTCTGAGCAAATCAGCGGGATGATATGCTGTTCCGTATCTTCACAGGGGGTGGAATAGACCCTGTGGGTGACGAAGGCTGGGTCAAGATCGGGATGGAAACGGTCGAGCAGGGCGTGGGTATTATTGCGAATGGCACCGATGGAGTGGAATACGGCATTGCGGAGCAAGCCGCCCACCAGCGGCGCGAATGCGTCGAGCAAAAGCTTGGGGAGCGTTTTTTCCCTGTGATCTTTATCCACGATCAGCACATAGGTACTGCCGATGGAATACGCAGGGGGACTATCTTGTCTCTTCTCCAAATTGGGAGAGATATCCCTGAGCTTTTGCTCGATAGCTGCAAAGTCTTTTTCTGACGTGTAGATGCAGATCATGTGCAAGGCATTGGGATGCCCGGTAGCGCAGCTACTGATAAATTGGGCTGTCCTACTACCGTCATCGTTCAGCTTCCAGTCCACGACGAGGATGTCCGAACGCAGCAGGGCATCAATATTCTCTGTCAGCACTTCCTTGCGGCCAAACACTGTGCACAGGATGTCCTGCTCCAAAAAGGCATCCACAAGGGCTGGGACATTCAGGAATGCGCCCTTGAATTCTGTGGGTCCCTCAGGCTGTTGTGATGCCTGGGCTCCACGCCCTGGAGTCTGGAGTGTCGTCGCCGGAGCTGGTTCCTTGGGCTGGGTCGCCAGAGCCGCATCATCGATAACGGCAGCGGTTCGCAGGTATGCCTTCAGGGCCTTTATGGAGCGATCTTTAAACGTCATTCTGCCACCTCATCCTTTTCCCTAGTTGGGGGCATGATGTGGAATTCCGCGCCGCTTTCCGAGGGACGGAGCTCCAGGTCATAGCCGATCTTGCGCAGGACCTCGCGCGAAATGTGCAGGCCCATGCCGCGGCCGCCCGGTTTGCGGGAGAAGCCGAGTTCAAAAACGGATTCCCGGTCGCGGAGCGGGATGCCCGGGCCGGTGTCCCTGACGATGAGTTCGCCGTCGGGCAGCGCGTCCAGTGTGATGGTACGCACGGGCTGGTCCTTCAGCCAGAAAACGGCGTTGTCCACCAGATTGACGAAGACCGGATAGAAAGATGAAGGGTAGCCTTCTATCCTTGTCTGCATGAACGCGGGCGTACCGGTCAGCTGTACCCCGTGACGATTGAAGCGCTCCCGGAACAGATCGGAGAGGAAGGTGTGGATGTCCGCTCCTTTGAAGATGATGGCCTTGCGGTACAGGCGGCGGTGCAGGGGGGTGAACAGCCCGAGATAGCCATCGAGATGGTCGAAGCTGGTCCGGATGTTCCGGTACAGGTCTTCCAGGCTGGGATTGACGTCCGCCCAGCTTTTGAGGCGGCGCAGGTTGTCGCGCACGGCCCGGATGCTGGCATTGAACTCATGGTTGATGACCTCGATGGCCATGCCCAGCTGGGTCAGCTGCAGGTCCATGCCCGCCTGCTCCTCCAGGGCCAGAGCGCGTTCTTCCACGGCTTCCATCTGGTCCAGCAGGCCGCCGCCACCGCTCACGTCGATGGCTTCCAGCTGTCCCCGGATGGACTGGAGCAGGTCGCATTCCTGCTGCCGGGTATCCAGCAGGCGCTGTTCCAGCCGGGTACGGGCGGCCACGACCTCGCTGTCGGCCATGTGGGTGATGTCCAGACGGGCCAGATCCGCCGCCACCTCTTTCAGGACAGCTGTGATGCGCATGCCGCTGGCCTTGGTCTCCGCGATGACTTTTTGCTGCACACTTTCCGCGCTGCTGGCGGTGGAGCTTTTTTCCTGGGAGGTTATCTTGCGCGTTTCCCGGGCAAGGCTTTCCATCGCACGTTCCAGACGGAGACGCCGGTCAAGGACCAGACGCGCGTTGCGGGCCAGTTCTCCCACCAGCTCGTCCAGAGCTCGCCCTGAGGGTTCGAAGACCTTTTGCTGCAAGTCGGCGAAGGCATTGAGGTAGTCGTCCCAGTCCTTTTGCTGCTTTTTGGGCAAGGCCAGTCCCCGGGGACGGGATATGCGGCAGGAGTTTTCCAGCTCGGTCAGCCTGTTGCGTCCCTGTTCTTCGGTACGCAAAAAGCCTTCGGAGGCGGTGTAGGCATCCGGCGCATGACTCAGGGCTTCCAGCTCCTGACGGACATCGGCCAGTACCTTTTCCGCTGTCCTGTAGTGGGCCCCGGCGTCATAGTCGGTAAAGAATTTTTCCAAGGACTTTGTCAGCGCATCGCGTCTTGCTTTGGCCTTTTTTTCATGCTGTTCCCGCAAGAAAGCCCGACGGAGGAATTCCGCCTTGGTTTCCTGAAAGAAGGGGTTCGTAGCGTCCCTGCGGAAAAAGTCCGCTGCCAGCTGGACGAAGCAATTTTTCAGGATACTGCGGAACTGGCGATAGGCCTCGTTCTCCCGGAAACCTTCCCGGCCCGCCTTTTCCTGAAGATTTCCATTCTGGGCGCGGCTGATGGTCACCACGCCGAACATGCGACGGAAGGAGAAAAAGTAATAGTCCTCCTTTTTGGAACGGTTCTTTTCTATCTCCAGCCAGTCGTAATCCGCATTGCCGTAGGGCAGGATACGGATGCCGTCCCGGTAGATGTACAGCCCGCCGTAGGCATTCATTTTGGCGGAGAGGTCTCCCCAGTCTTCGAGGGAGAGAAAAGTGTCCCGTGATGTACCCGATACCGCCGCAAAGGCGATCTTGAAGGGGCCGCAGCGCGTGGGCAGCCCCCGGCCATCCTTCCAGGAAATGACATGGTCGGAAAAGGTCTTGCCAAAGATCTCTACCGTGCCCCGGAACTGGCCGTAAGCATCGAATTCGCCACAGATGCGATGGTCGGCATTCTGGAATTCTTTGGGCGTGAAGAACTGTTCCGGGTCGATGAGGTTCTCACCCGGCCCGTCATCGGTCTTGTGGTCGCGAAAGGCCACCTTGATGACCGGCTCCTCATGATCGGGAGTCATGGTATTGGTGAAGCCGCCGAGCATCCGGACAAGATTCGTGGCCCCTTCAGAATTGGACGTATCGATGTCCTGCCAGAGCATCTCCGAGGCGGGCTTGATGATGAAATGGGTGCCGTGGCCCCGGCCGGAAAGGCTGAGGGAAGGGACGTAGGTATCGACCTCCTGCGGGTCAAAATCGAATTGATCCAGATCGTCCATGATACGCCGGGCCTCTTGCTCCGCGATGCGGCCCTGGAGGCGCTCCAGGTTCCGGCGGAAGACAGCGACGAGATCCTGGAGATCCTGACGGGAGGGTAATCGTCCGTCAGGGAAGCTGCGGACAGGGATCTCGATATCTTCCAGATCGAGACCGGGGAGTTCGAAGATGCCCCAGTGGATGAAGGCGGCCACGAGGTCATGGGCCTTACCGTCACGCACGGCCCGGCTGAGGACCAGTACCTGCGAACCGATGATGGCGATGGCCAGGCGACCGACGCCTTTTTCACCCAGCATGGGGCGCGGCGGTTTGTCCGGGGCCTGAGGAGGCGGCACAACCCCGTGGGAGCGCATCTTGCTTTCCGTGCCCAGGGTGAGCCAGCGTTGCAGGAACTCCTCTTCCGTCATGCCCAGACCATCGTCCCGCAGGACAAAGAGGCCGTCGGAGCGGTAATAGTCTATCTCGGCATGGTCGGCATAGGCGTCGTGGGCATTTTTGAACAGTTCGCTGATGGCCGTGGGCAGACCGGCGATCTGCTGGCGGCCGAGCATATCCAGGGCCCGGGCCCGTGTCCTAAATGTTGCCATGACTCACCATCCTCACAAGGTACTGTCCGATATGGCGGGCAAGAGCAGGCGGGACTGCATTGCCGATCTGGCGGGCGATGCCGTACATGCTGGACGCCGTGAACCTGTAGTCACGCGGGAAGCTTTGCAGCACGGCCCCTTCGCGCAGGGAGATGGCCCTGTCTTCCTCCGGATGGCCAAAGCGCCCGTTGGACAGGCTGTGGAAGCGGGTCGTGATGGTCGGTGCAGGCCTGTCCCAGTGCATGCGTCCGTAGACGTCGCAAAAATAGTCGTCCTTGCCCCTGTAGGCATCGATCTGCAATTCGGGGTCATCTTTCCAGGCCATCCTTGTCCCCCCATCATGCGGAGTGAGGCGGAGGCGGCGCAGGTTCTTTTCCGTCAGGGCCGCCGTCGTGTGCATGAAGTCCGACTTGTCCGCATGGCCCGCCGGGATGGGGGGGAAACCATGGGCCGGGCCGAGCACGGCGGACAGCGGGATGGGGGCCCCTTCGGGCTCGGGAAGGGCAACATGCGAAAAATGGCGGGCGGCGATGAGCAGGTAACGCCGGCGGTGCTGCGGCACGCCGTAGAACTGGGCATCGACGATGCCCTGGGCATAGTGGTAGCCCTGTGCCTCAATGGCCTCCAGAAAACGGGGCAGATAGCTGCGCCGGTTGGTCTTCAGCCCCGGCACGTTCTCCAGCACGATGAAACCGGGCAGGAAGTGCTCGACGAAGCGCTGGAACTCCTTGAGCAGAAAAGCCGTCTTCTCGCTTTTGGCGCGGGATGTCTGGATCTTGCTCCAGTACTGGCAGGGGCTGCAGCCCACGAAGACGAGCCGGGGGTCATCCATACGCAGGCCGAACGTCCCGGCGAGCTCCTCAAAGGTCAGTTGCGTGATGTCCCGGTGGAGGAAGCGGGCGGGGGCATTGTTGGACTCGTAAGAAGCGCGGCACTGTTCTTCGTTATCGATGCCGCCGAGCACGTCTATGCCTGCACTGCGCAGGCCGTGCGTCATGCCCCCCGCGCCACAAAAAAAATCGACGGCACGGAGGACTGGCTGGACCGGGGAAGAGGGGCAAAAAGGCATATCCATGACAAAAGACCTGCTATCAGGAGGGATACCCTACCATGAAAACAGTTCGATTGCAAATGGAAATTAATTTATAACACGCTGGAATAACAGGATATCATATATCCAGCGCGGGGCGGCAGGGGCGCTTACAGCGCCTGCCAGACCCAGACCACACGGCCCAGGATGATGTCGGCATATTCCGTGATGGACAGACGGCGGTCCGGGTACTTTTCCTTGTCGGGATTATCGGAGCGGATGATGTATTCCCCGCTGGCGGCATCCACGATGACGCGCTTGATGGAGAGCCCTTCATACGGCAGGCGGACGGCATAGACTTCCCCGGAAACGAAGTCGAAGTTCCGGCGGATGACGCCCACGACGCCCCCGCTTTTGATGGTCCAGGCCATGCTGTCCCCTTTGACCAGCAGGGCTGAATCGCACTGCATGGCATATTCCAGGGGGACACGGATGGTGGCCAGAGGGTCGTTTTCTTCCAGATCGAAGGCTGGGCCCGCGCCTGCCAAGGCATAGACATGGATGGCCACGCTGCCGTCAGCGTCGGCCCTTTCTGTTGGGGCATTGGGCGCCGGGCGGCGGATGGTGGCCGATTTAGGCAAGTAGTCCTGAATGTCCAGCCCCAGCACGTCAATATACCGCAACATGTCAGGGAATGAGGCGTTTCGGGACGTCGAGGACTCCTTGAGCCAGTTCGTGACGGCAGACCGTCCGGTATGCCCAAGGAGCCGTGAAATCTCTGCCCGCTTCATTCCTGAGGCTTCAAGCTCTTTCACTTTGCCGAGGATGGCATCCCAAGCCCTTTGTGCCGATTCTTCATAGATGTTGGTATCCATGTTTTACCCATAGCTAGGCTGTTCGTTTTATGCAAAAAACGAGATAGTTTTTTGATTGCCTTTTATGTTATTAGTAAATAACATTTTGGTTATGAAAAACGCACTGGAAACATTCAGGACAACTCGTGGCCTGACATACCGCGAGCTGACCGAGGCGTGTGGAGGCCGAAGCCTGAACGCTGTCTACCGTCACTGCAAGGGTGATAAGATTGCTGCGGAGTCGGCTGTTGTCTATTCTCGTAATCTGGGCATCCCCCTGTCCGAACTCCGCCCCGACCTCTGGCCGCCTGAGCCCACCACGGGCCCGTCGCCATCCGCCAAGTCGGCCCTGTGAGCGCTTTGCTGTGGCCGGGAGGGAACACATGCCCCGCAGCGAATCCTTTTCCCTGCGGCTGCCACAGCCGCTTTACGACCGCCTGTTCGACGTGATCGCCGCCACCGGCAACGAGGTGACGCGCTCCGGTGTCATCGTGAAGGCGCTGGAAACGTATCTGGCCATCCTCGAATGCAACCCCGGCATGCTGGAAGGATACGACAGCGCGCAGGACAGGTCTGCAACACAAAAGGACGAGACGTAACACATGACGGACATCTGTACCACGACACAACGCATCCGCTGTTTTTCCGGCCATGCCGTGCGGCGGTGCCTGGAGAGGGGCATCTCGGCGCGGCATGTGGAGCAGGCCCTGGAGCAGGGCGTGCTGGTGGCGGAAGGGGAGGGCACGGGCACCTGGGCCCGGGGCCGCCTGCGGGTGGTGGTGAGCCGTGACGGCATGCTCATCACGGCATGGCGCACGCCGCGCCGCAACCCCAAGCGGCGCATCAAGAAATCACAGAGCAGGAAG
>CALBAX010000104.1 GCA_937926875.1 uncultured Desulfovibrio sp.
GCGCCTTTTCGACCCCACCGTCAAGCATCTTTCCGCAAAAAATTTTGCGGTTTTGCCCCTTACTGACTGATTATTCAACCAACATACCGGAAAGACACAGGAAAATGTTGGGGATTTTCTTTGCCGCTTTCCAGTATTCTCCTCTCCTTTTCTGCCCGTCAAGAGCCGTCCCTCTCCACGCTGGCAAAAAATAAACCGCCCCTCTCCACTTCAAAGTACCAGATGCCCCAAGTCTTGCAGGCCGTTCCGTACGTCATGGATCCTTGCTGCCCTTCTCTCCGGCCGCTGCCCAAAACAAAAAAGGGAGCCCGAAGGCTCCCCTGTCATTCTTTGACGATGGCAGTGCCCTAGGCGGCATAATTTTCCTGCAGCACCAGACGGCGGCGGGCTTTCTCCAGCTTTTCCTTCTCCCAGAAAAGAGGAGCCAGACGACGCGTCCAGCGGGAGAAGAAGCGGACGCTCATGCCCACCAGCACGGCCGAGATGATGGTGCCTTCGCGCAGGCCCACGATGGTATGCAGGACGGCCAGACTGAGCAGCATCGCCGCCAGCACCATGGAGGAATCCACCAACACCTTGATATTGCCGAAATTCTTGTGCGTACGGAAAACGATGGCCACGACCATGCCTTCACCGGGCAGCACCGTGGCGTTGCTGACGATCTCCAGGCTCACGCCCAGGCCCAGGACCATGGACCCCACCAGACACATGAGCATCTGCTGCCAGTAGACATCCGTGACCAGATAGGAAGTGGCCCACATCCAGCCGTCGATGAACAGGCCGAACAGGAAGACCGCGGGGATCTGCATCAGATGCCCCACCGTGAAGTAGCGGCCCAGCAGAGCCTTTTGCACCACAAGAAAACAGATATTGGAGAGAAAAGTAACGGTCCCCAGGCTCAGGGGGAAGATGACGCTCAGGGCATACGGCAGGCTGGTGATGGGCGAGGTGCCCAGACAGGCATTGGTCACCAGCGCGACCCCCAGGGCACAGACCAGCAGTGCCACGGTGAAGCCCGCATAACGTTTGCACAACACAGATTTGTCAACAGTCACTTTCATTCTGAAAACTCCGACCACGTCCATGCACGACGCGGTACTCCGGCGATGGAACCAAAGGGGGCGCCGCCTCCGCCCCGTGCCGCTCCTTCCGGCGCCGGTCGGGAAGGCAGGGCAAAGGGACGTTACTGAAACGACGTCCGCCGCGGGCAACGTCCCGCCGCCTTTCAGAAGAGAACAAAAAAGCGACGACGCCGTTACCGGCGCGACACAAAGGGGAGCCGTGCTCCGGGAAGAACAGAGAGAAACGTTGCTGCCGCAACCATGCGGACACCACAAAGCAGCACGGCTGTTCTTCGCGCGCCTCTCAGCGCAGTAAAAGGTTGAGGTGGCGGTAGGCTTTGGCGGTCACCATACGCCCACGGGGGGTACGCTTGAGCAGGCCGCACTGGATGAGGTAGGGCTCGTAGATCTCTTCGATGGTGCGCACTTCTTCGGAGCAGGCCACGGCCAGCGTCTTGAGCCCCACGGGTCCGCCGTCGTAGTGGGTGATCATGACTTCCAGCAGGCGCCTGTCCATGCGGTCCAGACCTATCTCGTCGACGTCCATGCGCCGCAGGGCCTCGGCAGCCTGTTCCGCGGTGATGACGTCGTGACCGCCCATCATGGCAAAATCCCGCACGCGACGCAAGAGGCGGTTGGCGATGCGCGGTGTGCCGCGGGAACGGCGGCCTATCTCCTCCGCACCGTCAGGAGTGACGGCGATGCCAAGGATGTGCGCCGTGCGCAGCACCACCCGGGCCAGTTCGGCAGGCGTATAGAACTCCAGCTGCGAAAGGATGCCGAAGCGCCCGCGCAAGGGTGCGGAGATCAGTCCCATGCGCGTGGTGGCCCCCACCAGCGTGAACGGCTCCAGGTCTATCTTGACCGTGCGGGCCGCCGGGCCCTGCCCGATGACCAGATCCAGCTTGAAGTCTTCCATGGCCGGATACAGCACTTCCTCCACAGCGATGGGCATGCGGTGGATCTCGTCCACGAAGAGGATGTCGTTGCGGGACAGGTTGGTCAGGATGGCGGCCAGGTCGCCGCTGCGCTCCAGCACCGGGCCCGAGGTGCAGACCAGGTTGACGCCCAGCTCGGCCGCCATGATCTGGGCCAAGGTCGTCTTGCCCAGACCGGGATTGCCGTAAAAAAGCGTATGATCCAGTGCGCCGCCGCGTTCACGGGCAGCGCCCAGATACACGCGCAGATTGGCACGCAGTTCTTCCTGACCGATGAAATCATCCAGGCTGCGGGGCCGCACGCTCTCTTCCAGCGCGGCGGTGCTCAGGCCGGGGTCTTCCGTACCGGCCGCGGATACGGGCGCGTGCTGTTCCGCAGGGGCATCCCAGTCTTCATTGCCGAAAAAACGGGCTGCGGGGGAAGGGGAGGATTTCTGTGCCATGATGTCTGCCGGTCAGGATTTGCCCCCTGCCCAGGCCGGGCCTGTACGGGGAACACGCAAGAAAAAGAAAGCGCCGGCCTACAGACGACCGCGCGCCAGCGCCTTGAGCGCCGCCCGCAGAGCGCCGGTGACGTCAAGGTCGGGCTCCTGCAGCAGGATGTTCTTGACCACAGGAGCGCACTCGTCCTCAGAATAGCCAAGATTTGACAAACCATCAAGCACGTCCCGGAACACGGAGCCCGGGCGGCCGTTGGGCGCCAGCACCGCCGCCTGCGGCACGTCTTCCACCTTGAGCTTGTATTTGAGTTCCAGGAAGACATGCTGGGCCGTTTTCTTGCCGATGCCGCTCACCCGGGTGAGGGCATCCACGTCCTCTTCCAGCACGATGCGGCGCAGGTCGTCAGGCCGGTACAGGGAAAGGATGGCCAGCGCCGTGCGCGCACCCACCTTGGAGATGGTCAGCAGCACCTCGAAGACCTGCCGTTCCTCGAAGGTGGCAAAACCGAACAGCTGCTGGGCATCCTCGCGCACCACCAGGCTGGTGTACAGGGCCACGCTCTCCCCGCGTCCGGGCAGGGATGCCATGGTGTGGGCAGGCAGATCCAGCTCGTAGCCCACGCCACCGCGCGTGACCACGATGCAGGAGGTGCCCCAGGTCTCGGCCAGCAGGCCTTCAAGATAGGCGATCATGGATGCTCCTTGATGTCGTCGAAAAACAGGGATGGCTGAGGCCGCGGCCTCACAGCACCAGCAAGAGGGCCCCGGCCGTGATCAGGATGCCCCCGGCCACGGTCTTGGGATCACAGGGCTCACCCAGGACGAGCACCCCCAGCAGCATGGCCAGAGGCACGCTGAGCTTGTCCAGCGGCGCGACCTTGGAGACGTCCCCCAGTTGCAGGGCCTTGAAGTAGCACAGCCACGACAGGCCCGTGGCCACGGCGGAAAGGAACAGGAAGAGCCAGGTATGCCCGCCGATCTGGCGCACCTCGCGCCAGGTGCCGGCATACAGGCTCATGCCCCAGGTGAGGAGCAGGATGAAGCCCACCCGGATGGCGGTAGCCAGCCCGGAGTCCACATCACGGACGCCCAGTTTGGAAAAAATGGCTGTCAGGGCCGCGAACACGGCCGCCAGCAACGCATAGACCTGCCACATGGCACTTTTCCCCCTTCTGCCGGGCTGTCCCGGCCCGCCGGCCTCCCGGGCAGCCTGTAATGCGTGCCCTTGCCCGGCGGCATGCATCACCAGTCTTCGCGGGCAGGACGCTTTTCCCGTTTATGGACAGCCGGCCCGAAGGCCGCCGCCTGCTGCCTTGCCACACGGGCCACCTTCCCGTACGGCAGGGACGCCCTGACCTAGCCGCCGATGGAGACCATCTTGCTGCTGGCCACGGCGCCTCCCTGCCGGGCCGCCAGCAGATCCGCCCCTACGGGCTTGCTCTTGCAGGCCCGGGCGATGACCCGGGCGATATGCTCGTCCGTGACTTTGGGATGACGCAGCAGGGGCCGCAAGGGATACTCCCTGTCGGCGAACAGACAGGTGCGCAGATGCCCGTCGCTGGTCAGGCGCAGACGGTTGCAGGACAGGCAGAAATGGTTGGTCAGGGGCGTGATGAACCCCATGCGTCCCTTTCCGCCTTCCAGAGCGAACATGCGGGCCGGGCCGCGCTGGCCTTCGTTGGCATCGCCCAGCGACACCAGGCGCACATGCTGCTCCACGGCGGCGCGGATATCGCTGGCGGGCCAGAAATTCTCGGGGCTCCACAGGGTATCGCTGCCCATGGGCATGAACTCGATGAAGCGCACGTCCACGGGCAGGGTCATGGCCGCATGGACGAAGTCGGCCATCTGGCCGTCATTGATGCCGCGCAGGCCCACGGCGTTGATCTTGACCCGGATGCCCGCGGCCAGCATGGCGTCCAGGGCCCGCAGCACTTCCGGCAACATGTCGCGCCCGGTCACGCGGGCAAAGGTTTCGCGATCGAAACTGTCCAGCGACAGGTTCACGGCGCTGATGCGGATCCGTTGCAGCAGGGGGATGTGCTCCTCCAGCAGGGTACCATTGGTGGTGATGCGGATGTCCAGATCATCGAAGTCCTGCCGCAAACGCAGGAGAAAGTCGTCACAGCCCTTGCGGGCAAAGGGTTCCCCCCCGGTCAGGCGCACCTTGCCCACGCCCATGCCGCGCACGATCCGCACCAGACGGATCATCTCCTCGTAGCGCAGCACCTTTTCGTGCGGGATGCACTGGTGCCGGGCATTGCTGTGGCAGTACAGACAGCGCAGGTTGCAGCGGTCCGTCAGTGACAGGCGCAGGTAACGTACCGTGCGGCCGTGGTCGTCATGCAGGGCAAGGATGCTCATCGTCCCTCCGGGGCCTCCTGTTGCCAAGAAGCAAAAATGGTTTTACACATGCAGCCATGAAGACATTCTTACGCAACCAGCGTGTCCGGCGTCTGCCGGCCGTC
>CALBAX010000105.1 GCA_937926875.1 uncultured Desulfovibrio sp.
ATCATGCTGACCAGGCAGTTGTGCGCACCCCTCTGGCAGGACAGGAAGGAGATGGTCCTGCCGCTGGAAAACGGCATCGTCCTGCTGGCGGCCATCATCCCCTGGAGCATCGCGGGGAGCGTCCCCTGCGCCATCATGGGCGTGGGGCCGGAGTGCCTGCCCTATGCCTTTTATCTGTACATGGTGCCGCTGGCGGACATGCTGTTGCGGCGGCGCTGAGGCGGTATGTCTGGCAGGTAGAGAGGGAGCAGGTGTCCCGCGTCCTTTTCTGCGTGTTTTTTTTCTATCGTGCCGTATGCAGTCCCGGCATCTGGCAGGGAATATTTCCCGACAGTGTCCTGTATGTAAAAAGCCCCGACTTCTCTCATCTGTGGAAGCGTCGGGGCTTTTTATCAGCGATTTTTGGGGGGAGTGAACAGGCTTCCTGTTGGAGTCAGGCCATTTTCCCCGGTAGTGTGTTCTTTGCTGCGATACCCGTTGAGATGATCGTATGAAAAGCGGCTTTCCCGCGCGGGGGCAAGGAAAGTCCTCAGGTGTTCCCGTTCCCGGCAGGTCGCGGGCCGTGAGGCTGGTGACAGGAAAAACGGGCCTTGTTGCCCAAAACGGCATCGGGATGCGGCTAGACCAGATACAGTTCCGTCCCGGCTTCCTGGAGCATGCACTGCCAGTGATCCTCCAGCGGGGCGTTGGAGAACACGGCCTCGATGTCGCAGACATTGGCCACCCGGACCATGGCGGAGCGGCCGAATTTGGAATTGTCCGTGGCCAGGAAGACCCGGCGCGAGCATTCGATGATGGTGCGGGCCACAGAGACTTCCCTGTAGTCGAAATCCAGCATGTTGCCTTCCTGGTCGATGCCGGAAATGCCGATGATGCCGTAATCCACCCGGAATTCCCGGATAAAGTTCTCCGCGCTGGGGCCGATGATGCCATGGTCGTGATGCCGTACCGTGCCGCCGGCAACCACCACGTCGAAGTTGGGGTTGCGGGCCATGATGGCGGCCACATTGAGGTTGTTGGTCAGCACCCGCAGATTGTTGTGGCCCAGCAGGGCGTAGGCGACCTCTTCGGTGGTCGTGCCCAGATTGATGCAGATGGAGGCTCCGTCGGGGATATGTTTGGCCAGCATCTGGGCAATGGCCTTTTTTTCAGGCAGGAACAGCTTTTTGCGCTGTTCGTAAAGGATGTTCTCCGTGCTCAGCGGCATGCCGACACCGCCGTGGAACCGCTGTACCTTGCCTTGTCCGGCCAGGGTATTGATGTCCTTGCGGATGGTCTGCGGTGTCACGGAAAAACATTTGGTGAGCTCGTCGATGGTCGCATAGCCGCGCGCGTTGAGCATGTGCAGCAGGGCCTGATGACGTTCCGTTGTCTTGGTCATGGAGCTTCCTGATGGGGATAGGGATGCTGCAATATACTGGAATGACAGGGACCGCGCAAGCTGCTCCTGGATATCGGGGAAAAAGGTTTCGTTTTCGAACTTCTATTATCAAAAAACGAAAATTGATTGACGCGGAGCCTGTCTAAGGCTTATGACAAAAACAAGTATATACGCCTGTTTTCCCGGCATCCTGTCGGGATCGGCCCCCGGATCCGGTATCCGGCCCGGCCAGATGGTTTGCTTTGTGAAACAGGTGGCCTGACGGGCAAAAGGCCGTCAGGGTGCGGAAAAGGTACTCCTTGTCACAATCCCAAATCAGCAGAGGTGGATGATGAAACGTATCGTTGCACTGCTTTTGGCCTGCGCCTTTGTCATGGGTGCGCTGGCTGCGCCTGCCATGGCTGCCAAGACCGTCGTCATCAAGATCGCCGGTATGAAGCCCGAAGGTGAACCGGAAACCATCGGTATGCACAAGTTCGGCCAGTATCTGAAGGAACTTTCTGGCGGCAAATACGAAGTGCAGGTCTTCCCCAACAGTACCCTGGGCAAGGAAGATGCCTACATCGCCAGCACCCGCAAGGGCATCATCCAGATGTGTGCCACGGGTACCCAGACTTCGGCCCTGCATCCTGCCATGGCCATGCTGGAAACCCCCATGCTGTACGACAGCTATGACCACGCCCGCCGCGCCATGGAAGGCGAGACCTTCAAGCTGATCAATGAAGGCTTCACCGAAAAGTCCGGTCTGCGTACCCTGAACGCCTTCCCTCTGGGCTTCCGCCACTTCTACACCAAGAAGCCCCTGAACAGCGTCAATGACGTGAAGGGCCTGCGCATGCGCGTGCCCAACATCCCTCTGTACACCAACTTTGCCAAGGAATGCGGCATCAGCGGCCAGCCCATGCCCTTCGCCGAAGTGCCCAGCGCTCTTGACCAGGGCGTCATCGACGGCGGTGACAGCCCCCTGTCCGACATCGTGGCTCTGAAGATGTACGAGATCACCCCCCAGATCACCCTGACCGGTCACATCCTGGTGATCCACTCCCTGTACATCAACGAAAAGTTCTATCAGAGCCTGCCGGAACAGGACAAGGCCTGGTTCAACGAAGCCGCCAAGCGCGCTGCTGACGACATCTGGCAGATGGTGGAAGAAGGCGACGCCAAGGCCATCGAGACCATCAAGGCCGCCAAGGGTTCTGTGAACACGCCCTCCAAGGAATTCCACGATTACATGGTGGAAGCGGGCAAGCGCAGCTGGAAGCTGTTCTATGACACCGTTCCCAACGCCAAGGAAATCCTGGAAAGCGCCGCCAGCTACCGCGACGCGAAGTAACATCTGGATACCGGGGGATGCCGCATGGGGCGGCGTCCCCCTTTTTCGACCCTGAACCACGCATGCAGATACCGCAGCAGCGGTCTTTCTTCCGATATGCAGGGGGATACGATGAGCAGCGAAACCAAAACGACGCCCGCGACGGCTCCCGGGCAGCCGGCTGCCGAAACCAGGCACGGTTTGTCTGGCGAACTGCTTTTTGAAATTTTCTGTGCGGTCATCTTTCTGGGGATGATCGGTCTGGTCTTCTATAATGCCTTTTTGCGCTATGTATTTGGCGGAAGTTATCCCCCCAGCGAGGAATGGGCGCGCTTTCTCTTCATCTACATCACCTTTTTCGGTGCCATTGAGGCGTTCTACTGGAAAAAGCATATCGCGGTGGACATGTTTGTGGACATGTTCTCGGGCATGCCCCGCAAATGCATAGAGATCCTGGCCATTTTGCTGACCATGGGCGCCCTGGGGCTGCTGCTTGACGGTGGCATCACCTATGTGCTGCAGACCATCGACACCAATTCGGTCGCCACCAACGTCAACATGGCCTTCATCAACAGCACGCTGCCCATCATGGCTTTCACGGCCATCCTTATCTGCCTGCGGGATCTGATCGCCCTCGTGCGCCGTCCCGCCAGCAGCTTCGCCAAGGCGACGGAAGAGGAAAAGATCGAGCAGGAAATCAGCAAGGAGTTGTAGGGTATGGAGCTTTTTCTTTTCCTTGGCAGCCTCTTTGCTTTCCTGTTCGTAGGCATCCCCATCTCCATGGTGCTGGTGCTGTGCTCCATCGTGCTCATGTGGCATTCCGGCATGTGGGACAGCATGATCATCCCCTCCACCATGCTGGACGGGGCCAACAACTACCCCCTCATGGCCATCCCCTTCTTCGTCTTCGCTGGCGAGATCATGGCCGAGGGCGGCCTGTCCAGACGCGTGGTGCAGCTGGCCCAGCTCATGATCGGTCGCGTGCGCGGTGGCCTTGGTTATGCCGCCATCATCTCCAGCGTGATCTTTGCCGGTCTGATGGGCAGCTCCGTGGGTGAAGCCGCGGCCCTGGGCGGCCTGCTGCTGCCCATGATGGCCGAAGTGGGCTACAAGCCCGGTCGCGCGGGCGGCGTCATCGCCTCGGGCGCCATCCTTGGCCCCATCATCCCGCCCAGCACCAACTTCATCCTGCTGGGGGCGACCATCAGCGGCCTGTCCATCACCAAGCTGTTCATGATCGGCCTGTTCCCGGGCATCTTCATCGGCTTGGCCCTGATGGTGGTCTGGTTCTTCATCGTGCGCATCGATGGCTACAACGAGACCATCACCTTCACGCGCGAAGAAAAGTGGAAGATCATCCGTGACGCCACCCCGGCCTTCATGATGCCCGTGCTGCTGCTGGGCGGCATCCGCTTTGGTGTGTTCACGCCGACGGAAGGCGGCGCCTTCGCGGCCATCTACGCCATCATCGTCTGTGTGGGCTACTACCGGGAACTGAGCTTCCGCGGCCTGCTGCGCGTCAGCGCCCGTGCTGCGCGGACCACCGCTGTGGTCATGCTCATCGTGGCCACGGCCACGGCCGTGGGCTGGTTCATCACCATCGCCCAGATCCCCAACCAGGTGACCGATCTGTTCCGACCGCTCATCGACAGCCCCGTGCTCCTGCTGCTGGCCATCAACGTCTTCCTGTTCCTGGTGGGCATGGTCATGGACCTGACCCCCAATATCCTGATTTTTGCCCCGGTGTTCTATCCTCTGATCACTCAGGCCGGCATCGATCCGTACTTCTTCGGCCTGCTGTTCATCCTGAACCTGGGCATCGGTGTCATCACCCCGCCCGTGGGCACGGTTCTTTACGTGGTCTGCGGCGTGGGCAACATCAAGATCACCAAGCTGGTGCAGGGCATGCTGCCGTTCCTGGTGACGGAGATCATCATGCTCTTCCTGCTCCTCTTCTTCCCCACGCTCTCCCTTACGCCGCTCAACTGGCTTATGGGTGGCGGTTAGGCGCTGATCCGCTTTCCTGTCTCATGCAGGGCCCCTTCGGGGGCCCTTTTTTATGGCCTGTGGTTTGGGGTTGGCAGGCTGTCGGCCATATTGGGGGATGGGAGGACGCTCCCGTATCAGGGGGATGTGCGCTGTGGCGGATTTTTGCCGGGGCGGACGGCTTTTGGGCAGGATAGGGACAGGCCCAGGCAAAAGCAGGGCCCAGGCCTCGTCATCGGCCAGATGCTGCCCGGCCTTGGTGGCGGCCTTGAAGGAATGGTTGCGGAACTGGAAGAGGGGACGGTGCCTTCATGGTGGGCCTGTTGTCAGGGGGCCGTCCCCTTCTCTATCCTGTTGCTGGTGACGGGAAGGGAGAGCGTTTACCATAACAAAGCATCCCCATTGGAAATGCTTTTAGCTTTTTTGCCCGTTGTCACCGGATGAACAGGCAGGCTGTGACGTTCCCAGCCTGTTCCCCAGCAAAAAGGCCAGCAGGGCCACGAGGGTCGAGGGCACGATGGGATGGATGCCGTGCATGGGGGGCTTGAGGAGGCTCAGGGCAAAGAAACAGCCCACGCCCACCAGGATGGAGCTCAGAGCACCGGCCGCATTGGCCTTGTGCCAGTACAGGCCCAGCAGCAGGGGCCAGAGGAAGGTAGCTTCCAGGCCGCCGAACGCGAACAGGTTGATCCAGACCAGCAGATCCGGCGGCTCCAGAGCTGCCATGAAGACGACGGCACCGATGGCGGCCGTACAGCCCAGGCTGAAGCGCTTGATACGCTGCAAGGGCATGCGGCTGCTGTCGCCCTTCAGGATGTACTGCACATAAAGATCCTTGATGATGGCCGCTGAGGCCAGGAGCAGCATGGAGTCCACCGTGGACATGATGGCCGCCAGAGGCCCGGCGATGAAGACACCGGCCCAGAACGGCGGCAGCAGCTCCAGGATAAGGCTGGGCATGGCCATGTCGCCCACGGCCATGCCGGAGATGACGGCCCGCCCCAGCGCTCCGGCCAGATGGACGCTCAGCAGGAGAAAGCCGATGATGACCGTGCCCATGATCATGGCGCTGTGCATGGCCCGCGAGTCTTTGTAGCCCATGCAGCGCTGGCTCGTCTGGGGCAGCCCCAGCACGCCCAGGCCCACCAGTATCCAGAAAGAAAGGATCATGGGCTGGGGCACGGCATCCTTGGGCCCTGTGGGCGTGATGAGGCCGGGGTCGATGGCCTTGAGGCGCAGCATGCAGGCCTCCATGCCGCCGCCGGCCTGGATCACCGCCACCAGCACCACGACGGAGGCTACGGTCATGACGATGCCCTGCATGGCATCGGTAAGGACCACGGCACGGAAGCCGCCCAGCGCGGTATAGGCGATGACCGTGATGCCGAAGAGCGCCAGCCCGGCTTCATAGGGGTAGCCGGTGATGGCCTGGAACAGACGTGCCCCGCCGATGAACTGGGCCGTCATGGCGGCCACGAAGAAGACCAGCAGGGCCAGAGAACAGAGGATGGCCACAGCGTCGCTGCCGTAGCGGACGCGCAGGTAATCGGTGATGGTCACGGCATTCATGGCCCGGGCTTCCATGGCGAAGCGTTTGCCCAGGACCCCGATGGTCAGGAAAACGGTGGGCATCTGGATCATGGCCAGCAGGACCCAGCTCAGTCCCACGGTATAGGCCACTCCCGGACCGCCGATGAAACTGCTGGCGCTGGTGTAGCTGGCCACCACGGTCATGGCCAGCACAAAGCCGCCCATGGAACGGCTGCCCAGAAAGTATTCCTCAAGGAAGCCCGAGGCGTTCTCGTGCCTGCGGGAAAGTTTTCCGGCCCATAGGGCCACCACAAAGGACAGCGCCAGATAAAGGACGATGGGGAGCAGCGTGGAGGACGCAGCGGTCATGGACGCTCCTCCTGACCAGGGCGGTTTTCGCGGGAAGAGAGCGCTTCCGGCGCCTGTGGCGTGCCGTCATCGTCAAGGGGCATATCCCTGAAGAAAAAGCGCACCAGTCCCCAGACGAGCAGGCAGGCCACAGGATAGCCCAGCACGCAGCTGTAGAAGAACCAGTCCGGCATGCCCAGCGTATAGCTGTAGTTGTCCGGGGAATCGTTCCCCAGTCCGTAGGCTGTCAGATACCACCAGAGAAAATACAGGGCATAAGCGGCCAGGGCGAACAGGGCTTCCCGGTTCGCCTGAAGGAAACGCTTGTCGTTTTTGCGGGCCATGGACACTCCGGGGCTGAAATCTGCGGAAGGATATGCCGCATCCCAGTATGACAGAGAGCGCGCCCGTAGTCGAGCGGGTGGACGGAAGGAGGATCCCGGAAGGAGAAGGAGCTGTTTTTTGACGGGCCTAGGGCGCGGGCGTATGCTGAAGCGACTGCTGCCCGGGAGAAGGATGATGAACGTATTTGCCGCCATAGATCTGGGGGGGACCCATTGCCGTTTTGCCCGCTTTCGTGAGACGCCGCATGGTCTGGAACTGGAGGCCGTGGAACAATGCGCCACGGCCGAGCTGCAGGACAGCGATGCCGTGCTGGAGGCTTGGGAGCAGACCTTGCAGATGCCGCTGGCAGCCGTGTCTGCCCTGGTCATGGGCGTTGCCGGACCTGTGCAGGATGCGCAGCGGGCCCGCCTGAGCAATGCGCCCCTGCGCATCGACCTGCGTGGGGTGGCGCCCCGTTTCGGTCTGCGATGCTGCCGGGTGGTCAATGACTTCGTTTGCGAGGCCTGCGCCTGCCTGACGGCCGTAGGGACGCGCTCACGGCATCTGCTGGGGCCGGAGGTGGCTCCCCCTGCGAGTCGTCAGCAAGCTGGTCCCGCGCCTGTGGCGGTCCTGGGGGCAGGCACGGGGCTGGGGACAGGCTGGCTGGTGCCGTACCCGGAAGCTGGGGGCGTGCACTGGCAGGCCCTGCCCGCAGAAGCCGGACATACGGCCTTTGCCTTTGTGGGCCGCGAGGAAGAGGAATTTGCCGCCTTTGCCTGTGCCCGGCTGGGCGTGCCTCTGTTGCGCGGTGATGACATCGTGACGGGCCGGGGGCTGGCTGTGCTGCACCACTTTTTGACAGGGCGGGCTTTGTCTCCGGTGGCGGCCGCAGCCGAAGGTCTGGGCGGGGACTGCGCCACCCTGCGCTGGTATGCCCGTTTTCTGGGCCGGGCCTGCGCGCACTGGAGCCTGTCCACGCTGTGTTATAGCGGCCTGTTCCTGACCGGCGGCATGGTCCTGCGCAATCCCGCGGTCACAAGCCATCCGGCTTTTGCCGAGGGCTTCTATATGGCGCCGGGACTGGGGGTGCTGGAACATATCCCCGTCCGCCGCTATGTGGAAGCCCGCAGCGGCTTGTGGGGAGCGGCCTGGCTG
>CALBAX010000106.1 GCA_937926875.1 uncultured Desulfovibrio sp.
GCTGTAGGATGGGCAAAAGCGGTGTTTCCCTGCACTGGGGCGGTCTGGACAAGGCGCTGGGCAAGGCGACCGGGAAGCTGGGCAACACGCAGGCGCTCATGGAGTCCGTGGGCGAGGCGCTGGTATCCGGCACCAAGAAACGCTTTGCCGCGAAGAAGGACCCGGAGGGCAAGCCCTGGCAGCCTTCCCGGCGTGCATTGGAAGACGGCGGCGAGACGCTGACGAATTCGGGGCGCCTGCGCCGGTCCATCGACTACGCGGCCACGTCCGACAAGGTCATGGTGGGCAGCAATCTGGCGTATGCCCGGATCCACCAGAAAGGCGGCGAGATCAAGCCCAAGAAAGCCAAAAAGCTGGTGTTCAAGGACAGCGACGGCAAGACCGTGGCCGTGGACGCAGTGACCATCCCAGCCCGCCCGTACCTGGGCGTTTCCAAGGAAGATATGGAGGACGTCAAGGCGACCATGGCCGACTTTCTGGCCGGGGCGTTCAAGGCCTAGGGGAGAGCCATGCAGGCATTCGCAACCGAGGTCATCACGCGGGCGGCGCTGGCCGCCGGTCTGCCGGAAGGCCGCGTGATCGACATGGTGAAAAAGGACAATCTGACCATCAAGCGCCCGCGCATCGAATTGCAGTTCATGCCGGAAACGCTGACCCGCACGGGCCGCACGCTGAACGTATGCCGCCAGAGTACGGACCAGATCCGCAAGCGGGAACTGTACGAGGTGGAGCTGACGGTCAACGCCAACATTCTGGCGGATGACCGGGCCTGGCTGGAGCGATTTTCGTATGACTTTGTGGCCGCGCTTTCCTCCGGGGGCAACGACAGCCGGGGCAACTGGATACGGGTACGGGCCAGCCAGGCCACCTTTGGACGCGCCCCGGACAAGCGCGTGGGCGAAAAAGTCATTGCCGTGTTCACCAGGGTGAACCGGCTGTACGTTGTGACGTTTACCGGGCGCATCACGAGGGAGGAAGCGGAGAAGCTGATCCCCTCCTACACCATCAACGAACCCACATTCAAATAGGAGGCCGGTATGGCTACGAAAAAGAAAACAGCGGAGCAGGCTCCCGATTCCCAGACCGTCACGGCGGCCCCGGAACAGGCTGTTGCGGAAGCGGACCCCAGGGAAGAAGAAGGAGGCGCGCATGTCGAGGAGACGACGTCGGAAGCACGGGAAACGCCCGTTGGTGCGCAAGAAGATGTGGCGGCTGTCGTGCGTGCGGAAGCCGGGCCGGAACTGGAAAGCCTTTCTGTGCTGGCGGACCGGCACCGTGTGCCGACCTGGATGGATGCCGCCCTGCGCCGCATGATGGGCTGGGAAGCGGGCAAGATGGTGACGGATGCCGCGTACCGGGAAGCCCTGAACGGCATCAGGACCCGCCGGATGTGCGGCGGGCGTGTGAGGTAGCAAGATGGGCGATGTAATCCAATACCTGATAGACGGCACGTCGGGCATCGTGACCGGCGGCGTGGACGGCAAGGCCCTGGTGGCGGGCGTCTGCTCCAAGGGGCTTGAGGGCAAGGCGTACCTGATCGGCAAGCGCACGAACCTGGAAGAGCTGCTGGGCACGGGACCGCTGGTGGACCGTATCCGCGACATGCTGGTCACGGGCGGGCAGGAGCCGTATGTGGTGGCTGTGCCTGTCCAGGGGCAGCCGGGCGGCTACATTTCCGCCCTGACGGTGACGGCAGGCAAGACCGGGGCCACGGTATCGGGCTATCCGGCGCTGAATGCGGATGTGGTCGTCCGTGTGGCCACGCCCGGAGTCGTGGGCACGGCCACGCTGGAGATCAGCACGGACGGCGGCAAGACCTTTGCCGAGGCCGCGCCGTCCGCCGTCCAGAATCCCATCAGTTCCGGGGAGGATCCCACGGGGGCCACGCTGGTGTTTGCCGAAGGCGCGACGCTGGAGGCAGGCGCGACGTATGCCTTTGCGGTACGTTGCCCTGTGGGGCCGGTCTATCGCGTGGGGGATGCGGAAAGCCCCCTGGTGGAAGTGGAAGAGCTGGATTCCGGCGTACTGGACGGGGCGGAACTGGTGGCCCGGATCGTGAAAGGCGGCGACAGGAACGAAGGGACGTTCCAGCTTTCCACGGACGGAGGGGACAATTTCGGGCGCATCCGTACCATCCCGCTGGACGGGGAATGCGAGCTGGCGGACTACGGGGTGAAGCTGACCTTCCCGTCCGGGGACTATGTGGCGGGCACCACCTATACCTGCCGCTTGCTGCCGCCCGCGCCGTCCATCGTGGATGTGCTGGAGGCCCTGGAGGAACCGCTGTCCGTGTATGACGTGGAGTTCGTGTATATCGTGGGTCCGTCGGATTCGGTGGACTGGACGGCGGCCCAGGCCAAGGCGGACGAACTCTGGAACCGGCAGAAGCCTACCTACTTCAAGATGGAAGCGCGCCTGCCGCAGGACGGGGAGGACCTTTCCGCCTATACCGCCGCTCTGCTGGCGGAAAAGCAGGACGTGGCCTGCCGTTTTGTGACGGTGTGCTGCCAGTACGGGGAAGTCACGGACACGACCGGCGCGGCCAGGCTGCGCAACGCGGCGGGCTTGCAGGCCGGGCGCGTGATGGCCATCCCTGTGCAACGGGCCACGGGCCGCTACAAGGACGGCCCCGTGTCGCAGCTCCGGCTCCCTGCGGGCTGGGAGGCCGTGCGCCCGACGCTGGAGGAAGCCGGGTTCCTGACGGCGAAGAAGTACACGGGAGATTCCGGTACCTACTGGGGGGACTCGCGCACGCTGTCGGAAAACACATCGGACTTCCGCTTTGAGGAAGTGCTGCGCACCACGTTCAAGGCCGTGCGCTTGACCAGGGACGCAGCGCGCAAGAGCCTGTACGACGAAGCGGGCGACCCGCTGCGCCGGGACAACGACGGCGGGCTGGCCTATCTGAAAGCCGACCTGGAAAACGCGCTGGACGCCATGGTCACCGCCGGGGAACTGGCGGGCTACGTGGTGGACATCCCGTCCGGTCAGAACGTGGCGCGGGACGGCGTGTCGGTGGAAATCACGCTGATCGGCCTGCCGATCATCCGGGAAATCAGGCTGTACAACCGTTACACCTACGCGGGTTCGACGTTTGACCCGCGCATCGAGAACTACGCGCTGGCAGCGTAAGGGGGCAGCATGTCCGCCAACGGCAACAAATACGACTGGGAAAGCATTACCGTGAACCTGCCCAACGGCGAAGTCGTGGGCGTCACGGAGATCAAGTACGAAGACGGGCAGGAGATCACGGCCCGTTACGGCAAGGGCAGCATCCCGCGCGGCTACGGACGCGGCAACTACGAGGCCAGCGGCAGCATGGTGCTGGACCGCGAAGAATGGGAGAAGCTCAAGAACGAGCTGACCGCCACGAGCGGCGGCATTTACGACCATGCGCCGTTCACCATCGTGGTGTCGTATGCGAACAACGACATGCCCACGGTGACGGATACGCTGAAAGACTGCAAGATCACCAAGTTCAGCGGCGGTGGCGGCAGCCAGGGGGACGACAACGTGAGCCCCATGACCTGCGAGTTCACGATCCTGAAACCCATCCTCTGGAACGGTGTCCCGGCGAAGAAGGACCGGGCGGTCGGCCTGTAGCCGGGGCCGAAAAACTTCGCATGGAGCGCGTCCTTTCCGGGCGCGCTCTTCGTTTTCATGGCATGGTTTCAGAAAACGCCGGGCAATCATTCCCGGCCAAACACACAGGAGCACCCTATGCCTGAGACAAAAGAGACCAACCGCAAGTATGTCCAGTTTTCGCACACCTTTTCCGACATGTGGGCCGGGGAAAGCGCAGAGGACGCGCCGGAAGTGACGCTTTCGTACCGCTTTGCCAAACCGACCAAGACGCAGATCCAGCGCTTGCAGGACAAGGCGGCCAGGAACGCCGGGCAGGCCTCGCGTAACCTTGTGCTGGACTGCGTGCACCCGGATGACAAGCAGTCGCTCACCGAGGCCATGGAAGAATATCCCGGCCTGTCGTCCACCTTTGCCACGGCCATTCTGAAGGGCGTGGGCATTTCCGCTGATCTGGGAAACTAGCGGAGCCGGACGGCTACGGTCAGGGCGACGCCCTGATCCTGCACTGGCTCCACCTTCCGCCGTCGGAAGACCTGGAGGAATGGACGCGGCAGGTAGGCCTGGCCGTCTGGATGGAACGACGTTTTTTTGAAGCCCTGTCCCGCAACCTTTTGGGCACAAGCAAGGTTTGACCATGGAAGTTTTTTCCGTTTTTGCCACGTTGTCGTTGGTGGACATGCTTTCCAGCCCTCTGGATCGTATCAAACGGGCCATGAAGGGCGTGGACCTGACAACGGCGGGGCTGGGGGAACGCATGGGCAATCTGGCCCTGGCCATGGGTCCGGCGGCGCTGGCCGCCGGGCTTCTGGTCGGGGCTTTCGGGTCCTGTGTGGGCGTCGCCGCCGGATTTGAGGATCAGATGGCCAAGGTGGGGGCCGTGTCCCGCGCTTCTTCGGAGGAGATGGCGGCGCTGGAGGCCACGGCGCGCGAGCTGGGCGCGACCACGCAGTTCACCGCCGTGCAGGTGGGACAAGCGGAACAATATCTGGCCATGGCCGGATTCAGCGCCAAGGAGAACATCGCGGCGCTGCCGGGTGTTCTGAACCTGGCGGCGGCCACGGCCACGGATCTGGGGCGCGCGGCGGACATTTCCTCGGACATTCTTTCCGCATTCGGCCTGAAAGCCGAACAGATGACCCGCGTGGCGGACGTACTGGCGCTGACGTGCGCCACGGCCAACACGAACATGGAGCTTTTGGGCGACACCATGAAGTACGTTGCCCCTGTGGCACGCATGGCCGGGCTTTCGCTGGAACAGACGGCGGCCATGGCGGGTCTGCTCGGCAACGTGGGTATCAAGGGCAGCCAGGCGGGCACGACGTTGAAGGCCATGCTGAACAAAATGGCCGCGCCCACCAAGGAAGCGCAGGCGCTTTTCCAGAAACTGGGCGTGACGGTGAAGGACAGCGCGGGCAATCTGCGCAGTCCTGTGGCCGTGCTTGGCGAGATGGCTGCGGGCCTGAAGAATATGGGCACGGCGGAACAGATCGCGGCCATGAAGACCATTGTGGGCGAAGAGGCCATAGCCGGGTTTGCGGAGCTTATCCAGAAAGAAGGCATCGGCGCCATCGCCGACTATGCCAGGCAACTGGAAGCCGGGGGCGGCTCGGCGGCGGAAATGGCGGCCCGGATGAACGACACTCTGGCGGGTTCGCTGCGCGGGCTGGGGTCGGCCTGGGAGAGCGTGCGTATCACGGTGGGCAAGCTGTTTCTACCTGCCGTGCGGGCGGTGGTGGATGCCGTGACCGCCCTGTTGCGGCTGCTGGACCAGGCGGCACAGACGCCCTTTGGCGCGGCGCTTTTGAAGATCGTTTCCGCCGTCAGTCTGGCCGTGCTGGCGGTCACGGGCTTTGCCGCCGGATTGTGGGCGGTATCCAAGGCCGCGCCTTTTGTATCTTCGTCGCTGCTGGCCATCAAGACGGCCTTGCTGGGGCTGGGCTGGCCGGTCTGGGCGCTGATCGCCGCCGTGGGCCTTTTGTACGCGGCCTGGAAAAAGGACTTTGGCGGCATTGCCACCACGCTTTCCCGCTGGGGGCGGAACATTTCGCTGGTGGTCCGGGGCGTGACGGCGGTGTTCGGTTCGCTCAAGGACGGCGTGGGAGAGATACGGGGTGAACTGGCGGAAGACATCAAGGCGGAAGGCCTGGTGGGCATTGTGACCACGGTGGCCCGCGTGGCCTACCGCATCAAGGAATTTTTCACGGGCATCTGGGAGGGGCTGAATTTTGACGGCGCGGTGGTGGCGCTGACTCCGGCCATCCTCAAGGTCCGCGACCTGTTCGACTCGTTGGGCGAATTGATAGGCCGGGTGTTCGGGACCGAGGTCAAAAGCGCATCGTCCGAGGCGCGGAGCCTGGGTGAGATCCTGGGCGGCGTGCTGAGCATCGGGCTGGAGCTGATGGCAACGGTGATCGCCAACGTGGTGCGCGGCATCGATTCCCTGGTATCCCTGGTGCGTCTGGTGTGCGCCCTCTTTACCGGGGACTGGGTCACGGCCACGGCCATGGCCGAGAATATCTGGACCAACTTCTGCGATTCGCTCATGGCCTTTGCGGACTATTTTCGCATCGGGGACTGGATCCGGGACGCCTGGGCGCAGGCCACGGAATGGCTTTCTGGCCTGGACCTTTTCGAGTCCGGGGCGCGACTTTTGGATACCTTCAAGGAAGGCATCCTGTCCAAGGTGGAAAGCCTCAAGCAGACGTTTTCCGACGCGCTGGGA
Source organism: uncultured Desulfovibrio sp. (assembly GCA_937926875.1). Lineage (GTDB taxonomy): Bacteria > Desulfobacterota > Desulfovibrionia > Desulfovibrionales > Desulfovibrionaceae > Desulfovibrio. Next base: position 6,308 of record CALBAX010000106.1, read on the forward strand.
AGGCTGCGCGACCTCTTGCCGTTCAGTGACGCCAAGGAAGGCCCGCTGTCCACGCTGACGCTGTCGGGGGCGCGTCTCATGTCCACGCTGAGCGAAGGCATGAACGCGGGCTTTCCCGGCCTGTACGCGACGCTTTCCGGCAAGCTGGGCAGCCTGAAAGAAAGCATCGGCACCTGGTGGGACGGGCTGTGGGGTGACAAGGGCGTGCCCGTGCCCGCCACGGGGGAAGCGCCCGTGGTACCCGACGCGCCGGGGCTGCCCGCCGACGTGGCCGAAGCGCGGACCCGGCAGGGACTTGCCACCGGGGAACAGACCGCAGCGTCGCAATCTTGGACGCTGCATATCGCCAACATCACGCTGCCCAACGTCAAGGACGCGCAGGACTTTTACGCGGACTTGCAGGCAGCGGCCACGGAAATGGGAGGGAGCCTGGCATGAGCCTGAAACTTCTGAGCTTTGAAGACGGCATTGTGAGGATAGGCGGCGAAGAGCTGCCCGGCCTTCTGTCCGATCTGCGGGTCAGCGGGAAGGTGCGCTTTGACGAACAGAGCGTGGACAAGGCCAGCGGCAAAAAAAAGACGCCGCAGGGCTGGGAAGACGCGGACATCAGTCTGACGCTGACCCTGCTCACGGATGAGAGCGGCACCTGCTATGACAAACTGGCGGTGCTGGAGGGCTTTTTCAAGAAAACGGACGGCAAGGCCAACCCGTCCATCTTTACCGTGGCGAACAGCCATGTGCTGGCGCGCGGCGTGCGGCGGGTGGTGTTTTCGCGCCTGGATTCCTCGGAGTCGTGCCGGACGGATGAGATCCGGGCCTCGCTGGCCTTTGTGGAGCATAACCCGCCCATCATCAAACAGGAGCGGGCGCAGGCCAGGACGCCCACTCCGGCGGAGCTGGCGAAGCAGGCGAAGGAAAAGGCCGAGAAAGCCGCCGAACAGCCGGAAACGGTCATCGGGGTGGACGTGCAATGATCGAGGGACTGAACATACGCTGCAACGTGGGACCGGTGGAGATCCTGCGCAGCCCGTTTCTGGAGCTGGTGTTCCGTCGCTGCGCGGTGCTGAGCCGGGCGACGGTGGTTGTTCCGGATCCGGAGGGCGAAGTGCGGTCACGGCTTGCCGTGGGGCAGGCGGTGGCCGTACGCTGGGGTTACCGTGGCGAAGCCGGGATGTGGCAGGAATGGGAAGGCACGGTGGAAGGCATCGATCAGCCGCGCCGGGATGCGGACGGCGCGGACGCGGTGGTTGTGCGGGCCGTGGGCCTGGAAAAAGCGCTGACGACCACCATGGTGACGGAGAGCTTTTACCGGGAGCCGGCGGACGTGGTGGCCCGGCGTCTGCTGGCCCGGACCGGGCTTGCCGTGGGCGCTGTGGAGGTTCCGGGGGAAGTGCTGCCCTGGCAGGTGTTTTCCGGCGTGTCCGTGGCGCGGGCCATCCGGCAGCTTTCCCATAGCCTGGAGCGCTCTTTCGGGCACGACATGAGCCGCCACGCGCTGTGGCTGGGGGCATCGGGCCTGACCTGGAGCGCGGGCGATGAACCGGGCGACGTATACAGCGTGGCCACGGCGGAGAATCTGCTTTCCCACACGCCGCCGGAGACGGCGGACGGGGTGGGCGTGGTGGTTTCCGTGCCGTTGCCGGGGCTGACGCACAGCCGCCTGGTGCATATCCGGGATACCCGTCGCGGCGTTGACGAAACGGTGCGGGCGCTGACAGTGGCGCATACCTTTCAGGACAGCGGCAACAGTACGGTCATCAGTTACGGCAAGGACACGGGGTGGTTGTAGCATGGACGACAGTCAGGGCAAACGGGATCTGGTGGGCCTGATCCGCAAGCTGGTGGAACTGGCCATGCCGGACTTGCGGCATTATTACCGCCTGCCCCGGAAGGCCAGGGTGGTGGCCGTGTACGCGAGCGACGGGGAATATTTTTGCGACGTGCAGCCGCTCCGGAACGACGAAAGCGCGGATCCGAAGGAACCGGCGGTGCCGCGTGTGGCCCTGCCCGTGCTGTGGGGCGGCCCGGATCGCGGCGTGGTCTGCCCGCCGGTGCCCGGCGTGCTGTGCGACCTGGCGTATTACGACGGGGACCCGAACTATCCGTATATCGCCAATATCCGCTGGGGCGGCGGCATGAACGCGCCCAAAGCGGCGCTGAACGAATTTGTCATCCAACTTGAGAACGGCGTGGAACTGCGCATCGACAAGGACAAGCGCGTGGTGACGCTGACGCCGCAGGACGTGCGGACGGAAGCGGGGAAAAGCTGGACGGTCCAGGCCGGGGACAACGCGACGATCCAGGCGGGCAAGGACGCCACCGTGCAGGCCGGGAACGTGGCCAACATTGTTGCGCCGCTCATCAATCTGCAAGGCCGCGTGGTCTGCAAGGCGTTTGACGGACAAGGCAAGGGCCAGGCGGAATTTGAGGGGGACGTGGTGATCCGGGGCGACCAGGAGGTGACGGGCAACACGACGACCGGCGGCAGCAGCCGTGTGACCGGGGATTCCTATGCCGGAAGCCGCAGCGGGGGAAGCTGCCCGCATTAGCGCCATTCTCATTTATGGTGCAAAAAACAGGCGGGGAAAGCCCCCGAAAAACTTCGCATGGAGCGCGTCCTTTCCGGGCGTGCTCCCTTTTTTTGTGCCAGTATTTTCCCATGAGCAGTGTAACGACAGATCTTTGGGGGCAGGATATCGCCCTGGACGACAGCGGGCAGGCCCGCGTGGCGGCCAACGGGGAACTTTTGCTGACAAACGGCGTGGACACCGGTCTTCAGGACATACGGCTGCGGCTGTTCACCCGCCTGGGCAGCCTGTTCTATGACCGGGAGTTCGGGTCTTTGCTGTATGACTGGATTCTGGAGGATTCCACGGCGGGGAGCCGCGCGGCCTTTGAGAGCGAGGTCATCCTGCGGGTGGAGGAAGATCCGCGTGTGGAGACCGGTTCGGTACGCTGCACGGTCACGGCCTGGGATGCCCGGTCCATCACGGCGTTGGTGCGCTGGCGTTTTCTGGAGGAAGACACGCCGCTGAACCTGGTTTTGCAGGTGAACAAGCTGACAAGGGAAATGGTGATCGAAGATGCCGACCCAAGAACAGATACCTTTGCCCCGTGTTTCCCGAACGATTGAAGACGTCCGGGCGTCGGTGTTCGGCTATGTGGAGACGGTGCAGGACAGGCTTGCTGCCCACGGCTATCTGCCCGCGCGGCTGAACCTGAACAAGGGCGTGGTTCGCGGCCTGCTGGAAATTTTCTGCTGGGGCTACTGGCAGATCTACAGCCTGTTGCAGCGGCTGCTCGCGCAGGCGACGCCGTCCAGCGCCACGGGGGAATGGCTGGACATGCACGCGGCCAGTGTGGCCCTTTCCCGCCGTGCGGCGACCAAGGCACGGGGCAAGGTGCGCTTTTTACGGGCCGCGCAGGGAAGTTTGGAGGCGAACGTCACCATCCCCGCCGGGCGCATCGTGCGTACGCTGCCGGACGGCGCGGGGCGGATTTACCGCTACGGCACCCAGGCCGCGGCCGTGCTGCCCGCCGGGGCGGACTTTGTGGACGTGCCGGTGGAAGCGGAGGACTACGGGGCGGCGGCCAACGCCGGCGCCGGGCAGATATGCGAACTGGTGACGCCGGTTACGGGCGTATCCGGCGTCACCAATCCTGCGGGATGGCTGACGGAGGAAGGGGCGGACGAGGAAACGGACGCACAACTGCGGGAGCGTTACGCCCTGCAATGGCAGGCCAGCAACGGCTGCACCAAATATGCCTATATGGCCTGGGCCTTGTCCGTGCCGGGCGTGACCTCCGTTTCCATCCTGGACCAGCATCCGCGCGGCCAGGGCACGGTGGACATCGTGGTGCGGGGGGCGGACGTGCTGCCCACGGCGGCCCTGCTGGAGAAGGTGCGGGCGGCCATAGCCCCGAACACGCCCATCAATGACGACTGGCTGGTGAAAGGCCCGACACTGGTATCCGCCGCTCTGGACGGGACGCTGGAATACACGACGGGCGACCCCGACGCCATCAGGGCGCAGGCCGAGAACCGGCTGCGCGCGCTGTTCGCGGAGACAAGCCCGCTGGCGGACGTGACGGCCCTGCAGATCGGGCAGGACCTGACGCTCGACCTGCTGACCCATACGGTCATGGCCGTTCCGGGCGTCAAGCGGGTGACATGGGCAAGCCCGGCGCAGGACGTGCTGCCGGTCCCGGCGGACGGCGTGGCATGCCTGGAAAGCCTTGCCCTGCGCGCCGTCAGGGCCGAGGAAGCGTAACCGTGTCCGAGTTCTGGAAATATTTTCACGACAGGCTGGCCTGGCCGCTGATCCACGCGCCCGGCCCCCTGTCCGGCCTTGTCCGGGGCATGGCACTGGCGCTGGACAGCGCACGGGACGACATCGTGTATTTCCGCCGCCAGTGGTTCCCCGGGCTATGCGAGGCGGGGCTGGTGCCGGATTTCGGCGCCGGGCGCGGGCTGGTGCGGCACCCGAAGGAGACGGCGGAGCAGTTCCGCGCCCGTGTGGTGAACGCCTGGCGCTGGCACCAGCTTGGCGGCAGGACCGAGGGCCTGCCGGAAATCCTGCGCTTCTACGGCTTCGAGACAGTGCGGATCGACAACATGCGCCAGTGGCAGCCCGGTCGCTGGGCGGAATTCCAGATCGGCCTTGCGACACCGGCCACGCAGGCGGAGCAGCAGGCCCTGCTGGCCGATCTGGATACGCTGCTGTGGCTGGTCAACGAGTACAAGCCCGCCCGCTCGGTGCTGGCCCGCGTGTACACGGACACCTACAATGTGCCGCCGCTGATCTGGAGCCGGGGCTTCTGGAGCGGGGACTACTGGTCGCGCTTCTCCGGCACGGCATGGCCGGGCGAGGAGGGAGGGGACGACCTCGTGGTGTCGTTCGGCATGGCGCACCGCGTGATGTCCGATCCCTATCTGACCGGGGGGTGGCTGGCCGCCCTCTGCCATACACAGACGCATGCGTTCCGCATACCGTATGTTGACCGCTTCATCTGGAGCCGGAGCGCCTGGAGCGACAGCATCCTCCGCAATCACGGCTTTGTTTGCGGACAGCTTTTGAGCGTGCACTGGTGCGATCTGCTGTACGAGTCCTCCGCCTGGTGCGGGCCGTGGCCGCCGAGGCCGTGGGCCGTCAATATCCGCTGGGATCGCCGCCTGCCTGCCTGGAGCATGTTTGCGCAGGCATGGAGCAGATCGCAGCTGATGTACGCGGACCGCCCCGCAGACGGCGGCTGGGGCGACATCAACGCCACATGGAGCGTGCCGCTGGTGACCGTCATCGGCAGGCCGCCGCGCTGGGGCGCGTTTGCCTGGAGCGAGCAGGAACCGGCCCTGCGCCACATCCGTGTGGACGAGCAGTTCCACGATGTGCGCGGCCTGTCGACGCTGCTGTTCCGCCCCGAACCGGGCACGGGCCATGCCGCCGGGGTGGCGGCCCTGCGGGCATTCCATGTGCCGCACCACGACAGGGCGGTCTGGAGCCGGACGCGGTGGTCGGACGTGTTTCCGCGCAGTCATGGTTTTGTCATGCGGCAGGACATGGCGAGCTTTGCGGGACAGGTGTTTTATGCGCCCGCCGCGTGGAGCGGCCCGTGGCCTGCGCGTCCCTGGGGCGTTGTCGTTGGCTACGACAGGCCCCGCGAGGATTGGGCGATGGTCTCCCAGGCATGGAGCAGGTCGCAGCTGATGTACGCGGATCGCCCCGCAGACGGCGGCTGGGGCGACATCAACGCCACATGGAGCGTGCCGCTGGTGACCGTCATCGGCAGGCCGCCGCGCTGGGGCGCGTTTGCCTGGAGCGAGCAGGAACCGGCCCTGCGCCACATCCGTGTGGACGAGCAGTACCGCGATGTGCGCGGCCTGTCGGCGGCCCCGTTTTGGCCCGATACGGGCATGGGGATGGCAGTCATGGAAGCGGCCGGCGCCGGCCATGTGGTCTATGCGGACAGGCATGCCTGGAGCCGGAGCGCGTGGTCCGACGCCTTTCCCGGCAACCGGGGCTTTGCCGGCAGTCAATGCATGGCACAACTGACCGGGGAGCTGTTTACGCGCCCCTGGGGCATGTCCATCACAGCAATACAAGGAGAGGAGTAAATGGGAACTCTTGCGACACTGACCAAATCCGGGCGGGCGGCCATCGCCTCGGCCATTGCGGCCCGGCCCCTGCATCTGGCGTGGGGAACCGGCCGTGAGGAATGGGACAGGCAGGAGGATGACGCGCTGCCGTCCCTGGTGGAGCGCACGGAACTGTTCAGCGAGGTGGGCCGGCGCACGGCCAGCGCGGTGGGCTTTGCGGAACCTGACGAGGCGGGCGGCATCGTGGTGCCCGTGGGCACGCGGCCGGACGGCACGGTGGAGGTGGCGCGCTACCGCCAAAGCACGGAGGCCACCCCCTATCTGTATGTGCGCGTGAATTACGACTTTGCGGATGCCGGCAATGCCGTCATCCGCGAGCTGGGCATTTTTATGGATACCGTGACGAAAGAGGGGTTGCCGCCCGGACAGCTGTACTTCACGCCGGCGGAACTGGAGGACCCCGGCCGCCTGCTGGCCGCGCAGATACTGCGACCGTCTATCCTGCGCTCGCCCGCCGTGCGGCAGACCATCGAATTCGTCCTGCCCATCTAGGCTGAAAATGCTCCAAGAGAGGGAAATATGGCAACGAAAATCGACAATTACTGGAATCGCTTTGACGAGGGCAAGGGGTATGTCGAGCTGCTCTACCGCGACGGTTACGGGGCGCAGGGGTCCGAGCAGAACGAGATGCAGTCCATCATCAACGCGCGCATCGCCAAACTGGCGCGTGCCCTGTTCAAGGACGGGGACATCATCAACGGCGCGCAGATAGTGGTGAATCCGGAAAACGGCCATGTGACGGCCACATCCGGGGAAGTATGCCTGGCCGGACAAATCTGGAGCGTGCCCGCCGCCGAGTTCGACATCCCCGTGTCCGGCAGCGTGGCGGTGGGTGTGCGGCTTGTGGAGAGCATCATCTCGGAGCTGGAGGACCCCGGCCTGCGCAACCCCGCCGTGGGCAGCCGTGGCGAGGGCGAGCCCGGCGCATGGCGGCGCAAGATCGTGGCCGTGTGGGGCTACGGGACGGACGGCGGCGAGGGCACGTTCTACCCCGTGTACACGGTGGATGACGGCGTGCAGCGGGCCAAGGGGGCCCCGCCGTCCCTGGACAGCTTCAACATGGCGATCGCGAAGTACGACCGTGACAGCACGGGCACGGGTACCTATGTGGTGTCCGGCCTGACCGTTGTGGCCGGGGAGGACCTGGAGGACGGGCGTCAGGTGTACCACCTTGGCGAAGGGCGCGCCCGTGTGGGCGGAACGGGGGTGGAGCTGAACACATCCAGGCGGATGATTTACGACGCGCAGCCCGATCTCCGCACGGTGAGCATGGAAATCGTGGATGCCACGGAGCAGTCCTGCATGGAGGGCGGCCAGCGCATTGATGTGGCGCACACGCCGCTGAAGGATGTGAACAGCCTGCGCATCACGGTTGAGGAAGTTGTCACGGTCGTTCACGGGGCCTACTCCGGGGCTGCGGATGACCTGCCGTTCACCGGCGTGGTGAGCATTCTGGAGGTCAAGCAGCTTGAAACGACGTTTGAACCGACGCTGGACTATGTGAAAAAAGGCGATCAGGTGGACTGGTCGCCGCTGGGCTCGGAGCCTGCGCCCGGTTCCAGCTATCAGGTACGATGCCGCTACATCAAGGACGTTTTGCCCGAAAAGCAGGATTTGGACGGTTTTTCGGTCAGCGGCGCGGTGGCCGGAACGCAGATCATGTACGGCTACACGCAGATGCTGCCGCGTTATGACCGCCTGGCCATCGACCATGAAGGGTTGGCGACGTGGTTTCGGGGCATCGCGTCGGAGCGCAATCCGCAGAAGCCCACGGTGCCGGAAAGCCTGCTGGCCCTGGCCACGGTGTATCAGGACTGGCGCCCGGGGCGCACTGTGAGCAACGACGGCGTGCGCGTGGTGCCGTTTGACGATATTGCGCTGATGAACCAGCGCATCGACTACGCCCTGCAGGAGATCGCCAGGCAGCGCCTGGAGGCGGACGTCAACACCCGCGAAAGCGGCGCGCGCGTCGGGGTTTTTGTTGACCCCCTGTGGGATGATTCCATGCGCGACCAGGGTATCGAGCAGACGGCGGCCATCATCGACGGCGATCTGACCCTGCCTGTGGGCAATGCCGCGTCGCATGGCCTGCCGGGGGACGTGGCGGACCTGACCTCCCGCCCGTTCACGGTCAAGGTCTTGCTGGAGCAGCCCTACCGGACCGCGGACATGGCGGTGAATCCCTACATGGCGTTTGAACCCCTGCCCGCCAAGGTGGCCCTGAACCCGGCCATCGACCAGTGGACCGAAACCCAAACCACATGGACCAGCGCCATCACGCGGCAGTTCAAGGCCAGTACGGGCACGGGCGGCGGCTCCGGATGGGCCGTGCTGCATCATACGGAGACGAGCACGACCACGCAGACGGTATCGTCGACGACCACCCAGCTGGAGCATTTGCGCCAGATCGATGTGGCATTCGAGCTGTCGGGATTCGGCCCCGGCGAGGTACTGGCACGCGTGACATTTGACGGCGTGGACGTGACCGATAGCGTCAGCGAGGAGGTATAGACATGGCACAGCTTACGGCAAACGACCAGGGCGTCATCAAGGGCAGATTCACCATCCCTCCGAACGTGCCCGCAGGCTCGAAGTCCGTGGCGTTTACCGGCTCCGGGGGGTCTCATGGGGAGGCCGTGTTCGTGGGCCAGGGAAACCTGACAACGCAGACCCTGCGCCAGGTGACCAACGTGACCCGGTGGTATTATGACCCGCTTGCACAGACGTTCGCGCTGGAAAAAGCCGTGCAGCTTGCCGGCGTCGACCTGTGGTTCACGGCCAAAAAGACCGAAGTCCGCGTGCAAATCCGTGAGGTCGTCAGCGGCGTACCGTCCCGCACCATCATTGCGGAAAAGATCCTGGCCCCTGATGATATTGTGGTCACGGGCGGCGGTCATACCCGCGTGCTGTTTCCCGCTCCCGTCTCGCTGGATGCGGGCGCGGAGTACGCGCTGGTCATCCTCTGCGATGATCCGGATACGCGGCTGGCCATTGCGGAAATGGGCAAGTTCGACAGCACGCGCCAGCAGTGGGTGACCTCGCAGGCGTATTCTGTGGGGGTGCTGCTGTCGTCGTCCAATGCCAGTACCTGGACGCCGCACCAGGAAAAGGACCTGGCGTTCCGCCTGCTGGAAGCGGATTTTGGCAACGACGCCGACTTGTGCGTGGATATGGGGACCGTGCCCGTGACAGAGGTCACGGATTTGCTGCTGATGGCTCTTGCCGAGATACCCTCCGCCCAGTGCCGCACGGAGTATGAGCTTGCTTTCCCGGACGGCAGCACGCAGACCGTGGCCCAGGGGCAGGCGCTTGTCCTGTCCTCGCCGCTGACGGGGGCGGTTGGCGTCACGGCCCGGCTGTCCGGGAAAGCCGGTGCCAGCCCTGTGCTGTATCCCGGCGCGCAGTTGCTTACCGGCACGGTGGGGCAGACGGCGGATTATTATACACGGTCGGTCGTGGCAACCAACGCGACCAGGGCGTCGCTGATCTATGATGCGGTGATTCCCTCCGGGGCGTCGGTGAAGCCGGAGATCCAGATCGACGGCGGTGCGTGGGAGGCCATGACCGCCACGGGGACGACCACCGGCGATGACGGCAACGTCGAATTCCGCTTTTCCACCCCCCTGTCCGGGGCCGGCCTGATCAAGGTCCGGCTGACGCTTGCCGGCACGTCGCAGGCGCGGCCCGTGGTGCGCAACATCCGGCTGCTGGCCGTGTCGTAGGGGACAAGCCGTGGTTATTATTGACGAACGTACTCCCAACCTCGGTCTGCCGCTGCCGTATAGAGACAATGACATGGCGGATGATGTGGAGCGTATCCGCCAGTCCTTTTTCGGGCTGGATACCGCCGTCGGCGAGGTACGCCTGACGACGGCCGAGGCGGTAAAGGAGGCCGGCGTTGCGCGCGATGCGGCATCCACCGCCGCGCAGGGGACGGACAGGGCATTGGCGGATGTCGCCAAAGCGCTGGATACGGCCGGTGCGGCGGTTACCGCCGCCGCCAAAGCCGCCGATACGGCCGACAATGCCCTGGAGCTGGCCAGAGATACCCTCGAAACGACAAGCCGCGAGACGCAGGAGGCCCGGAGTGAAGCGGCGCAGGCGCAGGATACGGGCGCCGCTGCGGTGGCCCTGATACAGGCCATGATACCGCGACTTTCCACGCTTTTCGGGGTAGCGTCCCGCAGATTGCGGGAGGCCCGCGCCGCATATGGCCGGATGATGGAAGATCAGGTCGTCCGCCTGGACAGCCTTTCGGCCCGTGTCGACGGACTGATCGTGCGGGTGGAAGAAGCCGGTACGCCAGGGGATATAGCGTCGGGCAAGGTCGTGCCGTTGGTGTTTGATGTTCCCGGCGCGACCGTGGATCAGGTTGCTGTGGTATCGCCCCCGGAGGCGGTGGGATTGCTGCAATTGTCAGCCTGGGCCGTCGTGACCGGGGCGGATACGGTCACGGTATTCCTGTATAATCCGTCAGCGGCGACGGTGCGCCCCGCATCGGGGGTGTACAGGATTGCCGTACTTTAGTGGTATGCAGGCCGTGATAAGGGGGCGGCGCACCTTTGACCCTCCAAGCAGCGTGGGGCGCATTTGCGCCCCCGCTGGCGCGGAGGGGTGCGGATGCGGGCGCGTTTTTTGGGGAACGCGCGTGGCCTTGGCCTGGTCAAGTATCTTTGTGACACAAAAAACGCGCCCGCAATGAGGCGCGGCGGGGACGCAAATGCAAGCATACGCATTGATGGATGAGTTGTTGGGGCGTGCTGCTTATGACTGGCTCGATGCCTGGGTGAAGGAACAAAAGGACGGGGATAAGCTGCTGCGTATCGTGATCGGGAATGCCGGATGGGCGTATGAACTGGCCGGCTCGACCCATGCCATGCGGACCTTGGCTGCCAGCGAAGCTGGCAGTCGCGAAGTTGCGGCGTCCGCGACCGCGATGCGCGAAGTTGCGGCGTCCGCGACCGCGATGCGCGAAGTTGCGGCGTCCGCGACCG
>CALBAX010000107.1 GCA_937926875.1 uncultured Desulfovibrio sp.
TATCAATATTTTTTTTCACACGCAAAAAAATTAAAGTAGAACTTGAATTTTTTATAATCAAACATTTTTACTTATTTTTCAATATGTTGAAGTTTTCCTGCAATCCATCCTATCAAGATGCCGCGCCTTTTCTCCTGCTCCTGCATCCATCCCTGCCCACCAGCTTGCCATGCTGCGGAAAAAAATGGCACGGCAAAACATTCTCTTAGGGGTAATGTTTGCCCTCAAACATGTCCCCAAACGTGCCCTTCGGCGCTGTCATCGCGTTGATCCGGCAAAGGGAACACGCACGTTCCGGGCAGAAGGCAGGGAAGGCAATCTTGGCTTTCCTGATTTTTTTCTGTATAATCAACGAGTAAGATAAAAAAATCCTGTATTTTCGTGATGTGTGCCTCTCTATGGCGCATGCACGTCAGGCCCTGTTCGAACCTGACTGTTTTTTCAGCACGGCTGAAAAAGGCAGAGCAGCGTACCTTATGGAGCATTCTATGCCAGAAAAACGCTACTCCATTGGAGAAATGAGCGAGATATGCAATATCTCAAAAAAAACACTGCGCTATTATGACAGCATAGGCATCATCACTCCTTGCAGACATGATTTCAACAACTACAGATATTACACGAAGGATGCTCTGCTTTCCGTACTCGTCCTGAAATACTACAAACAGATGGGATTCACGCTCAACGAGATGCGTGCTTTCTTCGAAGGAAAGATCCCTAATGTTTATAAAGAGATAAGCAGCTCATTCCAAAACAAGATCAAGGAACTCACCCTGGCGAAACAGGAGATCGAGCATCAGCATGCTTCTGTCTGCGGCTGGTATGATCTTGTGCATGAAGCGGAGATGGTCATCGAAAACGACATCCATGAGATATCCGTCAAGTATGTGGAGCCCGTCCATCTGCTCTCCCTTGACCACACGTATGATAACGACATCAAATCGGCCATCATCAGTATCGACTTCACGAACCATGTCGAGAACATGCAAAACAAGATCGTCGGCCCGGTCATCATCAATTTTTCTTCTTTCGAGGATCGCATGAAGGATCTTCCCCAGCCGGTAAGGCTGATGCAGCGGACCCTCCTCCCCTGCCCTGAAGAAGCCTGCGCCGTCTTTGGCGGCACCATGATGGCCACCTGCTACCATATCGGACACATCGACAGGATCGGTGATGTCTATCGCCGCATCTACCATTGGGCAGACCAGCATGATTATGCCTTGAGCAAAGACAGTTACGAACGCTATGTGACGGATTACTGGACCACCGGCAATTGCGAGCAGCATGTCACGGAGGTCATGGTCGCCATCCATCGACGCAGCGCTGCCACCGGCCTGGGCTGCAACAATTAGCAGACTGGAGGGGCTGCCTGCCCCTTTCGGCACAGTACGATCCCTCCAGACGGAAAGGCCCGGCATCTGCGGATCCCGCGCATGACGGCCTTTGCCCTGCCCCACCGGGCCGACCGGGGCATGTACGAAAAAGCCTCCGCGAGGATGACCCCCCGGAGGCTTTTTGTGTTATCCGGACCGATCAGGACGGTCACAGTTCCATGGTATGCGAAAAAAGAAGCATGGCTGCCATACCGGCAATGCTGAGGACAAGCCGATCATGCCGGCATCCCCCGCTTCGGTGAAAGCAAAAATAGCCGCCAGGGAGACGATGACCACACCGATGCCGGGCCAGAGAGCATACGCGATCCCCACAGGCACATATTTGACCACGACCGGCAGCAGCTAAAAGGCCAGAACGTCCCCGACGATGCATGACAGTGACGGCAGGAGGCGGGTGGAGCCCCGGGGCTCTTCCAGGGCCCAGCGGGCACGATCGCCGCTCCGATGACGACCAGCAAGCCAGTGCATCCCGCTCCCCCGGCACGGCTAGTCAGCCAGACCGGCGCTATACTCGGCAGCCGTCATCAGGCTATCCACAGCAGCGGGATCCGCCACGCGGATGCGCACCATCCAGCCCTGCTCATACGCAGAGATGTTCACCAGGGTCGGGGTGCTTTCCAGTTCCTCATTGGCGGCTTCCACCGTCCCGGCCACAGGCATGTACAGGGAGTTGACGGACTTGAGGGACTCCACGCTGCCGAACTCGGCACCGGCTTCCACCTCCGTCCCCTCGGCAGGCAGATCCACGAAGGCGATCTCGCCAAGCTGATCCTGAGCATAATCGCTGATGCCGACCAGCCAGCTGTCGCCATCGGCCTTGATCCAGACATGTTCGGCCGTATAACGGCGGTCTTCGGGGAAATTCAGTTCATTGAGCTCTTTCATGAAAAAATCCTCTCTATGCGACAACAGTCGTTCGGAATGAAGTCTTGTCAGGCTTTTTCCTGCGCCAGCAGTGCGGCCTCGTACAGGCCTTCGGCCAGCGTGGGATGGGCAT
>CALBAX010000108.1 GCA_937926875.1 uncultured Desulfovibrio sp.
CGTCGTCCAGATACTTCTGGCAGTCAGGGCGGCTGGGTTCGACCTCCACTTCATGGACGAGACAGCCCAGGCAAAGGCCGGGCACACGGACAAGGATGTCGGCATCGGGACGGATGACGGGACGGGTAAAGGAAGGAACGCTCACGGGATGATCCTTGGCAGAGTCTGTACGGGCGTCACCGGCCGGCACGGTGGACGCGGGAGCGCGGGGACGGACCGGCGCGCCGGTCCCTGCGGCAGGACAGGGACAAAAGTCGATCCTAGCACGGGGAGGCAGCGGCCTCAAGCCGGAGGGGGAGGGTGCCGGAGCAGGCTGGGGAGATGTGCGGCTCCAGCGGCCGGGACAGGGACATCGGGGACAGTTTTTGGGGGGACGCATGGCGGCAACGGCAGGGAGGGCAACGGGCCTGTCCTGTCCGTGCGAGGCATCGGCAGCATCGGCCCTTTTGCGGACTCCGTGCGCCTGTCCCTGTCTTCGTGCAGTCAGGCTGCCTGCCCATGCCTGCGCGCGGTGTTGCCGTCTGTGCCCTGTCCGTGGCCCCTCACCGTTCTGGCTGGCCTGGAACGATGCGGACAAAAAAAGGAGCATCCGGGGATGCTCCTGCTGAAGGTGACGCACGGCGCCGGAGTTGTGCGGCCGGCACCGTGTGGACATGAAGGAAAAAAAGACGGCCGGCCTGCTATCAGTCTTCCACGGGGTTGACGGAATCCGCGAAGGGATGGGGACCGGAGAAGTCCACATCGGCGGGGATCTGGCACACGTGGCTGTTGAGGTGGCTGCCGTCCCAGTGGTGCAGCATGTAACCGGGCATCTCCATGCGGAAGGTGTCGCCGCCCTCGGGGCTGAGGTCGAGGTCGATCTGCATGGAGATGGAAGGTACGGTCAGGGCCAGGCCCTGCGCCCAGGAAGTGAAGATGGGGCGGTGCATGTGGCCGCAGCACAGACGGGCCCAGGGCGCGCGGGCCAGCACGTCACGCAGCAGGCCGGCGCCTTCGAAAGGTTCGTCCATGGCTCCCATGCCCGTGATGAAGGGCGGATGATGCATGAAGACCAGGGCGGGACGGCTGCCGTCTTCCTGCAGGCAGGCATCCAGCCAGCGGGCCATGGCCTCGGGGCAGTGGCCGCTGTGGGACCCGGGCTCCATGCTGTCCAGCAGGACAAGGCGCAGCTCGCCCATGTCCACGCAGTGGCAGACGCGCGGCGGCACGGGGCTCTCTTCGGGCACCCAGCCCTTGAGGATGGCACGCATGCGGTCGCGGCGGTCATGGTTGCCGGGCACGGCGTAGATGGGCACGGGCAGGTCGCCGAGAGCCTCGTAAAGCATGTGGTAGGCATGTTCGTCGCCGCTGTCGGCCAGGTCGCCGGTGATGACGATGGCGTCGGGCATGCGGGTCAGGGCGTGCAGATGGGCCGCCGCCGTGCGCAGACAGGCGGGCGTGTCCACCTTGCGGAAGGAGAGCTTGCCGTCGCCGCGCAGGTGCAGATCCGATATTTGCAGGATTTCCATGATGACAACCCGTATGCGCCTAGATATGCTCGGCGTCGTCACCGTGCTTGCGCTGGGCGGCGATGCTCTTGCGCTGGATGGCAAAGGCCGAGAAGGCGCTGGTCACGGCCGCGAGCAGGGTGAAGAGGCAGACATACAGGGGATCGCCTTCGTTCCAGTTGATGAGGAAGGTGCACAGGCCGGGCACGATGCCGGCCACCAGGAAACCGGGGAACTGGTAGACGATGGAGATGCCGGTGTAGCGCACGTCCGGCGGGAACAGGTCGGAGAACAGGGCGGCTTCAGGGCCGAAGACGCCGGCGTAGAACACGCTGATGGGGATGATGATGGCCAGGGCGATGAGGAAAAGGCTGCCGCCGCTGCCTTCCATGAGCCAGAACGAGGGGAAGATGGACAGACCGCAGAGCAGGCTGGACACGCCGTAGACCATGCCGCGGCCGTAGCGGTCGGCCAGGCGGCCGGCGATGAGGATGAAGGGGCACATGAGCAGGGCCGCGATCATGACGATGGTCAGGGCCTGGGTGCGCTGGATGCTGATGTACTGCACAAGGTAGCTGATGACGAACACGGCCAGCACGTTGAAGAACACGCCGTCGATCCAGCGGGCGCCCACGCCCAGGGCGATGTTGCCGGGATGGTTGCGGCAGACCTTGACGATGGGCAGGGTCTTGTCGGCGGTCTTGCCGGAATCCTTGGCCTTCTGGAAGTCGGGGGTCTCAAGGATGTGCAGGCGGATGTACAGGGCCACGCCCACCAGCACCACGCTGATGAGGAAGGCGACGCGCCAGCCCCATTCCAGGAACTGCTGGTCGGTCAGGCTGGCGGAAAGCAGGGCCACCACGCCGGAGGACAGGCACAGGCCCGTGGCCAGGCCCATCTGCGGGATGCTGGCATAGAAGGCGCGTTCGCGCTTGCTGGCGTATTCGTAGGTCATGAGCACGGAACCGCCCCATTCGCCGCCCAGGCCCAGGCCCTGCATGAGGCGGAAGGTCTGGAGGATGATGGGCGCGGCGATGCCGATCTGGGCATAGGTGGGCACCAGACCGATGCCGATGGTGGCGATGCCCATGATGAGCATGGTCAGCACCAGCATGCTCTTGCGGCCGATCTTGTCACCGAAGTGGCCGAAGACGAACGCGCCGAACGGACGCGCCAGGTAGCCGATGGCAAAGGTGCTGTACGCCAGCAGGGTCCCGATGAAGGGGTCGTCGGTGGGGAAATAGAGTTTGTTGAAGACGATGCCCGCCACGACGCCGTAAAGGAAGAAATCGTACCATTCGATGGTGGCGCCCAGCAGGCTGGCCAGGGCCACGGTACGGATCTGCTTCTGGGAGGGAGGATTCATGCCAGCTCCTGAAAATTTGGTTAAAGTTTATTTAATTTTTAATCATCGGAACCGCTCCAGGGGCGCCTGGAAAAAAACGCTGGAAGAAGGCTGCCATAGCAGGAAAAATAAGACAAGAGGGACAAGGCCCGGACAGGATATTTTCATGGAAATGTAACATTTTTTTACATGAAAAAGGCTAAAATCGCTCGTTTTGGCAGGCAGTCTTGATTAATTTTTAATTAAAAATTAAATTTAACAGCAACGTTTTTTATCTGCAGCGCAGGGAGGTGTCCATGCAACGCAGCCAGCGCGTCACTCTGGCAGACATCGCCGCCCGCAGCGGCGTCTCCACAGCCACCGCGTCCATGATCCTTTCGGAACGGCCGGACGTCTCCTTCTCGCGCGAGACGGTCCTCAAGGTGCGCGAGGCCGCCGAGGCCCTCGGCTACCGGGGCATCCGGCGGCACCGGCCCTCGCACCTCATGGCCGAAAAGTGCGTGGCCATCCTCTGCCCCAATGTGGTCAACCCCTATTACGCGACCCTGGTGCAGTCCGTGCAGGATGCCGCCGCCCGGCACAGCTACGACACCATGGTCTTCCCCACCTACCGCGATGCCGCTGTGGAGGCCCGCCTGCTGCGTGCCCTGTCGGCCGCTTCCATAGGGGGCATCGTCTTTTGCGCCATGCCGCTGTGTCCGGCCCAGGCCGAACTGGCCAACCGGGAGACGCCCGTGGTGGTCATCGGGGACAGGGACGCCAGCCTCAACCTGGATACGGTGGAACTCGACAACTACAATGCGGGCGTGCTGGTGGCCCGCTACCTCATCGGGCTGGGGCACCGTTCCGTGGCCTGCATCGCCACGCCCCTGAACAAGGACAATTCGGCACGGCTGCGGCGTCTGGAAGGTCTGCGCGACGTGTTCCGCGAGGTCTGCCCCGAAGGGCGCTTCCTTGTCCGCACCTGTACCATCACGCCCGAGCAGGAGCGCGGCGACCTGAACATCGAGCACCGTACCGGCTACACCCTGGCCCGGCGCTGCATGGCCGAGCGGGACATCACGGCCTTCGTGGCCGTCAACGACATGGTGGCCTACGGCGTGCTGGACGCCATCCTGGAGAGCGGCGCGCGGGTGCCGGAAGATTACAGCCTGTGCGGTTTCGACAATATCTATCCTTCCCACTTCTCGCGGGTGGGCCTGACCACGGTGGAGCACCACATCGCCGAAAAAGGCCGCAGCGCGCTGGAGATGCTCCACAACCGCATCACCAGCGGCCCCGGGTGCAGCATCACCCGTGTGGAGGTGATGCCGGAACTGGTCGTGCGCAGCAGCACCGGCCCCGCGCCCGTGCAGCGGCAGGCAGGCGGACCGCTGGGCAGGCCGCAGGCCGAAGACGAGGGACGGTAAAAAAAATTTGACGCTCCATCTTGCCAGGCGCAGCGCCGGCGGCTATGCTGCCTCCTGTCTTACGGGACAGAAATTCGCCTTATGAAGGATACGCCATGAAAAAGATCGCAACGCTCCTCCTGGCCGCCGGCCTGCTGTTTTCTGCCGCGGGCATGGCCCAGGCCATCGACTTCAAGATCCGCGGCCAGTGGATCATGGCCTTTGACTACGGCGAGCATGGCGCCTTCACCGGCGGCAACGGCATGACCGGCTACAAGAAGGGCAACGAGGACAACTTCGAGGCCCGCCAGCGCCTGCGCCTGCAACTGGATGCCGTGGCCTCGGAAAGCCTTGCCGGTTCCATCATCTTTGAAATGGGCGACCAGATCTGGGGCCAGAGCGCCACCGGCGGCGCCCTGGGCGCCGACGGCACGGTGGTGGAAGTCAAGAACGCCTGGCTGGACTGGATGGTGCCGGATACCGACATCAAGGTGCGCATGGGCCTGCAGGGCATCGCCCTGCCCAGCATGACCACGGGCAGCCAGGTGTGGTGCGATGATGCCGCCGGCATCACGGCCAGCTGGCAGATCAATGAGAACGTGGCCCTCACCGGCCTGTGGGCGCGCCTGTACAACGACAACTTCCTGGACTCCGGCAACGGCGGCCTTCGCAAGAACTACATGGACAACGTGGACGTGGCGGCCCTGCTGCTGCCCCTGACCTTCGACGGTTTCCGCCTGACGCCCTGGGCCATGTACGCGGGCATCGGGCCCAACAGCCTCAACGGCGACCGCGTCAGCGACTGGCAGAGCATCGGCGTTTCCGGCGGCCAGTACCGGGCGGGCATGCTGCCTGCCGGCGGCGCGGCCCACAACAGCCGCATGGACCTGTACGGCAGCGCCTTCTGGGCGGGCCTGACCGGCGAGCTGACCCTGCTGGATCCCTGGCGCATCGCCTGGGACCTGAACTACGGTTCCGTGAGCTATGACGACGGTTCCGCCGACCGTGCCGGCTGGCTGGCCTCGCTGCTGGTGGAATACGACCTGGGCTGGACCAAGCCCGGCCTTTATGGCTGGTACGGTTCCGGTGATGACGACGACCGCGGCAACGGTTCCGAACGCATGCCCTATCTCAGCGTGGCCAACAACCATAACGCCTGGTCGCACTATGCCTTCAACGGCAACGAATATATCGCCCGTGAGGGCGTGGTGGGCAACAGCATGGCGGGCACCTGGGGCGTGGGCCTGCAATTGCGTGACGTCAACGTCATCGAGGACCTGTACCAGACCTTCCGCGTGAACCTCATCGGCGGCACCAACGACCCCGGCATGGCCAAATGGCTGTCCTCGCAGGGGCTGGCGGCCAATTCCGGTGCCCTGTCCGGGACGGCGGGCATGGACGGCCTGTACCTGACCCGCCAGGATTACGCCCTGGAATGGGGCCTGACCAGCACCACGAAGGTGAGCGAGAACTTCACCGTGACCCTGGATGTGGCCTATGTGGCCCTGTGGCTGGATCATGACAGCAGCGTGTGGGGCAACAGCCGCATGAACGGCCGCAACGATGAAGTGCGCGACGCCTGGAACTTCAGCCTTTCCTACATGTACAGCTTCTAGCGGGCTGCCCGCAGCCTGATGCTGCGGCAAAGCAAAAAGCAAAAGCGGCGGACGGGAAAATTCCTGTCCGCCGCTTTTTTGCTGAAATCTATCGAAACCTTTGCCGGGGGACCGGCAGGCAGGGGCAAGCCTGCGTGAGAGGCTGCCCGTCATCCTCCATAATGAAATGCGTTGGGGGAGGGATGGGGGCGAGGGGGAAGGATCCCTTTGCGCGTCAGTCAAAGGGGGGCCCCTTCCCCCTTATCGTTCATCAGAGCTTCCTGTACGGGGCCTGGCCGGTCTCGTAGTAATCGTCGCCGGTGCTGTCGATGACCACGATGGCCGGGAAGTCTTCCACTTCCAGCGCGGCCACGGCCTCGGGGCCCAGGTCAGGGTAGGCCAGCACCGTATATTTCTTGATGCGCTGCGAGATGAGCGCCCCGGCCCCGCCCACGGCCGCCAGATAGGGCACGCCGTGCCGCTTCATGGCTTCCACCACTTCGGGCTTGCGGTAGCCTTTGCCGATCATGCCGCGCAGGCCTTGCGCCAGCAGGGTGGGCGTGTAGGCGTCCATGCGCCCGGCGGTGGTGGGCCCGGCCGCGCCGATGGCCTGTCCCGGCCTGGCCGGACTGGGGCCCACATAATAGATGACCGCCCCGTCCAGATCCACGGGCAGCTCCTCGCCCCGGGCCAGGGCCTCCACCAGGCGTTTGTGGGCGGCATCGCGGGCGGCGATGATGGTGCCCGTGATGAGCACCCGCTCACCGGCACGCAGGGAACGGGCCGTGGCTTCGTCGAAGGGCGCGCGGATACGTTTCATAGCGGACATGGCAGCCTCCTACAGACGCACTTCGGCGTGGCGCGCCGCATGGCAGTTGATGTTGACCGCCACCGGCAGGGAGGCGATGTGGGTGGGGGCCCATTCCACATGCACCTTGAGGGCCGTGGTCTCGCCGCCCAGGCCCTGGGGGCCGATGCCCGTGCGGTTGACGAGCTCCAGCAGCTCGTCCTCGAAGGCGGCGTAGCGGGGATCGGGGTTGCGGCTCTCCAGATCACGGGCCGCAGCGCGCTTGGCACACAGGGCGGCCACTTCCATGGTGCCGCCCAGGCCCACGCCCACCACCATGGGCGGACAGGAGTTGGGCCCGGCCGCCAGCACGGCGTCCAGCACCACCTTGCGCACCCCTTCGATGCCGTCGGCGGGCACCAGCATCCTGACCACGCTCTTGTTCTCGGAACCGGCGCCCTTGGGGGCCAGGCGCAGGGTCAGGCCGTCGCCGGGCACGATGCGGGTGTGGATGACGGCCGGGGTGTTGTCGCCGGTGTTCTTGCGCTCGAACAGGGGCTCGGCCACACAGGACTTGCGCAGATAGCCGTCCACATAGCCGCGGCGTACGCCTTCGTGGATGGCGGCTTCAAAATCGCCGCCCGTGATGTGCACGTCCTGCCCCACCTCGGCAAAGACCACGGCCAGGCCGGTGTCCTGGCAGATGGGGATGTCCCCCCGCGCGGCGATGTCCGCATTCTCCAGCAACTGTTCCAGGATGTTGCGCCCCACGGGCGAAGGCTCTTTGTCCAGCCGCTGCCGGAACGCGTCCCGGACATCGGCGGGCAGATGACAGCAGGCCTGCACGGCCAGCTTTGCCACGGCGGCACTGATGGTCGCGGCGTCGATCTCTCGCATGGTGTGCCTCGTCGGAATGGATTTGTCTGACCGGCCCTCCGCAGGGGAGGCGTGGTCAGGGATGAGCGGGGCCCCGGACGCCTTCCCGATGGGCCGTACCGGGCTGGCCGGTCTTCCGGAGCCGTGATGTGCCGTTACCATCCAGGGGGATGGCCTGTCACGTCTCTTGCCTTGAAAAAACATCATCTGCCAAATCCGTTTCCAGTTCTGGGGTTCTTTATCGGTTTTCTTCGGCA
>CALBAX010000109.1 GCA_937926875.1 uncultured Desulfovibrio sp.
GCAGTGGCGGGCCCACGCCTAAACGACTGCCTTACGAGCCCGTGGAGGAAGCCCGCCTTCCCCCGTGTCCGCCTTCCGTGGCCCTGCGTCCTGAAACAGCGGTTATCCCCCCGTTTCCGGGAACACGAAACGCCCTGGCCTGACTGGCTTTCTGGCTGTCCAGGGGCAGGTACCGGATCTCCGGTATGTTTTTTCAGACGGCTGATGTTTTTTGTTGACATCATCAGGGAAGGCGCGTAGAAGACTTTTCTTGTGTCGGGATGTAGCGCAGTCTGGGAGCGCACTTGAATGGGGTTCAAGGGGTCGAAGGTTCAAATCCTTTCATCCCGACCAGAAAACAGAAACCCCAAGGGATCTACGGAAACGTGGATCCCTTTTCTGTTTTCTGGGGGCAGCCCCTCTGTTGCGGCCCCTTTCAGGATCAGGGACCGCGTACCTAACAGGGCTTTTGCTCTGCCAGGGATGCGATTAAGATGCTTGCAGCGGAAGGATGCTGTCTGCCAAGCTTTCTGGAGGAACCATGAAAATCCTGCTGATAATCGTTGCCATCATCGCTGTGGCCGTCTTCGTCTTTTTTATGGGGGGCCAAGCTCCTCTGAGAGGAGCTGGCCAGCTGGCCACCTTGGATCAAATGGTCATCGTTTCCCGGGCCCGTCCCTCATGCACCTTTGCTCCAGCTGCGGACATGCAGCTGCAAAATCTGGGGAACCGGACCTTGCGCCCCAGGACACGGCATTCTGTGGATGGCGATGCCCGCATCTGGTTCGCTGTCTACGGTAACGGTAACGGTACCCTGGTAACGGCGATAGCGGATACAGAAGGGAGCTGGGAGTGGGAAGCCGCGCATCATCCGGCCTTTCCAGCTATCCGGACGCAGCAGTATGCCTACAAGGGCGAGACCCTTTATGAGAGTCTCATGCAGCTGGATAGTGACAGTGACCCATTTTGCACGGACCGGGCCGCGTGCCTTGCCTACAGGGCAAAGCTGCTGCTGAACTTCCGCAAGACCCAGATCATCATGGAATACCATGAACCGATCCCGGAAGCCCAGGCAAGGGACATCGCCTTTGACGGTGCCTCCCTCAAGGCTTTCCAGCAGCGGGCCCGCAAGGCCTGCGAGATCCTGATGACGGACAAGGCCTGGCTGGAGAGCAATATCAAGGGATTCAAAAAGCTGGATGGGGCTGACGACCGCTATTCCAGGACACGTCTCTCCCGCTGGGTCGGCGAGATGGAACGCGAGGGCCGCCCCTAGAAGGCGTCTCTTTACGGGAAAGCGGATCACCGAAAAGGCGGCCAGCCGCCCGTCCTCGTCCGTTCCATTATAGGCAGAAAGGCCGCGGAGCCTGTCTCCGTGGTCTTTTTGCCTGTGGGGATGGCGTATAGCGCAGCCGAAGCCCGATACCTGTTCCCTGCGGTCGGGGAGAGCGATGCCAAGAGGTCCCTGCCCGCGAGGTTCCCCTTGACTCTGCGAAAAGACCGGCAAAAAACGCCAGAGAGAAAAGAAAAGGCAGATCCCCCAAAAACAGAAAAGGGATCCACGTTTCCGTAGATCCCTTGGGGTTTCTGTTTTCTGGTCGGGATGAAAGGATTTGAACCTTCGACCCCTTGAACCCCATTCAAGTGCGCTCCCAGACTGCGCTACATCCCGACGCGGAGATGTAGATAGACGAAGACAGATGCCTTGTCAACAAAAACATCATATTTTTTTCAGAATGAGTATATCCGGGCTTCTGTGCAAAACATGGCAAGCGCCGCCCGGCAGACAGGAGCCCTGTCACGAGCCCACGACATGCCAACAGCTATGGCACGGCGGATGGAGGCATATGTCGCCAACCGGTATCTCCGGACAAGAGATCGCAGCGCCTGCATACCGGCAGTATTGCCGACAGCCAGTTTGCCCCCTGTGGAAATAAAGCACGAGTGCCTGCCGCATCATCCAGAGCCTCAAGAAGAAGACAGCACCAGATCCCAAGGGCAGATCCCCCAAAAACAGAAAAGGGATCCACGTTTCCGTAGATCCCTTGGGGTTTCTGTTTTCTGGTCGGGATGAAAGGATTTGAACCTTCGACCCCTTGAACCCCATTCAAGTGCGCTCCCAGACTGCGCTACATCCCGACGTGAGAAAGAGAAGTACGCCCGACCCGCCTCTTTGTCAATCAAAAATTCTTTTGAGAAAAAAAATTTTGGCTTTTGTGAAAGTTCAGGGCGATTTTTGTCGCTTTCGTTACATTGTGAAGCATTTCCCATCCTTTATAGACATCCAGACACATAGCCAACCTATTGATTTAAATTTATTTTTAGAGCTGATCTTGTCCGATATTTTCCCACGTCGCTTGTTTTTTTCTTCTCTTGCCAGAATATTTTTCATAAAAACCAAGCATTCACCTGCATTGACAAAAAATTTTTCCTGTGTAGAAGACAGATGGCCGTGCAGCCTGGGGGGTCAGGATGCCGGCTGGATATTCCGGTTTTCCCTACTTGTGTCACATTTTATTTCATAGTATGTCACACGGAAGGGATTTTTTCACCAGGTTGAGAAAACCTGTAATCAGGAGGTTGGATATGACAACCAAATCAGCCTTTAATGAAGACAAAGTAGCCCTGCTGCTTGGCTGCATTATCTTCATCTTGGGCCTTGGCAAGTTCGCTGGACTGGATCTCCTTGGCTGGGTGGTGAAAATCGGCATGTGGGTCAATAGCCCCGTCGATGCTTGGAAGCCCGCTACCAAGGGCATGATGGCCGGCTGGCAGTCCCTGCTGGCTACCTATGTGTTCGTGACCGCGCTGCTGGCTGTCGGCGTCAAACTGATGAAGGGGAATGTGGGCCGCTTCGTGGGCTCCTTCACCGTGATCTTTTTCATCGCCATTGCCTGCTACACCGCTGGCGCCAACGCCTACATCGCTGCTAACCCCACTCAGCTGGCCAAGCAGGGTATCCCGTGGGCTCTGGGCCTGAGCACCGAAGCCGGTCTGATCGCCGCTCTGGTCGTGGGCATCCTGATCAGTAACTTTGCCCCCAGCGTTGCTGACTCCCTGCGCGATGCGTGCCGCCCCGAACTGTTCGTTAAGATCGCCATCGTGGTTCTGGGTGCCGAACTGGGCGTGAAGGCCGCTGATGCCGCCGGTTTTGCCGGTCACATCATCTTCCGAGGCCTGTGCGCCATTGTTGAAGCTTACCTGCTGTACTGGGCCGTTGTTTACTATGTTGCCCGTAAGTACTTCAAGTTCAACAAAGAATGGGCTGCTCCTCTGGCCTCCGGTATCTCCATCTGCGGTGTGTCCGCCGCTATCGCCACTGGTGGCGCCATCCGCGCCCGGCCGGTGGTTCCGATCATGGTTTCTTCCCTGGTCGTTGTGTTCACCTGCATTGAAATGCTGATCCTGCCCTTCATCGCTCAGACCTTCCTGTACACCGAGCCCATGGTGGCCGGCGGCTGGATGGGCCTGGCCGTGAAGTCCGACGGTGGTGCTATCGCTTCCGGTGCCATCACCGAATCCCTGATCCTGGCCAAGATGGCCGGTCTGGGCACTGAATGGGAACCCGGCTGGATCGTGATGGTGACCACCACCGTCAAGATCTTCATCGACATGTTCATCGGTATCTGGGCTCTGGTCCTGGCCTACATCTGGACGGCCAAGTTCGACAAGACCCGCGGCGACCGCACCATGACCTGGGGCGACGTCATGGATCGCTTCCCCCGCTTCGTGCTGGGTTACCTGGGTACCTTCCTGGTCCTGCTCATCGTCTGCCTGAGCACGCCTGAACTGCACAAGGTCGGCAAGGCCATGTCCGGCGCCATGAACGGCTTCCGCGTCATCTTCTTCCTGATGACCTTCTTCAGCATCGGTATGGTTTCCAACTTCCGCAAGCTGATGGAAGAAGGCATCGGCCGCCTGGCCATCGTGTACATCGTCTGCCTGTTCGGCTTCATCATCTGGGTCGGTCTGTTCATTTCCTACGCCTTCTTCCATGGCATGACCCCGCCGGTGGTTGGCGCCTAGTTTAAAGGAGAACAATGATGGAAGACAAAGAAGTCAAATTCCACGAAGAAGTCCAGAAGATGGAATACGAGCCCCTGGATGAGACGGAAATGAAGCTCATCCACTGGAGCTGGGGCCTGGGCGTGGGCCTGCTGGTGGTTCTGTTCCTCATCAGCAAGTTCGTGATGACCACCCACTAGACCTCGGGCTGCTAAACACGTCATAAGGATGCCGGGAAGGGCCTGCGCCCTTCCCGGCTCTTGCGTACAAAGGACATTATCATGCCGCGTTATCATCTGCGTTACCTTAAGGGCCCCAACTATACCCTGAACCTGGAGTATGACGGCATCGTGGAAGCATCTTCCTTTGAGGAAGCCCTGCGCCCCCATACCGACTGGCCCATTACGGAAAGCTACGACCATGCCACGGCCACGGCCTGGAACCCCGGTACCTGCATGTATTATCAGGAAATGTGGGAAGCTGCCCTGCTTCCCGATGCTGACAAGGGGCAGCAAAGCTAGCGCCGCACGGAGCTGACGCCTGCAGGGGGAGGACTGCCAAGGACTCCCCTTGCGGTGAAGGAACAGGCTCCTTTCCCCTCTTTTCCTCATCTGCCACAGGGCTGCCGGACAGCTTGCTTCCATGAACATCTCAGCCACGTCACCTCTCGTTTCTGTCCTGCTCCTGCTGGTCTCCATGTCTTCCATCCAGGCCAGCGCCTCGCTTGCCAAGACCATCTTTCCTCTGGTGGGCCCAGCCGGCACCACGGCCTTGCGTTTGCTGGTGGCCTCAACCATCCTGCTTGTGGTGATGCGGCCATGGAAAAAAGCCATCCCCCGCAGTGCCTGGAAAGTCATCGCCGTTTTCGGGCTGGCCACGGCAAGCATGAACCTCTGCTTTTACGAAGCCCTGAGCCGTATCCCGCTGGGGGTGGCCGTCGGTCTGGAATTCACTGGGCCGCTGACGGTAGCCATGCTCTCTTCCCGCCGCCTCGTGGACTTCATCTGGGTCATCCTGGCAGCGGGCGGTCTCGCCATCCTGCTGCCCCTGCGCCAAAGCGCGGACAGCATCGACCCGCTGGGCGCGGCGCTTGCCCTGTGTTCCGGTGTCTGCTGGGCGCTCTACATCATCTTCGGCAAAAAGGCGGGCAGCAGCCTGGACAAGTCCTGCGTGGCTCTGGCCATGCTCGTGGGCAGCTGTGCCATCTTCCCCGTGGGCCTAGCCTCCTCCGGTATGGATCTGTTCAGGCCCGAGATCCTGCCCCTGGCCCTGATCCTGGGCATTTTTTCCTCTGCCCTGCCCTATGGCGTCGAGATCATCGCGCTGAAGAACCTGCCCTCGCGCACGTTCAGCATCCTCATGAGCCTGGAGCCGGCCCTTGCTGCCCTTTCCGGTTTCCTCTTCCTGGGTGAACAGCTGAGCCTTGCCCAGTGGACAGCCCTTACTGCCATCATCAGCGCTTCCATCGGCTCCACGCTGACCATCAGAAAGCAATAATTTCGGATATAGCGCCCGGCCTTTCAATTGGTAAGAAGCAGGGGGGCTTCCTGCTATCAGTGCCTTCCCCCTGCCTGATGGCACCGGCCCTGTCTTTGCCAAGCGTAAAGCTCTCCACTAAACGCAGAAGGGGCAGGCTCGCTTTTGCTGCCGTCCCGCAACACAAGTCCAGCCGCATAGCGGGGGACCATATGCAATATCCGACGACAGACTAAAATCCATAAAAAAGGGCGGGGACACATCGCATCCCCGCCCTTTTCGTGCATATTTGCCGATCCTAGAATTCTTCAGGCAACTGGAGCATTTCCTCATAGGTGAACACGGGCCCGTCCAGGCACATGTAGTGCGCACCCACCTTGCAATGGCCGCACTTGCCCACACCGCAGCGCATGTGGGTCTCCAGGGACGTGAAGATGTCCTTGCCGTTCATGCCAAGGCCCAGCAGATCGCGGGCCACCAGCTTGATGCGGCGCGGCGAGGCACACAGGATGGCCCGGGCATTGGCCCAGTCGAACCCCAGTTCCGGCAGCAGGTCATTGATGTAGCCCACGTGGGCCTGGACGGCATCCGTCGGCTTGGCCAGGGCATACTGCACCGTCACGCCGGGGATCTTGCTCCAGTCCTTCAGATCCTGCTTGTAGACCAGGCCCTCATACCGCGTGGCGCTGGCGATGATGGCGATACGGCCGTAGCGTTCCCGCTCCTGGAGCAGGCGCACGATGATGGTCCGCACAGGGGCCAGTCCCACGCCGGACCCCACCACCAGCACGTCCCGTCCGGCGAAGGAGCGGTAGGGGAAGCCCTTGCCGTAAGGCCCGCGCAGGCCGATGACATCCCCCACGCCAAGCCTGGCCAGGGCCGACGTCACCTTGCCCACCTTTTTGACGCAGAACTCGAACTGGCCGTCGTGCTGGTCCCCGAAGGGGATGGACAGGGCCACTTCCCCCACGCCGAAGACCGTGACCATGAAGAACTGCCCCGTCAGGCGGAAGGTCTCGGCAAGGCGCTCATCCATGTAGCGGATCACATAGCGGCGGATGTCCGGGGTCTCGTCATGGATGGCCACGATACGCGCGGGATAGGGAGTGAACAGCTGGGGATCGATGCGCGTGGACGCCCGTTCCGGGATGGAGACCGGCATGGGCTTGCGCTGCCCCTCGGGCGGGCAGTCCCGCACCACGGTAGCAGCTATCTTGCGGATGTCGATGCCTGCCGGACAGACGTCGATGCAGCGCCCGCAGCCCACGCAGCCTTTTTTGCCGAAGCGGTCCTGGATGTAGACCAGTTTGTCCATGATGCGGTGGCGCACGGCGGCAGCCTTGCTGCGCGGGTTGTGCCAGCCGGCATTGCGCGTGAAGCCTGCCGTCTGGCAGGAGTCCTTGACGCGGACACGGCGTCCGGACTGGGCATCCAGGCGTTCCTCGTTGAACTGGAAACAGGTGCAGGTCGGGCAAACGGCCGTGCAGCCCGTGCAGCGGATGCAGGTGGGCGTGATCTCTTCCCACACCGGATGGTCGAAGCCCTGCAGCAGGGCCGTACGGATCTGCGAAAGATCGGGCAGATCATGGAAAGCCTTGCGGCAATCCTTTTCCAGCTCGTCCAGCCGGGCACGCAGGGCCGCTTCGGTCACGGGCCGGAAAAAGACCATGGCCTGTCCCACAAGGCTCTCGCCCTTGTCCGTGGCACATTCCACCCAGCACAGCTCGCCGTCCAGCGTCAGCATCAGGTCGAAGCCGCTGCGGGCAAAGGGGCCTGTGCCCGTGGCCGCGCAAAAACAGCTTTTGCCGGGCGTACGGCAGTTCATGCCCACGATGGTGACGGCCTCGCGCCGCATGGAATAATTGATGTCCCGGTACTCGCCCAGATAGAAATCATCCAGATATTCCAGGGCGGCCACATCACAGGGACGCATGCCGAAGATGACCGTCGGGGCCATGGCTTCCGCACCGGGCTCGGCCACATAGGTACGTTCGTTGCCTTCCCAGCGGAACAGCACATCCTGATAGCCGTTCAGGACGTCCACCGGCGGCATGGCAAGGTTGGTATAGTCGAGGCACAGGCCCTTTTCCGGGACGAAGCTCTCCAGACGCGTGGTCCCGTCCTGCTCCTTGCAGGGGCACAGCACACGGGAGCCTGACTGCCAGGCGGTCAGCAGGGCGGGCAGGTCCGCCGGATTCATGGTATAATATGCGGACATGGTTTAGGCCCTCTCCAGCCTGACGGCGCTGATCTTGTATTCAGGGGTTTTGCTGACCGGATCCAGAGCGGTGCAGGTCAGCAGGTTGACCATGGCTTCGGCAAAATGCAGGGGAGCGAAGACCACGCCCTCGGGCACATCGTCCGTGATGTGCATGCGCGAGACCACAGCACCACGACGGCTGACCATGCGCAGGCGGGCACCTTCGCGGATCTCCAGTTTGCGGGCATCGGCGGGATTGATGTCCGTCACCAGCTCGGGCAGTTCACGCTCCAGCATGGCACAGCGGCGCGTCATGGTCCCGGTCAGATAATGGGCATGGCGCATGCCGGTGCTGAGCAGGAAGGGGTACTCCCCGTCCGGCAGCTCCGCCGGAGGCACATGCGGGATGGCGGAAAAAAGCCCCTTGCCGCGGGTGAAACGTCCCTGATGCAGGATGGGCGTGCCGGGATGGTCAGGCGCGGGACAGGGCCAGCACAGGCCCTTCCCTTCCAGACGGGCATAGCTCATGCCGCTCATGTTGGGCGCCAGGGAGCAGATCTCGTCAAAGACCTCCGAAGCCGAGGCGTAGTGCATGGCATAGCCCAGCCGCCGGGACAGGGCCTGGATGATCTGGCCGTTGGTCCGTCCCGCCATGGGCGGGATGGCCTGACGCACACGCTGCACGCGACGCTCGGAATTGGTGAAGGTACCGTCGGTCTCCGCGAACGACGCACCGGGCAGGACCATGTGCGCCAGTTCCGTGGTCGGCGTGGGGAAGATGTCGAGGCAAAGCAGGAACTCCGCCGACGACAGGGCCTTCATCACATGGCCGGAGTCCGGGTCGCTGACCACGGGATTCTCTCCCATGATGATCATGGCCTTGAGCTTGCCCTCCTGCAGGCCGTGCATCATCTCCATGGCCGTCAGGCCGCGGGCAGGCGACAGGGGGCGTCCCCAGGCCGCCTCGAACTTCAGGCGGACCGCCTCGTCATCCACGTACTGGTAGCCGGGATAGTAGTTGGGCAGCCCTCCCATGTCACAGGCGCCCTGCACATTGTTCTGGCCACGCAGCGGGTT
>CALBAX010000110.1 GCA_937926875.1 uncultured Desulfovibrio sp.
GGAAGGGGCAGTTTTTATAAAAAACGCCCCTTCCCCCACAAAAAATATCTACTCGCCAAAAGGCACGGCCATGCCGCACACGCCATGCTGCGCCGGGCGCAGATGGCCGTTGACGAAGGCCGCGGCCTCCATGTCCTTGCGGCCCTGGGGGCGCACCACCAGCAGCCGGTACCAGCGATCGGCACAGGCCACGTACAGACCTTTCTTGTCCGTACGCAGGCTGCCGGGCTGCACACCGTCGCAGGGTTCGTCCACGCGGCCGGGCTGGAACAGCAGGGGCAGCGGCTCCTCCTGCCCGTCGAAGCGGGCCAGCAGACGCGCACCGGGCCAGGGCGTCACGCCACGGATGCGGGCGTGGACCTCCACGGCCGGACGGGCCCAGTCGATATGGCCGTCCTCCTTGGTCAGCTTGGCGGCATAGGTGACGCGGCTCTCGTCCTGTTCCCGGGCCTGGGCGCTGCCGTCGCGGAGCTGATCCAGCACCATGAGCAGCAGCTCGCCCCCGGCTTCGGCCAGGGCGTCATGCAGGCTGCCCGCCGTATGCTCGCCGATGGGCACCTCGCACTGGGCGTAGACCGGCCCGGCATCGAGGGCGGGCACGATGCGCATGATGGACACGCCCGTCACGTCCCCGGGCTGCCAGTTCTCCATGACGGCGCGCTGGATGGGCGCGGCGCCACGGTAGCGCGGCAGCAGGGAGGTGTGCACGTTGAGGGTGTCCAGCGTGGGGATGTCCAGCACGGCCTGCGGCAGGATGAGGCCGTAGGCGGCCACCACCAGAAGGTCGGGTGCAAGGGCCGCCAGCTCGTCCACCGCGCCTTCCTGACGGAAGTTCAGGGGCTGGTGCACGGGCAGGCCCAGCTCCAGGGCCAGCTTTTTCACCGGCGAGGGCGTCAGCTTGTGGCCCCGGCCGGCAGGCCGGTCAGGCTGGGTATAGACGGCCACCACATCGCCGCCGGGCCACCGGACCAGCCGCCGCAGCACGGCGGCGGCCAGGTCCGGAGTACCCATGAAGACTATCCTTTGCGCTTGAGCCATTTTTTCACCCGGGTGTCGTACAGGGAGCGGCGCAGGCGGCCGATACGGTCGATGAAAAGGGTGCCGTCCAGATGGTCGGCCTCATGCTGGATGACGATGGCCGGGAAGCCTTCCAGATCCTCTTCCACGATCTTGCCGTCCAGATCCATGTAACGCAGGTGCACGCGCTCGGCGCGCTGCACGTCGGCCCGGTAGTTGAGGGGCACGGAGAGGCAGCCTTCCTGACGGCTGAGCACGGTCTCCTCGCTCAGGGTCAGTTCGGGGTTGATGACGACCCGGGGCTGCTTCTCCTCGTCCTGCGCGGCGGGGTCCATGACCAGCATGCGGATATTGCGGCCCACCTGCGGGGCGGCCAGCCCCACGCCGGGGGCCTCGTACATGGTCTCCAGCATGTCGGCGGCCAGCTGGCGGATCTCGTCGGTGATCTCCGTCACGGGCACGCATTTTTCCTTCAGGCTGGCAGCGGGATAGGTCACAATATCCAGGATCATGGCATCCTCCCGCTAGGCCTGGGCGTTCTCGGCGGGTCTGGCGGCTTCCTTGTCGGTCTCGCGCAGGCGCAGGCCCAGTTCACGCAGCTGACGCGCGGACACCGTGGAAGGTGCCTCGGTCATCAGGCAGGTGGCCTTCTGGGTCTTGGGGAAGGCGATGACGTCGCGGATGCTGGACGCACCGGAAAGCAGCATGACCAGACGGTCCAGACCAAAGGCCAGACCACCGTGCGGCGGCGCACCGTGCTCCAGGGCCTGGATGAGGAAGCCGAACTGGGCCTCGGCCTGCTCGGGCGTGAAGCCCAGGGCCTGGAACATGTGGCGCTGCACTTCGGCGGAGTGGATGCGGATGGAACCGCCGCCCACTTCGTTGCCGTTGAGCACCATGTCGTAGGCACGGGCCAGGGCGCGGGCCGGGTCGCTGTTCATGATCTCCAGATGACCGGGCGCGGGCGAGGTGAAGGGATGGTGGCAGGCCACGTAGCGCTTTTCTTCCTCGCTGTATTCGAACAGCGGGAATTCCGTCACCCACAGGAAGTTGAAGGTGTTCTCGGGGATCAGGCCCAGCTGGTTGCCCAGGTGCACGCGCAGGTTGCCCAGGGCGGCGTTGACCATGGCGGGCTCGCCGGCCTGGAAGAAGACGATGTCGCCCACCTGGAGATCCAGGGCCTCACGGATGCCGGCACGTTCTTCTTCGGACAGGAACTTGGCGATGGGCGACTGCCACTCGTTTTCCTTGATCTTGATCCAGGCCAGGCCCATGGCACCGTAGATCTTGACGAACTCGGTATAGGCGTCGATCTCCTTGCGGGTCATGGATTCGCCGCCGGGCACCTTCATGGCCTTGACCAGCTTGGCCTGGGCAAAGAGCTTGAAGCCGGAACCGCGCACGATGTCGGTGATGTCCACCAGCTCCAGACCGAAGCGGGTATCGGGCTTGTCCACACCGTAGCGGCGCATGGCTTCTTCATACTTCATGCGCGGGAAGGGACGGGGGATGTCCATGCCCATGACGTCGTGGAACACGCGGGCCATGAGGTTTTCGGCCATGGTCATGACCTTTTCCTCGTCCACGAAGCTCATCTCGATATCCACCTGGGTGAATTCGGGCTGGCGGTCGGCACGCAGGTCTTCGTCACGGAAGCAGCGCACGATCTGGAAGTAGCGGTCGAAACCGCCCACCATGAGCAGCTGCTTGAACAGCTGGGGCGACTGCGGCAGGGCGTAGAACTGGCCGGGGTTGAGACGGCTGGGCACCAGGAAGTCGCGGGCGCCTTCGGGCGTGGACTTGGTGAGCACCGGGGTCTCCACTTCCAGGAAGCCGTCGTCGTCCAGCTGGCGGCGGATGGCCTGGGCCACCTTGTGGCGCAGGCGCAGGTTGGCCTGCATGCGCGGACGGCGCAGGTCCAGATAACGCCAGGCCAGGCGCAGGTTCTCACCGGCGTCGCAGCGTTCTTCGATGGCGAAGGGCGGGGTCTTGGAGGTGTTGAGCAGTTTCCACTCATGCACCACCACTTCGATGGCACCGGTGACCAGGTTGGGGTTGGTCATGCCCTCGGGACGGGGACGCACCACGCCCTTGATGGCCAGCACGTATTCGGAACGCAGGATGTGCGCGTTCTCGTGCGCGGCGGGAGCGATATCGGGGCTGAAAACGACCTGGGTCAGGCCTTCACGGTCACGCAGGTCCACGAAGATGAGGCCGCCGTGGTCGCGGCGGTATTGCACCCAGCCCATGAGGCAGACCGTCTGTCCATCGTTGTCCAGGGTCAGCTGGCCGCAAGTGTGGCTGCGGGCCCAGTCGCCGAGGTCTTCGATGAACTTCTGGTGCTCCTGCTGCACGTCCAGGCTTTGCGTCTGTTCAGTCATTATTTTTTCCCATTGTCAGAATTGGCAGCAAGGAAGTCCGCCGCGGCATCCAGGGACAGGGTCTGCTGCTCACCGCTGTCCATGTCTTTGACGACCACGGCGCCGGCGGCCGCTTCATCGGGACCCATGATGCAGCAGAAACGGGCATTGGACTTGCCCGCCTGGCGCATCAGGCCCTTGAAACCGGCATCGCTGAAATTCATCTCGCCCTTGAGGCCCAGGCCGCGCAGGCGCTGCACCAGGCCGAAGCTCAGGTCGCGGCTCTGCGCGTCCATGGCCACGGCATAGAAATCCGGGCGGGGGGCTTCTTCGTCCCCGAGCATGAGGGCCAGGCGCTCCATGCCGCAGGCAAAGCCCACGCCGGGCACGTCGGGGCCGCCCACGCTCTTGACCAGGCCGTCATAACGGCCGCCACCGGCCACGGCGGCCTGCGCACCGATGCTTCCGCTTACCACCTCGAAGGTGGTGCGGCAATAGTAGTCCAGACCGCGCACCAGACGGTGGTCGATCTCGTACCTGACCCCGGCGGCGTCCAGCAGGCGCAGCACGGTGTCGAAGTGTTCCCTGCACTCGGGGCAGTTGTAGTCCAGCAGGCGGGGCGCCTCGTCGGTGACGCAGCGGCATTTTTCCTGCTTGCAGTCCAGCACGCGCAGGGGGTTGGTCTCCATGCGGCGGGTACAGTCCTCGCACAGCTGGTCACAGCAGTCCTGACGGTGCAGATAGTCCACCAGGGCCTGCTTGAACAGCGGGCGGCAGTGGGCGCAGCCCAGGGAGTTGAGCTTGAGCGTCAGATCCTTGAGGCCCAGCGCGGTGAGGAAACGCGTGAGCATGATGATCAGGTCCGCGTCGGCGTAGGGGCTGTGGGAGCCCAGGCATTCGCAGTTGATCTGGTGGAACTGGCGCATGCGGCCCTTTTGGGGGCGCTCGTAGCGGAACATGGGGCCGGTGGTGAACAGACGGCTCACGGACTCGCGGCTGTAGCGGGCATCTTCCACATAGGCGCGCATGACGCCGGCCGTGGCTTCGGGGCGCATGGTCATCATGCGGCCCTTGCGGTCCGGGAAGGTGAACATCTCTTTCTGCACCACGTCGGTCTCTTCACCGATGGAGCGCTTGAACAGGTCGGTGTATTCCAGCACGGGGGTGCGCAGCTCCACGAAGCCGTAACGGCTGAAGATCTCGCGCGCGGTATTCTCCATGCGGGTGAACAGCGAGCTCTGCGGCGGATACATGTCCGCGAAGCCCTTGATACGATTAGCGATAACAGCCATATGAAAAACCTCGGACTAACGGCTGCCGCAGCAGCCGCATTCCAGACGGAGTTTGCCCGACTCGTGGCAGGGCACGGGATACTTGCCGTCGAAGCAGGCCAGGCAGTAGCTGTCGGACTGCATGACGGAGCGCAGCAGGCCGTCGATGCTCAGGTAATGCAGGGAATCCACGTCCAGCATCCTGGTGATCTCGGGCAGGCTGTACTTGGCCGCGATGAGCTCGCCGCGCGAGGCGAAGTCGATGCCGTAGAAACAGGGGAACTTCACCGGCGGACAGCTGATGCGGATGTGCACTTCCTTGGCGCCCAGCTCGCGCAGCTTCTTGACGCGGGTGATCATGGTGGTGCCGCGCACGATGGAGTCGTCCACGATGCAGATCTTCTTGCCTTCGATCATGGAGCGCACGGGGTTGATCTTCACGCGCACGCCGAAGTTGCGCATGCTCTGCGTGGGCTGGATGAAGGTACGGCCCACGTAGTGGTTACGGATCATGGCGTGCTCGTAGGGCAGCTCGGCGCACTGGGCGAAGCCCACGGCCGAATAGACGCCGGAATCGGGGAAAGGCATGATGAAGTCCACGTCGGGGGTGGACTCGTGGGCCAGCTGCCAGCCCATCTGCTTGCGGCACTGGTAGACCTGCTCGCCGAAGACGAAGGAGTCGGGACGGGCAAAGTACACCAGCTCGAAGATGCACTGGCGGGGACGTTCCGGCAGGGGGCCGCGCAGCTGTTCGCTGTGTTCGCCCTTGCCGTCCATGATCAGCATCTCGCCGGGCTGGATGGGACGCTCGTAGTCGGCTTCCAGCAGGTCGAAGGCACAGGTCTCGGAGGCCAGCACCGGCGCACCGTCCAGACGGCCCAGGGCCAGGGGATGGAAACCGTAGGGGTCGCGCACGGCCACCATGGTACCGCCGGCGTAGACCAGCAGGCAGTAGGCGCCGCGCACGCGGGCGCAGGCTTCGCGGATGGCATCCACAAGATCATGCTCGCGCAGGGCGCGCACGATAAGGTGCATGAAGACTTCGGTATCGTTGGTGGTGCTGAAGATGGCGCCGTCGTTCTCCAGCTCCTCGCGCAGCTCCATGGTGTTCACCAGGTTGCCGTTGTGGGCGATGGCTATGTCCAGCCCCTTGTAGTGGGCCACGAAGGGCTGGGCGTTGCGCGCCGCGGAACGGCCCGTGGTGGAGTAACGCACATGGCCCAGAGCGATGGCGCCCGGCAGGGCCTGCAGGTTGGCTTCAGCGAAGACATCGGGCACCAGGCCCATGCCCTTGTGCTCGTGCAGCAGGCCGTTCTCGTCGATGGTGACGATGCCCGCGCTTTCCTGTCCGCGATGCTGCTGGGCGTACAGACCGAAATAGGTCAGCCGCGCCGCTTCCTCATGACCGTAGATACCCAAAAGACCACACTCGTGGCGAATCATAGCGTTTCCTCACTGCCAGCGCAAAATGCGTTGTTGTCTCCTCCGCCCTGCGGCGGGACCGTCTGCCCTCCCACCGCTCCGGGGCCCGCCTCACAGCCAAGGCGGCCGCCAAGCGCACGGCGGTACAAAGGGCGTGTCATATAACGGCGGGCCGCGCAATGCAAGTCCACGCCCGCGCCGCTCCTCCCCTGACTCCTGCTCTTTCCCGGACATGGGCGGGCAGATGACAGCAGGCGTGTACGGGCATCTTTGCCGCGGCGGCACTAATGGCCGCGGCGTCGCTCTCCCGCATGGTGTGCCTCGTCAAAACGGGTGCACGGCCAGCCCTTTCCGGCCCTGTACCTGTCCGGGCCCTTCCCGGCAACTGCCGGGAAGCGGAACCAAAGGGCGCGGCGTCCCCAGGGGCGCCGCGCCGCGTATCTATTCGTTGCCGTCATCGGCTCCCGCTTCCGCCGGAGCGTTTTCCAGAGGTGCCGCCGTGCTCTCGGGAGCGTCGTCATCGTCCTCCAGATCGTCCATGCGGCTGCCGGTCTGGCCGCCTTCGTCCACGCGGTCGAAGCCTACCACATGCGCGCCTTCGTCCAGGCGCACCAGCATGACGCCCATGGTGGCCCGGCCCTTGCTGCGCACGTCTTCCACGCCGATGCGCACCACCTTGTTGGCCGAGGTCAGCATGATGAGGCCGTCGTTGTCACGCACGGGCATGGCGCCCACCACGGGGCCGGTCTTGGACGTGACCTTGAAGTTGATGATGCCCTTGCCGCCGCGCGA
Source organism: uncultured Desulfovibrio sp. (assembly GCA_937926875.1). Classification (GTDB taxonomy): domain Bacteria; phylum Desulfobacterota; class Desulfovibrionia; order Desulfovibrionales; family Desulfovibrionaceae; genus Desulfovibrio. The sequence goes on from CALBAX010000110.1 coordinate 6,863, forward strand.
CTGCAGGCGGTAGAGGTCCACGCGGGTGCGCTTGCCGAAACCGTTGGCGGAAATGGACATGATCTCCGTGGTCTGGTCGTTCTCCTTGAGGATGACGCCGGCCACCACCACGTCCTGGCGGCGCAGGGCGATGCCCTTGACGCCCGTGGCCACGCGGCCCATGGGGCGCACGTCCTTGCAGGCGAAGCGGATGGAGTAGCCGTCGGCCGTGGCCAGCACGATGTGGCTGTCCTCACGGATGGGCCGCACCACCACCAGCTCGTCGTCCTCGCGCAGGCCCACGGCCATGAGGCCGCTCTTGCGGCAGCGCGCGTAGAGCGAGGCCGAGGAGCGCTTGACCATGCCGCGCTTGGTCACGAAGAGGAAGTACTTGTCCTCGGCGAACTCGCGCACGGCCAGCACCGTGGTGACCCACTCCCCTTCTTCCAGGGGCAGCAGGTTGTTGATGTGCACGCCCTTGGCCGTGCGGCTGCCCTCGGGCACCTGGTGCACCTTGAGCTGGTGCATGCGGCCCTTGTTGGTGAACAGGCACAGGTACTGGTGGTTGGTGGTGGTCAAAAACTCCTGCACGTAGTCGTCATCGGAGGTATGCAGGGCCGCGATGCCCTTGCCGCCGCGCTTCTGCTGCTGGTAGTTCTCCAGGCTGGTGCGCTTCATGTAGCCGCGGCGCGACAGGGTGATGACCACTTCCTCGTCGGGGATGAGGTCCTCGATGTCGATGCCGCCCAGGGCATCGGTGAGCACCTCGGTACGGCGCGGCGTGGCGAAGGTCTCGCGGATCTCGCGGATCTCGCGCTTGAGCTCGGAGCGCAGCACTTCGGGGTTCTCCAGCACGGACTTGAAGAACTCGATCTTTTCCAGCAGCTCGCGGTATTCGGCCATGAGCTCTTCGCGCTGCAGGCCGGTCAGGCGCTGCAGGCGCATGTCCAGGATGGCGCGGGCCTGCACCTCGGAAAGCTCGAAGCGCTGCATGAGGCCGGCGCGGGCCTCGTCGGGGCTGGCGGAGGCGCGGATCAGGGCCACCACTTCGTCGATGTGGTCGATGGCGATGCGCAGGCCTTCCAGGATATGGGCGCGGGCCTCGGCCTTCTGCAGGTCGTAGCGGGTACGGCGGATGACCACCTCGCGACGGTGGTCCACGAAGCAGGACAGGGCCGTCTTGAGGTTGAGCAGCACGGGACGGTTGTCCACCACGGCCAGCATGTTGATGCCGAAGCTGGTCTCCAGTGGCGTGTATTTGTACAGGCTGTTGATGACGATGTCCGGGATGGTGCCGCGCTTCAGGTCGATGACCACGCGGATGCCCTTGCGGTCGGACTCGTCACGCAGGTCGGAGATGCCGTCGATCTTGTGGTCATTGACCAGACCGGCGATCTTCTCCACCAGCGAGGACTTGTTGAGGCCGAAGGGGATCTCGCGGATGACGATGGCCTGCAGGCCCTTCTTGCGCTCCTCCACTTCCAGACGGCCACGCACTTTCACGGTACCGCGACCGGTGTGGTAGGCGTCGGACAGGCCCTTGCCCGCGTAGACGAAGCCGCGCGTGGGGAAGTCCGGCCCCTTGACCACGTCCATGAGGTCCGAGATGGTGCACTGGGGATCGTCCAGCAGCATCTGCAGGGCGTCGCACAGCTCGCCCAGGTTGTGGGGCGGGATGTTGGTGGCCATGCCCACGGCGATGCCCGACGAACCGTTGAGCAGCAGGTTGGGCACCTTGGTGGGCAGCACCGAGGGCTCCTGCAGGGTGTTGTCGTAGTTGGGCCGGAAGTCCACGGTCTCCTTGTCGATGTCGGCCAAAAACTCGCTGGCCAGACGCGACATGCGCACTTCCGTGTAACGCATGGCGGCCGCGGCGTCACCGTCGATGGAGCCGAAGTTGCCCTGCCCGTCCACCAGCGGGTCGCGCATGGAGAAGTCCTGGGCCAGACGCACCAGGGCATCGTACACGGCGATGTCGCCGTGGGGATGGTACTTACCGATGACGTCACCGACGATGCGCGCCGATTTCTTGTGCGGACGGTTGTAACTGTTGGCCAGCTCGTACTGGGCGTACATGATGCGCCGGTGCACGGGCTTGAGGCCGTCGCGCGCGTCGGGGATGGCGCGCCCGATGATGACCGAAAGGGAATACTCCAGATAGGACTTGCGGAGTTCCTTCTCAATGCTGACTTGCGGCTGCTGTATGCCGCTGTTCTGTTCAGACACGTTTGCCTCGCAGGTAAAATATCAAATCGGGAGCGGGTCCCGCATTCTTTCTCAAAGGATGTACCGGGGGAGCCGCCGGACGGCTCCCGCCGGGGAGCGTCCTCAGGCGGCCAGCCAGTACCGGCCCCAGAGCCAGACCAGCAGCAGCATGGTCCCCTCACCGAAGCAGACACGGATCACGGCGGGCAGGAGACGGCGCACGTCCCCCGCGCAGCGGGAGCTGGTGAAGATGAAGACGAAGATGTTGCTGAACAGCACCGCCATGGCCGCCGGATAGGCCAGGCTGTAGGCCCTGGGATAGCCTTCCAGCGAGATGGTCAGCCACAGGCACATGGCCGCGCAGACCAGCCAGCCGCAGACAGCGATGACGGAGCAGCCCAAGCAGCTCTTCTTTTCCTTGCCAGTTTCCTGCATGCGTCGTCCCTCCGGCAGCTAGATGTCCAGATCCTGCACGCTCAGGGCGTTGCGTTCGATGAATTCGCGGCGGGGCTCCACCCGGTCGCCCATGAGCTCTTCGAAGGCGTCCGAAGCCTCGTTGGCGTCCTCCACCGAGACCTGCAGCAGCACGCGGTTCTCGGGGTTCATGGTGGTCACCCAGAGCTGTTCGGGGTTCATTTCGCCAAGACCCTTGTAGCGCTGGATGTTGATGCCCTTGCGGGCCTCGTCCAGGGTCATCTGCATCAGGTCGAACACGTCGCCGGCCTGGCTGCTGCTGTCCTTGCGGCGCAGGCTGAAGCTCAGCTCGCCGCACTGCTCGCGCAGGTCGCTGAACAGCTGCCAGGTCTGCCGGTACAGGCGGGAGGCAAAGAACTCCATGCCCCGGCGGGTGTGGTGGCTGCCCGTGTTCTCGAACACGGCGAACACGCGGCCTTCGTCCTCGTCCTCGCTGTGTTCCCGTTCCAGGCTCAGGACGTACTCGTGCTGCTCCAGCCAGGCCAGGAAACCGGCATCGCGGGCTTCCAGCAGCTCGCGGTCCACGGCGCGGGGATAGGTGGCCAGGGCCAGGAACAGGGGCCGGGGCATGCCCGTGCTCTCGGCATCGGCTACGCGCAGCTCGATCTTCTCGATGGTCTCCATGAGGCGGATCAGGTCGCGGCCCGTGTATTCCCGACCGTTGGCGGCCACCACGGTCACGTCCTCGCTCACGCGGTTGAGCAGGAACTCGTTGAGCTCGGCATCGTCCTTGATGAATTTTTCCATGCGCGCGTTGTGCACGCGGTACAGGGGCGGCTGCGCGATGTAGACGTAGCCCTTTTCCACCATCTCCTGGTACTGCCGGAAGAAGAAGGTCAGCAGCAGGGTGCGGATGTGGGCGCCGTCCACGTCGGCATCGGTCATGATGATGATCTTGTGGTAGCGCAGCTTGTCGAGGTCGGTGTCTTCCTCGCCGATGCCCGCGCCCATGGCCGTGATGAGGGCCTTCACTTCCTTGTTGGCCAGCATCTTGTCGAAGCGGGTGCGCTCGGTGTTCAGGATCTTGCCGCGCAGGGGCAGGATGGCCTGGTTGCGCGGGTTGCGGCCCTGCTTGGCGGAGCCGCCTGCGGAGTCGCCTTCCACGATGAACAGTTCGGATTCCGCGGGGTCCTTGCTCTGGCAGTCGGCCAGCTTGCCGGGCAGGGAGTTGTCCGAGAGCGCGCCCTTGCGGCGCACCAGTTCCTTGGCGCGGCGGGCGGCGTCGCGGGCGCGGGCGGCGTCCACGGCCTTGTCGATGATCAGGCGGATGTCCTTGGGGTTCTCCTCGAAGTAGACCGTGAGCCTGTCATAGACCAGGCCGGCCACCATGCCGGCCACCTCGCTGTTGCCGAGCTTGGTCTTGGTCTGGCCTTCGAACTGGGGCTGGGGCAGCTTGACGCTGATGACGGCCGTGAGGCCCTCGCGCACGTCGTCGCCCGACAGGGCCGTGCCCTTGAGCTTCTTGGTCAGGTCCGGCTGGTTCTTCACGTAGCCGTTGATGGCACGGGTGAGCGCCGTGCGGAAGCCCACCAGATGCGTGCCGCCTTCCTTGGTATGGATGTTGTTGGCGAAGGTGAGGATGGTCTCCTTGTAGCCGGCGTTGTACTGGAGGGCAAAGTCGATGGCCACATTGTCCACCACGCCTTCGGCCATGATGATGGGATGGATGCCCTGCTGACCGGAATTGAGGTCGCTCACGAACTGGCGGATGCCGCCCTCGGCGTGGAAGACGTGGGTCTCGCTGGTGCGCTCGTCGATGCATTCGATGTACAGGCCCTTGTTGAGGTAGGCCAGTTCCTCGAAACGCTTCTTGAGGGTCTCGTACGAGAACTCCAGCACCTCGAAGATCTGTTCGTCGGGCTGGAAGCGCACCGTGGTGCCGTGGCCGTCGGCCTCGCCGATGACCGTCAGCTGGTCCTGCGGCACGCCGCGGGAATAGTGCTGGCGGTAGCGCTTGCCGTCGCGGCGCACCGTGACCGTCAGCCATTCGGACAGGGCATTGACGCAGGACACGCCCACGCCGTGCAGGCCCCCGGAGACCTTGTAGCTGTTGTTGTCGAACTTGCCGCCGGCGTGCAGCTTGGTCATGACCACCTGCACCGCGGGCACGCCTTCCTTGGGGTGGATGTCCACGGGGATGCCGCGGCCGTCGTCGCGCACGGTGACGCTGTTGTCGGCGTGCAGGATGACGGTGATGCGGGTGCAGAAGCCGGCCATGGCCTCGTCGATGGAGTTGTCCACCACTTCGTACACCAGGTGGTGCAGGCCGCGCACGTCGGTGGAGCCGATGTACATGGCCGGGCGCTTGCGCACCGCGGACAACCCTTCGAGAATGGTAATGGATGAGGCGTCGTAGCTGGAGGCCATGTCAGGAGCCATTAAACATCTTCCTCGCTATAATAGGTGGATTCGGAAATCTTCATGGGCATGATGATGACCGTGTACTCGTTGTCTTCGGAGCCGCGGATGCCGCAGGGGCCTTCGGCACCGGTCAGGATCATGTCCACGCTGGGCGAACTGAAGTGGCCCAGCACGTCCATGAGGTTGCGGGTGGGGAAGGCGATGCGGCTGATGTCGCCGCGGTAGGTCACTTCCAGGCTCTCGTTGGCCGAGCCGGTGTCCTGCCCCTGGGCGGAGAGGCGCACTTCGCTGTCGCCCAGGTCGAGATAGGCGCAGCGGTCACTGTCGGTATTGAAGATCTGGATGCGGCCCAGGGCCTCGATGGCTTCCTTGCGGTTGACGGTGAGCAGGCTCACGCCGTCGCCTTCCAGGCGGCTCATGAACACCGTGTAGTCGGGGTACTCATGACCGGCACGCGGTACGGACAGGCTCTCGGCGCCGTCCAGGGTGCGCAGGTACAGGCGCTTGTCGGTGATGTTGAGCTCGATCTCGTCCACGCCCAGCCACTTCTTCATGTCCTGCAGGTACTTTTTCTGGATGAGCACGCCCTCTTCGGGCAGACGGGCGGCCAGATCGTCATGGGTGAAGGAGACCAGGGCGAACTGGTGGCCGTTGAGGCCGCACACGTCGATACGGCCGTTGCCGCAGGGCTTCATGTACAGGCAGGTGATGGCGTCGGTGGCGTCGTCGTCGCTGATGCAGAAAACGACGCGGTCCAGCACGTCCTGCAGGAAATCGCCCGACCAGGTCACCGGGGTCTCGGCCGGGAATTCGGAAAAGTTCTGGAACCACTCGGCCCCGCTCACAGGCAGCTTGTAGGTACGGCGGCCCTGTTCCAGCAGCAGGTTTCCGGTGCTCTCGTCCAGGGTGAGCTGGAGCACGCCCGCGGGCAGCTGACGCACCAGATCCACGAAGGCGCGGCCCTGCACGCCGATGAGGCCCGGCTGCTTCACTTCGGCGGGATAACGGCCGATGAACTCGATATTGGCATCCGTGGCCATGATGGACAGGCTGCCCTCCTCGGCCTTGAGCCAGATGGAACGCAGGTAGGCAGCCCCTGCTTTGGCAGGGATGATGGCTGCCGCTTTCTGCAGGCCTTCGATGATCTGTTCCTTATTAACGGAAAGTTTCATAAAAGAATCCTTGTAATAATTAATGCCTGTGCTTTTGTGCGCAACATCTGCAACAGACTGTTTTTACATGAAATTTTAGCAAGACCTTTAAGCACTGCCCGTCTACGCCCTGAACACGCCGCCGGTGGGGGGGCTGTCCGGCTGTTCCTGATGTGCGCATTTTTCCAGCCTGGCGACAAGGTGTTGCACATCTTTGTTACTTTCCAGCATTTTTCCAATTTTTTTGACCGCATGGATGACGGTACTGTGGTCGCGCCCGCCAAAGGCCCGGCCCAGTTCGGGATAGGAAAGGCCCAGGTGGCGGCGACAGACGTACATGGCGGCCTGCCGGGCCATGACCAGCCGTGCGTGGCGTCCCGTGCCCGTGATGTCGGCGGGGGCGGCGTCGCAGCAGCGCGCGGCCTCGGCCAGGATCTGTTCGTGCCCGGCATGGCAGGCCTGCACCGGGCCCGTGCGGACAAGACGTTCCAGGTCGTCCAGGCTGGGGTGCGGCGCGGTGGCATCTTCCCAGGCCGCCTTGACCCGGAGCAGCAGGGAACGCAGGCCGTGGAAATGGGCCGCACGCCGTGCCATGAGGCGCAGGTGTTCGCGGGGCAGGTCCAGGGCGTTTTCCCGGCAGTACCGCTGCAGGTAACGCATGCGGGCCTCCATGTCCGGCGGGGTCAGCTCGGCGGAGAACAGTTGCCGGACGCGGGCGGCGGGGCCGGGCTCCCACGTTCCAAGGGCATCGGGGCCGTCCTCCATGGACAGGACCACCGGGGCTTTTGGGGGGCGATGCGCCAGCAGGGCCGCCAAAAGGCGCTGGGGACGGGGCTGCCCGCCCAGGGTCTGGATGTCGTCCAGGAACAGGGCGTCGGCCTGTTGCCAGAACAGGGGGGCCGTCTGTTCCTCCAGGGGACAGTGCTGAAAAAAACGGGCCGCCGGGGCCAGGATGACGCGCAGGCCCTGCCGGGCGAGAGCCGCGGCCATATGGTGCAGCAGATGGCTCTTGCCCGTGCCCTTTTCGCCGTGGAGCAGGAAGGGGCTGTGCCCGGGCTCCTGCAGGGCAACGGCCCTGGCCATGGCCAGGGGGAAGGCGTTACGGGCGCCGCCCGGCAGCGGCGCTTCGTCCTCGCTGCCGTCGGCATGGAAGAAAAAAGCGTCCGGGATGCGGGTCGGGGCCACCTGTGGCGCCGGGCCCTGTGGCAGATGCCGCCCGGGCAGGACATATTCCAGCCGGGGGGCCTCCGCGTCCGGCCAGACGGCCTTCACGGCTGCCGAAAAATCCGTTTCGTGCGGCGCGAACCAGCGGGCGAAGTAGATATGGGGAAAGGTGATCCGCAACACATTGCCGGACGGGAGGTGTTCCATGACCAGGCCATCCAGCCAGGGCGCTCCCCCGCCATCCGGGCCACCGGGGATGCTGCCAAGCAGGTGCCGGCGCAGGCGGTGGCGAAAATCCTGAAGGGAAACATGTGCATTTGTCATGAGCGGCCCCTTGCGATCCGGGACCTTCTTCCGGTCGTCGCAAAGATGTTTTTATAGCATAAAAATATCCGCGAAACAAGTGCGTGAATCGTTCTCCGGCGCGGCGGATGGGTCAGGAAGGCTTTCATTTGGGCGGTGAGCCTTTTTGGCTTCTTCTGTGTGGGGGGGTACGGCAGCGCCAAACAAAAGCCCCCAGCAGTCTGCCTGTACAGCCTGCCGGGGGAAAATTTTACCATGTCACTTGTGACACTTTTGTGCGTATCTTTATCAACATACTTTATTTATTGATTTTTATCAACGAATGTCTCGGGCAGGAGCCAGGCGGCCAGGGCACTGACGGCAGCCAGGAGCCCCAGCGGGGCAAAGGCCCATGTCCAGGGCTGGGACAGGCCCGCCTGCTGGGCAAAGGAAAGCAGTGCCCCGGAGAGCAGCTGGAGCAGCGCCCCGCCCACGAAGACCGAGGACGCCAGGATGCCGCTCAGGCTGCCCACCATGCGGTTGCCGAAGCGTTCCCGGCCGGTGGCATAGCCCACGGGGCAGGGGCCGTTGGCCGCGATGCCCAGGCCCAGGGAGACGACGAACAGCAGGGGCACGCTCAGGCTGGCGCTGCCCAGGCTCAGGGCCGCAGCAGAGACGCAGGCCAGCAGGCTGGCCAGGATCATGGCCTTGCGGCGGGACTTGAGGCGTTTTTCGCTGATCCAGGTCAAAAGCGGCGTCCCGGCGATGAAGCCCACGGCGCCCATGGCCAGGATGTTGCCGATGAGGCTGGGCGAGAGGCCGAAGGTCCCGCCCATGTAGACAGCGCCCCAGAGGCCGTGGAACACGAAATACTGCGACGGCAGGGTCAGATACCAGACGACCATCTTCCAGAAGTCGGGCTGCTTCGCCATGGCGGCCACGTCACGCAGCACGTCGGCCAGGCGGATGCCGTTGCAGGTGGCGGCCAGATGGGGCGGCCAGTCCCGCACCACGGCATGGATGATGACGGTCAGGGAACAGGTCAGCACGGAAAGCGCAAGGAAGACCAGCCGCCAGCCCACCCAGTGGTTGGCCAGGGAAAGCGGCGTGGTGGCCAGCAGGCCGCCCATGCCGCCCGCGATGAAGAACAGGGTGCAGAGACGGGAGAAGGTCTCGGGCGCGAACCAGCGGCTGAACAGGGTGAAGGATGAGGACATGACCCCTGCCATGCCCAGGCCGTTGAGCAGGCGCCCGGCCACGGCCATGGGCAGGCTGTGGGCCGTGGCGAAGATGAAGCCCCCCAGGGCCGCCACCAGAAACTGGCAGCTCAGCAGGCGGCGCGGGCCGAAACGGGTGGAGAGGATGCCGGAAAAGACCTGGGTGAGGGCATAGGCATACAGGTAGACGGAACCCAGCAGGCCCATGTCGCCGGAGGAGAGCCCGAGGTCCTGCATGACATCGGGGGTGACCACGGTGATGGCCACGTTCTGGATGAAAACCACCAGATAGGCTGAGGAAAGGACGAAGAACAGCCATTTTTTGTAGGAGAGATGCAAAGACACGAAACCCCCTCAGGAAAGCGCCCTGTGGCGCTGCTGCGATGATGATTGTTTGTTGCGTGAGCAACATCTATACGGCAGGCATGAGAAAATCAAGAGGGTGATGTGCTTATCATTTCTTTTATTTTCAATATGTTGTATTCTTTTTGCACATACTTACACAACGAACATCCCTTTGGGGGAGGCATGGCGCGGCCCGTGTCCACCGCCCGGAGGGGGCACCGGGCATCTTGCTGGACAACTGACAGGCGTGCAGGCTATATGCCATACTGTTTGGAGTGTACCGCATGAAGAAAACAGGACTTGCAGTCTTTTTCGTCCTCGTGATCCTCCTCGGCCTGCTGGCCGGACAGCTGGGCATAGCTCACCTGCCCTGGAGTCCGGAGGATGCAGATACGGCTCCCGGCCAGGCCGTGACGGAACAGGCCGCCGGGGTGCCGGCCCGGGATGGGGAGGCAACGGCCCCCGCAGCCGGACCGGAGGACGCCGGGCAGGAAAAAGCCCCTGCCTCTCCCGAAGCTGCCGCTGAAGAGGCCGCGCCGGCCCAGGAGGCCCAGCCCGCGGTGCCCCTGCCCGAAGGGGCCGAGATCATCAACGGCGAGGCCGTGGTCCACGGCACGGTGGAAAAGGGCGATACCGTCAGCAAGATCATCGAGGGCAACACGGCTTCCGGATCCCACCCCTATGTGAGCGCCGCCCGGCAGGTCTTTTCCATGCGGGCCTTCCGTACCGGCCAGCCTTATACCATCGTGGTGGACCCCGCTTCCGGCCAGCTCAAGCGCTTCGAGTACGAGATCGACGCCAGCCGGCGTCTGGTGGTGGAAGGGGCGGAAGAGCCCGTGGCCCGCGTGGAGCCCATCGAATATGTGACCACTCTTGCCCAGGTGGAAGCCACCATCGAAGACAATCTGTTCCAGGCCGTGGCCGACATCGGCGAGAGCCCGCAGCTGGCCCTGGCCCTGGGCAACCTGTTCGGCTCGGAGATCAACTTCATCCGCGACCTGCAGCCCGGCGACAGTTTCAAGGTGCTGGTGGAAAAACGCTACCGCGACGGCGAGTACAAGGGCTATGGCCGCGTGCTGGCCGCCCAGTTCACCAACACGGGCACCACCTACGAGGCCTATCTGTTCCGCGACGGCAAGAATAGGCCGCAGCATTACAACGCCAAGGGCGAGAACCTGCGCAAGACCCTGCTGCAGGCGCCGCTGGCCTTCACCCGCGTGACGTCCCGTTTCTCGCACAACCGCAAGCATCCCATCCTCGGTTACAGCCGTCCGCATCTGGGCGTGGACTACGGCGCGCCCACCGGCACGCCGGTCAAGGCCGTGGGCGACGGCGTGGTCACCCGGCGCAGCTGGGCCGGAGGCTACGGCAACCAGGTCATCATCAAGCATTCGGCCGGGCTGGAATCCATGTATTCCCATCTGTCCGGCTATGCCCGCGGCCTGCGCAACGGCCAGCGCGTGCGGCAGGGCCAGGTCATCGGCTTCGTGGGCAGCACGGGCCTTTCCTCCGGGCCGCATCTGGATTTCCGCCTGCGGCAGAACGGCAAGTTCGTCAATCCGGCCAAGGCCATCAACCCGCGCGGCGAGAGCGTGCGCAAGGCCTCCATGGACCGCTTCCGCAAGACCGTGGAAAAGGAACGCGCCCTGCTGCTGGGCCAGACGTCGCTGCTGGAATATGATGTGGACAGCATCGTGCCTGTGGACGACGTGGAGCCTTCCGCCAGGTAGCGTCCACGATGTTTTTTGGGCAGTACGCCAAACTGAACGCCCCGCGCCATGCACGGGGCGTTCGTTTTTTTTGGGGGAAGGTACCCCCTTTGACCAGTGCCCAAAGGGGGTACCTTCCCCAAAAGCCCCCCCATCCCCCTCCAAATGCACTTTCTTTATGTCTTTTTTTGGAGGGAGACTGCCCCGCTCCTGAAAAGCAAAAGCCCCTGTGAAGGGGCTGTGTGCGGAAGCAGGGGGCCGTATACGCACCTTGTTGAAGAGAACCGGGGAAAAAGTCTTCCCCGGGACTGCTTCACGTGGTTACTGCCCGTCTCCGGGAAGGCTGAGATCATAGGGGATGCCGGAGAAATAGCGCGTCAGCAGCTGGTGGAGCTGCGGATAGAAGACCGTGCGGTTGTCCCCGGCGTCCAGCAGCTGGTCCAGGCGGTGCACGCCGGTGGAGACGCCCGGCCGGAGCTGGTCCGGCGGCGGCAGGGTGATCCAGCGGGTGCCCTGGAGCTTCCGGCTGCCGCCAAGGCCCTGCCTGTCCGTATTGATGAGCATGTGGATGCTCCCGTCGAAGCCCATGTAGACATCGTGCGGGGTGAAGGCGCCGGACAGGCGGTTGGCGAGGAAGCGCAGCAGCTGGCTCTGTCCCCGGCTTTCCTGCACAGGGCGCAGGGCTGTCAGGAACGCGTCGATGGCTGCTTTTGCCTCGCCGTGCTTGCCCTTGGCCCAGCGGCTGCCTTCCAGCAGGCCGTGCAGGGCCGCGGCGGCATCGTCCCGGCCGGATTCCAGACAGACGGCCAGTTGTTCCGCCACATCCGTTTCCTTGTGGATGACGTTGTCGAGGAGCCTGCCGCAGGCCACGGCCGCGTCCCTGCCCTTTTCCAGCAGCCGCAGGCCGTCCTGCAGGGCCGCGCGTGCCACCACGCCGCCTTCCTGGTCTTGCAGGCTGTCAAGGATGCGTCCCACGCTCTGCCGGATCAGGTCGAGTCCCTCCCGGGCGCCGCTGGTGTCCAGCCCCCGCGCTTCGGGCTGGGCGCTGTGCACGGTGGGGTTCTCCGTCTGCATCCGGGCCAGGGTAAGGTTGGCCATGAAGCGGGCGACGGACGTGCGCAGTTCCGTGATGGCCTGCTGCCGGTGTTCCGTCTCGCGCGGGCTGTCGGTACGCAGGCGCAGGGCCAGACGGCTGATCTGGAGCCCCTGGGAGATGAGGCTGTCCGCCTGCGGCAGCCGGGCACGCTGCAACAGCGCTCCCGCGTGGCCCACCACCTGATGCAGGGCGCGGGCCTGTTCAAGGGCATCCAGACGGCTCTCAGCCTGGCCGGTCCCGGCGAGCTGGAAGACAGGGCGATCTGTGGCCGGTTCGAGATGGCGCAGCAGAGCGGCCCGCCCTTCCCGAAAACGCTGGCGCACGGCTTCCGGCATCCGGGCATCCCCCGTCCTCCGGTCGATGACGGCCAGGGCGTCCCTGACGGCCCAGGGATCCGTGCCGGGGGAGCGCAGGGCCTCGATGAGCGTGTCACAGGCCCGGCCCCATTCCTGATCGTCCATGTCCGGGGGCAGGTCGGTCTCGGCCAGCCCGTGCAGCAGCAGGCAGGCCCGGCAGCGGCTGTCCCGCTGCGCCAGTTCGCCCAGGCCTTCTGTCAGTTGGCCGTACAGGCGGGAAATGTCCTGTATCTGCCGGCGTGCCTGACGGATGCCCTGCCGGAACGGGTCCGCGTCGGGGCGGGCCGTGTCCGTCGGGGCGCTGTCTCCGGTCGCAGGCCGGTCGCCGCGTTCGAGGGCGGCCAGCTCCTGCCGGACGAAGCCCGCGTCGATGCGGCGGAAATCCTGCCCCTCCTGCCCCACGCTCTCCGGCGTGTCCAGATGGCGCAGGGCCAGCCCGCAAACATCGTCCAGGGCGCAGTGGATGGCCCGGCGCATCTTTTCGTCCACCTGATGCTGGACATGGGCAAAGCTGTCCGCATCGGCCGCCAGCCTGTCCTGCAGGACAGCGTCCACGGCTTCCAGAGCGGCCTGCAGGCTGTCCCGGGCCTCGCCCGTGAAACGGGCCAGGGTGGCCTGGCGTTCCTGCAGGGCCTGTCGTGCTTCCTCCCTGAAGGTGAGGCGGCCCAGGAAAAAGTCCCGCAGGGCGGCAGGGCTGAAACGGGAGCGATAGGGCTGCGGGGCCGTTTGGGGCGTTGCGTCGTCGACCGGTGCGGCAGGAGACGCTCCCAGGTCGGTGGCCCGTGTCTCCACGCGGGCGGCCATGTCGTCCGCGCCGGTGTGGAGGGCGTCCCGGATCAGGGCCAGGTCGGCGGCCATGTCCGCCTGCCCGTCATCGAGGTCGGCGATGACCGCATCCAGCAGGCCGCTCGTCTGCAATTGCCGCAGTTCCTGGGCCCGTTGCGGGTCTTCCTCGCGCAGGATGGCCATGTTGCGGCGCACCCGGGTCTGGAGCAGCTCGGCATAGTCCGTGCCCCGGCTGGTCATGGGGCGCGCTGCCTGCCGCAGCCCGGCCAGCTCCCGCAGGGCCGATCCCAGATCCGCCCGGCGCTGGGGATCGTCGGGCGCACCGGCAGCGGCATTGCGCAGATGGCCCAGGATCCTGCCCGTCTGGGCGCTGAAGTCTTCCAGCCCGCGACGGAACTTGCCCTGGGCACGCCAGCCGGCCGGGGTGAGGCTGTCCAGCAGTTTGGCGAACCAGCGCCCCACCGTCCTGGGCGGGCCCGGGATGCGGTCGCTCTGTCGTGTGCCCGGCTCCAGCACTTCCATGCTGTGCCTGCCAAGGCGGCCCATGCCGCCCAGGGCGTCATAGCCGAAATCCGTATCGAGGCCGATGTAGCGTGTCTGCGGTGCCTGCACTGGTCCTGGCATGGCGTCCCCCTTCTTCATGATGGTTGGCGGCGGTCTGGCGGTATGTCCCGGCTGCCGTGGCCGGGCTGGTTGCCGCGGGATCTCCTGCGGTGCTGCTGCCCTGCGTCCGCCTGTGTAGTGCTGGGCCGGTGGAGGCTCCTGCGGGAATCAGCATACGTATGGACTTTCGCACGGCCCCTTTGCCGGAACTGCCGCCGGCGAGATGCCCTTCACCTGTACGCGGAGCCCCGGCCGGATATGGCCGCTGTCTGTTCTGGAACACGGCGGCAAGACGGGAGGGGCTCCGGTCTAGCGGGCCTGTTGCAGCTCGTCGGCCCAGTGGGCCAGGACATCCAGAAAATCTTCCAGCGCGGTAAAGAGCGTCCCTTCCGCGGCCCCGGCCACTGCCACGCGGGCAAAGGCCATGATCTCTTCGCCGTCCAGGCCGAAAAGCGTGTGGCCGCTTTCCCGGCCCAGGCAGTGGGCCCGCATCATCCGGGCCATCAGCCCCCTGCCCTGTTCACCGGCAGGGAGCGTCCCCAGGCGGGCATACAGGTAGATGGCGTCCCCGTCGTCCGTGACCTCAAGGTCCACGATGAAGCGGCCGTCGAAGCGCAGGCGGCACAGGCCGTCCCCGTTGAATGCCAGGGCTGTCCCTGTCTGGCGCGAAAGCGCGTCCAGCATCTGGTGCGGTGTCATGGTTGCTCCGGTCGTTGAAGATCCTGAAGGCTGTCTGCCCGGCCTGTCCCTGTGGCCTGTACGGGCAGATGCATCAACAGTGCCAGCGATCCCGGCAGGGACAGCGCCCGTGCCATGGCTGTGTTCCGGGCAGTCCTGCGCAGGAGAGGGGGGAAGGGGATGGGAAAAAGGCTGCCATGTCCGCCCGCTGGCGTGAACATCGTTGGCAGCCAGGCCGGGACGGCCCGCAAGGCCGCCCCGGGGATGCGGGCGTGCCCTCCTGTCAGGAGAACTTTGGATGTATCAACTTGTTTATTGTTATAAAACAGATAGTTGTATCTGTTATGCACATGTCTCGCCTGCGTCAGGCGTGGCGCAGCAGTTTGGCTGCGAAGGCCGCGGCGCCGAAACCGTTATCTATGTTGAGGACGGCCAGACCGGGCACGCAGGAACAAAGCATGCTGTGGAGGGCGGCCATGCCGCCCGCGCCCACGCCGTAGCCCACCGAGGTGGGGACGGCCAGCACCGGGCAGGGCACCAGCCCGGCCAGCACGCCGGGCAGGGCACCTTCCATGCCGGCCACGGCGATGATGAGGCGGGCGGCGCGCAGGTCCCGGATGTGCGGGGCAAGGCGGTGCAGCCCGGCCACGCCCACGTCGGTGAGGAAGCCGCAGTCATGGCCCCAGAAGCGCAGCGCCCCGTAGGCTTCGGCACCTACAGGGATATCGGCCGCCCCGGCCGTGACCACCATGATCTCGCCCTGTTCGGGCCACGGCGGGCCCAGTTCCGGCACGTCCTGCGCCTCGCCGCCCAGGCAGAAAAGACGGCATTGCGCCCAGTAGCGGCCCCCGGGGAATTCCTGTTGCAACAAGGCCCCCTGCGCCTCCGAGGCACGGCTGACCAGCACGGGGGCCCCGCGCCGGTGGAGGCCGCGTACGGCTCCTGCCAGGGCCCCGTCGGTCTTGCCCTGGGCGAAGACGACCTCGCCCAGGCCGGTACGCAGGGCGCGTCCATGATCCAGATGCAGGCCCTGCAGGCTGTCGGCCGCAGTGGCGTCTCCCAGATGCCGCAAGGCCTGTTCCGGAGGGATGTCCCCCCGGGCCACGGCCTGCAGCAGGCTTTCGATAGCTGTATGATCCATCCCCTGCATATAGGGCAAAGGACTCCGCTTGTCAGCAGCGGATGGAGGGGCCGCTTTCCCGCCCTTCTTGAGTTTTTGACGGAATGCCCCTATTGTTGTCCGTTGCCCGAATCGTTGCGGGCAATAATTCCGTGCTTTTTTTCGGAGTGCCCATGCTTGATTATATCCGTTCCAATGCCCAGTCCTTTGGCGTCAAGGTCGCCTTCGCCATCATCATCCTCGTCTTCATGTTCTGGGGCGTCGGCAGCCTGACCGACGGCGGTTCCAGCAATGTGGTGGCCAAGGTCAACGGTGAGCCCATCACGGCCCAGCAGTTCGAGCAGGCCTATCAGCGGGCCGCCGAATACGCCATGCGCAATGACCCCTCCCTGACCCGTGAGGCCCTGGTGCAGCAAAAGCTGGGCCGTCAGGTGCTCAACGAACTCATCAGCGCCCAGCTGATCCGTCAGGAAGCCGCCCGCGTGGGGCTGACCGTGAGCCCTGAGGAGATGCATTACGTGGTCTCCAGGCTGCCCGCGTTCCAGGACGCCCAGGGCAAGTTCGATCCCGGGGCCTACAAGCGCACCATCGAAGCCCAGCGCATGAGCGTGGCCGAATACGAACAGGGCCTGGCCGACAGCATCCTGCGTGACAAGGTGATGCGCACCGTGGCCGGCAGCGCCTGGGCCGCCGGTAACGAAGCCCGCAAGTACTATGATTTCCTCACCCAGCAGCGCACGGTGGAGTACCTGTACCTGCCCGCTGCCGATTTTGCCGCTTCGGTGAAGCCCACCGGGGAAGAGCTCAGCGCCTGGTACGAGGCCCACAAGGCCGAGCTGGCCAGCCAGCCCCGCGTGGAAGTGGAATATGTGGCCGTGGCGCCTGAAGCCCTGGTGCGTCCCGAAAGCGTGGATGCCGAGGCCGCCCGCAAGTGGTACGAAGCCAACCAGCAGCGCTTCCGCCAGCCCGAACAGGTCAAGGTGGCCCACATCCTGGTGCCCCTGGCGGAGAACGCTCCCGAAGCTGCCGTGAAGCAGGCCATGGAAAAGGCCGCCCGCATCCGCAGCGAGGCGGAAAAGGGCGACTTCGCCGCCGTGGCCGATGCCAACAACGGCCCCCAAGCCGCCGGCCCCGGCGGTGAGCTGGGCTGGATCCAGCGCGGCCAGACCGTGAAGCCTTTCGAGGATGCCGCCTGGGCCCTGCAGCCCGGCCAGATCTCCGAGCCCGTGCGCAGCCAGTTCGGCCTGCACATCATCAAGATGGAAGAACGCAAGGACGCCAGCGTGCAGCCCTTTGCCGAAGTGGAAGCCGAGGTGCGCGCCATCCTGGCCAAGCAGGAAGGCGTGGAAAAGGTCAACGACGTGCTGGACAGCCTGATCGGTGACAACATCAACAACCGTCCCCTGGAGGAAAGCGCGGCCCGTGCCGGCAGCTACAAGGATGCCGACGGCAAGGAACATCCCCTGCTCAAGGCCGAGCGCACCGGTCTGGTGGGCCAGGCCGAACTGCAGAAGGCCCTGGGCATCAGCGACGAGATGGCGGCCAGCCTGATGAAGTCCCCGGCCAATTCCCCTGTGGACACGGCCCTGGAAGCCGGTGACCGTTACCTGGTGGTGCGGGTGCTCACCTCCGAGCCGTCCACCACGCCCAGCCTGGACCAGGCCCGCGACCGCGTCATGAAGGCCCTGGTGGCGGAAAAGTCCCTGCAGGCCGCCATGGAAAAGGCCACTGCCATCCGCAAGGCCATGACCGATGGCCAGCTGCCTGCTGAAGATGCCGCCCGTGTGCGGAGCGCCGACCTGGCCCGTGACGGCGCCCTGGCCTCCTTCGTGCCCAATCCTGCCATGAACCAGGTCATCTTCCGTGCCGCGCCGCAGACCTGGATCGACCAGGCCTTCAGCGTGTACGAGCAGGACGACAGCAGCAAGTGCGGTGCCCTGCTCTGCCGCGTGACCGCCGTGGAACAGCCCAAGTCCGACGGCTGGGCCGGCATGGAGAACCTGCTCACCGAGCTGGTGCAGCGCAAGCGCGTGGAAGGCATGTACCATACCTTCATGCGCATGCTGGAACAGAAGGCCAAGATCGAAGTCTACAACAGCCGCGTGCTGGAAAGCGCCGGTATCTAGGAAAGATAAAGGCTGGGGGAGGAAAGCCCTTTTGCTAACGGCAAAAAGGAGTTTCCTCCCCCAGACCCCCTCCTTCCCCAAAACCCGTTCATCAGAGGCTGCCCGCAAGGGCAGCCTCTTTTCTGTTGTTGCCGTGCGTGCCCCGAAGACATGGGGGAAAACCACCTGCAGACGGCTGGCTTTTATCCTTCAGAAGCAGGGAATCAGAACAGGCGTTGCCGGGCGGCATGATGAAGCAGGCAAACACGCTTTCTTTTTTCGGGGATGCAAGGGGAGGGGCTCCGCCCTCCCGGCGTCCCTTCCTGAGGGGCACTTGCCGGGCCGGGACTTTACTGACAAAATAACCGTTCCCTGCGGCGTTTTTCCCTGATTTTTGCGGGCGCTGTGCGTCCCGTAGGCGGGGATTGCCCTGTGGGGCAAAACAGCATATGAGCGGTTTTTGGAAGGATGGGGGGAGGTTGCGGGGGACCTTTTTTCCGCCAGGAAAAGGTCCCCCTCCCCCCTCAAAAAAAGCTCCCCTCTCCGCCATCCCTTATCGCATAGGAGGTCACCATGTGTGGCATTATCGGATATGCCGGGCACCGTCCGGCGGTGCCTGTGGTCATCGAAGGCCTGCGGCGTCTTGAATACCGCGGCTATGATTCCGCGGGCGTTGCCTGCGTGCAGCGCGGCGAGCTGTGCATCACCCGAGCACAGGGCAAACTCTCTGCCCTTGAAGAAAAGCTGGCCAAGGAGCCTGTTTCCCTGGCCACCTGCGCCATGGGCCATACCCGCTGGGCCACGCACGGCGTGCCCGCCGAGCGCAACGCCCATCCCCATGCTTCCAACGACGGCCGTTTGGCCATCGTGCATAACGGCATCATCGAGAATTACCAGGAATTGAAGGAAGAGCTGCTGCAAAAGGGCTATGTCTTCCATTCCGAGACCGACACGGAAGTGCTGGTCAACCTCATCGCCGACTGCCACAAGCAGGAACCCGACCTGCTCAAGGCCTTTGCCGCGGCCCTGCGCCGGGCCCACGGCGCCTATGCCGTTTGCCTCATGAGCCGGGAATATCCCGGGGAGATCTGGGCCGCGCGCATGTCCGCCCCGCTCATCTTCGGCATCGGCACGGGCGAACATTTCGTGGCCTCGGACATCCCGGCCTTTTTGCCCTACACGCGCACGGTGGTCTTTCTGGAAGACGGCGAGATCGTGCACGCCACCAATACCGAATACGAGATCCTGAGCCTGGCCGACCTTTCCCCTGTGGAGCACGAGCCCCAGATCATCCAGTGGGACATGCAGGCGGCCCAGAAGGGCGGCTACCGGCATTTCATGCTCAAGGAGATCTTCGAGCAGCCCCAGGTCATCGTGGACGGCCTGAGCGGCCGCCTCAACGCTGCCCGTGACACCGTGCTCCTGCCCGAACTGGATGCCCTGCCCGTGCCGCGCCGTCTGCATATCGTGGCCTGCGGCACGTCCTACCATTCCGGCCTCTGGGCGCGGCACCTCATCGAACCCTGGGCCAAGGTGCCGGTGCAGCTGGAGATAGCTTCCGAGTTCCGTTACCGCGAGAGCCTGCCCCTGGACAAGGACGACATGGTGCTGGTCATCAGCCAGAGCGGCGAGACCGCCGATACCCTGGCCGCCCTGCGCATCGCCCGGGAACACGGCGTGCCGGTGCTGGGCCTGTGCAACGTGGTGGGCTCGTCCATCGCCCGCGAGTCCTCGGCCGTCATCTACACCCAGGCCGGGCCCGAGATCAGTGTTGCCTCCACCAAGGCCATGTGCAGCCAGATGCTCATGCTGGCGCTGGTGGCCCTGTACTGGGGTGGCCGTCAGGGCATCATGGACGCGGCGGCCCGCGCCCGCCAGATCGCCCTGCTGGAATCCCTGCCCTCCCAGCTGGATGCCGCCCTGCCCGCCATGCACGGGAAGGCCCGCCAGCTGGCCCGTGCCTATGCCCAGGCCCGCAACTTCTTCTATCTGGGCCGCGGCCACTGCTACCCGCTGGCCCTGGAAGGGGCGCTCAAGCTCAAGGAACTTTCCTACATCCACGCCGAAGGCTATGCCGCCGGCGAGATGAAGCACGGCCCCATCGCCCTCATCGATCCGGCCTTCCCCACCTTTGCCCTGGCTCTGGACGATGCCCTCTTCCCCAAGGTGAAATCCAACATCGTGGAAGTGCAGGCCCGTCAGGGCAAGGTCATCGCCCTGACCAATCCGGGCATGGACCTGGCCGTGGACGATGTCTGGGAGATCCCTGCCCTGCCCGCTCCCCTGGCCGGTTTCATGGCCCTGCCCGCCATGCAGCTGTTCAGCTACGAGATGGCCGATTATCTGGGCAAGGACGTGGACCAGCCCCGCAACCTGGCCAAGAGCGTGACCGTGGAATAGTCCTGCTCCCTCCTTCCGATACAACCAAAAAGGACGCCGAAAGGCGTCCTTTTTTCGTCTGCGCCTGGCTCCGTGTGGTGTCCCAAGGTGTCTGTTGCGACAAGGATACATATCATCTCCTCTATGGATGCAGGGCAAGGCCTGCGGAAACGGATTGCAGCAAGGAGATGGAAACAAAAGGGATGTGATGCCGCGTATCATTTATGTCTGGAGACCGTTCCTGCAGGGATACTGCGGCAATGCCGCAGCATAATAAAACCCGCTGGGGAAGGGGGGAACGTCTCTCGCGTTAGCAGCGACCGAATGGCGGCCTGAAGGGCCGTGCCCGTTAGCGACGAAGGAGATTTACGGGTATCGACAGCAGAGATGAGGGGTTCCCCCCTCCCTCAAAACACAGTGCCTTTAATGGCATTGCCAAAGCATTTTGGCCTGTGGCATAGTATCTGGTGCGAAATTTCACGCCCGCCGGATGCTTGTACATCGCCCCGTCGCCGTGGACGGGGAAAGTCCGGGCCTGCCTTTCATCGCCATCACGGCACAGCACAGACTACGCAGGAAGCAAGATGATCCAACTGAGCGACAAACCGGTCATTGTGCAGGGCAACACCCTGATGGAACAGGAAGAAGCCGCGGCGCGCGGCATCGATTGCGCCGCTGCCCGTCAAAATACCCTGGCCTGGAGCATCCTGGCCGCCCACAACACGGCTGCCGGGGACGACCCTACCCTGCGCCTGCGTTTTGATGCCCTGGCCTCGCACGACATCACCTATGTGGGCATCATCCAGACGGCCCGCGCCAGCGGCCTGGAACGCTTCCCCATGCCTTACGCGCTCACCAACTGCCACAACAGCCTGTGCGCCGTGGGCGGCACCATCAATGAGGACGACCACCTCTTCGGCCTGACCGCCGCCCGCAAGTACGGCGGGATCTTCGTGCCGCCTCATCTGGCGGTCATCCACCAGTACGCCCGTGAAATGATGGCCGGTTGCGGCAAGATGATCCTGGGCTCCGACAGCCACACCCGCTACGGCGCCCTGGGCACCATGGCCGTGGGCGAAGGCGGCCCCGAGCTGGTCAAGCAGCTGCTGGGCAAGACCTACGACGTGGCCCGCCCCGAAGTGGTGCTGGTCTGGCTGGAGAACGCTCCCCGTCCCGGCGTGGGCCCGCAGGACATCGCCATCGCCCTCATCGGCGCGGTGTTCAAGAACGGCTTCGTCAAGAACCGGGTCATGGAATTCGCCGGTCCCGGCGTGGCGGGACTTTCCGTGGAATACCGCTGCGGCATCGACGTCATGACCACCGAGACCACCTGCCTGTCCTCCATCTGGACCACGGACGACAAGGTGCGCGATTACCTGGCCATGCACGGCCGCGCCGACGATTACACCGAGCTGCGTCACGACAAGCCCGCCTGCTTCGACCGCTGCATCCGCGTGGACCTGTCCACCATCGAACCCATGATGGCCCTGCCCTTCCATCCCAGCAACGCCTATCCTGTGGCCGAAGTGGTGCGCCATGCCGACGAACTGTTCGCTGCCGTGGAAGAAGAGGCCCGCAAGCAGTTCGGCAAGGCCGGTGAAGGCCTGAAGCTGCGCGCCAAGATCCATGACGGCGGCGTGTGGGTGGACCAGGGCATCATCGCCGGTTGCGCGGGCGGTTCGTTCGAAAACTGCTGTATGGCCGCCTCCATCCTGGACGGACGGAGCACCGGCTGCGGCGAGTTCTCGCTCTCTGTCTATCCTGCCAGCGAACCCCAGGCCATCGCCCTGGTGCGCAACGGCGCCGCTGCCAAGCTCATGGCCGCCGGCGCGGTCATCAAGAACGCCTTCTGCGGTCCCTGTTTCGGCGCCGGCGACACGCCCGCCCACGGTGCCCTGTCCATCCGCCACTCCACCCGCAACTTCCCCAACCGCGAAGGCTCCAAGCCCGGCAACGGCCAGATCTCTGCCGTGGCCCTCATGGACGCCCGCTCCATCGCCGCCACCGCCGCCAACGGTGGCCGCCTGACCCCGGCCACGGAACTGGACTGGGACAAGCTGGCCGTGGACGCCACCTACACCTTCGATGCCGGCATCTACCAGCGCCGCGTCTACAACGGCTTCGGCAAGGCCGATGCCGCCGCGGAACTCAAGCGCGGTCCCAACATCGCCGACTGGCCGTCCATGAGCCCCCTGCCGGAGAACCTGGTGCTGCCGCTGGCTTCGGTCATCACCGACCCTGTGACCACCACGGACGAGCTCATCCCCTCGGGCGAGACCTCGTCCCTTCGTTCCAACCCGCTCAAGCTTTCCGAGTTCACCCTGTCGCGCAAGGATCCCGCCTATGTGGGCCGCGCCAAGGACGTGCAGGCCATGGAAAAGGCCCGTCTGGCAGATCCTGCCGATGCCGCCCTGCTGGCGAAGCTGGAAGGCATGCTGGCGCCCCTCAAGGCCGCGCAGCCCGAGGTCTATGCCGCGGTGCTGGGCGCCGGCCTCAAGGACACGGGCATCGGTTCCACCATCTTTGCCCTCAAGCCCGGTGACGGTTCCGCCCGCGAACAGGCTGCCTCCTGCCAGAAGGTGCTGGGCGGCTGGGCCAACGTGGCTGCCGAATACGCCACCAAGCGCTACCGTTCCAACCTCATCAACTGGGGCATGCTGCCCCTGCTGGCCGACGCCGCTCTGGCGCAGAAGCTCGGCGTGGGCGACTGCTTCGTCCTGCCCGGCATCCGTACCGCTGTGGAACAGGATGCCGCCGGCATCACCGGCTGGCTGGTGAGCGCTGCCGGGGCCGTGGAGGCTGTGGAACTGCGTCTGGGCGACCTGACCGCCGACGAACGCCAGATTATTCTGGACGGCTGCCTCATCAACTTCTACAACCACAATTAACGCTGCGGACGAGACCGCCGCGTCGCCATCTGGAAAGGGGCCTCACCGGGAGGCCCCTTTTTCTTTGGGCGGCGCTTCCTTCTTTTCCGAAGTATTTTTTGAGATTCCATCAGCTGGAAGGTCCGCAGGGCACTCTCGCCCCTGTCGCCGGGGTACGCCCTTGCCTGCCCTTCCCACACATATGCCAACACGGGCAAGGGGCAGTTCCGGCGGCCCTGCGGCTGCCCGGCCTGACAGTCGCGACGGCGGGAGTCCCCTTGCGAGACGGGGGGCTCCCGCCTATGTTTTTGGGGACTGGGAGGGAGCACCATGACATACCGGGAAGCCCAGAAAGAACATCATCTGCGCCAGCTTGCCCATCTGTTCGAAGGAGATCCCGGCGGCGGGAAATTCAAGGGGAAGGCATACCCCTTCGTCCTGCAGGCGCCTGAAAAAAATCTTTTGGCCCCGATACGGGACGAGGTGCTGCTCTATTGCAGCGGGCATTTGCCGGGAGCGGAGGGCACGGTATGCTTTTGGAACTCCGGCGGGGAAAAGGTGGTCGCCGGACATGCGTGCAGCCTGCCCACTGGTCATCTGCTTTCTTCGCAGGTGGCCTGCCTCAACCATCTCTTTCCCTTGTGCCGTGACGGGAAGGCCGCCACGCTGCTGCTGCAAGGGCTGCGCCCGGATATGGAGGAAGCCCTGCCCGTGGACATCCATGCACGCGGCATGTTCGTGGAATTTGAAGTCACAGGGGGCGGAAGTTACCTCAACGAGGAACAGCGGGGCAGATCGCTGGCCCGGGGCGCCAATGCCACGTCTGTGGATGCGGTCATGAAGGGGCGGGATGCCGGGGGGGACATCCGTCTGTTCCTCATCGAATGGAAATACACGGAAAGTTATCCTTCCACGAGTAAGAAGAATCCCGGCAGCAGGATGGATGAACGCCTCTGGCGCTACAGGAGCTTTTTCACCCGTGACGGCAGTCCCTTCACCTTCTGCAACAGTGAGGTGGACACCACGTTTTTTAAAGAGCTTTTGACCGAGCCGTATTACCAGCTCATGCGCCAGACCCTGCTGGGCTGGAGGATGACGCAGGATCCGTCCCGCAACGGACAGGCCACGGCGTTCACGCATGTCATGGTCATCCCGCGCGGCAATACGGCGCTTCGTTCGGGCTGTGCGGGCAAGGCAGGCCGTCGGGGGGATCTTGCCGGGACATGGAATGCGCTTGTCCGGGAACCTGCGCTCTTCCTTGCCCCCGAAGAGCTGCTGCATCCGTTGAGGGCACTGCCAGGCCATGCCCGCCTGCTGGAGTATCTTTGCCGGCGTTACTGGCAGGACGGGCGGCCCTGATCCCGGGACACCGCCCTGCTCCAGGAGGGGTGCCCTCCCGGAGCAGGCGTCCCCAGCCACAGCAACC
The DNA here is from genome assembly GCA_937926875.1 of uncultured Desulfovibrio sp. Lineage (GTDB taxonomy): Bacteria > Desulfobacterota > Desulfovibrionia > Desulfovibrionales > Desulfovibrionaceae > Desulfovibrio. The sequence continues at coordinate 31,166 of CALBAX010000110.1, forward strand.
CGGCATCAGATGCCACAGTGCCGTACCGGGGACCGGTGCTGCGGGAAAGCCCTGACGTCTCCGCAGCGCCCTATCCTCCTGGGTGAAACGCACCGGGGAAGGAGACACCGCTCGCGTTGGCGGGGCCCCTTCCCCCACATTTTTTCAGGCCAAGGACATGAAAAAAGGACGGCCCGTGAGGGCCGCCCTTGGCATATCCGTTACCGCTCCGTCACTGCGCAGCCCTTACAGGCTGGCGGCCACCTTGCGCAGCAGGCGCATGAGCTGGTTGGTGAATCCGGATTCGTTGTCGTACCAGATGATGAGTTTGGCCATGGTGCCGTCCATGACCTGGGTGGACAGGGCGTCCACAACGCCGCCGTGGGTGCTGCCCTTGAAGTCGATGGAGACCAGGGGCTCGTCGCAGTAGCCCATGTTGTCGTGCAGGGCGCCGTCATGGGCGGCCTTGAGGGCGGCATTGACCTCTTCGGCGGTGGCGGGCTTTTCCAGTTCGCAGGTCAGGTCCACCAGGGAGATGTCGGGGGTGGGCACGCGCACGGCCATGCCGTCCAGTTTCCCTTGCAGTTCGGGCACTACCAGGGCCAGGGCCTTGGCGGCACCGGTGGATGTGGGGATCATGGAGACGCAGGCGGCGCGGGCACGGCGCAGGTCCTTGTGGGAACCGTCCAGGATGCGCTGGCTCATGGTGTAGGAATGGATGGTGGTCATCAGGCCGTGGCGGATGCCGAAGGCATCGTTGAGGACCTTGGCCACAGGAGCCAGGCAGTTGGTGGTACAGGAGGCGGCGGAGATCACGGTATGGGCGGCGGCATCGTAGATGCCGTCATTGACGCCCATGACGATGGTGGCGTCGGCTTCCTTGCAGGGGGCCGAGACCACGACCTTTTTGGCGCCGCATCTCAGGTGCTGGGCGGCGTCTTCGCGTTTTTTCAGGGTACCGGTGGTCTCCACGGCGATGTCGATGCCAAGGCGCGCCCATTCCCATTCACCGGTCTTGCAGCGGGTGACTTCGATATGACGGCCGTTGATGATGATGCCGTTGTCGTCATGAGCGACGGTGCCGGGGAAAATGCCGTACACCGAGTCGTATTTGAAAAGGTGGGCCAGCGAAGCGTTGTCGGCGCGGGCGTTGATGGCGGTGATGCGGATGTCTTCCGAGTCAGCCAGCAGACGCAGCAGATAACGACCGATACGGCCAAAGCCGTTCATCCCCAAAGATACGGACATGTTGCGCTCCTTCACGCGAGAGATATGGAAAACGCCGCCTCCCCGATGGAGGCGGCGTGAGAGACGGGTCTATGCCTTGCCGGAAGATCCCATGACGTTGCGGATCTTGTGGGCGACCATATCCTTGACGGCCTGTCGCGCGGGCTTCAGGTACGCGCGGGGGTCGAAGGCTTCGGGATGTTCCACCAGATACTGACGGATGGAGGCGGTCACGGCCAGGCGGATGTCTGTATCCACATTGATCTTGCACACGCCCATGCCGGCCGCCTTGCGCAGCATGTCTTCCGGCACGCCGCGGGCGCCGCCCACCTGGCCGCCGAACTTGTTGCAGGCTTCCACGAATTCCTGGGGCACGCTGGAGGCGCCGTGCAGCACCAGCGGATAGCCGGGCAGGCGCTTGCCGATCTCTTCCAGGCGATCGAAGTCCAGCCTGGCTTCGCCCTTGAACTTGTAGGCGCCATGGCTGGTGCCGATGGCCACGGCCAGGGAGTCGCAGCCCGTGCGTTCCACGAAGTCCACGGCCTGGTCGGGGTCGGTGTACACATGGTCGGCATTGCTCACATGCTCTTCCACACCGGCCAGCTTGCCCAGCTCGGCTTCCACCCAGATGCCGCGCGGGTGAGCGTATTCCACCACCTGTTTGGTCAGGGCGATGTTTTCTTCATACGGCAGGTGCGAGCCGTCGATCATCACGGAGGTGAAACCGCCGTCGATGCAGTCGCGGCACAGCTCGAAGCTGGAACCGTGGTCCAGATGCACCACCACGGGCACGGACGGGTCTTCGGCCAGGGCGGCTTCCACCAGCTTCATGAGGTATTTCTGCCCGGCATAGCTGCGCGCGCCCGAAGAGACCTGGAGGATCACGGGGGATTTTTCCTCCGATGCGGCCTGCATGATGCCCTGCACGATTTCCATGTTGTTGACGTTGAACGCGCCCACAGCATACCGGCCCGCATAGGCGGCGGCGAACATTTCCTTAGGCCCGATAAGCGGCATGGATCCCTCCTGCACCACGTGCGATACGACACTGCGCGCACCGTGCGCGCGTGTAAGGATAGAATGGGAAGGCGGACGGGGACGTCCTGTCCGCCCGGCCTGTCTGGTGTTGTCGGCGGCCGCCGGTCCCGGCAGGGATGCATGCCGGGGATGATGCTGTCAGGCAGCCGCAACGAAGCAATTCATTGTACAAAAAAAAGCCCCAAAGGGAAATGACTTTGGGGCGGTCATGGAAAAATTCATAAAATCGGCACCAACAGGGGCCGTATGCTGGTCAGGAAAGCAGCATGTCCTCCAGACTGCGCAGGCTTTCGTGGTCCGTGAACTCGAAACGCAGGGGCGTCACGGTGATGTAGCCGCGATTGAGCAGATCCTTGTCCGAACCGGCGTTGATGGTATGCGGCGGGATCTCGCCTTCCAGCCACCAGTAGGGCTCGCCGCGCGGGTCCTTGCGTTCGGCGTAGGCGTTCTTCCACACGGCGCTGGTCTGCGGGCAGATGCGCAGGCCCTTGGCCTCCGACAGGGGGCCGCGGGGGTAGTTGACGTTGATGACGCGGCGGTGGGCCACCTTTTTCCAGTCGATGCGCGCGGCCAGCTCCACGGCGTGGCGGGCGATGGCGTCCATGTCCGGGTGGCCGCCGCTGGCATCGCAGGAGAGCGCCATGCTGGGCAGGTCTTCATGGGCGGCTTCGGTGGCCGCGCCCACGGTGCCGGAATAGAGGATGTCCGGGCCCACGTTGCTGCCCGCGTTGATGCCCGAGATGACCATGTCGGGCCGCTTTTGCAGCAGGTTGCCCAGGGCCAGCTTCACGCAGTCCGTGGGGGTGCCGTACAGGCCCAGACCTTCGAAGCCGGGTTCCTCGATCTTGTGGGCACGCAGGGGATCGAAAAAGGTCAGGGAATGGCCCACGCCGGACTGTTCGTGCATGGGCGCCACCACATGCACGGTATGCCCGGCTTCGCGCAGGGCCCGGTACATGGCACGCAGGCCCTCGGCCCGGATGCCGTCGTCGTTGGTCAGGAGCACTCGCATTTGACAATACCTCTGAAACAAGGGAATCTTTATGGATAAACAGGCCCCGCGGGCCTGCGGGGATACCCCGGGACCTCAGGAACATACAAGACAGGCGGCCTTTGGCCGCAGAGTCAGGATATATGCAAAAAGGCATCTTCGTCAAAGACATGGCGGCCCCCAACGAAGCGGAAGGCGTCTTCGTCATCACGCTGGCCGCGCAGGGCAGCTCGCGCAACGGGCCTTACTGGCGGCTGGTGCTGGCCGACGCCAGCGGCAGCGTGGAGGCCAAGATCTGGTCGCCCCTGAGCGCCTCTTTCCCCGCCCTGCACACGGGCAGCTTCTTCCATGCCCGCGGCCGGGTGAGCACCTTCCGCGACCAGCTCCAGTTCACGGTGGAGGAAGGCCGCCTGCTCTCGCCGGAAGAAGGCACGGCCCTGGACCTGGCCGATTTCATGCCCGCCAGCCCCTACCCGCTGGATGCCATGATGGACGAGCTCATGGCCCTGATCCGCGAGGAGTTCCGCCACAGGCCCTGGCGCAAGCTGGTGGACAGCGTGTTCAAGAACGAGGAGCTGCGCGAGGCCTTCCGCACCAGCCCGGCGGCCAAGGGCGTGCACCACGCCTACGCGGGGGGGCTGCTGGAACATACCCTGGGCGTCTTCAAGCTCTGCCGCCGTCTGGCCGACCAGTATCCCGAGCTGGACCGCCAGACCCTGCTGGCCGGGGCCCTGTTCCACGACTTTGGCAAGATCCGCGAATTTTCCGGCGGCATCGCCAACGATTACACTGACGAGGGCCGCCTGCTGGGGCATCTGGAGATCTGCGTGGAGATGCTGGCCCCCTATCTGGAAAGATCGGGCCTGGAGCCCGAGCTGCAGCGCCATCTCAAGCATCTTGTCCTGAGCCACCACGGCACGCTGGAGTTCGGGGCCGTGCGCGTGCCGCAGACCGCCGAGGCCCTCGTGCTGCACTATGCGGACAACATCGACGCCAAGATGGCCCAGTGCCGGGGGCTGTTCGCCCAGCTGGGCGAAGGCGAGAGCTGGACGCCCTATCAGGCCACCCTGGGCCGGGCCATGCACCGCTGCGCGCAGACGCCGGTGGAAGAAAAAGTCGAAAAGAAGCCCCGCGCTTCCCGGAAGGCCTCCGGGGAGGACGGGATGCTCTCCCTGCTGTGAGGCTGCCATGTTCATCACATTCGAAGGCATAGAAGGTTCGGGCAAGACCACGGCCCAGCAGCTGCTGGCCCAGGAACTGGAAAAGCGCGGCCACGACGTGCTGCTGACGCGCGAACCGGGCGGCTGCGGCCTGGGGCGCGCCCTGCGTCCCATCCTGCTGGACGCCCGCAATTCCGGCCTGTGCAACCGGGCCGAGCTCTATCTCTTTTTGGCCGACCGGGCCCAGCATGTGGCCGAGATCGTCCGTCCGGCCCTGGAAGCCGGGCAGATCGTCATCTGCGACCGCTACACCGACTCCACCCTGGCCTATCAGGGCTACGGCCGCGGCCGTGACCCCGACCGCCTGCGCCGGGCCAACGACCTGGCCACCGGCGGCCTGCAACCGGATCTGACCCTGCTCTGCGACCTGCCCGTGTCCGTGGGGCTGGAGCGCGCGGGCCTGCGCAACCGGCGCGAGGGCACGGTGCTCTCCGAAGGCCGCTTCGACAGCGAGAGCCTCAATTTCCACGAGCGCGTGCGCCAGGGCTATCTGGCCATCGCGGCGGAAGAGCCCGACCGCATCGCCATCATCGACGCATCGCAACAGCCCGAGGACGTGGTGCTGCAATGCCTCTCCGCCGTGGAGCGGCATTTGAAGCAGCGCGGCAGCGGGCTGGAATAAGACGTAAGGATAGTGCCATGAGCGAACTGTATACCGTCACCGCCGAGGAAGGCCGCCTGCGCTTCCTGCCCCGCACCGACGCCGCCCTGGAGCAGGCCGTGCTGGACGAGAGCCCCCTGCCCGGCTGCGAATTCGTTTCCCGCCTGGGCGATCCCGGGCTGCTGCACTGTGTGGTCTTCCGTCATGAGCAGAAGCCTGGCGGCGTCTTCGTGGTGGAAGACGACAACGGCCTGCTCTTCGCGGCCGTGGCCGAGACCAACCTTGCCTATGCCATGGCCCTGGGCCGCCTGGGCAAGATGATCTCCTATGCGCGCTACGGCGCCGACATCTTTGCCGAAAACATGCTGGACGACGATGACTGATCCCCTGAGAGCCCGTAACCGGCTGGGCGTGGTCTTCTTCCCCGCCTTCGACTGGGCCATCTCCGCCACCCATCCTGAGCGTGAGGAGCGCCTGCTCTACACCCGCGACCAGCTGGCGGAAGAAGGCCTGTTCGACATCCCCGGCATCACCGAGTACCGCCCGGAGCTCGCCACCAACGCCCAGGTGGAGCGCGTGCACTTCTGTCTGCCCTCCACCGGCGCCGTGGTCACCGATTCGCACCGGGCCTCGGCGGGCGGGGCCATCACGGCCGCCCGGCTGGTCATGGAGAAGAAGGAAGACAAGGCCTTTGCCCTGGTGCGTCCTCCGGGCCACCACGCCATGCGCGTGACCCACGGCAACCGCGGTTTCTGCAACATCAACAACGAAGCCGTGATGGTGGAGTACATCCGCGACCACTATCCGCATCCCACCGGGCGGCCCCTGCGCATCGCCATCGTGGATACGGACGTGCACCACGGCGACGGCAGCCAGGACATCTTCTGGAACGACCCGAACACGTTGTTCATCTCCCTGCACCAGGACGGCCGCACCCTCTATCCGGGCACGGGCTTCCCGCAGGAATGCGGCGGGCCGGGCGCGCTGGGCCGCACCATCAACATCCCCCTGCCGCCCGAGACCTCGGACGAGGGCTACCTTTACGCCATCGAGCACGCCGTGCTGCCCATGCTGGCGGACTTCAAGCCCGATCTGGTCATCAATTCCGCCGGGCAGGACAACCACTTCACGGATCCGCTGGCCAACATGAAGCTCTCGGCCCAGGGATACGCGGCCCTCAACCGCGCCCTGGACCCGGACATCGCCGTGCTGGAAGGCGGCTACGCCATCCGCGGCGCCCTGCCCTATGTGAACCTGGGCATCTGTCTGGCGCTGGCCGGTCTGGACGCGGGCGACATCCGCGAGCCCCAGTGGCGGCCCGAGAGCACCCGCCAGAAACAGAAGATCAGCGATTACATCGCCCGCCTTTGCGACGGCCTGCTGGAGCTCTACCACAATCCGCCGTCCGTGCCGCAGGAAGGCGGGGAAGAGAACGGCTGGTGGACGCGGCGCAAGCACGTCTTCTACGATACGGACATGCTGCGCGAGAGCCAGCGCGAGAGCTGGCGCCTGTGCCCGGACTGTTCCGGCCTGGGCTGCTTCGAGACCAGCTCCGAGCGCGTGGCCCGCTCCCTGTGCCTGCTCATCCCCCGCCACGCCTGCCCCCGCTGCCGCGCCGAGGCCGAGGCCCGCGCCGCGGCGGCCCGCAAGGCCGGCCTCCATGCCCATGTGCTGGTGCTGGATGGGGACGCCGCGCTGAAATAGATCGAGGGACGATGCCCACCGCCGGCCGCTGACCGGTGAAAATAACAAGGGGGCGGGGGGACTTTTCCTGGCGGAAAACAGTCCCCCGCCCCCTTGATCTCCCCCCCTTCAAAAACCGCTTATAGGGGACATCTTGGGATGACGTTCTAAGATGAAGGAGAAGCCATGAAGATTGACGACTTAACCATCGGTATGGAAATCAATAACGATACCCTCTGTGAGATTTTTGGATGCTCACCCCAAGGGGAAATGCGCTACTCAAAGCGTACCAATACGCTTGTTTTGATTTCGAATCGCGTGACATCGACCTATAGTGATGACTGGGATGGAGATACGCTTTTGTACACTGGGATGGGACAAAAGGGCGATCAGAGCTTAACCTTTGCGCAAAATAAAACATTGGCAGAATCGAACAGCAATGGCGTCACTGTCCATCTTTTTGAAGTGCATCAGCGCAAAGTTTACACCTACTGTGGTGTGGTGAAGCTGGTAAAAGAGCCCTATCCGTCCGTGCAGGAGGACGCGACAGGGGAAAAGCGCAAAGTCTATATTTTTCCTGTACGGCCTATCGCCTCATAGCAAAATATGCTGGGATGCAAAAAAGGGCGCCTTCGGGCGTCCTTTTTTATGGCGTTCCATTTTTTGGAAAGGATATGGGTATGATATGTTTGTTCATATTTTTGTGTAGAACGTCTCTACTATCCATTTATGGATGTATCGAGTCGAATGGGAATTATTTTTTTCCTTTAATACAGCATGGATATACAAATCATGATGATTAGGGGGATCTATGGTTGAGCAATGGGGCCTGCTGGGGCCAGAAACGATTTTTTCCTCGCGCAGGACGCGCAGTCTCGGCATTGCCGCGTCCGTGCGCCGTTTCAACGATCTGGCCGTGCCCGGGCTGGGCGGTGTCTGGTTCGGCAAGCAGATCTTCCTGGCCCTGCTGGGCGTGGCCGTAGCGGAATACGTCCGCACTCAGGGAAAAAGCGTCCAGAACATCCAGGTCGCCAATGCCGTGGAGGCCCTGGCTTGCTGGCTGGCCTACAGGTCCAACGGCTGGCGCCAGGACCCGCGTCTGCGTGGTCATACCAAGCTGAAGGGCAAGGATGATTTCAGCTTCCGCCGCGCATCGCAGCGGAATTTTTATGTTACCCAGCCCATGCGTATGGCCACGGTCCAGACCCTGCCCGCTCTCGGGCTCGTGGAGGCGGACAGTACGCGTTTTAACAGTTTTCGCTGTTCGGAAGCCGGGCAGGGATTGATAGAAGAGGCGACGCGGGCGTTCAGGCCCTACAACAGGACAGTACTGGCCCATCTGGTGAGCTGGGTGCATGGGGATGACCGGGTCGATACACAGGCCCTCCGTACACAGGCCCTCCGTGACGCACTTTCCCCGCTGACACCGCTTTCTGAGAACGCCAGAGGTATCCTGCGGGAGCAGCTCGTCATCGGCGGTAGAGAAGCTCCGGAAGACAAAATGCGTCGTCATGATGCACTGGCATGGGTCCAGATGCTTTCGTCGACGACAGTAAAACCTGTCTGGAAGGAGCGGCCCCAGATGATCTCGCTGCCGCACTGGAGGGATCTTCAGGCAGGTGCTTTGTTTTTCGCCCTGCGCGATGAAGCCGTCGCCGTCCTGGATACCTTGGAAAAAAACATCGAAACACGGGGAGACAGATGTTTCCCGCTGTCGGAAGAGCTCCCTTTCTCCCTGGAGGAGCTGCGACAAGCTGCGCTGCGCTATGCCGGGATGGGGCATGGCGATCCTGAGGCGGCCAGGTTTGCTGCGGACTGTTCCCTGGACGATCCCCGGGATGTCCTGCGAGCACTTGTCAGACGCGATGGACATGTCCTGCGTCTGCAGGGGGATACGGTCCGGCCCGGCCCGGCCTTTCGCGGTACCCCGCAACGCCGGGGGAACGAAGCCGATGAGGACGATGCGCCGCGCCCGGGTACTGTCCCGTTGCCGCCCCACATCTCTTTCCGGATCCGCGATCTTTGGCTGCTTTACCACGATATGGAAGGGGACCTTGAAACGCTCTTGCTTCCGAAGCAGGAGGAAGACAAGGCATGAACAAGAAAGTAGACAAGCTGCATGCCCCGTCACTGGCCGGACATTTTGATGCACCGGACGGTTATACCGGGCACTTCGGCTGGCTTTGCGGCTATTCGGCGGATGCCCTTTTCCTCGATGAGGCCGCCACGCGTTTCACCCGTTTGGTGGCTTCGCAACGGGCATGCGCAGGCAGGATATTTTTGGCCATGATGCTCGATCCCGGCAATCCGGTCATCCAGGATGTCCCCGGTGTCGCCCATCTCCTCTTCGACCCGGGCAGGACCAGGCCGTTCCGCTTGCTCCATGCCAAGGTGGCCTTGCTGGGCTTTCGTCACCAGACAGAGGCCGGGCGGTGGCGATTGCGCCTGTTGGTCTCCACGGGCAACTGGACGTGCCAGACCGTGGAAGAAAGTCTGGACCTTATCTGGCGACTGGACATCGCACAGGAAGAGCTCGCTGATGCGGGGACGTCCTTGGAGAGCGGCTGTGCCGATGTGAAGGCGGCCTGGGGGCTTCTGACCTGGTTGCAGGATTTTTTCGATACACGGGTGCTGAACGCTGCTGTAGGCGACCATGTGAGCGTCAGTGCGGAGGCCATGCAGGACATGCTGGGCTGGCTGCAAGCATGTGCTGACAGGGCAGAGGGGTCGTCACGATTTTTTGACAGCCGGTCAGCTTCCCTGCTGGCCCAGATCCTGCAAAAGCTCGAAGAGCACGGTACGAAAAAACGCAGCTATATCGCCCTGGGGTCCGGCTTTTTCGAAAGCCCGGAGAAAGGAGGGAAGAAGGGGAATGCGGTGGAAGACCTCGTGCCCCTGCGTATCGTCCGCTCCCTCCAGCAACGGGGAATGCTGACGGGGAGCCCGGAGGTGGACATCTTTGTCGAGCCCTGTGCCTGTCAGGCTTTGGCTGACGCCTCTGTCGTACGCTCGCTGCAGGAGCGGGACGTTGTCCTGCGCCGGGCCGTCACACCGCCTGCTGTCTTTGGGGAGAGCGCCATCCCCCGGACATTGCACGCCAAATTCATTTTCAGCGCCAATAGCGGCAGGAAGGATGGCAACCGCTGTTTGAGCTCCTGGCTGTATCTGGGGTCGGGCAATCTGACGCAGGCAGGTTTCTTGCGTAAGGGGTCTACGCAAGGCGGAAATCTTGAAGCCGGTGTCGTCCTGTTCCCCCAGGAGGATCTGTACTGGTGGCAGAAAAAGGACATACCGTCCCATCAGGTCGTGAGCCATTTGCTGCCCGTGCAGTGGGAGGATGAGGGGCTGATCGCCGATGCAGGGAGCTTGCAGCCAGGGCCTGACAAACAGGCCCGCCCCGGTCCCTTCCTCGCCCCTCCCGTCGCCTGGCTGTTCTGGGATGATGCAAACGGCCGGGGACAGCTCCGCGTTCCTGACGGACAGGACAGCCCCGCTACGCTGTGCGTACTGGATGCCGCCGGCAGCCCTTGCCCCGTCATGTCTCCCGGTGTGTATGCCTGGCCTGCGGCCCGCCCCCGTTTCGTCCGTATCCGCTGGGATGGCGATGATGGCCCGCAGGAAGCCGATATCCCGGTCATGGATGGTTACGGCCGTCTGGCCGCTACGGACCTCCCCGCCCTCGATCTGGACGATGTCTGTGGACAGCTGATGGACTTTCCCATGCCTCTGGAGCTGGAGGGAGAAGATGCGGACGGTGAAGGTGATGTACACACCCCGGTCAGTGGGCAATCGTCCGGTGAAGAGGGAACAGGCCCTGACTATCCCATCCGCCAGATGATGGAACTTCTGGAAAATATCGCTGCCAGGCAGACCGGGATCGACGCACGGGACTGGTCCCATTGGTGCACGCGTCTCGAACAGATACTGGGACAGGCTCGGGACTGCACGGTTGTGGTGTATTTCAGGGACAAGCTTGCGCTGAATCCTCTGCATCCGTTGTATGAAGCCTGTTTTCGCCCCTCCTTCGCCGAAGATGCTTCGTCGCCCTATGGCAGGCGTTACGAGGAGGCCCTGCGACGGATAGAGGACCTGTGGAAGGTCGCTGGATCCCCTCCGCTGGGAGGCAGTTCCTGGGAGTAGCGTTGAGGCAAGGGACCTCCTTTTCCTGAAGACGTTTTGCGTACGCCGGCCTGGGAGGGGCAAAGGACATGCAACAGGATTTTCGTGGTTGGGATGCTGTATCGAAGCAGCTGCAGACCCTCATGGACAGTCAGAAGATGCCGCTCAATGACGGTCAGAAAGCCAGTCTGCGCCGTCTGGCCGAGCGATTGACGGATCGGTCATCGAACAACGGCATGATCATCGCCGACGAGGTCGGCATGGGCAAGACCCGCATCGCGGCGGCGGTGGCCCGGGCCGTGACGGAATCGGGCGGCCGGGTGGCCGTCCTGGTACCGCCCGGTCTGGGCTATCAATGGAACGAGGAGTTGCGTTGCGCAGGGGTCACGGCACCCCCCATCTTGCGCAGTCTCTTGCAATATCTGTGTGCGTGGCAGGATAGGTGCTGGTTCGAGGAACCTGCGCTGGTCATTTCTCATGGGTTCAGTAACTGGCGGCTGGGAGAAAAAAGCGACTCATGGCGTTGGCTGTTGCTCCCGGAGCTGTATGCCAGATGGCGCAAAAGAAAGAAGAGCTGGCCGCGGGGGTATTGTAACGGTCTGATGCCGCAGGACAGCGATGTCCAGAAAACGGCACGGCACATCACTGCCGCCTTGGAGCAGCTGCCCAGGGAAAACCGCGCCCGCTGCCGTATCGAGGAGATTGCCGGGCATACGCCATGGCCTGCGGCTTTAGATCCAGTGCAATATGGGCGTACAGAGGCCCTGCGAACCTGGCTGGAGCGCGCCGTAGGCCTGGGCCTGGGCGTCTTCGATCTGGTCATCATCGATGAAGCGCACAAAGGGAGAAAAAAGGACAGCAGGCTGAACAACCTGCTCGACCAGATCATCCTGCCGTCCCCCCAGGCCCGCCGGCTTGCCCTGACAGCGACCCCCATCGAACTCGATGCCGGCCAGTGGATGCAGATGCTGGAGCGTATCCTGGTAGAAGAAGCTGACAGGGAACAGATAGCCGCGGCTGTCTCTGCCTATGTGCAGGCTGTAGCCGATATTCGTCGGTGTCCCAGTGATCCGCAGCGGCAGCGATCCTTCGGGAAGGTCGCCGAGGCGTTCACCGATGCCTTGAGTCCTTATTTGATACGTCGGGACAAGCGCCAGGAATCTTCCATCCAGAAATTCCAGCAACTCTCCGGGGAGGATATTCATGCCTACCGGCAGGAGACCCCCCTCTTCATCCATACCGCGGAGCTGGATACTGCCTGGAAACAGGCTGTCTGCGCGGCCGAATCCCTTTCCTTCGTGGCCCGTCATACGGACGACAGGCAGATGAAACGCCTGCGTCTGACCCTCTCCAATGGGCATGGCATCGCCTCCCTGCTGGATCAGCTGCATATGGATGAAACAGCCGATGCCGCCCAGTTGCAGGCCGAGAGCGAGGAAGAAACAAAGGCACCGCAACAGGTAGCATGCCACGGGGAAGAGAACGATCCTGGTCAGGGCAAACGTGAGCGACGAATAGCCTGGTGGCAAGAGATCCTCGCAGCTCCTTTTCAGGGCCAGGACAACGTGCTCTTTACGCATCCCGCCATCCTGAAGGCGGTGGAGGCCATCGAGGAGGTAACGCAGCGCGGGGAAAAGGTCCTTGTTTTCGGGCGGTTCAGACGCCCCATGCAGGCCTTGACCCAGCTGCTCAACGCGCGGGAGATGCTGCGCTGCCTGGATGAAGGGCGCTTCTGGCCGCAGTCGGGCCTGAATTCGGAGGAAGAGTGGATGGCGGCACAGGCGGCCGACATCCAACTGCCCAGAAAGATGAATTGGCGGGACAAGCAGCAGCTGGGCAAGGCACTCGAAGCACAGTATGCAACGCTGCGCAATGATCGACGCAACTTCCGCAAAAGACTCGTGGACGAACTTGAAGAGGGCTTTCGGCAGCGCCCTGACCGGCAGGCCCGGAGCCTTTTAGCGGCCTTGCGCCAGGACCTGATGCCTGCTGCCGGTACGGATGATGCTGTTTTGATCTTTGTCACCAGAGGGATCCAGGAAATCCTTGGTCCGGACTGGCATACGGCATCGCCTGTCGCCAAGGCTCGCGCTTTTGCTGACCTGGTGGAGGCTGCCGGAGACCAGGATAGAGACGATAGCGAGGACGACCAGGATGATGCTTGTGTGTCCGAGCGCTGGAAGGCCTGCCGGGAACGGCTGCAAGAAGAATATGGCAATCTGCAGGGACGTTTTGCCCGGCTCATGGACGGCAACAGCAAACCCGCCACCCGGCGCTTCCTGCAACTGGCCTTCAACCGGCCGCACAGCCATCCCAAGGTGCTGGTGGCCCAGTCGCTGGTGGGCCGGGAGGGCCTCAACTTGCACACGGCCTGCCGGACGGTGGTCCTGCTGCATCTCGAATGGAACCCGGGCGTGGTGGAACAGCAGATAGGCCGGGTGGATCGCATCGGCAGCCTGTGGGAAAAAAAGCTGGAACGATGGGAGAAGACGCACAGAGAAGGAGGGGGGGCGGAGCGCATCCCCCGTATCGAGATACGGCCGGTCATCTTTCAGGGGACCTATGACGAACGGCAGTGGAGCATCCTGAAAACGCGCTGGAACGATCTGCGGGCGCAATTGCACGGCCTGATCCTGTCACCGGACATGGCCCGGGAGAATCCGGAGGCCGGGGACTGGATCAGGAAGATAAACAGGATGGCGCCGGATTTTTCTCCTGAAAGGGCACCCGGGACAGAGAGGTGCTGACAGCATCGGGCAGAGCAGATGAGGGGAAGACCTTTCCCGCCCATTTTGCCATCACGATCAGACGGATAACAAAAAAGGACGCCTTCGGGCGTCCTTTTTTCATAACCATCACCAGAGCGCCAGGGCCACCCCGGCCACCACCAGATAGCGGCCCAGTTTGGCCAATACCACCAAAAGCAGGAAGGAGGGCAGGGGCTCGCGCAGGGTACCGGCCACCAGGGTCAGGGGATCGCCGATGACAGGCATCCAGCTGCACAGCAGGGTCCAGCGGCCGTAACGGTGGTACCAGCCTTCGGCCTTGCGCAGGGAATCCGGCGAGAAAGGGAACCAGCGACGGCCCTGGAAGCGCGTGAGATAACGGCCCAGCCACCAGTTGACGGCCGAGCCCGCGCTGTTGCCCAGGGTGGCCACGGTGATGAGGGCCCAGGCCGGCTCCCCGCTCTGTACCAGCAGGGTGGCCAGCAGCAGTTCCGATTGCGCGGGCAGCAGGGTGGCCGCCACCAGCGCGGTGAGGAACAGGCCGCCGTACAGGGAAAAGAGGGTCAGGACAGTCATGGACAGATGGGGCCGCCGCAGCATGCACAGACGCTGCGGCGGCTCCTTTGGATCGGCTAGCTGGCTATTTTTTTGAGGAGCCAGGCCATATTGGCGGCCAGGTCCTTTACCGTTCGAATGCCTTCGGCGTCATTATCCACATCGCCGGGTTCAAGGCCAAAGGCAAAATTGAAGTAGCTCGACGTGGGTACGATCATGTCGCTGATGGCAAACCAGGACATGATATTGAAATAGGCCTGCATGGCCCCGGCACGGCGGACAGCTATCAGGGGAGCAGCCACTTTGTGCTTGAAGATATTGTCCTGCCCCTGCACGCGTACGCGCATGCGGGAGATGTAGCATGCACGGTCGATCAGGGCCTTCATCTCTGACGTGACATTGCCCACGAATACAGGGGTCGCCAGGACGATGCCGTCGGCAGCCCGCATCTTTTCAAACCACTCATTGAAGGGGTCGTCTTTCTGGATACAGACCTCTTCGCCGGTACGGCGGCAATGGTTGCATTCCAGACATCCATGGATTTTGACCCCGCCCACCTGGATGATTTCCGAAGAGATGTCTTCCGCGGCAAGCGTTTCACAAAAGAGTTTGCACAGTCGAGCCGTGTTGCCATTACGTCTGGGACTCCCGTTGAACACCGCTACATGCATGGGGCATCTCCTTATGAAAGATGGTTACAGATGTGTGCCGCGACGGGAACCTATTCTTCCTGCATCACATTTGCATTTGAACGCATATGCTGTTCCATGGCTTCGCGGCATTTCTGGATATCGCGACTTTCCAGTGCTTCTATTATCTTGTTGTGCCAATATATTGATTCTGACCTTCTTTTCATGTGATGCGTCACAGAATCACTTCTTCTCTGGTCAAACAATGAATTTATGATTCTCATAAGAGAAACAAAAATTGGATTATGTGTTGCTTTTGCAAGTGCAAGATGAAATTCCTTGATGTAAAAAGTTTCATTCTTGTGTTCACATCTTGATTTATATTGGTCATATACTATTGATTTTAACTCATTTATATCTTCTTTAGTGGCTTTATATGCTGCTATTTCTATAATATTGCATTCTATATATTTTCTAAATTCGTTCAGATGGTCTTGTTCATAGTATGCATCTGACATGAATCGAAGTTCGTCTCCCGCAAGTCCGGGGGCAGAAGCGTTGACGAAGGTTCCGGAACCCTGCTGGCTCGTGAGCATGCCGCTCAGGGACAGGAGGCGGATGGCTTCCCTGACGCTTGTCCTGGATACCCCCATTTGTTCCGCAAGAACGCGTTCGGCAGGAAGGCGTGCCCCGTCCGGGAGCTCGCCTGATTTGATCATGGTGATGATTTTTTCTGAAACGACCGCGTAAAGAGGGCGACGTATGTTTTGGTCCGGCATCATGTGCTATCCTTGCTGAGTGTGAAGGTGGGCGTAAGATAGCATAAAGATCCCTTTAGCGCCTCCCTTTCCAAATTGATTAGACCAATTTCACAGAAACAGCAAGAAGCGTGAAGAAGCGGTGTAAAAATGTACAATTATAACATATTGTTATAATTGTATTTTTAAAAAATCTTGGCAAAAGGCAAATTTATTTCAGGCTTTTTCATTGTTATTTGTGAAAAAAATTTTTAACCTGAAATCGTACCAAATGGTGATAACGTTTATATTATATATTTCAAGTGATTAAGCACTTTTTTTATTATAAAGGGGGCTTTTGATGAAACACATTAGACCACTTTTCTACGAAGAGCCATCCTCTGTTTCGGAAGCTTCGGAGATGCTTTCCACCCCCGGGAGCCTGGTTCTGGCAGGGGGGACGGACATCACGGTTATGCTGCGGCGCAAGCCCATGGATGGTGTCACCCTCGTCAACCTTAAAAGGATCCCTGGCCTGGACGGGATCCGGAAGATGGAAGACGGCAGCCTGCGCCTGGGCGCGCTCGTGACCGTGGGCCATATGGGCCGGGTCCTTACCGCGCCCGAGCATGCGGCCCTGCGCATCGCCTGCAACAGCCTGGGCACGCCCGCCGTCCGGAACCTGGCCACGCTGGGCGGCAATATCGGCCGGGCCTCGCCCGCATCCGACGTCATCCCGGCCCTGCTGAGCCTTGATGCCGTCGTCATCCTCGAAAGTGCCGGGGGGAGCCGGCGCGTCCCCCTGGAGCAGTTGTTGCAAGGCCCGGGCCGCCTGGACAGCAGGCCCGGCGAATTCGTCACCGCTGTCGAGCTGCCGCCGCGGGAAGGCGGGGTGGGCTCCTACTGGAAGGCCGGACGCATCCGGGGCGCGGACTGTGCTCTGGCCGGGGTCGGCGTCTCCTTCTGCTGGGATGGGGACACCATAGTGGATCCCCGGGTGGCCATGACGTCTGTGGGGCCTACCTGTCTGCGTTCTGCCGGTGCGGAACGTGTGCTGCGGGGCGCGCGTCTTGACGAGGAGGTCATGCGCGCCGCTGCCGATGCCGCGGCCGGGGATGCCCGCCCCATCACGGACCTGCGGGCCAGCGCGGCCTACAGGAAAGAACTTGTCCGGGGCTTATTGATGAAGAACCTGCGTTCTCTCGCCGCGCAGGAGAGAAGGAGCTGCTGATGCAAGACGTGCATGTGACAATGACGGTGAACGGTGAAACGCACAGCCTGACGGTCCCCGCCCGGGAAAGCCTGCTGGAGATCCTGCGCGACCGGCTGTTCCTGACCGGTGTCAAGGAAGGTTGCGGACATGGGGATTGCGGGGCCTGCCTCGTCATCATGGACGGCAAGCTCGTCAATTCCTGTCTGGTGCTCGCCGGCGACCTGGACGGCGTTACCGTCACCACGGTCGAAGGACTGGCCGGAGAGAACGGCGAACTGCATCCCCTGCAGAAAGCCTTTCTGAAAGAAGGGGCCGTGCAGTGCGGCTACTGCTCCTCCGGCATGATCCTGAGCGCGAAAGCGCTTATCGACAGCGGTGTCCCGCTTACGGAAGAGTCGATCCGGGAAGGTCTTTCGGGCGTCATCTGCCGTTGCGGTACCTATCCGCGCACCATCGCTGCCGTCATGGATGCCGCACAGACCATGCGCAATGGAGGCTAGATATGGGTAAGTACGTTGGTCAAAGTGTCGTCCGTATCGACGGGCCCGAGCGGGTCACGGGCAAGGCGGTCTACGCTCCGGACATCCAGTTTTCAGACATGCTGTACGGCGCCGTGGCACGTTCCGACCATGCGCACGCCCTGCTCAAGGAGGTCCGTACGGAAAAGGCACGCCGTCTTCCCGGTGTGCGTGCCGTCCTTACAGGAGACATGCTGCCCTATATGTTCGGCAACATGATCGCCGACCAGCCGTTCCTGGCCAGGGGCAGGGTCCGCTATAACGGCGAGCCCATCGCCCTCGTCATCGCGGAAAGCGAACTTGAAGCGCAGATGGCGGCGGATGCCGTCGAGGCCTCGTATGAGGATCTCCCGGCCGTTTTCGATGTGTTCGAGGCCCTGAAGGATGGCGCGCCTCTGGTGCATGAAGACCAGCACGCCTACCGGCGCGACCCGGAACGCTATCCTGCGCTGGATCATACCAATATCTGCAACGAGACGAGCTATGAACTCGGGGATGTGGAAAAGGCCTTTGCCCAGGCAGACCATGTGTTCGAGCATTGCTTCTTCTCTCACCCCACCTCGCACTGCGCCATGGAACCGTTCGGCAGTGTGGCGCGTTATGATGCCGTCACGGGGCGTTTCACCCTTTGGACGACCACCGACGCCCCGCACCGGCGTCTGGGGGAACTGGCGGCCATCTTCAATACGGGACAGGAAAACATCCGCATCATCACCACGGCCCAGGGGGGCGGTTTCGGCGGCAAGGGCTGCCTGTATTCCGAGGTCCTGGCGCTGGCCGGCGCCCTGTTCGCCAAGGGCCGCCCCGTGCGTTATGTCTTCAGCCGTGAAGAGGTGTTGAGCATGAGCGGCACCCGTATGGGGGCCTGGCTCCGGCTCAAGAGCGGCGTCATGAACGACGGGACCATCATCGCCCGTTCCGCCGACGTGATCTGGGACAACGGTGCCTATTCCTCCAAGTCTCCGGAAGTGGCCTTCCGCGGCACGACGACTTCGGTGGGGCCCTACTCGATCCCCAACCTCTCCATCCGGGCCCGTCTGGTCTATACCAACAACTATCCCAGCACGTCGTTCCGCGGCTTCGGCACCACCCAGTCCGCCTTTGCCTGCGAGGTGCACATGGACATGATCGCAGCGGCGCTGGGCCTCGATCCGCTGGAGTTGCGCCGGCGTCATGCCTACAAGGAGGGCTGTTCGTACATAAATGGTCAGACCATGATCAGCGTCGGCCTGCCCGATACCCTGGACAAGGCGGCCGCGGCCATCGGCTGGGGCGGCCCCAAGCCCAAGGCGCGCCCGGGCAAGGCCATCGGGCGTGGTATCGCCTGCATGATCAAGGGCACCAATACCCCCCGCTGTGTCAACTGTATGGCATCCCTGCGACAGGACGGCAGCGTCCTGCTGCATGTGGGCACCATGGAGATCGGGGCCGGACAGCGGACGGCCATGGCCCAGGTGGCTGCCGAGACCCTGGGGGTTTCCCTGGGGCGCATCCGCGTCCCCCAGCAGGATACGGACTATACGCCGTTCGATTTCGGGACCACGTCCAGCGGCAGCACCTTCCATATGGGGAACGCCGTCATCCTGGCCTGCCAAAAGCTGCTTTCCAGTCTGTATGACAAGCTTGCGGCGCACTTTGGCCTGCCAGCGGACTCTTTCTCCGTGGCTGACGATCGTGTGCGCAGTGCCGGTGGCAGCATCGACATGCCTCTTTCCGAAGCCCTGCACCTTGTACTGCCCCGCGGCGGGGACATCATCGGCGAAAGCATCTACACCCCGGCAGGCATGGACATGCTCAAGGCCTGGCCCGGCGTCGAGAAGTGGAGCTCGGCCTTCTGGATGTTCTCCACCCACGCGGCAGAAGTGGAAGTGGACCTGGAAACAGGCCATATCACGGTGCTGCGGCTGGCGGCGGCCCATGACGTGGGCAAGGCGCTCAATCCCCTGCATTGCGTGCAGCAGATCGAGGGCTCCGTCATCATGGGGGCGTCCATGGCTCTGGGGGAAGAATACCGTTATTCGGAGGACGGACGTGTGCTGACCGACACGTTGCTGGACTACAAGATAGCCACCAGCAAGGACATGCCGCGCCATATCGAGCCCATCCTCGTGGAGTCCGAACATCCCTTCGCGCCATACGGGGCAAAGGGGGTGGGGGAACCCGCGGCCGGCTGCACGCCACCGGCCATCGTCAATGCCGTGCATGATGCCGTTGGCGTATGGATGACCCATCTTCCCATGACGCCTGAAAAGGTGCTCATGGCCATCAGAAAGCATCAGGGGGCGTAATTTTACTTTCTCCACGGACATATGTCCGTGGAGAGTTCCTGGAGATCACCATGGAAAGCAGAGTCAGAAATTTTTTCCGCTCGTTTGACGGTCTCCTTTCATGCATATTCCTATGCATACTGACCTTGCTTCTTTTTATAGAAGTCGTCAGCCGCTATGTTTTCCATCATTCGAGCGCGCTTAATTCCGAGATAGCAGGACAATGCTTCATCTGGTTCATTTATCTTTCGATATCATATGTAACAGGACAAAAGAACCATATTGTCGTTGATATCGCACCGATGATTTTTCCAAAGTCATGGCTCAAGGTGATAGATGTCATATCAAATATCATATTTTTAGCATTTTCGGCCATAATGACTGTCTATGGAACGATGCTTGTCATGTCGACCATGGAATACCAGTTTACCCTGACGATATCCGGCATATCCATGGGGGTCGTGTATAGTATCATTCCGTTTGCATTCGGTATCATGACGGTACGTCTTCTGCTATTCACGTATGACAGTATACGCACTGTCCTGAATCCGTCCAGCAGGGAAGGAGAAGACCATGCCTGATCAAAGCACCATTGCCCTGATTTTGTTTGGCGGGCTGGCAGTCCTGATCCTGTTGCGCGTACCGCTTGGTTTCTCGCTGGCTGTGGCGGGCATGGCGGCCTACCTCGTGGGGGGCGACAGCCTGCTCACCATGGCGCAGAGTTATTATGACTCCGTCAATTCCTTTCCCCTCATCGCCGTCCCCATGTTCTTCCTGGCCGGGATCGTCATGGAACGTGGCGGGCTTTCCCGCAGGCTCGTCGACGTTGCCGAAGCCATGATAGGCGGCATACGCGGCGGCCTGGGCATGGTCACCATACTGGCGTCCATGTTCTTCTCGGCCATTTCCGGTTCGGGCCCCGCCACGACGGCCGCCGTGGGCGGCGTCATGGTGCCGTCCCTGCTGGAGCGCAAGTATCCCCGGGGCTTCGCCGGGGCCATCGTGGCCACGGGGGGCACCCTGGGGGTCATGATCCCGCCGAGCATCCTGCTGATCCTGTACGGGGTGATCACCGGTGTCTCCATCACCGGCCTGTTCATGGCGGCCTTGCTGCCGGGCCTGTTCATCGGCGTCGGCCTGATCGTCTTCGTGCATATCATGTGCAGGGTCATGGGCGTGCATGCTGTGGAGTCGCGCTTCAATCTTGCGCGGTTGATGACAAGCATCCGCAAGGGCATCCTGGCCATCCTGGCTCCCATCATCATCCTGGGCGGTATCTACAGCGGCATCTTCACGCCGACGGAGAGCGCCGTCGTGGCAGCTGTTTACGGCATCATCGTGGCCATGTTCGTCTACAGGGAGCTGACCCCCAGGGGGCTTTGGGAGTCTGTGAAGGAAACCATGAGCATCACCGGGCGCCTGGGGATCATCTGGGCCGTGTCCACCGCTTACGGGGAAGTCATGGCCATGTACCAGATCCCTTCCATGCTCAGTGAATGGCTCATGTCCATCACGCGCAACCCCTATGTCATCTGGCTGCTGATATGTATCTTCCTGACGTTCATGGGGTGCATCATGAACTCCATGTCGCAGGTGATCATCTTCACGCCCATCTTTGCTCCCGTGGTGCAGGCTGTGGGCATAGACCTGATGCATTTTGCCATCATTTTCGTCCTCAACGCGGAAATAGGCTTCCTGACCCCGCCGCTGGGAACGAATCTGTTCGTCGCCATGGATCAGGCCAAGTGCTCTCTCGGCGAGATCTCAAAGGCCGTCATCCCCTTCATCCTGTTCCTGTTCCTGATGATGGCCATCCTGATCCTCCTGCCGCAGATCTCGCTTTGGTTGCCGCAGACCTTCCTTTCCGTATAACGCCATAGCCAAAGGAGTCACCCATGAGAAAGCTTTTCCTGTTGTGTCTGGCCACGCTGCTTTCCGTTGCCGTTGCCGTGACCGCGGCGGCCGCTCCTGCCTATCGTTTCAAGCTTGCCCATGCCCAGCCCGAAGGGCAGACCAACTACCACCTTGCCTCCCTGAAGTTCAAGGAGCTGCTGGAGAAGTACAGCAACGGACAGGCCACGGTCATCATCTATCCCGGTGGCCAGCTGGGTTCCGACTTCAATGTGGTCAAGAAGGTCCAGAATGGCGGTGTCGACATGGAGATCGTGGCCGTGCAGTTGCTGGGGGCCTATTACCCGGCCATGGACATCTACTCCATGCCCTTCATGTTCCCGAGTTTCCCCGCCTTCGTGGCCACGCGCCACAGCGATTTTCACAAGATGCTGGTGGCTGACATGGAAAAGAAGACCGGGATCAAGGTCATGGCCTTCATCGGCTTCTCGTTCCGTCACTTCACCAACAACAAGCATGCCATCACGTCGCCGGCGTCCATGCAGGACCTCAAGATGCGCATGAACCAGAACAAGATCCAGATAGCCACGTGTGAAGCTCTGGGGGCCAGCGCCATGGCCATCCCGTCGCCCGAGGTCTTCAGCGCCCTGCAGCAGGGGGTGGTGGACGGGCAGGACGCCACGCTGAACTTTTCGACCTCCCAGAAGTACTTCGAGGTCCAGAAGCATATAGCCCTCACCTATCACCAGTTGTCCGGTACCTGCTTCATCATGAACGCCCGCAAGTTCTCCCGACTGCCCAAGGAGATCCAGGATGCCATCGTCAGGGCCAACGACGAGATGGAGGCCTGGTGGCAGGACTATTCCATCAAGGAAGAAGATCGTCTGCTCAAGCAGTGGGAAGACAAGGGCTGCCAGATCTCCCGGCCTGAGCTGAAGCCCTTCCAGGACGCGGTGCAGGGCGTGTACAAGGAGTTCGCGGATACTGTGGGCGGCACGGCTGCCATAGATATGGTCCGCGGGATCGTGGCCAAGAACAAGTAGGTTTTTTTTGGCAAGATATGAGGGAGCCGCTGCCGGCTCCCTCCAGCAAAAAACCACCCGGACGGGTGGTTTTTTGCTGGACGAGATGTCCAAAGGAGCTGTTGGA
>CALBAX010000111.1 GCA_937926875.1 uncultured Desulfovibrio sp.
GACCTGACCATAAGCGGCCACGATCTCGTCGATCATCTCGTGGGCCAGTTCGCCCACCTCCACGCCGTCGGGGCGCACGCAGGCCGAAGGTCCCCACTGGGCAAGGCCGTGCTGGCGGCTTTTGTCCGTCATATAGGTGCCGGAATACATGCCGGAATGGGAAAGCTCCACACTGGGGATGGCGCCATGCCGGCGGATGGCGTCCGCCGTGTAGGTGAAAGAGGCCAGAGAATTCAGGATGGCCGTATCCAGATGATAGGCATGGCTGCCGTCGGTCTTCGGATGCACCATGCATTCGCTGATGGTGACGGCACCGGCGCCGCCCTTGGCCCGCAGCTCATAAAAGGCGGTGGACTTGGGCCCGATGCAGCCGTCGTTGGTGATGTCCGTACCGCCCATGGGCGCGGAGAACATGCGGTTGCGGAACGTGACACGTCCAATGGTGATGGGTTTGCACAAATGGGGGAACTTTCTTTCCATAAAAACTCCATACTGCCGCTGTGGCGGCAAGAGGCTTCACCTCTTCAGGAAATACCTAAAAAACAAAATATATTGACGAGATAGCATTGCGGAAAATCCGAACAGGCCCGGAAGGTCATCCATGAAAACAGCCCCTGGGCAGGCAAAGGTCTGCTATCCTCGTACGCCGAGCCTTGCAACGGAACGTCTTGCGCGGTCGCGAGTGCAGGCTTCGCAGATGCGCTGCGATCGTTTCCCTCGCAACTATCCAGCTAAAAAAAGACGGATAGCCTGCCATATCCGCTCCATCTCGTCCTGGATAGACCCGGCATCCCTGCCTATGTTTGGTCTGATAGTACAAAAAAAGAAAAAAAGCAAAATTTTCCTACAACAAAAAAAATAGGCGGCCCTGGGTCTCCCCTTCTCCATCCTCCGGGATGTCTGTGCCCCTTCCAGCTGTTGCAAGCCCCTGCCGAATACCAAGACAATGTATCTGGCGGGCAGGATGCCCCTGCCATGGGTATCCATACGCTGTCGCGACGTCCCCGATCCGGGGAGCAGCGCACCTCCGGCTTACCGCTGCCAGGGCGACCTTTTTGCTTTTTGGGCACAAAGCATATAGGATGACAACATCGGTTTTCTGTCGGAAAGGACGCGGATGGAAAGCGCCATCCGTTTTGATGGGATGGCTGCACACGACTCATGCTTTAGGGAGAGGGAACATGGCATCCAATTTTGCATTCCTGCACGGGGAATTCCCGGAACTGGAGAAGCTCGGCATAGCGGCAGAGCGTTCCCTGCTTTCGGATCCGCAAACCTGCCTGATGGAGGCCGGTCTGCTGTGCGAAAGCATGATCCGTGTCATGTGCGCCCTGGATCACGTCACGCTGCCCGAGGACTGTACCGCCGCGGAACGCATCGACATACTCCAGCGGCGCGACATCCTGCCCGCAGATATAGCCGCTACCTTCCACCTGATGGATAACGCCCGCCACCAGACCGCTCATGAGGATGGCCCTGTCCCGGAAGCGGACACGCCCCACCTGTTGCAGATCGCGCATAGCCTGTGCGGCTGGTTTTTCCAGACCTATGTCGACGAGACCTGGCAGCTACAAGAATTCATTACCCCAACGGAATCCGTCTTTTCCCCTGACGATGGCGACCAGTCCGCCGGGCAGGAAAGGGCCCTGGCGGACAAGGCAGTTGCCCGTGCCGCGCAGGCTGTTGCCGTCCCTGATGCCGTCCGCCGCCAGCGTGCTGCCATGGCCGCAGGCAAACGGCATGTTTCGGAAGCCGAGACCCGCTATCTCATCGACACGCAGCTCAGGAAGGTGGGCTGGGAGGCCGACACCCGGCGGTTGCGCTATTCCCGCGGCGTACGGCCGCAGGCCGGGCGCAACCTGGCCATTGCCGAATGGCCCACGGATTCTTCCGTCGGGGACCGGGGCTTTGCCGATTATGCCCTGTTTGCGGGCACACGCCTGGTGGGCATCATCGAGGCCAAGGCCGGGCACAAGGACATCCCCGCCATGCTCGATCACCAGTGCAAGGACTACGCACGGCATATCCGCGAGGAGCACCAGGCCTATGTCATCGGGGAATGGCGGGATTTCCGCGTGCCTTTCCTCTTTGCCGCCAACGGCCGTCCCTACATCCGGCAGTACGAGGAAAAATCCGGTATCTGGTTCCAGGATGTGCGCCAGGCCACCAATGCGCCGCAGGCCCTGCACGGCTGGATGAGCCCAGCCGGTCTGGAAGAACTGCTGGAACGGGACATCGCCCGGAGCGATCAGCACCTTGAGAGCATGTCCACAGCGTTCCTGACCGACAAAAGCGGCCTCAACCTGCGTGAATACCAGCTGCGCGCCATCGCGGCGGCCGAGCAAGCCGTACGCGAAGGCGCACAGAACATCCTGCTGGCCATGGCGACGGGCACAGGCAAGACCCGGACAGTGCTGGGGATGATGTACCGCTTTTTGAAAAGCGGGCGTTTCCGCCGCATCCTCTTCCTCGTGGACCGCAATGCCCTGGGCACACAGGCACTCGATGTCTTCAAAGACGTAAAGCTCGAGGAGCTCCAGCCCCTGGACGGCATCTATACCATCAAGGGACTGGCGGACAAGGAGATAGATCCGGAGACCCGTGTCCATGTGGCCACCGTGCAGGGCATGGTCAAACGCATCCTGTACAATGAAGGCGGCGATTCCATGCCTTCCGTCTCCGACTATGACCTGGTCATCGTCGACGAGGCCCATCGGGGCTATATCCTTGACCGGGAGATGAGCGATGATGAGCAGCTCTACCGCGACCAGCGCGACTACCAGAGCAAATACCGCGAGGTCATCGACTATTTCCGGGCGGTCAAGATAGCACTGACAGCCACCCCTGCGCTCCAGACCACACAGATATTCGGCGAGCCTGTCTTCAACTACCCCTATCGTGAAGCGGTAATCGACGGTTTTTTGGTGGATCACGAGGCCCCGCACCAGCTCCGCACACAGCTCAGTGAACAGGGCATCCACTGTATGATCCTGTCACCGGCGAGATCATCAACGGCGCCCAGCTGGAAGACGAGCTGGATTTTGATGTGGACGATTTCAACAAGGCCGTGATCAACGAAAATTTCAACCGGGAGATCCTGCGGGAGATCATCCGGGACATCGACCCCGAGGATGCCTCCTCCGGCAAGACCCTCATCTACGCCGTCAACGACCGCCATGCGGACATGATCGTCCGTATCCTCAAGGAGCTGTATGCTGCGGAGCTGGTGGACACGGACTCGGTCATGAAGATCACCGGCAGCATAGGCAACCGCAAGAATATCGACGCTGCCATCCGCCAGTTCAAGAACGAGGCCCTGCCCAGCATCGTGGTGACCGTGGATCTGCTCACCACGGGCATCGACGTGCCCGAGATCACCCGCCTGGTCTTCCTGCGCCGGGTGAAGTCCCGCATCTTGTTCGAACAGATGCTCGGCCGTGCCACCCGGCTCTGCCCGGAGATCGGCAAAGAGCACTTTGAGATCTACGACGCTGTGGATCTGTATTCCGTCCTTGAGCCGGTCACGGCCATGCGCCCGGTGGCAGGGGATCCGGCAACCACGTTCTCCCAGCTCCTGGACGGTCTGGAAGTCATGGAAGACCCCGCGCAGATCCAGAACCAGATAGGTCAGATCATCGCCCGCTTGCAGCGCCGCAAGCGCACCCTGACGGACGAGCTGCGGCAGCACGTCGACGACATGGCCGGCGGCACGCTCGAGGCGTTCATCCAGCAGTTGCGGCACCTGCCCCCGGATGAGGCCAAAAGACTGCTGCTGTCCAAACGCGCTTTGTTCGACCTTTTGCAGGCCCAAAGGCCCGGCAGACGGCCCGTCGTCCTGTCCGACACCCCGGATGCGCTCACCAGCCATACTCGCGGGTACGGCAAGGATGGCCTCCGCCCCGGCGACTACCTGGAATCCTTTGCCCGCTTCGTGCGGGAGCGGCGCAACGAGATCGCCGCCATGGACCTTATTTGCACGCGCCCCTCGGATCTGACCCGCGAAAGCCTCAAAAGCCTGCGCCTGGCCCTGGGGCGGGAAGGCTTCACCGCCCGGCAGCTCAATGCCGCCATGGCCCAGATGAGCAACAAGGACATTGCGGCCGACATCATCGGACTGATCCGCTGTTACGGCATCAACGCGCGCCTGCTGGGGCACGAGGAACGCATCCGCCGTGCCGTGTCCCGCCTGAAGCAGGCCCACAGCTTTTCCCGTACGGAAGAAAAATGGATCGACCGCATGGAAAAATACCTGCTCAACGAATCCGTGCTCTCGGTGCGGACATTCGACGAAAGCATGGCCTTCCGCGACAAGGGCGGCTTTGCCGCGCTGGACAAGCTTTTTCATAACCGGCTCGCGGACCTTGTCGCCGAGCTCAACCGTTACCTTTATGATGATGGAGGCCTTGCCGCATGACCACTCAGGAGATCGTTGCCAAACTCTGGAACCTTTGCAATGTCCTGCGGGATGACGGCATCACCTATCATCAGTATGTGACCGAGCTGACCTTCATCCTGTTCCTGAAAATGGCCAAGGAGACCGGCCGCGAGGGGACCATTCCCCCAAACTGCCGCTGGGACGCGCTGGCCGCGCAAAGCGGCATCGAGCTGAAGCATGCCTACAAGCGCATGCTGGCCGAGCTGGGCGAAAACGGCACGGGCCGGATACGGGAGATCTATCAGGGCGCGGTGTCCAATATCGACGAGCCCAAGAACCTGGAAAAGATCATCTCCAGCATCAATGCCCTGGACTGGTATTCCGCGCAGGAAGAAGGCCTGGGCAACCTGTACGAAGGCCTGCTGGAAAAGAACGCCGGGGAAAAAAAGTCCGGCGCGGGCCAGTATTTCACGCCGCGCGTGCTCATCGACGTCATGGTCCGCCTTATGGAGCCCAGGATCGGCGAGCTGTGCAACGACCCCGCCTGCGGCACCTTCGGCTTCATGATCGCCGCCGACCGCTACCTGAAAGCGCAGCATGACGATTATTTCGATCTGGACGAAGACCAGACCGCCTTCCAGAAATACAAGGCCTTCACCGGCTGCGAGCTGGTGCACGACACCCACCGTCTGGCCCTGATGAACGCCATGCTGCACGACATCGAGGGCGAGATCCTGCTTGCCGACACCCTGTCCACGGCGGGCAAGACCATGAAGGGGTACGACCTGGTGCTGACCAACCCGCCTTTCGGCACCAAAAAAGGCGGCGAACGCGCCGCCCGGGACGATTTTGCCTTTGCCACCAGCAACAAGCAGTTGAACTTTTTGCAGCACATCTACCGCAGCCTCAAGCGCGGCGGCCGGGACGCCGTGGTCCTGCCGGACAACGTGCTTTTTGCCGATGGCGACGGTGCGCGCATCCGCGCGGACCTGATGGACAAGTGCGACCTGCATACCGTGCTGCGCCTGCCCACGGGCATCTTTTACGCCCAGGGCG
>CALBAX010000112.1 GCA_937926875.1 uncultured Desulfovibrio sp.
TGCCCAACCTGCGGCATTATTACCGCATCACCAGAAAGGCCCGTATCGTGGCCGTATATGCCTGTAATGGAGAATACTTTACGGACGTGCAGCCGCTCCGGAACGATGAAAGCCCGGACCCAAAGGAGCCGGTCGTGCCGCGTGTGGCCCTGCCCGTACTGTGGGGCGGCCCAGATCGGGGCGTTGTCTGCCCGCCCGTTTCCGGGGTGCTGTGCGACCTGGCCTATTATGACGGCGATCCGAACTACCCGTATATCTCCAACATTCGCTGGGGCGGCGGCATGAATGCCCCCCATGCAGAGCTGAACGAGTTTGTCATTCAACTTGAGAATGGCGTGGAAATCCGCATTGACAAGGAAAAGCGGATTGTGACGCTGACACCGCAAAACGTGGCCACCGAGGCCGGTAAAGGCTGGACGGTCAAAGCCGGGGAACAGGCGGCTATCCAGGCGGGTAACGAGGTGAGCATCATTGCCCCGCGCATCAACCTCCAGGGGCATGTTGTTTGTAAATCCGTGGATGGCATGGGGCAGGGGCAAGCGGAGTTCGTAGGAGACGTGACTATCCGTGGCGACCAGACGGTCACGGGCAACACCACGACTAACGGCAGCAGCCATATTGACGGGGATTCCTACGCCGGTAGCCGTAGTGGAGGAGAAATTATGTAGGGACAGGGAGACGGAACGCATTAGCTGGCAGCTCTCCCTGTCCCTCTTCATACCGGCTGTGCTTAAGAAACTTTCTCACCTTTCGGGGATGCACCCTAATAGAATGGGAATATGTGCATGCACAGAGACCCCATTGATACTTTCAAGGATATCGAAAGATTCCGCTACACCTGAATGCCCCAGCTATATATAGACTTTAGTTCGTGCGATGACATTCAGCCAGCAACCCAAAAATTTCCCCAAGGGATACTCCTAAGCCGCTAGTTGCGGTACACTCTACTGATAAACGAAAAAAATTTTTGTGTCCAGAATATATTTATTATGATTTAAGAGGGAGGTTATCATTTTTTGAGTCTTTGAGAGCTATAATAGCTACAACAATTCCGAGCTGTATTAATGGATTTTTTAGACATCTATATATAGAATCAATAAATCTTTTTTTTGACTGAATAGTAAATTCTGATTCGCGGGTAATTTTGTTTGCAATGGCCTTTCCAACATGGTCTGCGGCAGGACCTGAAAAAGAGTATGTTTTACGATTGCGGGATATGCACCCATCTTTATCAATAAATTCTTGTTCATCTGTAAGGCTGCACTGAGAATCTGTTTCCCCCATCTTTTCCTCGCATAGAACGCGCCCTTTCCGGGCGCTTTTTTTATGTGCCAGTTAAAGTTTCCCCATGAGTAGTAGCACGCTGGATATGTGGGGGCAAGACATCGCGCTGGACGGCAACGGGCAGGCCCGCGTGGCCGCTAACGGCGAGCTGGTGTTGACCGACGGCGTGGACACGGGGGTGCAAGACATACGCCTGCGCATGTTCACCCGCCTTGGCAAGTTGTTTTATGACCGGCAATTCGGCTCCCTGATCCATGACTGGATCCTGGAAGAATCCACGGCGGCGAACAGGGCGGCCCTGGAATCCGAGGTCGTCATGCGTGTGGAGGAAGACCCCCGCGTTGCCGTAGGGTCCGTGCGCTGCACGGTCACGGCCTGGGACACACGGTCCATCACGGCGCTGGCACGCTGGCGCTTCCTGGAAGATGACACGCCGATGTCCCTGGTCCTGCAGATCAACAAGCTGACGATGGAACTGGTAGTGAAAGATGCCGACCCGCGAACAGACAGTTTTACCCCGTGTTTCCCGGACGATTGAGGACGTCCGGGCCTCCGTATTCGGTTATGTGGAGACGGCACAGGACAGCCTCGCCACCCACGGTTATCTGCCCGTGCGCCTGAACCTGAACAAGGGCGTGGTTCGCGGCCTGCTGGAAATTTTTTGCTGGGGCTACTGGCAGATCTACAGCCTGTTGCAACGTCTGCTGCAGCAGGTCAGCCCGGACGGGGCAACGGGGGAATGGCTGGACATGCACGCCGCCGGGGTGGACGTGACCCGCCGCCCGGCGACCAAGGCGCGGGGGAAAGTGCGCTTTGCCCGCGCCGTGGAGACCGGTCAGGACACAAACATCACCATCCCTGCCGGGCGCATCGTGCGCACCCTGCCGGACGGCACGGGCCGTATTTTTCGATACAGCACGGTCGCAACCGCTGTCCTGCCTGCCGGGGCGGACCATGTGGATGTGGAAGTCGAGGCGGAGGACTACGGCGCAGCGGCCAATGCATCCGTCGGACAGATATGCGAGCTGGTGACCCCCGTAACGGGCGTTGCCGGGGTGAGCAACCCGGCGGACTGGCTGGTCAGCGAGGGGGCCGACGAAGAAACGGACGCCAGCCTGCAACGGCGCTATGCCTTGCAATGGCAGGCAAACAACGGCTGCACCAAGTTCGCCTACATGGCCTGGGCACTGTCCGTGCCGGGTGTGACCTCGGTGTCGATCCTGGACCGGCATCCGCGCGGCCAGGGCACCGTGGACATTGTCGTGCGCGGTGCGGACGTGCTGCCCACCGAAGCGTTGTTGCAGAAAGTCCGGGAGGCCGTGGCCCCCAACGTGCCCATAAACGACGACTGGCTGGTCAAGGGCCCTGTGCCCGTGGCCGCCACCATAGACGGCGTGCTGGAATACACCGACGGCGATCCGGACGCCATAACGCCCCAGGCGGAGAACCGTCTGCGTGCCCTGTTCGCGGAGACCAGCCCCCTGGCTGACGTGACGGCCCTGCAGATCGGGCAGGACCTGACGCTCGACCTGCTGACGCATACGGTCATGGCGGTCGCAGGCGTCAAGCGTGTGACCTGGACCAGCCCGACACAGGACGTACTGGTCGTGCCTGCCGATGGCGTGGCCCGCCTTGAAAGCCTTGCCCTGCGCGCCGTCAGGGCCGAGGAAGCGTAACCGTGTCCGAGTTCTGGAGATATTTCCATGACATCCTGGCATGGCCTTTGATCCATGCCCCCGGCCCCCTGCAGGGTCTTGTCCGGGGCATGGCCCATGCGCTGGACGAGACGCGGGATGATGTCGTGTATTTCCGGCGGCAGTGGTTCCCGGCTCTCTGCGAGCCGGGGCTTGTGTCCGCCTTCGGGGCAAGCCGGGGCCTGGTGCGCAGCCCCGTGGAAAGCGACGCGCAGTTCCGCACCCGTGTCGTCAATGCCTGGCGCTGGCACATGCTGGGGGGCAAGCAGCAGGGCCTGCCGGAGATTCTGGCAGCCTACGGTTACCACGTCGAAGCCATCGAGAATATGCGCCAGTTTGCGCCCACGCGCTGGGCGGAGTTCATGGTGCGGCTGGAAACGCCGCCTCATTACGGGGATCAACAAGCCCAGCTCGACAGCCTTGTGCACCTAGTTTGGCTGATCCAGGAATACAAGCCAGCACGCAGTTTCTTTTTCCGTATCTACAACGACACCAACGACCGGCGGCCCATCATCCCCGGTATAGGCCCCAAGCTGGGCAGCGGCATCCTGTCGTTCTGGAGCGGGACCACGGACCCCGGCGTCGGAGACGGCGACGTGGTCATCGCCTTTGGCGTCAAGATCAGCCTGTTCGGCCCGCACCTGCTGGATGGTTCTCCGCTCTGGGGCCTGACGGAGCTGCTGACCCTGTATGGGCCGCGCCGCGTCAACAATTTTGTGCTGAGCGTGTCCCGGCTCTCTGACACGTTCATCCGCCGCAATCCCTTTGTCATGTCCGAGGTGGTCAGCATTGGCAGCGGCGAGGACGTGTACTTTTCCGCCTCCTGGAATGACGGGAGCTGGGACGACCGCCCTTGGGAACGCTGGGAGGGCTTTACCCGCTACATCCCGCCGTTTGAATTCGGCATCCGCCATACGGCACGCAGCCAGCTGGAAACGGGCCTGTCCCGCCTGTCCGGCATCAATGAACGGCTGGGGGGCGTGCGTCGTATCGTGCTGGCGTGCGGCGTCAACAGGCTGGGGAACCTGCGTCTTGGCAATCATGGTCCCGTGCGCACGCCCGTGTGTTTGTGGGCCTATGAGGCGGAAC
The DNA here is from genome assembly GCA_937926875.1 of uncultured Desulfovibrio sp. GTDB lineage: Bacteria > Desulfobacterota > Desulfovibrionia > Desulfovibrionales > Desulfovibrionaceae > Desulfovibrio. The sequence continues at coordinate 4,068 of CALBAX010000112.1, forward strand.
GCCGGAGCATGGGGGAACTGGCCTTCCCCGGAGCCGTGCCCGGTCAGTGCTGGGGATCGGAAACAATGGTCCAGGTCGGGCACTCTCCCTGGCTTAATGCCGGGACATGGGAAGAGGAAGGCGGCTGGAATGATGCCGCCTGGGACACCATCCATGCCTATATGGGAATATCCATCACGGAGGAATAAATGCAATCTACCGTTACCGAACAGGGGCGTATCGCGATGGCTGTCGCCATTGCCGCACGCCCGCTGCATATCGCGTGGGGTCTGGGCGACGAGGCCTGGGACAGTATGGACCCCCTTGAATGGCCGTCACTGGTCAAGGCCACGGCCCTGGTCAACGAGGTGGGTCGCCGCAAGCCCTCTGTGGTGGGATTTGTGACGCCCGACGATAACGGCTCCATCGTGGTCCCTGTCGAGAAGCGCGTTACCGAGGAGGGGACCGTTGAGGTGGTCACCAAACGCTACGCCTACAGTGCCGAGCCGACGGCCTACTTGTACCTGCGCGCGGACTTTGACTACAGCGACGCCCCCACCGCCACGTTGCGCGAGGTCGGCGTTTTCATGGATACGGAGGTCTCCCCGGACTGCCCAGCCGGCCAGCTCTATTTCCGTCCTGACGAAATCGTGAACGCGGGACGCCTGTTTGCCGCGCAGATCCTCGACGAACCCATCACCCGCAGCCCCAACCGCAAGATCGGCATCGAGCTGGTCCAGGCCATCTAAGGAGCATCACATGGGCAAGAAAATCATGGGCGGCCTGTTTGAGCTGCCTTCCACCCCGGATAACTACTACAACCTGCACGACCCGGAAAAATCCTTTGAAAGCATCCTCTTCCGCGACGGATATGTGCTTCAGGGCCGTGAACTCAACGACCTGCAGGAACTTTTTTTTGAACATGCCAGGGGCCTTGGCGACGCCCTGTTTGCCGACGGCGACATTATTCGCGACGCGCAGATTTCCGTGGACGCCTCCACCGGGCAGGTCACTGCGCAGGCCGGGGCCATCTATCTGGCGGGCAAGGTGCGCGGGGTTCCCCCGGCCAGTTTCGTGATACCCACGTCCGGCACGGTGACGGTGGGCATCCGTCTGGTGCTTACCGTCATCAGCGAGAATGAAGATCCCGCGCTGCGCAACCCGGCGCAGGGCTGTGATGGCGAAGGCGAAGCGGGCGCATGGCGGCTCAAGGTCGAGGCGCTGTGGGGTTTTGATACGGATGGCGGGTCCGGGCGCTTTGTACCCGTCCACACTGTGGACAATGGCGTCGTGCGGGCAAAGGAACAGCCGCCGAACCAGGACAGTTTTACCCAGGGCATCGCCCGCTATGACCGCGACAGTACAGGCGGCAGCGGCTATGTGGCTGAGGGGATGCTGCTGCGCTTTGCCGAGCAGACCGACGACGCTCAGATATACAACCTGTCTGAAGGCCGGTGCCGTGTGTACGGTTACGGGGTGGAGGTGCCCACATCTCGCCGCCTGTCCTACCCGGCGCGTCCGGACCTGCGCACCATCGACACGGAAGTCCATGTGGGCGATGGCACGGAAAGCCAGCGCATCACTGTGGCTCATCCGCCCATCCATGCCGTGAAAAAGGTCAACGTCATCGTCGAGAAAAGCGTGGAGCTGACACACGGCAGCTACGCGGGCTGCGAGGACGCTCTGCCTGATACGTCGGTAGTGGCCCTGCTGGAGGTCAAGCAGGGGGACACCGTCTATGTGTCCGGAGACGACTACACCAAGAACGGGGACAAGATCGACTGGTCCCCGGCTGGCGACGAACCCGCCACGGGGTCGTCCTACCAGGTCAAATATACGGTCATGACACAGCAGGTGCCGGATGACGTGGACGCCGACGGTTTCAGCGTCAAAAACGCCGTGCGCGACAGCAACGTCCTTGTGACCTACGAGCAGGCCCTGCCGCGTATCGACCGCCTGTGTGTTACCCAGGACGGTGCGTTCGAGTGGGTACAGGGCGTCGGCAACGAGCTGGCCCCCAAGTCCCCGGCTGTCCCGGCCACCATGCTGGCGCTGGCCAGCGTCACCCAGGCATGGCGCGGCGCTCCTGCTGTCGTCAATGACGGGGTGCGTGTGGTGCCGTTTGCCGACATTCAGGCCATCAATGCCCGCCTGGATTACGTCATGGCCGAAGTGGCCAGGCAGCGCCTTGAAGCCGATGCCACCACGCGGGAAGACGGCGCGCGTGTCGGCATGTTTGTCGACCCGCTGCTGGATGACAGCATGCGTGACCAGGGCGTCAGCCAGACGGCCGCCATTGTTGGCGGGGAGCTGTGTCTGCCCATTGCCGCGTCGGCCTACATGCTGTCCAGGGACATCAGCGTACCGAAATCCCGCTCGTATGTGCCCGTGGTGGCTCTTGCCCAGACCCTGCGGACCAATTCCATGCGCGTGAATCCCTATTCCGCCTTTGACCCCATGCCCGCGCGCGTCACCCTGACGCCCAGCATCGACCGCTGGACGGAATACGACACCACATGGGCCAGCCCCGTGACAGAAAAATTCGATGTCAGCCGGGACGGCTACTACCACGTCGTTGTGGGGACGGAGACCAAGACCACCACCGAGACCCTGTCCAGCCAGTCCAGCGCGTTGGAGTTCCTGCGCGAGATCGACGTGGCCTTTGAGGCGCGGGACCTGGAGCCGGGGGAAACTGTCCATGAGGTGACCTTTGACGGCATGGTCATGGAGTGTCGCACCGCCGAAGGGGAACCGGGTACGATTACGGCGGACGAAAACGGTGTGGCGCGTGGCGTGTTCACCATCCCGCCCAATGTGCCCGCCGGGGCAAAAACTGTCGTCGTGTCCGCGCACAGCCGACAGGGACAGGCCGTGTTCGTGGGACAAGGTACGCTGACCGTACAGACCCTGCGGCAGGTCAAACAGGTGACGACCGTATGGGTAGACCCTCTGGCGCAGACATTTGTTGCCGAAGAGGCCATGCAGCTTGCCGGTGTGGACCTCTATTTCACGGCGGCGGGTGGTGATGCCCAGGTCCAGATCCGCGAGGTGGTCAACGGCGTTCCCACGCGCGTGGTGTTCGCGGAAGCACACATCGCCAGGGAAGACATGGTGGTCACCGGCGGGGGGCATACGCGCGTGCTGTTCGATGCGCCGGTAGCCCTGTCGGCCAATGTGGAATATGCGCTCGTCGTGCTGTGCGACGACGCCGAGACCTCCCTGGCCATTGCCGTGCTGGGCGAATACGACGAGCTGCGCAAGAGCTATGTCACCAGCCAGCCCTATACCATCGGCGTCATGCTCTCGTCGTCCAATGCCAGTACCTGGACAGCCCACCAGGACAAGGACATGGCCTTCCGCCTCCTCAAGGCTGACTTCACCAGCGCCCAGGCGCAGGAAATCGACCTGGGCAGTGTGGATACGGAAGAGGAGGCCACGGACATGCTCCTGTTCGGCCTGTCCGACCTGCCTACGGCCAAGACCTCTGTCCAGTATGCCGTGGACTTGCCGGACGGTACGACCGCCAGCATGGCCGAGGGCCAGGCTGTGAACTTTGCCAAGGGCCAGACCGGGCGCTTCAGCGTGAAGGCATCCCTCTCCGGAGACGCCACCGCATCCCCCGTGCTGTATCCCGGCACCATGCTGGTATGCGGCAAGGTGGGGACGACCGCCGATTACTGCACCCGCAGCATCACGTCTTCCGGTGCGGCCAAGGGCGTTCTGATCTTTGACGCCATCATTCCCGCCGGGGCCGCCGTGACGCCCAAAATGCGCGAGGATGAGGGGGAATGGCAGGAGATGACCAAGGCCGGGACCGTGAACCAGGGCGACGGGCTGGTGGAGTTCCGCTACGAGCTGGCCCTTTCCGGCGGCGATATGGTCAAGGCCAAGATCGAGCTGTCGGGCACGGCCACGGCCCGTCCCCGTGTCCGCAATATCCGCATGCTGGCCGTGAAGTAGAGAGGACCGTATGGCTTACGACGAAAAGACCCCCCATCTGTCCCTGCCCCTGCCGCACCCGCGCAATACGCTGCGTGAGGACTGCCCGCGTATTCGGGAAAGCCTGCAGGCCCTGGACCGGTTCGCGGAAAAATCGGACGCCGCCGTTGCGGCACTGGCCGAGGCCGACACGACATTGGCAAACGCCATGCAATCCCAGGGCAAGGACCTGGCGGAAGCCATCTCCCAGGAGGAACAAGCCCGTTCCCAGGCGGATTCCGGTCATGACAACGCCATCGCCGCCCTGAAGAAGCAAATCGAGGCTCTGCAGGAAACGGTAGCCAAGATCAACCCGTGGGACATTTTCCCCATGCGCGTACCCATTGCCGTTGACGGCGTGACGTTTGGCGGTTCCGACGGCCGCCGCGCCATTATGCCCGGAGAGACGGAACCGCGTGAAAACTGGGTGCTCTGTGACGGCGGGGAAGATGGCCACGGCGGCACCGTGCCCGACATGAGAGGGCGTGTCGTTTTGGGCGCATCCGAAGCCCATCCGGCTGGCTCTGCTGGCGGGTCCGAGACCCACGAACACGGTCTTGCTGGCACTGTTGGGGAGACGACGCTGTCCACAGAGCAAATGCCAAGAC
>CALBAX010000113.1 GCA_937926875.1 uncultured Desulfovibrio sp.
CCCCAGTGCGCAACGGGTGAGTTTCTGCAGCAGATAGTTCTCCTCGTTGGTACAGCGGGCAGAGGTCAGCACGCCGATGCTGTCAGGGCCGTACTGGTCGCGGATGCGGGCCAGCTCGCGGGCGGCATGGTCAAGAGCGCTTTCCCAGTCCAGGGGCTGCCAGCCCTGCCCCGTCCGCAGCAGGGGCGTTTTCAGACGGTCAGGATGCTGTATGAATTCATGCACGTTCCAGCCCTTGACGCACAGCTTGCCCCGGTTGACCGGGCTGTCGGGCGTGGGTACGGAACGCTGAATGCGGCCTTCCGCAGTTTCCAGGGTCAGGCCGCAACCGCAGCCGCAATACGGGCAGGTTGTCGCCGTGTGACGAATATCCATAAGTCTCTCCGCAATATCACATCATGTCCGGGCCAGGGCGGCACGCCTTTGTCCGCCACACACCGGCATGAGCTTTTTCCCAGCTCTGGAGTGGAAATTTTTGTCGTTTTTTTCCATAAAAAAAGGTGCCCAACATGTCAAAGAGAAAGGCTTTCTTTTCTTGAAGACAGACCGGCACCGCACAAGGAGGCCCGCATGGACAACGTTCCCCCCTGGCAGGCGCTGGCCCGCGCCACACAGGCAGAAGCCCGGGACATCGTGGAAGGACTGGACATAGAAGGGCACTGGAGCCGGGCAGGCGCCGTGGTCAATGCCGTGGGCTCGTTCAGGACAGGCCTGCTGGTCCGGCACAGGGACATAGACTTCCATGTCTATACGCCTGTCCTGGACCGTGGCCTCAGCTTCCATGTCATGGCGGCCCTGGCCAGCTCCCCCTATCTGAACGATCTGCGCTTCATCGACGGCAGCGGGACAGAGGAACGCTGTCTGGAATGGCATGGCATCTGGCAACGCCCCGGCGGCGCGCCCTGGCAGATCGACATCATCCACATCGAGAGCGGCTCGACGTTCGACGGATATTTCGAGCGCTTTGCCGACCGTCTTTGCCGGCGCCTGGACGATGCAACGCGGGACACCATCCTGCGACTCAAATACGAGACGCCAGAAAATGAGAACATCCACGGGGTGGAATATTATCAGGCTGTTTTGGAAGGCGGTGTGCGTACGCTGGAAGAACTGCACCGCTGGCGTGCCGCGCATCCCCTGGACGGCGTGAACCTCTGGATGCCCTGAGGCATCCAGCCCGCCCGCAGCACGAAAAAGGGCGGTGCCCTTTCCGGATACCGGAGCAGGCACCGCCCTCTATCCTGTTGTCATTGCCGCAATGTCTGGACGAATTCCTTGCCCTGCGCGCTTTGCAGGAACGCCGCCAAGGCATCCACGACCTGCTGGTCATACTTGAACGGACGCTCCCGCAAGATGGCCAGAGCCGCCGGTTCGTCATGACGGCGCCGGTAGGAACGCGGGCGCATCAGGGCGCAGAAAGTATTGGCCACGGCCAGGATGCGGGCCTGCAGGCAGATGGCCTCGCCCTGCAGTTTCCGGGGATAGCCGGAACCGTCCATGCGCTCGTGCATCTGCTCGATGGTCTGCAGGACAGGCAAGCCGAAATCTATGCCCCGCAGGGCCTCCACGGCATAATCCACGTGCTTTTCCATCAGCAGGCGTTCTTCGGGCGTCAGGGGACCGGCCTTGGTCAGCAGCTCGTGCGGCAGACGGATCATGCCCACCTGGGACAGGCTGGCCGCCGTACGCAGCGTGGACTCCAGCGCCGGATCGTCCTTGCCCAGCCAGGCCGCCAGATGATAGGCGAGCTCGCCGGTCAGCCCGGACTGCCCCTTCAGATAGGGATCCACCGCCTCCACCGCATGCGTGAAGGCCTCGACGGTCTGGCGCAGCATGGTGGCAAGGCGCTGTTCCGCCTCCACACGGGCCGTGATGTCCCGATAGACCACCACGACAGTCCCAGATGCGCCGTCCTCCGCAGCAAAGGGCAGGCACTGCACATTGAGATGCACCAGCTTGCCTTCGACCAGCATGTCTTCCTGATCGGAAAATTCCGTCCCTGTCCGCCAGACGAATTCCACATGGCGCTCCAGGCTCCGGGCCAGATAGTCCGGCAGGTGCCGCACCTGCATGAGATGGAGCACGTCCCCCTGGCAGCGGGCCAGACGGGCGAACTCCGTATTGGCATAGACGATGCGGCCTTCAGCATCCACCAGGGCCAGCGCCGAATGCATGGCCCGCAGGACCGTATCCAGCAGGCAGCGCTGCCGGGACATGGTCGCGTACAGGTCTTTCAGCTCCCGGATCTCGCCCCGCTCCCGGCGGATGCCGAGCCACCAGTAGAACCAGGCCAACATCCCCGCCAGACAAAGGAACAGCAGTCCGGCCATGGTCCAGACACGCCAGGCCATGTCGTCCTGTTCCTGGCGGACGCTGTCTGCCCGGCAGGCCACGGCCGCATACCAGGATGTCCCCGGCACTGGCTGGCCGACCACGAGGCAGTCCATGGTCCCGGAGATGACGGGCAAGACCATGTCACGGGGCGTCATGTCCTGGCCAAAGCCTGCAGGTAACGCCACCTGGTTGAGGCTCGGCCGCTCGCCCATGCCGATGGCCTGGACAAGGTCGCCGCCGGTCTCCAGCAGCAGGCTCAAATAGCCCAGTTCAGAGGACTGGCCGATCCCTTCCAAAAGCCGGCCGATGTCACAGGTGACCAGAAGGATCCCCTGGGGCGAGTCATCTGCCGAAACATAGCCCGGTGCCGTCACCGGACAGTAAAAATCCACCAGCAGGCGCTCTCCCTGGAGCCGGACAGGCAGCATGCCAGCCCTGGACAGCAGGCCTTCGCCCCGGCACTGCTTCAGCAACGTCCTGGCATCCGCCTGCAAGCCCTGCCCCATCTGCATGACCGGCTCCAGGGTCCTGTCCAGCAGGGCCACGCCGGAAAAGTCATGCCGGGAGATGAACTCGGCAAATTTGCGGTAGATGAGCATGGCATGGGGCGAGATGTCACGCAGGGCCTGGCGGTCCCGCTCATCAAGGCCACTGTGCCGCCCATGTTCCTGTTCCGTCCAGGGGGTCTCCCCCAGCTCGCGCAGCAAGGCAGCGGGCAGATCCGTCTCCGCTATTTCCGCCGCCAGCAGGCGCAGCATGTCATAGCGGGCCATCTCCGCCACAGCATCGCGCTGGACGCCGGTCCATACCGTCACCATGGCCGCTGCTGTGGATGCATAGGCAGAAAGCTGGCTGCCCGTCCTGTCGAGGATCTCGCGTTGTTCCGCACTGTTGAAACGGGTGGCCCCGATGACCGTCAGGGCAAGCAGCAGGATCAGCCCTCCCAGCAGGGGCCGCAGTGACACACGTTCAGGATTGCGCATAGGAGCTCCGCACAGCAGGGATCAACGCTCGGTAAGTGCGTTCTGCCTGGCTTTCATCACAGGTTTGAGGATATAGTCGAGCACCGTTTTCTTGCCGATGATGATGTCGGCCACCACGATCATGCCCGGGATGATGGGCAGGATCTCGTCATTATGGCGTATGGCCGTCTCATTGGTACGGACTTTGACAAGATAATAAAAATCGCCCTTTTTGTCTTCAATGGTGTCCGCGCTGATGGATTCCAGTTTACCGGGAAGCCCGCCGTAGATGGAAAAGTCATAGGCCGAGACCTTGATCATCACATCCTGGCCGGGACGCAGGAAGGCCACGTCCTGCGGGCGGACACGCACCTCCACCAGCAGGCTTTCGTCCATGGGCACGATGTCCATGATGGCCTCGCCCGGCTTGACGACCCCGCCCACCGTATTGACCAGTATCTGCTTGACGCTGCCCCGCACGGGGCTGCGCACCTCGGTGCGCGTCACACGGTCGCCGCCGGCGGTCAGCGATTCCCGCACCGACCCCAGCTCCGTGCGCCGCTTGTTGATCTCCTGGCTGATGGCCAGCTGTTCTTCGGCCACCCGGCTGCCGATGCGCTGCCGGGCCTCATCCATCATGGCCTGTGCCTTGGGGATGGATGCGGCCAGCATGTCGATCTCGCCCTGGGTCTGGATGATCTTCTGCTCCAGTCCCAGATAATCCATGCGGGAATAATTGTTGCGCAGCAACAGGCGCTTGGCCGTATCCCGCTGCTCCGTCTCCAGCACCAGGCTCCCGTCCAGCTGTTTCTTGCGTGCCAGCTGTTCCGCCACCTCGCTCTGGCGCTGGGCATACTGGGCCTCCAGCATGGAAAGCTCGGCCTGCAGCTTCGAACTCTGGGCCTTCCAGGTGTTCAGCTGATCATCGACGATCTGGCGGGCACGCTCCACAAGAGCACCGTCGGGCTCTTCCCCCAATATCTCCTTGAGATAAGCAGGCAGGTCGCCGGGGAAGACCGGTTCCTCGTCACGCAACATGGCCTCCAGCCGCATGATGGCCAAACGATGTTCCACCAGCTTGTACAGGGCATCCCTGTACGAGCTCTCGGCCATGACGTTTTCCAGCTGGGCCACGGCCTGTCCTTTTTCCACGATCTCGCCCTCCCGGACGAGCACGGCCTGCAGGATGCCGCCTTCCAGGTTGGAAACAGACTGCGTGCGCCGGGAGCCCACCACGGAACCTTCGGCATGGGTCACTTCGTCGATGGGGGCCCAGGCCGCCCAGACGAGCAGCGCCGCCATGAGAAGGGCCACAGTCACGGACAGGGCGCGAGCCGTGAACGCAGGCCTGCGGGACAGGGCCGCGTCCACTTCGCTGGCATAGTTGATGTCATCCGGCATCAGGCCGTGCAGGGGAGCATCCAGGGCCGCGAACAGCTCCTTGCGCGTCATGGGTTTGTCACCGGCGGATGACGCCTGACTGAAATTCTCGCGCAGGCGCTCCGCCATGCCGGTGGCGGGACGCTGTTCGTGTTCGACATCCCCCACGAAGATCAGACGGAGCACCTGCCAGATGCGGGCGGGCAAAGAACGTTTCTGGGCTGGCCCGTCAGGCACGGGAGCCTCTGGGGACAAGGCCGAGAAAATATCCTCCGGCGGCCTGGTTTCAGGCCTTTCACCGGCCTGCGTCGCGGGATCCGGCTTATGGGCGTCCATCCTTCCCCTCCTTCGCGGCAGATGTCCCCGCGGGAGCCTGCTTGCCCTTGTCTTGGGCAGGCTTACCGGCTGCGGCAGCACTGTCGCGCAGACGCTTCAAAATGGCATCACGCGGCCCGAACATCCGCAGCCTGCCGTTTTCCATGACAGCCAGCTTGTTCACCATGCGCAGCATGCTCAGGCGATGGGTCACGAGGATCAGGGTCCGTCCCTGCGAGACCGCCGCCAGACGCTGCTGCAGGCGCTGCTCGGAATCCGTGTCCATATTGCTGGTGGGCTCGTCCAGGATCAGCACTTCAGGATCACGGACCAGCGCACGGGCCAGCGCCACAGCCTGCCGCTGCCCGCCGGAAAGGGCCTTGCCCTGCTCCCCTACCTGGGCCGCGAACCCGGCGGGATTGTTGCGGACGAAGTCCGTCACCCCGGCAAGAGCCGCGGCCCGGAACACCAGATGGTCATTGATGGTGGGGTCCCCCAGGACGATATTCTCACGGATGCTGCCGTAAAACAGGACCACATCCTGCGGCAGCACGCCGATACGCCCGCGCAATTCCGTGGTCGGCAACTGGCGCAGGTCGACGCCACCAAATTTGATGCTGCCCTTCTGCGGCTGGTAAAAGCCCGTCAGCAGCTTGGCCAGGGTGCTCTTTCCCGAACCCATGGCACCGATGATGCCGATCCTGTCGCCGGGGTTGATGCGCAAGCTCACGTCCTCCAGAGCCAGACTCATGGAATTGGGGTACGCGAACGAAACGTTCTCCACAGTGAAGGAGGGCTGCAACTCGCCAAAGTCCATGCAGGAACTTTCCGACTGGTTCTCGGACGGCAGCTCCATGAGCAGGTCGAGAGCCTGAAGGGCAACGCGGGAATTCTGCAGACGGGTCAGCAGGGACGCCAGCTGCATCAGCGGCGCCATGGCCCGGCCCACGAGGATGTTGCAGCCGATGAGGGCCCCCATGGTCATCAGGCCTTCCGAGATCCGGTAGACGCCCCAGATGATCATGCTCACCGTGACCAGATGGGTCACCAGCGTGGAGGCCGTCACAGCCAGGCTGCTGTACCGACGCGCCTCTGCCGTCGATTTGGCGGAAAGCCCCACCACGGCTTCCCACAGGCGTTGCATCCTGCTCTCGGCCTGGCAGGCCTTGATGGTCTCCAGACCATTGACCATCTCGACGAGCAGGGCATTCTTCTGCATGTTCTGCTTGTAGCTCTGCTCGGCGCAGCGGCGTGCCGCGGTCTGGAGGAAAAGCCCCAGCCCGATGAGGATGGGCATGGCCGCCAGCGGCAGGAAGACCATGGGCCCGGCGATGAAGGAGATCAGCAGCAGGAAGATGACCAGGAAGGGGACGTCGATGCAGGCCAGCAACGAGGACGAACTGAAAAATTCGCGCAACTGTTCGAACTCGCGCAGGTTGTTGACCAGCGAACCTGTGGATTCCGGCTTGCTTTCCAGTCGCATGGTGAGGACTTTGTCCACCAGATTGCTGGAGAGCACGATGTCCGCATTGCGCCCGGCCACATCCACGAAATGCGTGCGCAGGGCCCGCAGCAGAAAGTCGAACAGATAGATGATGATCACGCCGGATGCCAGGACCCACAATGTCTCTATGGCATTGTTGGGCACGACCCGGTCATAGACGTTCATGGCGAACAGGGGGCTGGCCAGAGCGACGAGGTTGATGATGACGCTGGCCAGCGCCACATGCCGGTAGATGGGCGCATAATAGCGCAGCACATCCCAAAACCAGCGTTTCCCCTTGGCAAGACGCAGCTTTTCCACATGTTCCTGCGGACGGCCTGGAACGGCCACATACAGGGCATAGCCGGTGTATTCTTCCTGCAAGGCATCCAGAGGCACCAGCTGGCTGGCACTTTCTGTCTCCGGGAAGATGACTTCGGCCTGTGCCTGCCCCGTGCCGGCTTCGGCCCCACCGTCAGGCCCCCCCGCAGAAGCCCCCGGCAGCAGCCGGGTCAGGACGCAGCTGCGGTTTCCGGAAAGCAGGAGGATGCAGGGCAGGGTCAGGTTGGAGAGGTCAGCCAGCCGGGGACGATACAGCACACTGCCCGTCAGGCCTGCCTTGCGGGCCACCCGCAGACACGCCTGGGCCGAGACGGTGCTGCCCGAAAGCCCGGCAAGCAGGAACTGGGGGGACAATGCCTTGCCCCGAAGGCGACACAAGGAGGAAAGACTGCGCAACAAAGGAGGCATGAAATCGACATCGGAAGGCCGCAGTCCTCCAGCTGCCATTTCCGGTCCCCGCGTTTCCCCTGATCCGTTTTCCGACATATAAACGATCCTTTGGCATCCACCCTGTGGACGTCCTGCCGCACAACGACAGGCAGGACGCATCCTGCCTGTCG
>CALBAX010000114.1 GCA_937926875.1 uncultured Desulfovibrio sp.
GCGTCAGGTCTGCGACCTGCCCGTCATGGTCTCCATGACCTTCGAGCAGGGCGTCAGCCTGACGGGCTCTTCTCCCACCATTTTTGCCGAGACCATGCAGAACATGGGGGTGGCGGCCCTGGGCACCAATTGCAGTCTGGGGCCGGATCAGATGCTGCCCGTGGTGGAAGAGTTGCTGTCCGTCTGTACCTGCCCCGTCGTCGCGGAGCCCAACGCCGGTCTGCCGGAACTGCGCGGTTCGGAGACCGTCTTCCCGCTGGGGCCGGAGGCCTTCGCCCAGAAAACGGCGGCGTTCGCGGCCCGTGGGGCCCGGGTGCTGGGTGGCTGCTGCGGCACCACGCCCCAGCACCTGGCGGCCCTGCATCAGGCCCTGGAAAGCGTGTCCTGCGAAGCGCGTCCGGTGGTCAGCCCCGCGGGCATCTGCCTGACCAGCCGCTCGCAGCTCCTGCGGCTGGGAGAAGGGCAGCCGTTCAGCGTCATCGGCGAGCGCATCAACCCTACGGGCAAAAAGGAACTGACGCGCCAGCTGCAGGCCGGGCAGTTCGACGAGGCCTTCCGTCTGGCCGATGAACAGCTGCAGGCCGGGGCCCGCATCCTTGATGTGAACGTGGGGGCGTCCCTGGTGGACGAGACCGAGCTCCTGCCCGATCTGGTGCAGCGTCTGGTCTCTCGGGTGGACGTGCCCCTGTCGCTGGATTCTTCCAACGCCCAGGCCATCGCCCGTGCCTTGCCCTACTGTCCGGGCTCCTTCCTTGTCAATTCCATCAGCGGCGAAGCCGGGCGCATGGAGCTGCTGGGGCCGGTCTGCCGCGATTTCGGCGCGCCCTTCATCCTGCTTCCCCTGCAGGGGACGAAACTGCCCGTGCGGGCCTCCGAGCGCATCGCCATCGTGGAAAAGCTGCTGGAGCAAGCCGACGCCCTGGGCATCCCCCGCCGTCTGGTGATGGTGGACATCCTGGCCCTGTCGGTGTCCTCCAAGCCCGAAGGCGCCCTGCAATGCCTCGAGATGGTCCGCTGGTGCCGCAGCCAAGGCCTGGCGACCACGCTGGGGCTATCCAATGTTTCGTTCGGCCTGCCTGCCCGCGATCTGCTCAATGCCACCTTCATGGCCATGTGCGCGGGCGCCGGCCTGTCTTCCTGCATCGCCAATCCTTCCGCCCCCCGTCTGCATGAGTCCTGTGATGCCGTGGCCGTGCTGCAGGGGAGCGACAGCAACGCCGGTTCGTTCATCGCCTCCTATGCCGACTGGAAAGCCAGCGGCGGTGTGGTCAGGACGGGCAAGGGCCCGGGCGCCGCTGCCGAGACTTTGGGGGATGCCGTCCTTTTCGGCGATCTGGAGAACGTGCTGCCCCTGCTGGAAAAAGAACTGGCCGCCGGTGCCGAGCCTTTTGCCCTGGTGCAGGACGTCCTGATCCCGGCCATCACCGAGGTGGGGACGCGCTATGAGCGCCGGGAGTACTTCCTGCCCCAGCTCATCCGCGCGGCGGAGACCATGCAGAAAGCCTTTGCCCACCTCAAGCCCCTGCTGGAGAAGAGCCGCGGCCCCGAGGAACGTCCCGTGATCGTCATGGCCACCGTGGAAGGGGACATCCACGATATCGGCAAGAACATCGTCTGCCTGCTGCTGGGCAACCATGGCTTCGACGTCATCGACGCCGGCAAGGATGTCCCGGCGGAGCAGATTGTCGCTTGCGCTTTGGAACATAAGGCGCGTATCATCGGCCTGTCGGCTCTGATGACTACGACCATGGTACGGATGGAAGACACCATCCGCCTGGTGCGGGAGCGGAATCTCCCCATCAAGGTGCTGGTGGGCGGTGCTGCCGTGACCCAGGCCTTTGCTGATGCCATCGGTGCAGACGCCTATTGCGAAGATGCGGTCAGCGCAGTGCGGGCCGCCAAACAGTTTGTTACAGGATAATCCCATGAAGCGATTCGTTTTGCCCCTGCTGCTTCTGACGCTGCTCCTGCCCTGCCTGGCGCAGGCCCAGGAGTACAAGATCGTGGGGCTCAAGGACCTGACCTCCATAGTGGCCCAGAACAAGGGCAAGGTCGTCATGCTCAACTTCTTCGCCACCTGGTGCCCCCCCTGCCGTGAGGAGATCCCGGATCTTGTCAGCCTGGCGCCCAAGTACGAGGGCAAGGTCGTCATCGTGGGTCTTTCGGTGGATGAGGACGCGAGCACGCTCCCGGCCTTCCTCAAACGGCTGAAGGTCGACTACCCTGTGTACAGGGCCAGTGAGGACGTGATCCGCGCTTTCAACGTGCGCACCATCCCGCACAATGTTTTTTACGGCAAGAACGGACGACTGGCCCTGATGGGGTCGGGCATGGTCTCAAAAAAAGAACTGACGGAAATATTTGATTCTCTTGGAGAGCAAAAATAATGAGCGACACCTACACGGTACGCCGTGCGACCATGGACGATGTGAAGGACATCCATGCCCTGCTGATGGAAAATGCGCGCAAGGGCCTGCTGCTGCCCCGTGCACTGATCTTTCTGTACGGCCATGTCCGTAATTTCTTGGTCATCGACGACCCCCGGGGCGGCCTGGCCGCCTGCTGTGCCCTGGCGCCTGTCTGGGAAGATCTGGCCGAAGTCTGCTCCCTGGCCGTGCGCGAAGATCTGCGCAAACAGGGACTGGGCCGCAAGATCGTGATGGCCTGCGTTGACGACTGTCGCATCCTGCATCTCAAGAAAGTCTTTTCCCTGACCTATCAGGCGGCTTTCTTTGAACGCATCGGTTTCCATGAGGTGGACAAGGGCGTCCTGCCCCAGAAGATCTGGGCCGACTGTGTGCATTGCGCCAAATACCCCGACTGCGACGAAACCGCCATGTTCCTGGAGCTCAATTAAGATGAAGGCCATCAAGGAACGCAAGACCGTCTATACTTCCGGCCAGATCGCCGAACGCGTGCGCGCCATGGCCGCCGAGATCGACGCCTTTTATGGTGATGACCCCCTGGTGGCCGTATGCGTCCTCAAGGGCGCGGTGTTCTTCTTCACCGATCTTGTCCGGGCCATGCGCTCGGAGAACCTTGAACTGGATTTCGTCCGTCTGTCCAGCTACGGCAAGGGGACGTCCAGCTCCCGCCATGTGGTGTTCAGCAAGGACGTGGACTGCGACATTGCCGGCAAGCATGTCCTGATCGTCGAGGATGTGGTGGACAGCGGCCTGTCCATGCAGTTCCTGATGCGCCAGTTCGAGGCCCGCGGGGCCCGCAGTCTGCGTCTGGCCGCACTGGTTGACAAGAACGAACGCCGCGAAGTGGACGTACGCGTCGATTTCGCGGGATTCAAGCTCGAAGAAGGCTTCATCGTCGGCTACGGCCTCGACTATGCTGAAAAATATCGGGCCCTGCCTGATGTGGAAGAGCTGGTCTTCGAGTCCACCGGGGACTAGCATCTGCCCGCACCTGGAGCCAAAAGATGGAAATCCAATGCCCCCATTGCGCCAGCCGTTTCAACCTGCCGGAACATCTTGCCCGGCCGGGCGCGAAATTGCGCTGCTCCGTATGCAAGACGGTCTTTGCCCTGCAATTGCCCGAGCCTGCCCATGCACCCATCCCGGATCTGCTGCCGGACGATGTGGAGCAGCCCCGCCCCCGGCGGCGCTGGCTGTTCTGGCTGATGCTGCTGCTTCTGCTGGCCTGCGGCGGTGCCGCTGTCTACTGGTATTGCTGGCACGAACGCCCCCTGACGCCGGTCCAGGGATCGGCAGCCACCGCTGAAAACATTGCCCTGCTGACCATGAAGGACGTGCGCCAGTACTACGTGAACAACGAAAAAATGGGCAAGATACTGGTCATCGAGGGCAGGGTGGTCAATGAATTCCCCCAGCCCGTGAGCATGATCACCGTGGAAGCCGTGCTTTACGGACAGGATCAGAAGGTCATTGCGTCCAATCGCCAGACCGCTGGTAACCAGCTGACCCCCTTGCAGCTTTCCGTGCTGGACAAGGAGGCCATGAGCAGCCGTCTGGCTGACCCGGAAAAAGAGCAGGGGGCCAACGTGACCCTGCTGCCTGGTGCCAGTGCTCCCTTCATGGTCGTGTTCGACAGTCCGCCCGGCGATGTCAGTGAGTTCTACGTCGCCATCGTGGATGCGCAGAAGGGAGTCCCCCTGCCGCGCTAGGCATCATGACAAAATGTACTCAAAGCCCCGCAAGGGGCTTTTTTTTATGCTTTGGGATGCTCCTGCGGTGCCGGCAAGGGGTGGTACAGTCTCCTGGAACTCTGTAATGAAATGGAAGAGTGCATCGGGAGAGGCTATGGGGATTGGCATGTGACAAAAAACACAAATAATGATGCACATCCATGACGCAATTCCGCATCATGACTGCATCCGCAACGGCGCGATATTGCAACACGGCATACACAAGAGCTGAAGTTTGCAGCACATGCTTGCATGGGCTGCACTTTTTTTTTATTTTTATGCCATGGCTAAAACGAGAGAAGTCTTTATCTGTTCCGCCTGTGGCGCACAGACCCTGCAATGGCGTGGCCAGTGCCCCGGCTGCCATGAGTGGAACACCCTTCAGGCCGCAGCCCAGCCCAAGGCCCTGTCCCGCAGCAGTGGCCGGGTATCCGCACCCGCGGGCAACCGTCCCGTGCCGTTGCAGGATGTGGCCGAGACCGGGCATCATCCCTATCCCAGCGGCATCGCCTCGCTGGACAGGGTGCTGGGCAAGGGCCTGGTGCCGGGGGCGGCCATCCTCATCGGCGGTGAGCCGGGCATTGGCAAATCCACGCTTCTTTTACAGGTGGCGGGGCTGGTCGCTGCCCAGGGGGGCAGGGTGCTTTACGCCAGCGGCGAAGAATCCCTGCCGCAGATCAAGGCCCGGGGCCAGCGGCTCGACATGCTGCACGACAATCTGCTGGCTATGTCCACCTCCAGTGTGGATGAGGTCATCGCCGCTCTGGAGCTGGCCCCGCCCCGTTTGCTGGTGGTGGACTCGGTGCAGACCATGAGCAGCGTCGATGCCGAAGGTCTGCCCGGCAACGTCAACCAGGTGCGTGCCGTGAGCATGGCCCTGCTGGAAGCCTGCCGCCGTCTGGGCGTCACGCTGGTGCTGGTGGGCCATGTGACAAAGGACGGCGTCCTGGCAGGCCCCCGCCTGCTGGAACATATGGTGGATACCGTCATCTCCCTTGAGGGCGATCGCCGCCAGATGTTCCGCCTGCTGCGCGTCTTCAAGAACCGCTTTGGTCCCAATGAGGAGCTGCTGGTCTTCCGCATGGGAGGCCGGGGCATGGAAGTGGTGGATGACCCCTCCACCTTTTTCCTGGGCGATCGCGACGCCTCCCTGTCCGGCACGGCGGTGGTCATGGCCGTGGACGGGCAGCGTCCGCTGGCGGTGGAAGTGCAGGCCCTGGTGGCCCGGACCTTCCTTAGCATCCCCCGGCGCGCGGCCCTCGGCTTCGATGCCAACCGTCTGCATTTGCTGCTGGCCGTGCTGGAAAAGCGCCTCAAGCTCAATTTCGGGCAGGTGGACATCTATGCCAAGGTCGGCGGCGGCATGAAGCTGCAGGAACCCGGGCTGGACCTGGCCCTGGTGGCGGCGGTGCTGTCATCGTATTATGACGTCCCGCTGCCGGAAAAATGTGTCCTGTGGGGCGAGGTCGACCTCAACGGTCAGGTACGGCCTGTGGCCGCCCACGACCTTCGTCTGGCCCAGGCGCGCCGTCTGGGCTTCGAGCCCGTGATCCATCCCGGCAAGGGCGGCATCGCGACCATCGCGGACCTGCAGCAGAAACTTTTTCATCGCAAACAGTGAGCATATCATGGCTCTTGAAATAGAACGCAAATATCTCGAAGTCGATTTCGACAGCTTGCGCCAGTGTCTGCGCCAGTGTGGCGCGCAGGGAGGGGACGTCCATCTGGAGCGGAACCGCATCTATGACCTGCCTGACGGCTCCTTGCGGGCCGGGCATCATCTGCTGCGCCTGCGCACGCAGGAATGGCCGGACCATGCACAAAACGTGCTGACGCTCAAGCTGCCGCCCGTCTCCGCGCCGGATGCGGCCTTCAAGGTCCGTGAAGAGCGGGAGACCCCTGTTGCCGATGCCGCGCAGATGCACAGCATCCTGGAAGGCCTGGGCTATATCGTCCGTGCCTGCTACGAAAAGATCCGGGAGACCTGGACGCTGGAACATGCCAGTATCGACATGGATATCGTCCCCTTTGCCCGCGTGGTGGAGCTGGAGGGGCCCGAGGAAGAGATCCTGCGCCTGGAAGGTCCTCTGGGGCTTGACGGCGCTCCGGTTAGTACTCAAAGTTATCATTATCTCCATCAGGAATGGCGGCAGAAGAAAGGTCTGCCGCCCGACCTGTCGTTTGTTTTCACGCCCGAAGAACTGGCCCGCTGGCGCCGGGATCTGGGCCTGCCTACCGTGGAGGATAGCCCTCATGGCCGATGAAACCTGGAACGAGCCGGGAACGGACACTGCCACCATCGTCAAGAAAAAGGTCAAGGAACCGGACCGCTATGTGGTCCTGCTCCATAATGACGATTACACGAGCATGGATTTCGTCGTCGGCGTCCTGTGCGACATTTTCCACAAGACACCGGAAGAAGCCACGGCCATCATGCTGGCCGTCCATCAGCAGGGCATCGGCCAGTGCGGCGTCTACACGCATGAGATAGCAGAAACAAAGGTGGCGCTCGTCAGGCGGCGGGCCCGCGCAGCGGGCTTCCCCTTGCGTTGCACCATGGAAAAATATCGTTGAGGATCATATGCTCAGTGCTGCTGTTCAGGAAGTTTTGAAGGTTGCCGTCCAGGAAGTGCAACGCCGCAGGCATGAATTGCTGACGGTGGAGCATATCCTGTTCTCATTGACGACCGTGGCCCCCGGCCGCCTGCTGCTGGAAGGCAGCGGGGCCAGTGTGGCTGTGTTGCGCGAACAGCTGGAAGGTTTTTTCCGTAACGAGATGCAGGTGCTGCCGGATCAGGGAGAGCACGAAGTCCATCAGACCGCCGGTGTACAGCGGGTGCTCGAACGGGCCCTGGGCCATATCCACGCTTCGGGGCGGAGCCAGGTGGAGCTGGGCGACCTGTTCGTGGCCATCCTGGATGAAGAGGACAGCTATGCCCACTACTTCCTGACGCGCCAGGGGGTGGACCGCCTGGATGCGCTGACTTTCATCTCGCACGGTATGCCGGAAGGGGGCGGCTCCCGGGGCGTGGCCCCCGATGCTGCCAGGGAGAAGGATGAGGGCGAGGCCGGGGAGAACGTTCTGGAAAAGTACGCCACCGAGCTCACCGCCCGTGCCCGTGACGGCAAGATCGATCCTCTGGTGGGACGTCAGGAAGAACTGGACAGGGCCATCGAAGGTTTTGCCGTCTGCCGTGCCTGCGGCTCTGGCTTTCGCTTTCTG
>CALBAX010000115.1 GCA_937926875.1 uncultured Desulfovibrio sp.
CGACCTGGTCATCATGGACATCTCCATGCCGGGCATGAACGGCGTGGAAGCCAGCCGCGCCATCCTCCAGATCCGGCCCGAGACGCGCATCCTCATCTATACCGGTCACGAGGACCAGCGGCATCTGCTGGAGCTCATCCAGCTGGGCGTCATGGGCCACGTCTGCAAAAGCGATCCGCCGTCCGTCCTGCTCCAGGCCATAGATGCCGTACGGCAGGGGGAGGTCTTCCTCAGCTGCGCGGATCCCGGCGGCTGCATGGCGGCCCTCATGCGCCAGAACCGCCAGCGTCTCAGCCCCAGCGAGGGCGGGCCGGACATAGGCATGCTCTCGCCGCGCGAGAAGGAGATATTCCGCCTGCTGGCCGACGGCTACAGCGTCCGCCAGATAGGGGACGCCCTCAACATCAGCCCCAAGACAGTGGAGACCCACAAGTACAGCGTGCTGACCAAATTGCGCGCCGGTTCCATCAACGAGCTGACCAAGATGGCCATCCGCCTGGGCCTGGTCTCCCTGTGATCCGTTTGTTCGGGGCCAGCCTTCCAACGCATTCCCTGTGGCACTCCCTGCCTGTGCTGTCCCGTGCGTCAGGGGGGCGGCGTATCCTTCAGGCGTCTGCCGCTTGCGTCCTTTCCCTGCCGTGACGGAGCCTGTCGTCCCCGGCAGGCTGTCCGCTCTTCCTCAACCTCCCTGTTGCATCTGTCCGGCAGGTCTGCCCAACGGGCGTCCTGAGGCATCCCTGTCCCCGCTCTGTGCGGGACGTCCCTGCCTTAGTGTCCTGTAGCGACGCAGCAGTGTTTTCGTGGGCCTGCTGCTTCCGGGCAGGCGCGGGACATGTGGAGGGCGGTGTCCTGCGGGGGGGCAAAGCTGTGCGCAGCGGAGCCCTATGACCTGGCGGGATCGTCCCGTGCCGAGCCTTCCGGAGCGGATCCGCCCCAGAGCGAGGTTTTCAGATACTCCAGAAAGACCCTGGCCGGTTTGGAGAAGAGCTGCTGTTTTTTCCAGGCCACGTTCAGGCCCACTTCCATGGCCGGACGCAGGGGCCGGAAGCAGAGCGGGCCGTCTTCCGGCAGGCGGATGATCCTGTCCAGGCAAAGGGCGTAGCCCATGCCTTCTTCGACCATGATCGAAGCGCTGTAGAGCAGGTTGTAGGTGGCCACCACCTGCAGGGCATCATGCGTTGCCCCCAGCCAGCCCGCGACCTCGTTGTTGACCATGTTCTGCCGGGAGACCAGCAGGGGCAGGCCGCGCAGGTCGGCAGGCGTGATGGACGCCCGGGCGGCCAGCGGCGCGTCCTTGCGCATCAGGACGCCCCAGCGGTCCTTGACCGGCAGCCGGAAGAACTCGTAGCCCGAAAGATCCACAGGGTCGATGAAGAGGCCGAAATCCACCAGATCCCGGTCTATCTTTTCCATGACGTCCTCGGCATTGCCGCTGAAGATGTGGAAGGTCACCTGTGGGTGATCCTGCCGCATGCGGCGCGCGGCCCGGGCGATGAGGCGTATGGCATCGGTCTCGCCGCCGCCGATGTGGATGTCCCCGCTCAACAGCTCTCCCGGAGCCCTGAGTTCCGTCGTGGTCTTTTCCAGCAGGCTGATGACTTCCTGTGCCCGCTTGCGGAAAAACGTGCCTTCCTCCGTCAGGGTGATGTTCCGTTTGCCGCGCAGGAAAAGCGTCTTGCCCAGCTCTTCTTCCAGCTCCTGCATCTGCCGGGACAGGGTGGGCTGGGTCACGTGCAGGGCCTCGGCGGCAGCGGAGATGGTCTTTGCCCGCGCGACCGCCAGAAAATAGCGGAGGGTCCTCAATTCCATACGATGCTCCTTTGCCGGGATGCGGGGGCGTTGACGCCTGCTGTTGGTAGCGTTGGCCGTCCGGATCGGTCAGGGACGGCCGAAGATCTGCGGGGTTTACCGTATGCCTATGGCCTGAGCGGCGGATACAAAAAATCCCCGCCGGGCGGGGCTGGATACGGCAGGGACACTGGCCGGAGGGGCGATGCGGACACCTCCTGCCGCTGCCTGGGCCGTACCGGAAGGGAACGTTGCCGGAAAAGGGGCATCCGGGAGAGGGGCCCCGCATGGCACGGGGCCTGCCTCTTCCCGAAACGTCCCTGTGCGGCAACGGGGCTTATTCGTCCTGCAGGGCGGCGCCCCGCTGGGGATCGAAGTCGTTTTCCGTGCGGGAAATGAAGATGGCCGCGGTGGCGTCGCCCAGCACGTTGATGGTGGTGCGGGCCATGTCCATGACACGGTCGATACCGGCCACCAGGGCGATGGCTTCCAGCGGGATGCCCACATGGGTGAAGATCATGGAGAGCATGATCAGGGCCGCACCGGGCACGCCCATGGTGCCCACGCTGGCCAGCAGGGCGATGAGCAGCACGGAGATCTGCTGGTCGAGGGGCAGGGGCATGCCGTAGATCTCGGCGGCAAAGATGGTCACGATGCCCATGTAGATGGCCGTGCCGTCCATGTTGATGGTGTTGCCCAGGGGGATGGAGAAGCTGGAGACGCTGCGGGAGGCGCCCAGCTTCTGCACGCTGGTCAGGTTGGTGGACAGGGCGGCGGCGCTGGAACAGGTGGTGAAGCTGGTGAGCAGCGGGGCGCTCAGGCCGCGGAAGAAGGTGCCGGGCCTGAGACCGGCATAGCGGATGCAGGGCAGGTAGGTGATGATGACGTGGATCAGGCAGCCCAGGTACATGATGCCGATGAGCTTGATGAGCGGCAGCAGCACTTCCAGCCCGTGGTTGGACACGGTGTAGGCCATGAGGGCAAAGACACCGATGGGGGCGTAGAGCATGACCATGCTGGTGACGCGGATCATGACTTCGCTCATGGCGTCGAAAAAGGCGGCGGCAGGCTTGGCCTTGTCACCGCACAGGCTGATGGCCATGCCCACCAGCACGGCGAAGAAGATGATCTGCAGGATGTTGCCCTTGGCCAGGGCATCCACGGGGTTCAGGGGCACGATGCCCATGAGCACCTGCACCAGCGAGGGCGCGGCCACTTCCTTGGCGCTCAGGTTGGCGGTGGAAAGATCGAGCCCCACACCGGGCTGGAAGATGTTGCCCAGGACAAGGCCGATGGCCACGGCCAGGGCCGTGGTGGCGAAATAGAAGACCAGCGTCTTGCCGGCGACGCGGCCCAGACGGCCCACATCGCCCACGCTGGCGGCGCCGGAAACCAGGGTGGCCAGCACCAGCGGCACGACGACCATGCGGACGAGATTGATGAACAGGTCGCCAAAAGGCTTGAAAAAGGCGGCACTGATGCCCAGCTTGGGGGCCAGCGTGCCCACCAGTATGCCCAAAACCATGCCGATGCCCATCTGCAGGGGCAGGCCCATTTTCTTGCGTGCGCTCATAGGAACCTCACTGCGTGTTGCGTAATGTCACGATACTGTTGCCGACAGTAAGCAAGATTCGTTCCGCGCGCAACGTTTTCCTTGCCTGGGATATGGCCGGGAAGGCCCAGCATGAACGTTACAGCGGGCAGCGCATGTCATACCAGCAGGCCTGGCCGTGCTGGCTGTCGGAGCGTCCCAGCAGCTGGAAGCCCAGGGAGCTGTAGAAGGGGATCAGGCGTTCCTTGCAGGTGAGGACCACATCTTCCTTGCCCCGCTGCCGGGCCGCTTCCAGAAAATGACGCACCAGGGCCGCGCCGATACCCTGATGCCGCCGCTGCGGATCCACCACCAGACCGAAGACGGCCTGATGCGGGGCCTCCTCACGGTGCAGGCCGGCATCGTGGTAGAGCTCGTCCCGGCAGGTGTCGAAGTCGGTCATGCAGCCGTTGATATGGCCCACGATGACGCCGTCATCCTCGGCCACGAAAAAACAGTGGGGGAAGACCGCGAAACGGGCGGCAAAGCTTTCCGGCGACGCGGCTTCGGCAGGGGGAAAGCCGCGCGCTTCCAGGGCGGCGATGGCGGGCAGGTCTTCGGGACGGGCTTGTCTGATATGCATGGGAGCTCCTGGACGGGCCCCGCCGGAGCGGGGCCGTGTGGCAGAGTAAGGGGCCGTCATGGCAGGGCATGACGGCACGGAGGATATCCGGCCTCCGTCAGGTGGACGACGTTTTGCCGGGGCGGGTGGCAGGGATGCCTCCTGTCCTGGATGCGTGTCGGGGCAAAAGAGGAGGAACGCCCCCTTGTTATCGACGCCCGCGGCAGGACGGTCCTTTCCGTGGGGCGGTGTCCGTCAGTCTCCATGATCTCGCGGACAGCGCCAGCAAAGGGGAAAGGTCTCTGTCCCGCAAGGGCGTCACGCGCTAGGCCGCCTTCTCCGTGAACAGGCCCCGGCGGGCGGCTTCGTAGCGGATCTCCTTGCGGTAACTGTCGTGCTGGCGCAGATAGAAGGCCAGCGCGTTGGCGAAGTTGTCTCCCAGCAGGCCGTCGAGGACCTGGGTGGAGATCTCGCGTTGCAGGCGCAGCAGGGAGTGCAGGGCCAGGATGCCTTCCACTTCTTCCGTGGGCATGCTGCTCAGGCGACGCCAGAAGATGTCGTGCGAGCGCGGCAGGTAGTACCACATGTACATCAGATCGAGCAGATGGACGATGGCCTGCCGGGCGGCGTTGGGATCCTTTTCCAAAAGCCGCTGCCAGAACTCGCGGGGCTGATCCTGCATGAGGCGCCGGATGGTGGCCTGGGGGAAGAGCAGCGCCAGCTTCACGAGATTGCTGAAGATCTGGGCGAATTTGCTGTCGTACTCCAGGGTGCGCATGCGCAGATACATGTTGCGGTCCGCAAAACCTTCGATGACGGCGGCCACGATGTCCGAGGAGCATTTGGAGACGATGGCGGCACAGTTCTGCAGGGCGCCCACAGGGTCGGCGATGCCCAGCCAGATGAAGCAGACCAGCAGCCCCTTGCCCAGCACGATGGACAGGGGGATGGAGATGGCGCTGCGGAACAGGTTGCCCACGACAGCTTCCTTGGGCAGGCCGCGGAAGATGTTGTGCCCTGATATGTAGACGCTGTTGATCATGGCGATGACCGTATAGACCGCCAGCTCGTTGTTCTGGACCGTGATGCCGAGCCAGTCCTCCAGCAGCCACATGCGGACGACCACCTCCAGCAGGGGGACGGATATGCCTGTGTAGAGCAGCGAGTCTGCCATGCGGCTCCAGCTCACATAGCGGTTCCAGGGCAGGAGCATGGAGCGGCAGAAGGCCCCGCCCCCCACCATGGATTGCAGGACATTGCGCACGGCCGTGATGGCGAACCAGAGCAGGGCGCCTATCCAGGTCAGGATCCACCAGCTGTCCACATACCAGAAGGCCCACTGCGCGGGGATGAAGCCCAGCAGCACCTTGAGCACGTTCACCAGATTGCTGTTGAAATAGTGGACGTTCCAGGGCGTGGCGGCATCGCGCATCATGCTCACGGGGTCATGCTGCTCCGCGTTGATGCCGCGGGAGTCCACGCCGCCCAGGGTCACCAGGTTGCCGCCGTCGGGGCTGATGGTGGTGGTCTTTTTTTCCAGCCCCCAGCCCCGGACCACGCGGCAGCCCAGATGGTGCAGCAGGGGCAGGCGTCGCAGGGCCTGGAGCCAGCGCGGCAGGGTCGCGGGTTCGTGATAATGGGTGAAGCCGTAGATGTCGGTATGCACGGGCAGGGTCAGGCGCTGACCGTTCTTCTCGTGGCGCAGGGCGGCCCGGGCCTGCGGGGGCAGGGTCTCGGTGAAGACCAGACCCATGCCGTGCGTCATGTGGGAACGGCTGGTGGAGTCCGTACCGATGCGCGAGCCGAGCCACGAAAGCTCGTAAAAACTCCGCAGCTGGGTCAGGTTGTCCTGAACCTCCAGCAGCAGTTCCCGGCGGGGAGAATCGGCCGGTTCATCCTGCACGATCCGGCGGACAACCTGTTTGAGACGCAGGGGGCTGCCTTCGTTGATGGCCCGTTGCAGCTCGTTGATGGCCTCCACGTGCTGGAGCTGGCCCTTGGACCAGGTGCGCAGGTTGAACAATTCCAGATGGGTGATGAGCCCCTTGCCGCGCCAGAGCAGCTCCAGCGTATCCTGCACGTTCAGCCCTTCCAGGCCCAGGATCATCTGGCAGGGGTGCAAGGGCACCAGGGACTGCAAAAGGACTTCGGGATCGCGCAGCAGCACAGGGGGCAGATCCTTGTGGGGCGACACAGGGAACAGGATGTCCGGGTTGGCCTGCGGCCCCAGCCATTCCTGGCGCAAGGTATCGGGCAGGAGACCTTCCAGGGCTTCCTGACGGGCACGCAGGCGTGCGGCCTCTTCGTCATTGCCGTCCCGCCGGGGATCGCTGCGGAGGCCCTCCAGGGCCTTGCCGAGGACAGGCTGCCATTGCTGGAGGATGTATTCGGCCAGATGCAGGGACGAAGGCTGGCGCTGGCCCACGAAAGCCAGGAAGGCGTCCGCATCCAGCGGAGGCGGGGGCGGGACTTCCAGCTTGCGGGCCAGTGTGGCCGCGTGCTTCTGGTTCCAGGCCTGGAGCAGGCGCAGGACATGCCGGCGCATCCACTGGTTCACCGTGGCGTATTCCTTGAGGATGGCCGCGATGTCCGGGCGCTGGAGCAGCTTGATGAAGGCCCGGCTGCTCTGGACGTTGAGCGGCGACCAGGTGAATTCGATGAGCTTGTCATGGAAGGTGGCCCGGAACTCGATGCCGATGCGTACGGTGATGCCCATGATGCGGGCCGCGCGCAACAGTTCGCTGGCTGCTTCGGGATCCACGGTATTGTAGTAGACGACCGTGATGAAGCGCATCCCCTTGAGCCAGGCATCCATGACCAGATGCGTGGGGCTTTTGCGCCCCTTGGTGTTGGCATCATGGACGTGGTGGTCGAAGGCCTGCTGGTTCCAGGCTTCGGGCATCTCCAGCAGATGATAGCGGCGCAGCAACGAGCGGATGACATGGGGCGTGCCGCGTACCGCCTGATAGAAATCATGGGCCAGCGGCAGCTGGATATGGACGTGCGGTGCGGCGCGGACCAGATCTTTCATGATCTGGATCAGGACGCGGGCCGTGTTCTTCTGCAGGCTGGAAAGGGCGGAGTAGAGGACCTCGTCATGCAGACGGCGCAGGGCCTGCAGGCGCTCCTGCGGGCCGCGGGCCTCCAGGCTCTCCAGCAGGATGATGACGGCACGGGCGATGCGCATGCCCGGGTCCGTGGTCAGCTTGATGATGCCGCGCGGGTGCAGGCCTTCTTCAGGCTGGGCCAGGCCCATGGACATGTTGCGGGCGGCCACGAAACTGTTGACCAGCTGGATCAGCTGATGGTCCTGCAGATCGAACAGCCAGGGCGCTTGCCTGTCCGGGCCGGAAGTGGTGACGGCATTGGCCGAATGTCTGGTGGCGCACATGACGGTTCCCTTGATTGGTGGAGATGCGGACGGCACGGGGCGGCCAGCGGCCGCACGGACATGCCGGATCGTCCTTCCCGGTGTGAAAGAAGGAAATGTGACAAATATCGTCGGGGATTGCAAACAGATGGAGAGCAGATGCCCAAAGAGGCCGCAAGGGGCAGACGCCGTGCAGGAAGCGTCCCGCATGCGGGAGAGAAGGGAGAGCCCCGGGCATCCCGGCAAGACCATAAAAGAAAACCCGCTGATTCCTCAGCGGGTCATTTTCTCGGTGGCGGAGAGGAAGAGATTCGAACTCTTGGTACGCTTTTAACGTACACACGATTTCCAATCGTGCTCCTTCGACCAACTCGGACACCTCTCCGTGTCGTGAAGACCTGCTCTTTATAGAGAGAACCTCCGGCTTTGGCAAGCAAAAAAACACAGTTTTTGCAAAAAAATCTATCTTGATAAATTTTATCTTTTATTTCAAGATGTTATCTTTATCTTCCGTTATTTCCATCTTCCGCCGGAGATGGTCACAGCTGCCCACTCACGGGGCGTGATGACGAAAAGGGGTTCCGGCTCTGCCCTTGGCGAGGGCCACGGCGAGGACGATGACCAGCAGGACGAGCAGGGCCTGCCACATGGCCTAGTCCTTGCGATCCCTGTCTTCTTCGCGCCGTTTTTTGCCCATCATGTAAAAAAAGCCCAGGACGGCCACACCGAAGGCCACGATACCGGCCAGATTGAGCATGAAGATGGTATCCATACTGTCTCCTGAAAGACTGTCCGGGGTGCCCCGGAGTTCGTCCGTTGTTGCCAGAAGGCCCGGCCGGGGAGCGGGATCGTCCCGCCCCGCCGTCGCCGGGCCTCAGCATCGGAAAAGGATGGCGCTGCCGTGGCAGCCGCCTGTTGGCCGTCTTAGATGCCCAGCTGACTGAAGCCGCTGTCCACGTAGATGACTTCGCCGGTCACGCCATGGGAGAGCCCGGAGGCCAGGAACACGGCGGCGCCGCCCACATCGGCGGTGGTCACGTTGCGGCGCAGGGGAGCATGCTCCTCCACGCGGGTGAAGATGTTCTTCAGGCCGGAGACGGCGGAAGCGGCCAGGGTCTTGATGGGACCGGCGCTCAGGGCATTGACGCGCACGCCCTTTTCGCCCAGGTCGTAGGACAGGTAACGCACGGAGGCTTCCAGGGCGGCCTTGGCCACGCCCATGATGTTGTAGCCGGGGATGACCTTGGTGGAACCGTGGTAGGTCATGGTCAGCACCGAAGAACCGTCATGCAGCAGGGGCTCGAAAGCGCGGCAGACGCCGGTGAGGGAATAGGCGGAGATGTCCAGGGCCAGGTGGAAACCGGCGCGCGACGTATCCAGGAAACGGCCGCTCAGGTCTTCACGGTTGGCAAAGGCCACGGAGTGGACCAGGATGTCCACTTCGCCCCACTTTTCCTTGACCAGGTCG
The DNA here is from genome assembly GCA_937926875.1 of uncultured Desulfovibrio sp. GTDB lineage: Bacteria > Desulfobacterota > Desulfovibrionia > Desulfovibrionales > Desulfovibrionaceae > Desulfovibrio. The sequence continues at coordinate 8,780 of CALBAX010000115.1, forward strand.
GCAGCGGCCTGGATCTGGGCGTCGTCGGTCACGTCACACTGGAAGGTGAACTCGCCTCCCAGTTCTTCGCTCAGGGGCTCAACACGTTTTTTGATGGCATCGCCCACATAGTTGAAGGCAAGGCGGGCGCCCTGTTCCTTGAAGGCATTGGCGATGCCGTAAGCGATGCTCTTGTTGTTGGCCAGGCCCAGGATCAGGGCTTTTTTTCCTTGAAGCAGCATGTAGTATCCTCCAGAAAAGTCGCCTTGGCGACAGTGACCACAGGTTAGATGGTGAATTCTTTGCCCGTCAGGATGTGGTAGGCCTCACGGTAGCGCCGGGCCGTGGCGTCCACGACCTCGGCAGGCAGGGCAGGCGCGGGCGGCTGCATGTCCCAGGGCTGGGAGGTGAGCCAGTCGCGCAGATACTGTTTGTCGAAGCTGGGCTGGCTGCGGCCGGGCTCGTACTGGTCCGCAGGCCAGAAGCGGGAAGAGTCGGGGGTCAGCACTTCGTCGATGAGGCGCAGTTCCCCGTCCACGAAGCCGAATTCGAACTTGGTGTCGGCCACGATGATGCCGCGGCCGGCAGCGTAGGCGCGTCCGGCTTCATAGATGGCCAGGGTGGTTTCCCGGACCTTGCGGGCCACATCTTCGCCCAGCAGGCGGGCGGCCTCGTCCGGGCTGATGTTCTGGTCGTGCTGGCCCAGCTCGGCCTTGGTGGAAGGCGTAAAGAGGGCCGTCTCCAGCTTGTCGGATTCCCGCATGCCGGCCGGCAGCCGGTAGCCGCAGAGCGTGCCGGTCTTCTGATAGTCTTTCCAGCCCGAGCCGGAGATGTAGCCGCGCACGATGCATTCCACAGGCAGGGGCTTTGCCTTGCGGACCAGCACGGCACGCCCTTCGAGTTCGTCCTTCCAGGGGGCGAGGGCGGCGGGGAACCTGTCCACGTCGCTTTCCACCAGATGATTGGGGATGATGTCCTTGAACTTGTCCATCCAGAACAGGGTGATCTGGTTCAGGATCACGCCCTTGTAGGGGATGGGTTTGTCCATGATGACATCGAAGGCGGACATGCGGTCGGTCGTGACGATGAGCAGGGTCTTGTCGTCGATGTCATAGATGTCGCGGACCTTGCCGCGGGACAGCAGCGGGTAAGCGCTGATTTCAGTCTTGGTGGTGATGCGCATAATCTTGATCCGGTTTGGTGTGAGGCGCTAGCGCTTGCTGCGGATCTCCACGGAACGGGCGTGGGCCTCCAGCCCTTCCAGACGGGCCAGGGAAGCGATGGCAGGCGCGTTTTCCAGCAAAAAGGCCGGAGAAGTGGCCACGATGCTGGTTTTTTTGCAGAAGTTCTGGACGGAGAGCGCGGAAGAGAAACGCGCGGTCCGCAGGGTGGGCAGCACATGGTTGGGGCCCGCGAAGTAGTCCCCCACGGGTTCGGGGCTGTGCTGGCCCATGAAGATGGCCCCGGCATGGCGGATGTGGGGCAGCAGGGCCCAGGGATCGCGCACGCACAGTTCCAGATGCTCGGGGGCCACGCGATTGGCGATGGCCACGGCGGTCATGATGTTGGGCACCACCACGATGGCGCCCCAGTCCATGAGGGACTTGCCCGCGATCTGGGCCTTGGGCAGCTGGCTGCACTGCTTTTCCAGCTCCTGCTGCACCTGTTCGGCCAGGGTGATGTCGTCGGTGAGCAGGATGGCGGAAGCCAGCATGTCGTGCTCGGCCTGGGAGAGCATGTCCGCGGCCAGCCAGTGGGGGCGGGCGGAACTGTCGGCCACCACCAGCACTTCGCTGGGGCCGGCCACCATGTCGATGCCCACCGTGCCCTGTACCAGACGCTTGGCCGTGGCCACATAGATGTTGCCCGGACCGGCGATGACGTCCACAGGGTCGATGCTCTGGGTCCCGTAGGCCATGGCGCCGATGGACCAGGCACCGCCCACGCGGTAGATCTCGTAGATGTCCAGCAGGTGGGCCGCCGCCAGGATGTGCGGGTTGATGGTGCCGTCCTTGCGGGGCGGGGTGCACACGGCCACGCGGGGCACACCGGCCACCAGGGCGGGGATGGCGTTCATGAGCATGCTGGAGAGCAGCGGGGTGTTGCCGCCCTGGCCGCCGGGCACGTACAGGCCCACACGGTCCACGGGCAGCACGCGCTGGCCCAGGATGCTGCCGTCAGGCCGGGTCTGGAACCAGGATTTTTCCAGCTGTTCTTTATGGAAGGTGCGGATGTTGTGGGCGGCTTCGCTGATCTGTTCGCGATGTTCGGGAGAGATGGAAGCCGCGGCCCAGGCGATGTCCTGTTCGCTGACGCGCAGGGGCGCGGCAAATTCGGGACAGTCGAAACGGCGGGTATAGTCGATCAGGGCCTCATCGCCCTTTTCACGTACATTGGCAAGGATCTCGCGCACGCTGCCCTCAACGCTGTCGCCGGGATTGAAGCGGCCGTCGAGCCATTGCGAGGCCTTGACCCATTCCTGCTCGGACTGCAGGTGCAAAATTCGGCAAATCATGGAATATACCTCAAAAAAGAACGCCACTGGAGGGCGGTGGACGCGCGGAATTGCGCGTCGGACGAATATAGCGAAGGCGTGCGCCAATGTCGAGACTTCCGTGCAGGGGCCGTTGCCGGGGTGTCAGCCCCTTGACAGTACGGCAGTGCGTATTTACTCAATACTAGCCGGTACAACGCCGGTGCATTTCTGGGAGGAACCATGGATCGTCACAACGAGAACGATGATATGCATATGAAGGACACGCAGAACACGGAAGCGCAGGAAGAGGCCTGTGCCGGTGCCGAGGCCGGGGATGCCGGGGACGCCGTGCAGACCCTGCCGGAAAACCTGGAAAGCCTGTGCCACGAACATGTGTGCCCCAACTGCACCGAAAAACGCGATGCCGATGACGCACGCCTGCGCGCGGCCGCGGAGATGGATAACTTCAAGAAGCGCCTGAAGCGCGAGCATGAGGAACAGATCCGTTATGCGGCGGAAAAGGTCATGAGCGACCTGCTGCCCACGCTGGAGAACCTCGATCTGGCCCTGCAGTACGGCAGCAGGGACGCGGCCTGCAAGGACATGCTCCAGGGCGTGGCCATGACCCGCAAGCTGCTGCTGGAAGCCGTGGCGCGCCACGGCCTGACCCCTGTGGGCACGGCCGGCGAGGCATTCACGCCCGAACTGCACGAAGCCGTGGGTTTCGATGCCGAGGCCGATGTGGAAGCCGGGGCCGTGGCCCGCGTGCTGCAAAGCGGCTACAAACTGGGCGAGCGCCTGCTGCGCCCGGCCAAGGTCATGATCAAGCAGGGCTAAGCGTCGTTGTCCGCAAGACAGCCAGAAGGGCCTTCCCCGTTGGGGAGGGCCCTTTTTGCATAACCTGTCCTGATCATGTCCAAGGCTGGCGGATGGCACGAGCTGTGCCGGGCAGCCATCGGCAACGAGGCCGTATGCGCAAGGAAAGGGAGGCGCCGGGCCTCCCTTTTTCGTTCCGTGATGTCGTTCCTGTTTTCTTGTGCGCTCCCGGCCCTGAATGGACCCACGCCAGGCGGGCCGGCAACGCCCTGCATGCTTTCGCTGGCGCCACCGGAGGCAGGTGACGGGAAAACGCGCTGTCCCTAGCGCCCGGCCCTGAGCCGGGGCAGCAGGCGTTCGGCCAGGTGATCGCCCAGTCCCTGCAACAGGCGGCTCTGGGCCGCCACCAGGCTGGCGCTGCTCATGCCGGCATCCTCGCTGGCCGCGTAGATGCCACGATCCAGCGCCTCTCCGGCACGGGAAAGCTGCCAGCGGGCCTGCAACCGGGCCGTGCCCGGCGTGTCGCCGTCCAGGCGTTCCAGAGCCACGGCCAGTTCCATGTCGCCCTGCCGGTCTCCGGCAGCGATCACGTCGATGCCCCGGGGCAGCAGACGGGCGGCCAGCACTTCGCCCAGCACGCGCCGGACGCCCTGTCCCAGCGGCTCGGCCCAGATGTCCAGTTCCGAGATTTCCAGACGGGCCTGGCCGTCGCTGCGCCGCACCAGGCCGTTGCGGTCCAGATAGTCCGGCACGCTCACCGGCGCGATGCCCAGGCTGGCAGCGGGCAGGCTGTCGGCGGTCAGGGGGGGCTGGCCGCTGTCCAGCAGATAGAAATGCGTGGGCGCGCTGCGGCCGCAGCCGGCCAGCAGGAGCATCAGCAGGGCCAGGGAAACGGTCGTATGGCGAAGGATAGGGTTCATCGGCGACTTCCTTGTTTGCCGCGGAGCAGGGCTTCAGGGTTGCGTTCCAGCACGTCCAAGAACGCCCGCAGGGAGCGCACGGCAGCCGTGCTTTCCTGGATCAGGCGGCGCAGTTCCTGGGTGAGGGGGGCATTGCGTTCCACAATGGCCTTGGTGGCCAGGGAAACGGAGGAGACGTTGTTCATGGCGTCACGGGTGCTTTGCAGGGCCTGGGGCAGGTCGTGCTGGGCCGACGTGGCCGCCACATCCAGTTTTTCCAGGGCCTGGGCCAGGGTCTTCTGGGATTCCTGCATGCCGGCCAGCAGGCCCTGCGCTTCTTCAAAGGTGGCGGCAAAGGCATTGAGGCCGCGCTCCAGCGCATCGCCGGCCAGGGCGGCGTTGAGCTTTTCCAGGATGCCTGCCGTGGTATGCGCCATCTCTTCCAGCGGCAAGCTGGCCACGGTACGTTGCAGGGTGTCGATGGGCGAGGGCAGGGTGGGGATCTCCCTGTCCGGCATGGGGGACCGGAAGTTGGCCGGCGTGTTGGGCAAAAAGTCCAGTTCCACGCGGTACTGGCCGGTGATGAGGCTCTGGAGCTGCAGGCGGGCGCGCAGGCCACGCTGGATCAGGCGGCGCAGGATCTCCTGCCGGAAGTTGTCCGTGAGCTCGCCGGCGACCCCGGCCCGGACGATGCTGTTCTCGTCCAGCCGGATGTAGACCGGGATGGTGACGCTGGCGTCGCGCGGGTTGGCCTCCAGGCTGATGCGCGTGACCTGGCCCATGGGCACGCCGCGGAAGACCACGGGCGCCCCGATGTTGAGCCCGCTCACCGAGCCGTCGAAGTACAGGACGTATTCGATGTCGTCACTGAACATGCGCCCGCCGCCCAGCAGGATGATGCCCGCCACCAGAAGCGTCAGTCCGCCGATGACGAAAGCCCCTACAGCGGTTTTGAATGATTGTTTTGCCATGCCGTATCCTGTGGGTTCAGTCCTGTTGTTGGGGGCCGCCGGCCTCGCCGCGCGTCAAAAAGCGCAGGGCCTGCAGCTCGGTGTGCGGGTCGCGCACCAGTTCGGAGGGGTTGCCCCGGGCAGTGACGCGCCGGGTCCGCACGTCGAGATAGATGCCGTTGCTGGCGATGGCGAAGATGCTTGCCAGCTCGTGGGAGACGATGACGAAGGTCGTGCCCAGGGCGTCGCGCAGCTCCAGGATCAGGTCGTCCAGCATGCGGGCGCTCACCGGGTCCAGACCGGCGGACGGCTCGTCCAGGAAAAGGATCTCGGGATCGAGGGCCAGGGCCCGGGCCAGGCCGGCCCGTTTGCGCATGCCGCCGCTGATCTCCGAAGGGTAGTAGTCCTCGAAACCGGCCAGACCGGCCAGGGCCAGCTTGAGGGAGGCCTGTTCGCGTATCTCGTCGTCATTGAGGTCGGTGTACTGTTGCAGCGGCAGGCCCACGTTCTCGGCCAGGGTCATGGAGCTCCACAGGGCACCGCCCTGGAAGAGGACGCCCGTGCGGCGCAGGATGCGGCGGCGCTCTTTTTCGGTGCAGGCCCAGATGTCCGTGTCACCGTAGAGCACCTGGCCGCTCTGGGGCTCCTTGAGGCCCATGAGCGTGCGCAGGAGCGAGCTTTTGCCGCAGCCGGAACCGCCCATGATGAGGAAGATGTCATCGGCGGCCACGTCGAAATTCACGTCACGCATGAGCACGAAGGAACCATAGCCCAGGGTCAGGTCGCGGACGCGCAGGCGGGGAGTGCTCATGTCAGATGCCCAGTACGTTGCAGATGATGGTGATGATGGCCGTGGCGATGATGATGCCCACGATGGACTGGACCACGGCCGTGGTGGTGGCCAGGCCCACGGCCTGGGCACTGCGGCCGCAGCGGATGCCCTGATAGCAGCCCGCCAGGGCGATGATGACGCCGAACACCGTGCCGTAGGCGATGCCGATGAGCCCGTGGACGAAGGAGACCATCTGCATGGTGGCGTTGAGATATTCGGCGGAACTCAGCCCCAGCATGGAGACGCCCACCACATAGCCGCCCAAAATGCCCATGAGGTCGGCATAGACCGTGAGCAGGGGCACCATGAGCATCAGGGCCAGCATGCGCGGCAACACCAGAAAATCTATGGGCGAGATGCCCAGGGTGGTCAGGGCGTCCACCTCTTCGTTGACCTGCATGGTGCCGATCATGGCCGCATAGGCAGCCCCCACGCGGCCGGACATGACCACGCCCACCATGACCGCGCCCATGACGCGCAGCATGCCGATGCCCACCAGCCCGGCCACATAGATCTGGGCGCCGAACTGCGTGAGCTGCACAGCGCCCACAAAGGCCAGGATCAGGCCGAACAGCAGGCTGGTGATGGAGATGATGGGCAGGGCGCGCACACCGCATTCGTACATGGCTTCCACGAAGTCCTGCATGCGCATGCCGGCGCGTCCCAGGATGAGGCGCCAGATGGAAAGGGTCACGTCGCCGAGGAATTCCAGAAAATCCGCACAGCGGGGCGGCAGACCCATGACAGCTTCGCCCACCCGGGCGAAAAGGCCCTGCCGGTGGTCGCTGCGGGCGGCCCCTGCCTGGGCCGGGATGGCGAAGGCCAGGTGCAGCAGCCGTGCCAGGCCTGCGGGCAGATCCTGGCTGATCTCGATCCGCGCAGCGCGGGCGGCCTTGTACAGCTGGACGAGGAAGGCCAGCAGGCTGCTGTCCCAGGCGTCGAGGGAGGCCGCCGCGAGGTGCAACTGCCGGATACCGGGGCTCCGCAGCTGCTGCAGGGCGTCGGCACATTGCGGCGGCCAGGGCGTATTGAGGGCCCAGCTGCCGGAGACGGTGACCAGCAGGCGCTCTCCGGCCCTGTCCAGGTTTACTTGCGGACTTGTTTCCATCTCTATAGTATACGCGCAGGACAAAAGCTTCGCAAGGAGGGAGGCCGCTCCCCCGCAGGCTTTTCCGCCTTTTTGCCTACCCTCAACCCCGGATTGCCATGTCGCTGAAACAACGCCTCGGGCTTGCCGCAGAGCCCGTCTTTCTCATGGATGGCTCGGCCTTCATCTATCGCGGCTTTTTTGCCAACAGGAACATGCAGCGTTCCGACGGCTTCCCCACCAATTCCCTGGTGGTGGTCAGCCGCGTGCTGCTGCGCATCCTGCGCGAGGAGCGTCCCCGCTATTTCGCCTTCGTGCAGGACGGCAAGGGCCCCAACTTCCGGCACGGGATATTCCCCCTTTACAAGGCCAACCGCGATGCCACGCCCGAAGACCTGGTACGCCAGCTGGACCCCATCCAGCGCATGGTGCGGGCCCTGGGCCTGCGGCTGGAAGTCTCGCAGGGCTGCGAGGCCGACGACTGCATCGCCTCGCTGGCGGCGCGCTTCGCGGCGGAACATCCCGTCGTCATCGTCAGCGGTGACAAGGACCTGAAACAGTGCCTGGGCCCCAACGTCTACATGTGGGATCCGGCCTCCAAGGAAGAAAAGCTGGTGAGCGAGGCCGACTTCACGGCAGAGAGCGGCGTGACGCCCGCCCAGTGGCCCGATGTGCAGGCCCTCATCGGCGATACCAGCGACAATATCCCCGGCGTGCCGGGCATCGGCCCCAAGACCGCGCGCCAGATCTTCTCCATCTGCCCCAGCCTTGAGGACATACGCGACCATTTCGTCCTGCTGCCGCCCAAATTGCAGGCCAAGTTGCAGGAACATCTGGAAAACATGTTCATCTGGCGCGAGCTCACCACCCTGAGACGCGATTTTTGTCCCGGCGTCACGCTGGACGACCTGCGCGTGCGCCCGCTGGATGCCGCCACCTGCGCCCTGCTCACGGAAGAATTCGAGCTCTTCGCCCTGCGGCGCGAGCTGGCCGCCCTGGACCGTTTGCAGGCCGCCGAGGCCGACCTGCCCGAAGAGTTCCTGGATGCGGGCAGCATCCGTGGGGACGCACAGCCCGAGGCCGGGAAGAAGGCGGCTGCGGAACAGGCCTCCCTGCCGCTGGCCCAGCCTGCCCGCAGTGGTCGTGCCACCAGCCAGATGAGCCTTCTGGACGCCATGCCGCAGGGATCCGCGCCCGCGCTGGATGACGTATCGGCCCTGCCGGACTGCCGGGGGGCCCGCGTGGCCCTGATCTGGGCCCACGGAGACCGGGAGGCTCCCTATCTTGCCGTGGAGGATGCTGGCGGAAGCCCTCTGGGCGAATGGCAGTGGACAGGCCCCGTGGCTGGACTGGCCCGCTGGCTGGCCCCTGCCCGCACTCTGGTGACGGCCGATCTCAAGGGCATGCTGACCGCCGCGCCCTGCTGGCACTTCCTGGCCGGACGCGCGGCGGACTGCATCGACCTGGGCGTGGCCGCCTATCTGCTGAATCCCGAAGAGAACGATTACGGCTGGCCCCGCCTTTCGTCCCGCTGGGGCGCCGTGCTGCGGCATGAGCTGGAGAGCAGGGGCGAGACGGCCCCCGGCCCCGCACGCCTGGGGCTGGCCATGGCGCGGCTGTTCGGGCAGCGCATGGAAAAAGACGGCCTTCTGGAGCTGTTCCGGCGGCTGGAGATGCCCCTGCTGCCCGTGCTGGCAGGCATGGAGCAGAGCGGGGTGGCCATCGACGCCGCGGCCTTCCGGGCTTTCCTCGACGACGTGCAGGGGCAGCTGGACCAGCTCACAGCCCATGTCTACGAGCTGGCGGGCACGCAGTTCAACATCCGCTCGGCCCAGCAGCTGGGCGACGTGCTGTTCAACGGGCTGGGCCTGCCCGCACCGCGCAAGACCAAGGGCGGCCAGGCATCCACCAGTCAGCAGACCCTGGAGAAACTGGCCGGGCAGCATCCGGTGGTGGACAGCATCCTGCAGTACCGCAAGCTGGAGAAGATGCGCTCCACCTATCTCGATCCCCTGCCGCGTCTGGTGGATCCTCAGGGCCGCATCCACACCACCTTCAACCAGAAGGCCACGGCCACGGGACGGCTCTCTTCCAGCAATCCCAACCTCCAGAACATCCCCGTGCGCGGACCGCTGGGCAAGCGCATGCGCTCCTGCTTCATCGCCGGGCCGGGCCGCCTGCTGGTCTCGGCCGACTATTCGCAGGTGGAGCTGCGCGTGCTGGCCCATGTCTCGCAGGATCCGGCCCTGCTGGAAGCCTTCCGCAACGGCGAAGACATCCATGCCCGCACGGCGGCCCTGGTCTATGACCTGCCGCCCGATCAGGTGAGCCCGGACCAGCGCCGCAATGCCAAGACCATCAACTTCGGCCTCATCTACGGCATGGGCGCCCAGAAGCTGGCCCAGGAACTCAAGATCAGCACCGCGCAGGCCAGGGATTTCATTGCCCGTTATTTCGAGCGCCTGCAGGGCCTGAAGGCGTTCTATGAAGGCGTGGAGGCCTCGGCCCGCCAGCACGGCTTCGTGACCACCCTGGGCGGGCGCCGCCGCCTGCTGCCGGACATCAATTCCGCCAGCGGCCAGGCCGCGGCCCTGGCCCGCCGTCAGGCCATCAACACCGTGATCCAGGGCTCGGCGGCGGACATCATCAAGCTGGCCATGCTGGCCGTGGCCCGTGACGAGCGCCTGCGGGAGCTGGATGCCCGTCTGCTGCTGCAGGTGCACGACGAACTTTTGCTGGAAGTGCCCGCTGCCGCTGCCGAAGAGGCCGGGGCCCTGGTGGCCCGTCTCATGCAGGATGTCTGCCCCGCAGGCAGGGAGCTTTCCGTGCCTTTGCTGGTGGACTGGGGCACCGGTCATGACTGGGGCGCGGCGCACTAGGCCCTGCCGGCACACAGCACATGACTGCTTTGGGGGGAAGGGGAGCGCCTCTCGCGTGCGTCGGGGCCCCTTTCCCCAAAGCTTGTTCCTTTTTCGCGTGCGTTGCGGAAAAACGGCAGGAGAGACGGGTATCGCCGCCTTCCGCTGAGGTTTCCCCCTTCGGGGGCGAGGAGGGCAGGGGCCAGCCCGTCCTTTGGGGGGAACAGTGTCCTGCCTGTTGGACGGCAGGCAGGAGCGGAAGAAAACAGGAATAAAAATAGCAATGTTTTCAAATCGTTTTTGGCTTGGTTCAAAAATTTGGCAAAAAAAGGATGACAGTCGGAGCATTTTGATATACACCAACCCGCAGCCGTCTGGAATACGGCACAAATTTGGCATTCCGTCGTGAATGCTTGACAAGTTGCGCGCTTTAAGATAAAGAGCGCTTTCTTTGTGAGCGATACTGTCGTCACCCGTTAGGCGGCACGTCGCAGACGGATTTTCCGCCGCTTGATGGCTACTGAGATAAGTAGATGAGGAGTTCATCCCGATGAAGACGTTCAGCCCCACCCCGAAAGACATCAACCACGAATGGTTTGTGGTTGACGCCCAGGATCAGGTGCTTGGTCGTCTGGCCAGCCAGATCGCCCACCGCCTGCGCGGCAAGCATAAGCCCGAATTTGCCCGTCACATGGACAACGGCGACTTTATCGTCGTGGTCAACTGCGAAAAGATCAAGGTGACCGGCACCAAGATGGCCCACAAGAACTACTATCGCCACTCCGGTTGGGTGGGCGGTCTGAAGACCACCTCCCTGGGCGATATGCTGGCTTCCAAGCCCGAGCGTGTGCTCATGGCCGCTGTGCGTGGCATGCTGCCCAAGAACCGTCTTGGCCGCGCCATGCTGAAGAAGCTCAAGATTTACGCGGGCCCCGAACACCCGCATACGGCTCAGAACCCGCAGCCGCTGACCCTGCCTTACTAAGGAGCGCACGTCATGAGCGACAAATTCGAATACGGCACCGGCCGCCGCAAGACCGCCACTGCCCGCACCCGCGTCTACGCTGGCTCCGGCAACATCACGGTGAACGGTCGTGCCTTTGAAGATTACTTCCCCCGCAAGACCCTGCAGATGATCATCCGTCAGCCCCTCGTGCTGTCCAAGCTGGCTGAAAAGCTGGACGTGCGCGTCAACGTGGCTGGTGGCGGCGTGGCCGGTCAGGCCGAAGCCGTGCGTCACGGTATTTCCCGCGCCCTGCTGCTGGTGGATCCCGCCCTTCGTCCTATCCTGAAGAAGGCCGGCTTCCTGACCCGCGATGCGCGCAAGAAGGAACGCAAAAAGTACGGTCTGCGCGCTGCCCGCGCTCGTTACCAGTACTCGAAGCGTTAATCCGCACTCCGGATCACGGAACCTCAAGGGGTGGGCCATTGTTGGCCCACCCCTTTTCTGTTATCTTCCGCCCGTCCTGTCCCGGGGAGAGGGACGGCCGTGTCCGCTTCTTCACGGTCTTGCCGCCTCTGTCTCCGCTGCCGTCCGAGTCCCTGTCTTCCTGCAGGGCCGCACCGGCATCCTCCCATCCCGCCTTGGCGGTGGATGGCGGGCCGGTTGCTCCTTCGCGTTGGGCCGCACGCCCCGGGATGTTGTCGCCATCTTTTTGCCATGAGGTTTCCCACGCCATGCCCGTGATCCCCGAAGGCATCGCCTATGCCTATACCCACGAGACGACCCAGGCCACGACCGGCTATTTTTCCTGCCAGCCGCCCGCATCCCTGACCCTGCCCCAGGCGCTGGCCCGTCTGGAGGCCACGCCCTTCGATGATTTTTTGCGCCAGCACTGCCTGCGCCAGCTGAGCCGTCGCTCGCCGGAGGAGATCAAAGATCTGGCCGATGAGCTGTACGACCGCGAGACCGACAGCTTCCGGCGCATGGGGCTTGCCGGTCTGCTGCTGGAGTGCTCGCTGCTGGTGCCCGAGCTGGCCCATTGCTGCGACAGCTTCCCCGAAGATGCCCTGCAGCGGCTGACGCTGTCTTCCTCCCTGATCTACCTGCGCGCTGCCAGCCGGAAGGACTTTGGCCTCATGCAGGCCTGGAGCGCCCATTTTGCCGACAACATCGCCCGGCACCACATGCTGCCGCACTGGGAAGAACTGGAGCTGGAACTGCCCTACAGTGAAGAAGAGCTGGAGGTCTGCCGCGAAGGTCTGCGGGCCCGGGCCGGGATGCTGGAGCGGGAACACGCCCGCTTGCAGGCAGAAGATCTGCCGCGCCTTGAGCGCCGTCCGGCACAGGAGACCTACGAGCAGGCCGTCAATGCTCTGCTGGAGAACGACGTCCTGGCCGGCCAGGAGATGCGGCATCAGGCCTCGCTGTCTCCCATCGCGCTGCTGCGCTCCTGGAAGGTGGATCTGGCCGTGGATTGCGGCCGCATGCGCCATAGCCTGCGCGGCGAGGCCACGGCCTACGGGCGCGGCCTTTCCCTGGCTGCGGCCCGGGCCTCTTACGCCATGGAGATCGTGGAGCGTGCCAGCAGCTATGTGAGCGTGGCCCGTACCGGCGAGCACACTTTCGAGGTGACGAACCGCCGCCGGCCCATGCCGCTGGTCCATGCTTCCTGCGCCAAGCTGCGGGCCCAGGGCAAGGATTTCCTGCCCCTGTCGTCCCTGCCGCTGGAAACGCCGTTCGAGGATTATGTGCCCCTGTACTGGCTGGAGGCCCGCGATCCTGACGGCAAGGCCGTGCTGGTGCCCGCGCAGGCGGTCTTCCTGTTCTGCAATCTGGACGAGCAGTCCCTGTTCCTGGCCGGTGGTTCCACGGGCCTGGCTTCCGGCAACACCGAGGACGAAGCCCGGCTGGCGGCGCTCACGGAGATCGTGGAGCGTGACGCCGAGGCCACCACGCCCTTCAGCCGCGAGGGCTGCTTCGTGCTCAAGAGCCGCGACGAACGTTTGCAGGCCCTGCTGGACGATTACGCGGCCCGCGGCATCCAGATCCAGTTCCAGGACATCACCACGGAGCTGGGCGTGCCGGTCTACCGCTGCTTCGTCATGAGCCGTCGCGGCGAGGTGGCACAGGCCACGGGCGCCAATCTGTGCGGCAGCCGGGCCGCGCTGGCGGCCCTGACCGAAGTGCCCTGGCCCTATCCGTATGGCGACCCCACCGGCCCCGCTCTGGGCGGCCTGCCGGTGCGCTGGCTGGAAGATTTGCCCGACTACAGCCTGCCGTCGGCCGCAGCTTCCTGCAAGCTGCTGGAAAAGACGCTGTGCGCCCAGGGCCGTACGCCCCTGTATGTGGACATCTCCCGCAAGGATCTGGACATGCCTGTGGTGCGTGCCCTGGTCCCCGGTCTGGAGCTCACCGCCGATTTCGACCGCTTCTCCCGGCCCTCGCTGCGCCTGCTGGCCCGCTACACGGCCCGCTGGCAGAGGTAGGAAAATCTGATCGGGGGAGGAACCCCCTTTTGCTTGCGGCAAAAAGTGGGTTCCTCCCCCGTGCCCCCTCCTCCCCCAAAAACCGCCATACGGGGAGGCACCGTATTTTGGACACATGGTTCGCCCCCGGGGCGCGTGGTCCAAATGTGATTTTTGAATAATGCGGGAAGCGGATAGCAGCGGCCATCCCGCGGCCATGAAAAAAGGACGCCTTGGCGTCCTTTTTTTGTGGCCTGATAAACGTTTTTGGGAGGAAAGAGGGGAGCGCGAGGGGGGAAAGGAGGACCTTTTTTCAAAAAGGTCTCCTTTCCCCCCTCGCTCAAATGTCTCTTCCTGCTAGGCGTGCATCAGGCGGGCAAGGGCCGCATTGCTCTGCTGGCCTTTTTCCTCCAGCCAGTCCAGGAATCCCTGGAGCTTGGGGGAAGGATTGGTGTGACGGGGCCAGGCGGCGTAGTAGGAGCGGAACGCCGTGGTGGGCGGCAGGTCGGGGAAGGGGGTGACCAGCTTTTGTTCCGCCAGCAGGGGAGCGATGAGGCTGCAACGCCCCAAGGCCACGCCCAGGCCGTGGCTGGCGGCCACGGAAGCCCCGTAGGTATGGTCGAAGGTGACGAAGTTCAGGCAGTTGGAGATGTCCACATGGTTCCTGTCGGCCCATTCCTGCCATTCGGCCGTGGTGGCAGCGTAATGCCAGGCGGCGGAGTCATGGAGCAGGGTGCAGGCGGGCAGGTTCTCGGGATGGCCCATCAGGTCGTGCTTTTGCGCATATTCGGGTGAGCAGACGGGCAGGGTGGCCTCGTCCATGAACTTGCGCGAGGTCAGGCCGCTGACGTGGCTCTCGGCATAATAAAGGGCCACGTCCACCGTGGAGTCCCCGTGGAAATCTATGGGAGCGTTGCCGGTACGCACATGCAGCTGCATGGAGGGATAGCGCTGCTGGAAGTCGCTCAGCTGGGGGATGAGCCAGGCCAGGGCCAGACTGGGGGCGGCATAGATGGTCAGGGAGCTGAAATCGTCCTGCAGCAGCTGGGTGATCTCCTCATAGATCTTCTGGAACGCGTTGAGGTAGACATCGCGCAGGCGTTCGCCCTCCGGTGTCAGGGAGACGGCGCGGGTCAGGCGGTTGAACAGGGGGAAGCCCAGTTCCTTTTCCAGACGGGCGATGCGGTGGCTGACAGCGCCGGAGGTCAGGCCAAGATGCCGGGCCGCGGCCTTGAAGCTCATGTAACGTGCCGCGATAGCGAAGGTCTTGATGTTGATGAGGCTGGCGTCATCGTTGAGGACGCGGGCGATGCTGCGGGAACGCTGACGGTTTTTGCTGTCGGGAAGCGTCACGTTGTCTCCTTGGAGATCCCGCCCGAACGGGGCAGGGGATACGGACAGATGTATGCTGAGGAGGGGATAATCCTTTACTTCATGGGCTTTCGTCAATACGGGCAGGCGGGGCATCCCCGGGCGCATGGCAGGCCGCAAGCGGGCCCAGATTGGCCCGGGCGCGGGGAATTTTTGTCAGGATAGTGAAAAATATTGTTATTCAAACATGTTATATGATATAAACCGTAAAGGGCCGATCGTATAAAAAAGGCTTGGCGCTTGACGTGAAAGAGGATAACTTTTTTCAACTGCGAATGAACCATTTTGCATGAGAGCATGCGCAGGGACTTTTTCGGCTTGGGTTTATGACCAAATTCACCCGGCAATTTGCGCAATGGGCGGATTTGGTGTATCTCAACAGGAATAGCTCCGGAAAAGGATCGCCGGGGCGAGCTTTTTCACCCTCCAAGACCTGGGAGATGATTTATGAAACTGGGCAAATTCGTTGGCTTGGCGCTGATGGCTCTGACCCTGGGGCTGGCCGGCCAGTCCCTGGCTGCTGAACCCATCAAGATCGGCGTGTACCTGCCCCTGACCGGTCAGAATGCCTTTGGCGGCCAGCTTGAGCTGGAAGGGGTGCAGCTGGCTCTGAAGGAGATGCCGGAAGTGCTGGGCCGCCCCATTGAGCTGGTTGTGGTGGACAACAAGTCCGACAAGGTGGAAGCCGCCAATGCTGTCAAACGCCTGGTGGAACGCGACAAGGTCGTGGCCCTGATCGGTACCTACGGTTCCTCTCTGGCCATGGCCGGTGCTGAAGTGGCCGAAAAGGCCAAGGTGCCCGGCGTGGGCACCTCCTGCACCAGCCCCCTGGTGACCCAGGGCAAGAAGTACTACTTCCGCGCCTGCTTCATCGACCCCTACCAGGGTGCCGCTGCCGCCACCTATGCCTATGAGAACCTGGGCCTGCGCAAGGCCGCCGTGCTCATGGACATGACCAACGATTACGCTGTGGGCCTGTCCAGCTTCTTCACCCGCTCCTTCAAGAAGCTGGGTGGCGAAGTGGTGGCCAACCTCAAGTACAGCTCCGGTGACCAGGACTTCACTGCCCAGCTCACCGAACTGATCGCCAAAAAGCCCGAGATCGTCTTCATGCCCGCCTACTTCGCTGAAGGCGCCATCATCATGAAGCAGGCCCGCGAACTGGGCGCAACCTTCCGTCTGATGGGCGCCGACGCCATGGACAACCCCGACACCGTAAAGCTGGCCGGCAAGGCTGCGGAAGGCTTCCTGCACACCACCTTCCCCTATGACGCCAAGATGCCCAATATGAGCGCCGAAGCCAAGAAGTTCACCGAAGCCTGGACCAAGGCCTATCCTGAAAAGGAAACCAACGTGAACGGCGCCCTGGGCTACAACTGCCTGTTCCTGATCGTCGACGCCATCAAGCGTGCCAATTCCGCTGATCCCGCTGCCATCACCAAGGCCCTGGCCCAGACCAAGGATCTGGTGACCCCGCTGGGCACCCTGACCATCAATGCCAGCCACGACGCCGAAATGCCCGTGGGCATCATTGAGTACAAGGACGGCAAGCGCGTTTATCTGACCGAAGTCACTCCCAAGTAAAGGGATCCGTCAGTTCACGGCGGGGCTCCGACGGGCCCCGCCGTCCCGTCTTCGCGCCCTTCGGGCGGATAAAGCTTATTTCCAGGTGGCCCCATGACCCTTGACATGTTTTTGCAGCACTGTTTCAACGCCTTGACGCTAGGCTCGCTCTACGCGCTGATCGCCATTGGCTATACCATGGTCTACGGCATTCTGCGCCTGATCAACTTTGCCCACGGCGACATCTTGATGGTCGGGGCTTACTTCGTCTTTTTCGGCACGTTCGCCTATGGCTGGCCCTGGGGTGTGGCCGCCATCATCGCCATCCTCGGCGCCAGTGTGCTGGGGGTGGTGGTGGAACGCGTGGCTTACCGGCCCTTGCGTGACGCGCCCCGGATTTCGGCGCTCATCAGCGCCATCGCTGTTTCTTTCTTCATCGAAAGTCTGGCCGTGGTGGTCTTCACCGGCCAGCCCCGGCCCGTGTTGCAGCCCGACTGGCTGCTCTCTGTCTGGCAGTTCGGTGATGTGCGCATCCTCAAACTCACGGCCTTCGTGCCGGTCATGACCATCGTGCTGGTGGCGCTCCTGCTCTACATCGTGCACCACACCAAGCCCGGCCTGGCCATGCGCGCCATCTCCAAGGATATCGAGACCACGCGTCTTTTGGGGGTGCGGGTGGACAACATCATCGCCTTCACCTTCTTCATCGGTTCCGCCCTGGCCGCCGCGTCGGGCATCATGTGGGCCCTGCGCTATCCGCAGGTGCACCCCTACATGGGCATCATGCCCGGCCTCAAAGCCTTCATCGCGGCCGTGTTCGGTGGCATCGGCTCCATCCCCGGCGCCGTTATCGGCGGTGTGGCCCTGGGTTTTGTGGAAATCATGACCGTGGCCTTCATGCCGGAGCTTTCGGGCTTCCGTGATGCCTTCGCCTTCATCCTGCTGGTGCTGGTGCTCGTGTTCAAGCCCACGGGCCTGCTGGGCGAGCGCATGGAGGAGAAGATCTAATGCGCTTCAATCAAACGACCCTGCTCAATATCGCGCTCATCGTCATCTTCGGTCTGGCCCTGACCCAGGCAGAGTCCTACATGGGCGACTATCAGATCTACATCCTCAAACTGATCTTCATCAATGCCATCCTGGCCCTGTCGCTCAACCTGATCTACGGCTTCACCGGCCTCTTCTCGCTGGGACATGCCGGCTTCATGGCCATTGGCGCGTATGTGGGTGCCCTCTGTACCCTGCTGCCGGAACAGAAAGAGATCATGTGGATCCTGGATCCCATCATCTGGCCGTTCTCTGTCCTGCATACGCCCTTCTGGGTGGCGGTCATCGCCGGTGGCCTGGTGGCCATGATCTTCGCTTTCATCATCGCCGTGCCCGTGCTGCGGCTGGGGGACGACTATCTGGGCATCGCCACCCTGGGCTTTGCCGAGATCATCCGTGTGGTCATCGTCAACGCCACCTCCATCACCAACGGCTCCCTGGGCATCAAGGGCATCCCCGGCGAGGCGACCCTGCTGACCTGTTATGTATGGACGGTCATCACACTGGTCGTCCTGTCACGCCTCATATTCAGCAATTTCGGCAATGTATTGCGCTGCATACGCGATAACGAGATCGCCGCGGGCGTCATGGGCATCAACGTGTTCCGCTACAAAGTGCTCTCCTTCTGCGTGGGGGCCTTTTTCGCGGGTGTGGGCGGCGCGCTGCTTGGCAGCCATCTGTCCACCATCGACCCCAAGATGTTCAACTTCCTGCTGACCTTCAACGTGCTGATGTTCGTGGTGGCCGGCGGCCTGGGGTCGCTGACCGGCAGCCTGCTGGGCGCCACCATCGTCACCATCCTGCTGGAGTGGCTGCGCGCCATCGAGGAGCCCATGGACTTCGGCCTGTTCGAGATCCCGGGCATCCCCGGCATGCGCATGGTTGTCTTCTCGCTCATCCTGCTGGCCATCATCCTGTTCCGGCGTGAGGGCATCATGGGCACCCGTGAGATCACCTGGAAAACCATCTTTTCGCTGGGGAGGCGCAAGGCATGAGTGCTACAAGCAAAGTCCAGCCCATCCTGACGGCTGAAAACGTGACCATGCGCTTTGGCGGCGTGACGGCCGTCAGCGACCTTTCCCTGAAGGTGGAGGAGGGCAGCATCGTGGGCGTCATCGGCCCCAACGGTGCGGGCAAGACCACCGTCTTCAATGTGCTGAGCGGCTTCTATACGCCGCAGGAAGGTGACGTGCGCTTTGCGGGCAGGAGCATCCGCGGCCGCAAACCGTTCGAGATCTGCCGCATGGGCATGGCCCGCACCTTCCAGAACATCCGGCTTTCGCCGCACATGAGCGTGCTGGAGAACGTTATGGTGGGCTGCCATGTGCGCCGCCGCTGCCCCTGGTGGATGGCCCCGCTGGGCCTGCCCATGTACTACAGGGAAGAAAAAGCCATCACGGACAAGGCCCGCGACCTGGTGGAGCACCTGAACCTGGCCGAATACATGGACGAGAAGGCGGGCAGCCTGCCCTACGGGGCGCAGCGCCGTCTGGAGATCGCCCGTGCCCTGGCCACGGAGCCGCGCCTGCTCCTGCTGGACGAACCCGCCGCTGGCATGAACCCGCAGGAAAGTATCGAACTCATGCACTTCATCCAGGCCATCCGGGATCACTTCGACCTGACCATCCTGCTCATCGAGCATGACATGAAGGTGGTCATGGGCGTGTGCCAGTACATCTGGGTGATGGAATACGGTGCGCTTATCGCACACGGCGACCCGGACGCCATTCGCAGCAATCCCGAGGTCATCCGGGCCTATCTGGGCGAGGACGTGGTGTAGTATGCTGAAAATCAGGGATCTTTACGTTCGTTACGGCGGCATCGAGGCCGTGCAGGGTGTCAGCCTGGACATCAAGCGCGGCAGCATCGTCACGCTGGTGGGCGCCAACGGCGCGGGCAAGAGCAGCATCATCCGCTCCATTGCCGGCCTGAACAAGAACATCAGCGGGGAGATCTCGCTGACCCGCAAGGAAGGCGACCAGCCTGTCTCCCTCATCGGCCTCAAGCCCGAGGAGATGGTGCGCCGGGGCATCTCGCTTTCGCCGGAAGGCCGCCGCATCCTGCCCCATCTGACCGTGGTGGAGAACCTGCGTCTGGGCGCCTATTCGCGCACTGACAAGGACGGCATCAACGAAGACATCGAGCGCGTCTATACCCTGTTCCCCCGCCTGAAGGAACGCCACTGGCAGAAGGGCGGCACGCTTTCGGGCGGTGAACAGCAGATGCTGGCCGTGGGCCGCGCGCTCATGAGCCGCCCTGACATGATCATGCTCGATGAACCTTCGCTGGGGCTGGCGCCGCTGCTGGTCAAGGAGATCTTCAACATCATCCGCCGCATCAACGAGGACGGCATGACCGTGCTGCTGGTGGAACAGAACGCGTTCGCGGCCCTTTCCGTGGCCCATTATGCCTACATCCTCGAGGTGGGCCGCGTGGTGCTGGAAGGCACCGGCCAGGAACTGCTGGAGAATCCCAAGGTCAAGGAAGCCTATCTGGGCGGCTAGTCCCGGCATCATGCGCATGCAGGGGAGGGGCGTTTCCGCAAGGGGCGCCCCTCCTTTTTTGTACATGGCGGCAGGGGAGGGCATGGCTGTCCCCTGCCGTCCTTTCGTGCCCGCCATCACATTGCGGTGTCGGCTCTTGTCAGGCGGGCCTTCTGACATTACTGTCCGAAAACGGAGGATGCAGGGCCGGCTGCCATCGGGCAGGGGGACCGGCCCATGCTTGTTCCCCGGATGCCTTCGGAGGGGCCGAAGTCGTCCGCAACCCTTCATAAGGAGCACCCATGCTGCGCATTTCCCGCCATGCATTGTTCATCCTTCTGCTGGGGATCCTGCTGTTGCCGCAGCTTGCCGCTGCCGCGCCGCAGGGGACCCCGGCCAATCCTTCAACCCCTGGTAACGACACCATGCTCGTCCGTCTCAAAAACGGCCTGACGGTCTATATCATCCGGGACAGCCGCTTCCCGCTGGTCTGCACGCGCCTCTATGTGGGCACGGGGTCCGCCAACGAGACCGCCGAGCAGGCGGGCATCAGCCATGTGCTGGAGCATATGGTCTTCAAGGGCACGGAAAAGCGTCCCAAGGGGCAGGTGGCCCAGGATGTGGAATCCCTGGGCGGTTATCTCAACGCGGCCACCAGCTTCGACAAGACCTGGTACATCACCGACATGCCCGCCAAGCACTGGAAGACGGGCATGGACGTGGTCAAGGACATGGCCTTCCATCCCGCTCTGGATCCGGCCGAGCTGGAGGCGGAAAAGGATGTCATCGTTTCCGAGCTCAAGGGCGGTGACGACACGCCTACCCGCCGTCTGTTCGAAGACCTGCAGGTGGCCGGTCTGGCCCATACGGTCTACGGGCGGCCCATCATCGGCTTCGAAAAGACCATCCGTGCCGTGACCGCGGACGATCTGCGGGCCTATATCCGTACCTGGTACCAGCCGCAGAACATGATGCTGCTGGTGGCCGGTGACATTGACCCCAAGGCCGTGCTGGCCCACGCCGAAGAGCTGTTCGGCGACCTGAAGAACGATGCTGCCCTGCCCGAGCCTGCGCCCGTGCAGCTGGAAGGCGCTGCGGGCGGTCCCCGGGTCGAGGTGACGTACGGGCCGTGGAACAAGGTCTATCTGGGCATCGCCCTGCCTGCCCCCGCTCTGGGTGACCAGCGCTCCATCGACCTGGACATGCTGGCCTACGCGCTGGGCGGTGACGGCACCTCGCAGTTCTACCGCAAGTACCGTTACGAGAAGCAGTTGGTGGACAGCATCAGCGTCGGCAACATGAGCCTCGACCGCGCCGGGCTGTTCTACATGGTCGCCCAGCTGGATGCCGACAAAGTGGAGCCCTTCTGGCAGGAGTTCACCCGTGATCTGGCCACGCTGGACGCCGGCAAGATCGCGCCCGACGTCATCGAGCGGGCCCGCTTCAACTATGAGGACGGCATGGACCGCGCCGGCGAGACCCTGGACGGCCTGACCTCGTGGAAGGCCACGGTGCAGTTCGAGCTGGGCGGGCCGCAGGGCGAAGCCAACGTGCGGCACGCGCTGGCCGCTGTGGACAGCGCGCGTCTGCGCCAGGCCCAGGACCTTTGGCTGCGTCCCGACCAGGTACGCGTGCGCGTGCTGGCGCCCGAAAAGGCCCAGTTGCCCGATCTGGATGCCATTTTGCAGCGCAACTGGCCCGCGCCTGCTGTGGAGCGGCAGAAGGCCGCCGCCGCTGAGGAAAAGGTGGGCAAGCGGGAGATCGTCGATCTGGGGCAGGGCCGTACCGTGATCCTGCAGCCGGACCGCACCATCCCCTATGTGTCGCTGGAGATTCTGCGCCCCGGCGGCAATGCGCTGCTCAAGCCTGCCGACCAGGGCCTGGCCCAGCTCACGGCCGCCACCCTGACCGACGGTTGCGGCACGCGTGACCTGGACGCCATGGAACGCTTCGTGGCCGAACGCGCCGCTTCCCTGAGCGCTTCGGCGGGCGTGCAGAGCTTCACCGTCTCCCTGACGGGCCCGGCCCGCTTCAATGCCGATTACTTCGCCCTGCTGGGCGATCTGCTGCACAAGCCCACCTTTGCCGAGAAGGACGTGCGCCGTCAGGCCGACACGCTGAAAGCGGCCCTGGTGCGCCGTCAGGACAACCCCATGAGCTTCATGGGCTCCAAGGTCAACGGCTTCCTCTTCCCCGGCGGCCAGCCCTACGGCTTCGACGGCCTGGGCACGGCGGAGAACCAGGACCGCTTCGGCCCCAAGGACGTGCAGGCCTTCTGGAAGCAGCAGAATGCCCAGCCGTGGATCCTTTCCGTGGCCGGGGACTTCGACCGGGAAAAGGTGCTGGCCTTTGCCCGCAGCCTGCCCGTGCCCACTGCGTCCGCCGTGGATGTGCCCCAGCCGGCCTGGGGCGCCGACAAGCGCCTGCCCCTGTCCCTGCCCGGTCGCCAGCAGGCCCATCTGCTGCTGGCCTTCCATGCCGTACCGCTGGACCATCCCGACGCGCCGGCGCTCATGCTGCTGGAATCCGTGCTTTCCGGCCAGAGCGGTCTGCTGTTCAACAAGCTGCGTGACGAACAGGGCCTGGGCTATACGGTGACGGCTTTTTACCGCAGCCTGCCCGAAGCCGGTTTCATGGCCTTCTATATCGGGACCACGCCCCGTAATCTGGACGTGGCCCGGCAGGGCTTCAGCGGCATCATCAAGGACATCAAGACCGACCTGCTGCCTGCCGAGCTTCTGGCCAAGGGACTGAACCGCATGGAAGGCAGCTATTATCGTGGGCGCCAGAGCCTGGGAGCGCGGGCCGACGAGGCCGCCAGCGAACGTTTGCTGGGCCAGCCCCAGGATTTCCAGAAGCATTTGCTGGAAAAGGCCGCCAAAGTGACGCCGGAGCAGCTGCGTGATGTCGCCCGCAAGTATCTGCTGGTGGACAATATGTATGAAGTGACCCTGTTGCCCTAGCCAAGGGGCAGGATCTTGGAGACAGGGGAAGGGTTCCGGCCGTGGTCAGGGGCTCTTCCCCTTTTGTTTGCGGCAGGCCCGCCATCTTGACCGGTGCCCGGGCGGGCTTATTCTTGAAAAGAGCATCCTGACGGCTGGCTGACGCCTGTGCTGCTAGTCCGTAGGGACGCGGCGGCCGACGGACCGGCCATGCCCGGTGCGGAAAAGGTCGTTTGGCATGTTTCTTTTTTAGGGAAACATATCCGGTCATAAAAATAATGAGATTTTCACTCCTGCGAGGATGAGATGAAACTGACGGACATGCATATGTTTGACAAGGCCCGTGTGGTGGCCAAGACCCTGGGCATCCAGGTGTGCCTTTTCGTGGGCCTGCTGGTGCTGGTCTGGGGCAGCCAGGCCTTCTACGGCGTTATTGATACCAAGACATTCCCCCAGGCCTACAGCGTGGGCGAGACCGCGAACCTGAGCGAGAACGAGAAGGGCAAGCTGCTGGTGGATTCCATCACCAACCAGCTGCGCCGCGAGATGGGCTCCACCTTCGGCTGGACCATGAACGATATCGTTTTCAACCGCTTCGTGCTGGATAACCGCGCCTACCGACAGTACGGCGTCTACCACGCCACGCGCGTGCTCATGGACCTGTACTCCACCCAGATCGCCAAGCTGGGTTCCAATGACCGCGAAAGTGAGTTCCTGTATCAGGCCCGTCTCAACGGCTTTGCCGTGGATCCGCGCAGCTTCATGTTCCCCTCGGCGGAAGGCTCCTACAAGAAGGCCCTGAAGCAGGTGGAGGACTACAAAAAGTCCCTGGATACCGGCAAGGGCACCTACAATTGCCGTACTGACGACCTGTACGCGGCCCTGAACACGGTGGTGGGCGAAAACATGCTGGGCTACGCCCTGGGCCTGCTGGCCGATGCCCAGGACATCCCCTTCTACACCCTGGACAACCGTATCTATGAGGTGCAGGGCATGGTGCTGGTCATCCGCGATTTCGTGAAGGCCCTGTACGATCTGTATCCCGAGATCGCCCAGAAGAACAACGCCGAGAACATGGCCGCCGCCATGCAGTTCATGAACGACATCTGTACCTACGATCCCATGTACATCACGTCGTCGTTCAACTCCGGCGAGCTCATCATCTCCTACCTGATGTTCACCAAGAACCGCCTGGAAGACATCCGCGACAGCCTGCGCATCTAGCGGGATGTCTCCTCCCGTGAACCGGCAAGGCCGGGGCCCCAAAGGCTCCGGCCTTTTTGTGTTCATGGGGCAGGGCTGTGGGGGGAAGGGGAATGGTTGCCCCGACGCCTTTTGGGGTTCGGCCTGCGGCAAGAAGGTGAGGTCCGCATATCTGTAGACGGCTTTGCTATATAATGAAGAGCCCCATCAGACAGCAGATGGGGCTCTTCGCGTCGGTTCTCCCCTGCAAGGAGTTCGTTAGGGCCTGTTAACACTATTTAAGAGACTCAACGATTAAGGCAAATATGATGAATCCCAGAAACAAGGCATCCAGTTTGTCGTAACGTGTTGCTATGCGCCTGTAGCCCTTCAAGCGTCGAAACAACCTTTCCACCTCATTGCGCCTCTTGTATAACTCCTTGTCATAATTCCAAGGATTGCGCCGCAAAGGATTGGGAGGGACAACAGGTTCATAGCCCAGGCGCCGACTCAGGCGTTGTGTCTCATTGCCTTCATACGCTCTATCCATAAGGAGGCTACAGGGCACAGGGTGGGGCCGAGAGCTTCCAGAAGTTTTCTCCCATGAGGGGCATCCCCCGCATTTCCGGGGGACAGACACCATATCAGGGGGCATTCAGCGGACGCGGCAACCAGATGAAGTTTGGTTGTCCAGCCGCCTCTGGATTTTCCGATGGATTGATGGCCTGTTTTTTTAAAGCCCCTATTCCATCGGGGTGAACCTTGACGCATGTGCTATCAAGAGAAATAACGTTAATTTTAACGGAAATGAGCCGTTCGCGTTGCAATCGTTCAAAAATTTTTGCAAGAGTGCCGTTTTTACTCCATCGGTTCATTCGAGTATAGATGGAGTGCCAGTTGCCGAATTCTTTTGGGAGACGCCGCCACTTGCAACCATTTTCGCGACATAGAGTATCGCATTAAGGACATTGAGATTGTCCAGAGAAACGTTTCTGCGTTGGCGGGGAAAGCAGTCAGCGATGCGTTCATAGTGTTCTTTGGTTATGCTCATGGGGTTCAAGCTTACCCCATGGCCATAAAAACATAAATAGTGTTAACAGGCCCTAGAAATAATATCTGAAATTGATGCCTATCTCAAAAGCATCTTGCTTGTGCTCGTCGACCCTTGCCCCCCAGACGTCATCGGAAAGCTCCATATGGATATAGCTGATGGCGGAATACATGAGAAGGTTGTCATAGATATGGTACTGGTTCTCTACCGAGAGTTCCAGGGCCCTGTCTTCCGTGGTCATATAACGCAAGCCCAGTCCGGCCGGCGTAAGCGGTAGGCCATAGCGGGTCGCGGCTTCCGGCATCTCAGGGCTGTTCGTCCCGCCGAAATATACGGCGCGTAATGCGGTCTCTTCAAATAAACCCCACGAGGGAAGGTCCTTGACATAGATCCCTAGGGCCCAGGTACCGGCGGGAGAGTAGCCGATACGCCCGTCATAGGTGTTGTGGTTACGGCCGAAGGCATACGGGGTACCACGCCACCACGGAGATATATAGGGCAGCATTTCCGAACCGTTGCTGATGTCGCCGTCGTCACCGGAGGCATACCAGCCGACGATACCGGGAGTGGCAAAATCAAACTTGTATTCCAGCATGGCGCCGGCAAACCAGCCGGTGCGCTTGAGGTCAAGATTGCCGTTGGCAGTCGAGAATTCCCCCAGATCGACATGACCTGCGGTAAAGTCAAAATATACACCGAGATTGTCGAAATAACCGGCGTAGGCGATGCCTCCCCAGTAGGCGTTGCCCATGTCCGCGCTCCCCTTGAGCGAACCGGTAAACGACCCCAGTGATGCCCAGTTGGGCAGCAGGCCGTATTCGGCCATGACCGTTTCCGCCGTCGTCGATTTCCCGCTGAGGCTGTTTTGCCCGATCAGTCCGTACATGGCCCAGGGAGTGATGGTATGCCCATCGAATTTGTTTTCATTGATCAGACAAAAAAAGTCTGTGTTATCGTTGTAATTGTTTTCCGTATTGTCATTGAAGGCACGAGCCCAAAAGCCCGTCAGGGATGAGGTCTCATTGAGAGGCAGACTGGCGCTGATCGCTGCCATGTCTGCCTCAAGGATGGTAGAAGACTGGAACAAGACACCGGGGATGCTGATCTGGCTTGCCGTCTGGATTGTCCCGGGCATGCTGATGGGCTGTATGCCCATGCGCAGACGAAGTTTCGTATTCGGCACTGTCCAGTCTACATAGGCATTCTTGAGTTCGACGATGGAGCGATCCGCTCCAAGGGCGCCACCTGTCGCATCCTTGCCGAAGTGGATGTCCCCTATTTCAAACAGGACAACGCCTTGAAGGTCTTTCGAGTGGATGCATTCCAGTTGCAGGCGAAATCTGTCGATGGCGATGAATCTGTCCGTTGTATCGCTATGTGAGAACGACTGGTCCGCATAGATGAAGCTCAAGTCATACAGGCCGTGGATGCGGAAATCCGCTGAGGCATAGCCAGGGAAGAGGGTTGCGAAGAAAAGCAGAAAGAGAAAGATTTTTTTCATGAGATCCCCCTAAAAAGATTTTTTTTAAGGTGCCATCATGTTGGTTTGTTTGTCAACTTTTTTGCTTATTTTTTTATAAATAATTTTTTATTAATAAATTTCAATATATTATAATTTTTTTTTATAAAAAAAATAGCAATATTTTTACTAATAAAAAAATAGAAAAAAATTCTAATTTTTTTAAAATAATCATCACTTAGGACGATTCTTTTTTGGGGATGATATGGATAAGATATCGCAAAACTATAATTGTATTATTGTGATAGCGGCATATTGATATGTACATCTTGAATAATACAAACAAAGGGATATATAAATATGAAGGATGAAGGTAAGGTAATCGTTCAGCGCCCACATGATATGGATGGTAAAATGGTGTGGATGATGCTTTCAAAAACAGCGCAAATAAGAGAACGATTGCTTGAAACATTCAAATTTACATATATGAAAGAACTCAAAAGATCTGATGTCAAAATTTTGAGTGCGTTGCAGCGAGGGGCTGTCACGGTAGCAGATGTGGCCCTGATGCGGGGTATTTCTCGGCAGGCAGCACACAAGGCGTTGAGCAGGCTCGTGGAGCTTGGTTATATTGAGCTGGTACTGCTGCCCAACAACGCAAAAACGCTCCAAATCAAATGGACTGAGAAAGGTTGCGCATTCCAGAAAGATACCCGCAGGGCTCTGGTGGATCTGGAGCAGGATCTGGCCGTAAAGTTTGGGAATGAGGCCATGCAGCGGCTGGAGGATATCCTGAAAGCGCCTTGGTGAGTGCCCGAATCGTAAAAAAATTGTATTGATATCCTGCTGTTTAGTAATAATATCAGCAGGATATTTTTTGTAACCAATTTTTTGTCAATTTTATTGACAAAAAATTGGTTACTTCATATTGTCAATTTAGTTGACATATTTATTGCCCACTCTTCAATAAGGAGAATGCCATGCCTACTCTTCCTCACACTGGTACGGACATCCCCAAGAAAAGGCCCCTCCTCATTCTGGTCCTTTTTTGCCTGATGGCCTTCAGCTTCATGGATCGCCAGATGATCCCGGCCCTGCTGGAGCCCATGAAAAGGGATCTGGCTTTTTCGGATGTCCAAATGGGGCTCATCCAGAGCGTGTTCATGGTCTGTATCGCCTTGTTCGCGGCCCCTGTTTCTCTGCTGGTGGACCGCTGGTCCCGCAGGAAATGCACGGGCATCATGGCCATTCTCTGGTCAGCCATGGCCGTCCTGACGGGCGTGTTTTCCAACTTTGTGCTCCTGCTGGGGGCCCGCGGCCTGTCTGGATGCGCGCAGTCCGCCTACAAGCCTGCGGCCATTGCCTGGATATCCACCATGATGCCTGCGGACAGCCGCTCCCGCTATGTGGGCATCCTCAACATGGCCCTGCCGCTGGGGGCCGCCTTGGGGACCATGGGGGCCGGCATCCTGGCCCAGGTGACCGGTGACTGGCGACTGGCCTTTTATTTCATGCCGCTGCCGGGCATCGTGCTGGGCCTGTGCTGCTTCTTCCTGCCCGACTATACCGCGGCCAGGAGCGGGGAAGCGACTGCGCGCTCTCCTTTGCAGGACTGGATCTATCTGCTGCGCAAAAAGACCTTCGTCTTTGCAAGTCTGGCTTCTGCGGCCTTCACCTTTGGCGGTTTCGCCCTTCTGGGCTGGACGCCGGCCCTCTACAGTCGCCAGTACGGTCTGAGCGAAGCCGAGGCGGGCATCCTCATCGGTGTGTTTCTGGTGGTCAGCGCCCTGGGGTCCATCGGCGGCGGCTGGCTCTCGGACTGGTTCCACAAGAAAAGCCCGTGCGGGCGTGCCATCGCCAGCCTCGTGGCCGCCTGCGGCATGTTCGCCATGCGCGGCACCTATCTTGCGGCCCTGTACTATCAGGTGCCTCTGCCGGTGGCCATCACGCTCGGCATCCTGGACTGCATCATCGGCTACAGCTGGATCCCCACCAACGACGTCCTGCTCCAGGATCCTGTCCCGCCCTATTTGCGGGCGTCCGCCTTCGGGCTGGCCTACTTGCTCATCTATCTGCTGGGCGCGGCCTGGGGCCCCTCCATCGTGGGACTCATTTCCGACAGCTACGGCGGTGGTGTGGACGGCGTCCTGCACGGCTTCATGCTGACCATGCCCGTTGTCTTCCTGTGCCCTGTTTTCCAGGCCGCCATCATCAAGACCTACATCAAGGATATTGCCGACGTGGACGAAGCTTCGGCAAGCCAACAATAACAAGGAGAACATCATGGATATTTCCCGTCTCGCCGCCATGCCGGATCTCGATCGTGAAACCGTCATCTCCCTGCGTCGTACCTACATGTCGCCCACGCTCCAGGGCTTCTGCATGACGCCCGACAACCCCGTGGTCATCAGCCGTGGCGAAGGCCCCTATTTGTACGATACGGAGGGCAAGAAGTATCTCGACTGTACCGGCCAGAACATGTGCATCAGCATCGGCGTGGGCCATCCTGTGACAAAGGAACTCATCCGGCAGCAGCTGGATCGGGTCCAGCACGTCACCACCTTGCTGTTCAACGAGATGTCTGCCCAGTACGCCAAAGAGCTGGTGGAGCATCTGCCCGCCGGGCAGGACTGGGTCGTGCAGTTCGTCAACAGCGGCGCGGAGGCCCTGGACCTGGCCTTCATGATGTCGCGCGCCTATAGCGGCAATTTCGACCTGCTGTACCTGCGCGACGCCTATCACGGGCTCCACGGTGTCACCATGGGGTCGTGCGGCTTTGCCGTCTGCCGTCAGCCCGCACCGTCCGCGCCCGGTTTCCACAGCGTCATCTGCCCCAACCAGTACCGTCCCCTGCTGGGCAAGGGCACGGACCAGTATGTGGAAGAGATCCGCGAGACCATCTGGCAGAACACTTGCGGCCGCATCGCCGGTATGGTGATCGAACCCATCCAGGGCATGGGCGGTGTCGTGCCCATGCCGGCAGGCTACATGAAAAAGGCCGCTGAAGTCGTGCACGCTGCCGGCGGCCTGCTGATCTCCGACGAGGTGCAGACCGGTTTTGCCCGTACCGGCAGCCATTACTGGGGCTTCCAGGCGCAGGACGTCATGCCCGACATCATCGCCATGGGCAAGGGCATCGGCAACGGTCTGCCCATCGCCGGTGTGGCTGTGCGCCGCGAGATAGCCGAAGCCTTTGCCGGCGCCGGGCTGTTCTTCAACACCCTGGCCTGCAACCCTCTGGCCTGCGCCAGCGCCCTGTCCGTGCTGCGTGTGATCGATGCGGAAAATCTCCAGAGCAATGCCGCCGCCATGGGGGCCTATCTGGTGGGCGAGATGAAAAAGCTGCAGCAGCGCTTCCCCGTGCTGGGCGACATCCGCGGCGACGGTCTGATCCTCGGCTTCGAATTCGTCACGGACCCCGAGACCAAGGAACCCGCCACGGAGCTGTGCCATTATATCCTGCAGTCCCTGCGCGAAGACGGCATCCTCATCGCCTGCGTCACCAAGCGCCGCAATATTTTCCGCATCAATCCCTCCCTCACCGTCGGCAAGGACGATATGGACCATATTGTCTTCGCTTTCGAAAACGCCCTCAAGAAATTCTGCTAAGACTGGAGACATACGTGAACACGGTTTCTCTTTCCGAAGCGCAACGCATATGCGGGGCCTTCAACAGCGGCACCTTTGCGCTGCTCGATGTGCGTGAGCGCTGGGAGTACACCGACGGCCATATCCCCCATGCGACCCCCCTGCCGCGTGGCCTCATCGAGTCCCGCGCCGCGGTGATCATCCCGGACCGTCAGGCGACCATCCTCCTGTATTCCGGCAAAACTGGTCGTGCCGCGCTGGCCGCCGCACAGCTCGAGGCCTTGGGCTTTGCCGACGTCTCTTTGATCGACGGGGGGTTCGAGGCATGGAAGGAAGCAGGGCTCCCCAGTGTCACGGGCTGGAGCGTCGACGGCAAGCACCTGGGCGAACTGCTCATCGACAAATACGAAAAACTGTCTCTGCCGCCCCGGGAGGTGGCAGAGCTGCAGCAGCAGCGGCGGACCAAGGTCATCGACATCCGTACCGCCTGGGAGCATGCGCAGGGCTATATCCCTGGAGCGGAGAACATCCCGGCCGGGGAGCTGTTCGAACGTGGCGAAGCTTTGCGCGCCGATATGGAGCGCAAGGGGCTGGACACCATCATCACGCACTGTTCCGGCCGTACGCGTGGACTTGCCGGCGCCACAGTGCTCCGTGACATGGGCTTTGAACGTGCCTTCGCCCTGGAGAACGGCTGTATGGGCTGGCTGCTGGCCGGTTTGCCCATGGAATTCGACAAAACGCCTGCCTATGAGGAAAACAATGCGCCCCAGAAGCCTTGGAACGCTGCTGCCGTCGCCAGCTATCCTTCCCTCAGTGTGGAGGATCTGCGCCGGGAACGCGCCGTCGAGCCGCAGGCTGCCTATCTGCTGGATGTGCGCATGGGCGTGGAGTTCCGTCAGGGGCATATCCCCGGCAGCATCTCCATCCCTGCAGGGCAGGTGATGCTGGAATTCGAGAACTATTGCGCCCAGCGCGGCCTGCCTGTGATCATTGTTGCCCGCTCTGCCGAGCAGGCCGCCTGGGTGGCCACCTCCCTGTCAGCGGTGGGTTTCCCCGTCAGCATCCTCGAGGGCGGTTTCGCCGCTTGGGCCACAGCAGGGCTGCCGCAAGAGACCGGCCTGCCGTCACATGAGCTGTTGCGGGGACTTGAAGACCGCATGGCTTCCGGCGAGGTCCCTGTTGTCGCGCCAGAGAGCCTGCTTGCCGCGGATGGCAGCACGTTGCGCGAAGACCTGCTCGTCGTCGACGTACGCAGTCTCGGGGAGTGGGCCATCGACCATATCCCCGGTGCCCGTTCCGTACCCCGCGGCCGGGCGACAGCGGCAGGGAGAAGATAAAAAGGAATGCCGTCTGCTGTCTGCTGCACGGGTCATCCTGGTTTCCGAACGCGGCCATCGTGCTGCCCTGGCCTGGGAAGCGTTGTCCCGCGTGCCTTTGCTGACCGGGCGTCTGGCCGTTCTGGCAGGTGGTATGGCCGCCTGGCGTGGCAAGGCCCTGCCGCTGGGCTGTGAGGACGTCGCGACCACACTGGCGACGCACGATACTGTGGCCAAGGTTTCCCGCAAGATCTGGACCCAGAATATCGGGGCCAATCAGGACGCCATGCAGGAATATCTGGATTGGGAAGAAAAGCTCGTCAGCCGTTGATCCGGGCTCGGAAAGATGAAGGGGGGAGGGGACCTCTCCCCCCACAGATGCCCTTTGATGACGCGAGCCTGCTACGCGCCATTGCTTCAAAGTAAATGACAAGAGGACAGATGAGATTTTTTTGCAAGATGATGGCCGTCCTGTGCCTGCTGGTCACCGCCTGCTGGCCGGCAATGGCACAGGCCGGTCTCAAAGGACATTGGAGCCCTGGCCTCATCGGCATCAGGGCCTGTACCGTGCCGCAGCATCCGGGATTGGCGTACAAACTCCTCCTGCACTATCAGGAAGGGAACTCTCTGCGGGAGGACTCCGGCAAGCGGGCCCTGGGGAAAGATCATTTCAAGGCCCAGACTTTGGCAGCATCACATCGTTTCCTCTGGACACCCGATGTGGAAAAGGTCCCTTTCCTTGGGGCCCAGTACAACTTCCAGCTGATCGTGCCCATGATCGCCACAGGCATGGAAGTGAACGGGAGTTATTCCCATGCCGCCGGTATCGGGGATATCTACATCAGCCCCGTCCTGCTGTCATGGGACGTGGGCAACTGGCAGTGGATCTGGAGTGTGGGCCTGATGGCACCCACGGGCTACTATGACAAAGATAATTCGGCCTCCATTGGCAAGGGGTTCTGGTCACCCATGATGACGGCCGGGATGACCTGGTGGGTGGACGAGGCCCGGACATGGTCGTTTTCGGGGATAGCCCGCTATGAAAAACATACCAGGACCCCGGATAAGGACCTTTGGCAGGGGGATGATTTCTCATTTGAATGGGGGCTCGGCAAGATGCTGGATGAAAACTGGGAGATCGGTCTCGTCGGTTTCAGCAGTTTCCAGGTGACCCCGGACAGGGGCGATGATTCCCGTGATGCGCTGGGCAGAAAGTACGGTTTTGACGCTGCGCACGGCATCGGGGTGGAGCTGGGCTATACGGACAGGGAAAGAGGCATAGCCATTTCCATCAGTCCCAAGAAGGAATTTGCCGTTTACGGCAGGCCTGAAGGCTGGATGGTGACCACCAGTTTCAGCTTTGCTTTTTGACCGCATATGACGGGAGCCGCTCCTACGGGAGCGGCTTTTTTGTCAGCATCTGCCGGAAAGACTGCCCAGCCGTACCAGCGGCCTGACAGGTAGGCATGCCATCCCGGCATGGGGGGGACTGAAACTGCAGGACATGAAAAATGATATAGTGCATATTTTCACAATCGGTGGTCGTAAGGCGCACTTTTGTCACCGGAAAAGCTCAAAGCGTGACATTCTCCCGGAAATCATGGCAAAAGCGTGCATCATCCGGTGGCGCATCAAGCCATCTTATTTTATGATGTTTTTCTTTGCACTTTTCATGAAAACTTGCTATTCCTTTTCTGTATCTCATAGTTTGTTCAGGAGAGACAATGAAAGCTGCTGCCATGAAAACCATTCACGTCAAGGACGCTGTCGGCAGCGTGCTCTGTCACGATATCACCCGCATCGTGCCCGGAGGGGACAAAGGGCCCGTGTTCCGCAAGGGACATATCGTGAAAGAGGAAGACATCCAAACCCTTCTGGAGGTAGGCAAGGAACACTTGTATGTGTACGAGCCGCAGGAGGGCGTGCTGCATGAGAACGAAGCCGCCCGGCGCATCGCGGCCGCTACGGCCGGGGCCAACATCACGCTGAGCGAGCCCAAGGAAGGGCGCATCAACTATTCGGCGTCCTGTATGGGTCTCTTGCGGGTGGATGTCCCCACGCTGACCCGCATCAACTCGTTGGGAGAGATCACCCTGGCCACACTGCACAGCATGCAGCAGGTCAGGCCGGGACAGAACCTGGCAGGCACCCGTGTGGTGCCCCTGCTCATCGAAGAAAGCAAGATCGTGGCTCTTGAGCAGCTGGTCTCACGTCCTGTGGTCGAGGTCCTGCCCCTGCAAAAGTTCAAGGTAGGCATCGTCACTACCGGCAGCGAAGTCTACACGGGCCGCATCAAGGATGCGTTCGGCCCTGTGCTTCGGGACAAGTTCGCCCGCCTTGAATGCACCGTCATGGATCAGGTCTTCACCAGTGACGAAGTGGAGATGACCTCGTCAGCCATCAGCGGCTTCATCCGACAGGGAGCCGACATGGTGGTGGTGACGGGAGGCATGTCCGTGGATCCCGACGACAAGACCCCCGCTTCCATCCGTGCCGCTGGCGCGCAGGTGGTGAGCTATGGCGCACCGGTCTATCCCGGGGCCATGTTCCTGCTGGGCTATGTGCCCACGGAACGCGGCCGCATCCCCGTCCTGGGGCTGCCCGGCTGTGTCATGTATTACAAGGCCAGCATCTTCGAACTCGTAGTCCCGCGCCTTTTGGCCGGACTGGAGGTGACAGCCGGGGATATCGCCGGCATGGGCCACGGGGGCTTCTGCTCCGGCTGTGGCGAATGCCGTTATCCCATCTGTCCGTTTGGAAAATAGACGGCGCGGCAGCGACCGTCTCAACTTGCAAGCCGTTTCTAGGAGTCGCATATGGAAACGAAAACGCTTGTGGTCAATGGCATTCCCCGTCAGGTCCTGGTGGATTCCGACACCCTTCTCGTTGATGTGCTGCGCAACCAGCTGCAGATCACCAGCGTCAAGGTCGGTTGCGGTCAGGGCCAGTGCGGTGCCTGTTCCGTGATCCTCGACGGCAAGGTCACCCGCGCCTGCATCGTCAAGATGCGCCGCGTGCCCGACCATGCCCAGGTCACCACCCTCGAAGGCGTGGGCACCCCTGCCAACCTCCATCCCCTCCAGGAATCCTGGATGTTCCACGGTGCGGCCCAGTGCGGTTTCTGCACGCCCGGCTTCATCGTGTCCGCCAAGGCCCTGCTGGACTCCAATCCTGCCCCCAGCCGTGAAGAAGTGCGCGACTGGTTCCAGAAACATCACAATATTTGCCGCTGCACCGGCTACAAGCCCCTGGTGGACGCCGTCATGGACGCCGCCGCCGTCATGCGCGGCGACAAGGACATCGAAGAGCTGCGCTACAAGCTGCCCGCCGACGGCCGCGCCTTCGGTTCGCGCCTGCCTCGTCCCAGCGCCCTGGTCAAGGTGACCGGTCTGGCCGAATACGGTGCTGACGCTGCTGTGCACATGCCGCCCGACACCCTGCATCTGGCCCTGGCCCAGGCCAAGGTCTCCCATGCCCTCATCAAGGGCATCGACACCTCCGAAGCCGAAAAGATGCCCGGCGTGGTCCGCGTGCTGACCCACAAGGACGTCAAGGGCAAGAACCGCATCACCGGCCTCATCACCTTCGCCGACAACAAGGGCGACGGCTGGGATCGTCCCATCCTCAACGATACCAAGGTGTTCCAGTACGGTGACGCCCTGGCCATCGTCTGCGCCGACAGCGAAGCCCACGCCCGCGCCGCTGCCGACAAGGTCAAGTTCGACCTGGAACTGCTGCCCGAATACATGAGCGCGCCCGAAGCCATGGCTCCCGACGCCATCGAGATCCATCCCGGCACGCCCAACATCTATTATGAGCCCCACATCGAAAAGGGCGAGGACACCAAGCCCTTCTTCGACGATCCCGAAAACGTGGTGGTGGAAGACAGCTTCTACACCCAGCGCCAGCCGCACCTGAACATCGAACCTGACGTGGGTTACGGCTATCTGAACGAGCAGGGCCAGCTGGTGATCCACTCCAAGTCCATCGGCCTGCACCTGCATGCCCTGATGATCGCCCCCGGTCTGGGCGTGAAATTCCCCGAAGAGCTGGTCATGGTGCAGAACACCACCGGCGGTACCTTCGGCTACAAGTTCAGCCCCACCATGGAAGCCCTCATCGGTGTGGCCGTGCTGGCCACCGGCCGTCCCTGCCACCTGCGCTACAACTACCAGCAGCAACAGCAGTACACCGGCAAGCGTTCGCCCTTCTGGACCAAGGTGCGCATGGCTGCCAACAAGAAGACCGGCAAGATCGTGGCCATGGAGACCGACTGGACCTGCGACCACGGCCCGTACTCCGAATTCGGCGACCTGCTGACCCTGCGCGGTGCCCAGTTCATCGGCGCCGGTTACGGCATCCCCAACATCCGTGGTGACGGCCGCACCGTGGCCACCAACCACGCCTGGGGCGCGGCTTTCCGCGGTTACGGCGGCCCCGAATCGGAATTCCCCTCCGAAGTGCTGATGGACGAACTGGCCGAAAAGCTGGGCATGGACCCCTTCGACCTGCGCGAGTTCAACTGCTACAAGGAAGGCGACACCACGCCCACCGGCCAGAAGCCCGAGGTCATGAACCTGCCCACCATGTTCAAGGCCCTGCGGCCCAAGTATGAAGCCGCCAAAGCCAAGGCCAAGGCGGAATCCACCGATGCCGTCAAGCGCGGCGTGGGCTTGGCCCTTGCCGTGTACGGCGCCGGTCTGGACGGTCCCGACTCCTCCGAAGCCTGGGCCGAACTGAACCCCGACGGCTCCGTGACCATCGGCAGCTCCTGGGAAGATCACGGCCAGG
Organism: uncultured Desulfovibrio sp.; assembly: GCA_937926875.1. GTDB lineage: Bacteria > Desulfobacterota > Desulfovibrionia > Desulfovibrionales > Desulfovibrionaceae > Desulfovibrio. The sequence continues at coordinate 44,881 of CALBAX010000115.1, forward strand.
GCGCCGACTCCGGCGCGCAGTGCACCGCCCATGAGGCCCTGCGTCCCCTCGGCCTGCCTGTGGAAAAGATCCGCCTGGTCATGAACGACACCAGCAAGACCCCCAACTCCGGTCCTGCCGGCGGTTCCCGCTCCCAGGTGATGACCGGCAACGCCATCCGCGTGGCCTGCGAACAGCTGGTGGAAGCCATGCGCAAGCCTGACGGCGGCTTCTACACCTATGACGAAATGAAGGCCGAAGGCCGCGCCGTGCATCAGGACGGCAAGTGGACCGCTCCGGCCCGCGACTGCGGCAAGAACTGCCAGGGCGAACCCTTCTGCTGCTACATGTACGGCCTGTTCATGGCCGAGGTGGCCGTGGAAGTGGCCACCGGCAAGACGCAGGTGGAAAAGATGACCATGGTGGCCGACATCGGCAAGGTGGTCAACCGCCTGATCACCGACGGCCAGCTCTACGGCGGTATCGCCCAGGGCATCGGTCTTGCCCTCACCGAAGACTACGAGGACATCAAGAAGCACAGCACCATGGCCGGCGCCGGTATCCCCACCATCAAGGACATCCCGGACGACCTCGAGCTCATCTACGTGGAGACCCCGCGTCCTGACGGCCCCTTCGGCGCCTCCGGCACGGGCGAGATCCCGCTGTGTGGCCCGCATCCGGCCATCATCAACGCCATCTACAACGCCTGCGGCGCGCGCGTGACCCATCTGCCCGCGTACCCCGAAAAGGTGTTGGCGGCCATGCCCAAGAAGTAAATGGAACAATGACTGTCAGGGGGGCCGGTTTTCCGGTCCCCCGTCAGATGCAGACAAGGCTGACGGCATCCTGCTGGAGGGATGCCGTCTTGCCCTGTACCGTTTTTCCTTTCCTGCCCGCCGCAGGCGTGCCGTGTGCCGTATCCGTCGCCTGCCTCCCTCATGGGGCATGACGATGCGGGGCCCCTGCCCGCTGGCATCCCGAGGTCCCCATGAGCATTTCCATGAACAGCCAGAGCGCGCTGCATGAAGTGGAATCCCGCTGCACGCAGGAGCGCCCGCCCCGTTGCCAGTCCCTGTGCCCGCTGGGGCTGGATGCGCGCGCCTTCCTGGGCCATGCCGCCGAAGGCCGCTGGAGCGATGCCCGCAAACAGCTGGAACGTTATCTGCCCCTGCCGGGCCTGCTGGCCCGTATCTGCGACCATCCCTGCGAACAGGGCTGCCTGCGCGGCGACCTGGGGGGCGCCGTCAACCTGCACGGGCTGGAGATCTTCTGTACGGAGCATCTGGGCGTCCAGACACGTTCCCTGCCCATGCCGCGCAAACAGAAGAGCATCGCCGTCGTCGGCGCCGGGCTGGCCGGCCTGGTCTGCGCCTGGGATCTGGCCGGCAAGGGCTACCCTGTGACCGTCTTCCATGAAGGCGATCCCAAAGCGCAGTTGCTTTCCTGCTGGCCGGTACTGGCCGGGGCCGCGGCCCTGGATGCCGAATGGGAGGCCCTGTGCCGCCGGGGCGTGCGCTTCGAGCAGGCCATGACGGATGCGGCCTGCCTGCGACAGGCTGCCGGAGAGTACGACGGCGTCCTGCTGGATGCCGGTGCCCTGCCGGAGCTGGCGCCCGCCGAAGCCGGCATGGATGCGCAGATCCTGCACTGGCGGGACAATATCTGCTGCGCTGGCTGGGCCAGCGTCACGCCCACGGGCCACCGTTTCGCGTCCGCGTCGCGGCAGGCAGGGCAGGGCAGGGGCGCGGCCCGGACCCTGGAACGCCTGGTGGCCGGTGTGTCCCTGACCGCGGCCCGCGATACCGACGAACGCAGCCTGTACACCGAGCTGGACGGCATCGCGCCGGTGGAGCGGGTCCTGCCCGTCGCGGAAGTCTATTCCGAGGCGGAGGCCCGGCAGGAGGCCGGGCGCTGCCTGCAATGCCAGTGTCTGGTCTGCGTGAAGGCCTGCGTCTATCTGCAAAAATACAAGGGATATCCCCGCGTCTACGCCCGCCAGATGTACAACAATGCGGCCATCGTCAAAGGCCTGCACCTGGCCAACAACCTCATCAACGGCTGCGCCCTGTGCGGACAGTGCGAGGAATTGTGCCCCGAGAACTTCTCCATGGCCGAGCTCTGCCTGAGCGCGCGACAGGACATGGTTGATCGTGGCGTCATGCCGCCTTCGGCCCATGAATTCGCGCTGGAGGACATGGAAGCTGCCAGTGGCCCGGAATGCGCCCTGAGCATCAAGGGAGGGGAGGGCGGCTGGCTGTTCTTCCCCGGCTGCCAGCTGGCGGCCTCGCGCGGGGAACAGGTGGAAGCCCTCTATGCCTGGCTGCGTGACGCGCTGGCCGGGCAGGGAGAGTTCGCTCCCGGTCTGGAACGCGGGCCCGTGAGCCTGCTGCTGCGCTGTTGCGGCATCCCGGCACGCTGGGGCGGTCGCGAAGAGCTTTTTGCCCAACAGGCGCAGGAATTGCGGCAGCAATGGGAAGGACTGGGCAGGCCGCGGATCATGGCGGCCTGTTCGTCCTGCCTCTCCGTCCTGCGCGAAGTCCTGCCCGAGGCGCGGGCCCTTTCCCTCTGGGAGGTGCTGGATGCCCTGCCGTGGCCCGAAGGCATCCCCGGCGGTACGGACAGGGGTACGTTGCTGACCATGCAGGATCCCTGTACGGCCCGGCACGACACGGCATGGCAGGACGCCGTGCGTTCGCTGGCGCGCAAGGCAGGCATGATCCCGGAAGAGGCGCCGCAGGGGCGCGACAGGACGGCCTGCTGCGGCTATGGCGGCTTGGTCTGGTGTGCCCAGCCGGAACTGGCCGATGCCATGGCCGGTCATCGGGCCGGGGGGCTGCCGCATGCGGCCCTCAGCTCCTGCATCATGTGCCGTGACCGTCTGGCGGGCAGCGGCAAGCCCGGTCTGCATCTTTTGGATCTGCTGCCGCAGCTGGCCCCGCTGGCCCACGGCCTGGCACCGGAAAAGGGCCCCGGCCTTTCGGAACGGCGCGCCCGTCGTGCGGCCTTGCGCCGTCGTCTGGCCCGTGTCTGGCTGGGACAGGAGCTGGCCGAACCGGCCGCCGGGCGGCTGGATCTTGTCCCCGGCCTGCTGGAAGAGCTGGAGCGCCGTCACATCCTGCTGGAGGACGTGGACGGGGCCGTGGCGGCTGTGGAAGCGGAAAAGGCCTATTTCGTGGATGCGGAGAGCGGCCATCGTCTGGGCGCGTGGCGGCCGCGCAACGTGACCTTCTGGGTGGAATACACGGAAGAAGGCGGGCGCTGGCTGCTGCATGATGCCTGGTGCCACCGGATGCGCGTACCGGGCAGCGGTGGCGTGCAGGAAAACGGCTGCTGCGGGGAGGCGTAAGATGAGTATCGGTCCCAATTATGAACCGGACGGCGGCAGCTGGACCTGCGGCCGCTGCGGTTGCCCGCTGGAACAGGGCAAGGTGCAGGTCTTTTACCTCAACAGCGCTTTTGACGTCATGCTGCCGCGCTGCCCGCGATGCGGGCTGACCATGGTGCCCAAGTCGCTGGCCGAGGGCAAGATGCTGGAAGTGGAAGCCCTGCTGGAAGACAAGTGAACCAGCTCTACACCCGGCCGGAATTCAGGCGTATCGCGGGCGAGCACTGGCGGCCCGGCGGGACGGAGATCACGGACAGGCTGCTTGTCCTGGGACGACGCTGGCATGATGTGGGGCCGGAAGGCCGCATCCTGGACGTGGGCTGCGGGCCCGGCGGCAGTGTGCGCCATCTGCGGCAGCAGGGGCGGCAGGTCTGGGGCCTGGATACCGTGCTGCGCCCCCAGTGGCGGGCGGAAGCTCCGGCTGCGACCGGGGGACTGCCGTATCTGGTGGCCGATGCCTGCGCGGGCCTGCCCCTGCGGGACAGCGTGCTGGATATGGTACTGTGCGAGTGCGTGCTGTCCGTGTTGCCGGACACGGCGTCCTTTTTGAAGGAGGCCCGGCGTGCCTTGCGGCCGGGCGGCCTGCTGGCGTGCAGCGATCTGTACCGGCGTGAGGAAGAAACTGCCCTCGTGACGCAGCCCGCCGGCTGTGCAGCCGGGGCCCGCTCCCGTGCGGGCTGGACGGCGCTGTGTGCGGAGGCGGGCCTCTCTGTCCGGCATTTCGAGGATGCCAGCCGGGCCCTGGCCCGTCTGGCCGCGGCGCTGGTCTGGTATGGCGACAAGCAGAGCCTGCGGGAATGGGGCCTGTGCGGTCCCGGCTGCGGCGGGGCGACGGCCCGGCCCGGCTATGCGCTCTGGATCGCACAAAAGGAGGAATGATGCATCCCCTGATGATGGATCTTTTGCCGCTGGTGCGGCAGGGCTATTGTTGCAGCCAGCTGCTGGTGCAGCTGCTGGTGCAGGCCCAGGGCAGGGAAGTGCCGGATCTGGTGCGGGCCCTGCACGGCCTTTGTCACGGCATCGGCCAGTCCGGCGGGCCTTGTGGCCTGCTCACGGGCGGCGCCTGTGTGCTGGCCCTGCTGGCGGGCAAGGGCGCGGAAGGCGAGGAGCCCCATCCCATGCTGGCTCCCCTGCTCAATGAATACGCCAGCTGGTTCTATGAGCGTACGGCGGCGTACGGCGGCCATTCCTGCGAACAGGTGGCGCTGGGGCTGGGAGCGCGCACGGCGGAGAGCGCGGAGCCCGATCCCGTGGCCTGCGGCGACCTGCTGGCCGAATGCTGGGAAAAGATCCTGGAGCTGATCCAGACCTACGATCTGGATTTCATGGCCCATGCCTGAGGTGGACGTGGAGATATTGCACGAGACCCGGAGCCTGTGCCCTGTCTGCCTGCGACGGCTGGATGCCCGGTATGTGCGGCGGGGGCAGAGCATCCTGCTGGAGCGTACCTGCCCGGAACACGGCACCTTTGCCGTGGACATCTGGCACGAACAGACGGAAGGGGGCGTCACGCCGCCGCGCTTCGACGGCTGGTCACGGCCCAAAACGCCATCGTACCCGCGTGAGCCGCGCACATCGGTACAGCACGGCTGTCCCTATGATTGCGGCCTGTGCCCGGCCCATGCCCAGCATACCTGCACGGGCCTGGTGGAAGTGACCCTGCGCTGCAACATGGCCTGTCCCATCTGCTATGCGGCGGCTGGTGGCGCTGTGCCCGACGATCCTCCGGCGGAGACCGTGGCCTTCCAGCTGGACAGCCTGCGCCGGGCCTCGCCGGGCTGCAATGTCCAGCTCTCCGGTGGCGAGCCTACCGTGCGCGACGATCTGCCCGCCATCATCCGCATGGCCCGTGAACGGGGCTTCGGCCTGTTGCAGGTCAACAGCAACGGCCTGCGTCTGGGCCTGGAAGCGGGCTATGCCCAAAAGCTGCGCGACGCCGGGCTGGATTCCGTCTATCTGCAATGGGACAGCCCCGATCTGGAGGGCTGTCTGCCTTTGCGCGGGGCCGTGGCCCTGCCCGAGGGGCTGGATCTGCTGGCGGTCAAGCGCCGGGCCGTGGAACAGTGCACGGCCGTCGGTCTGGGTGTGGTGCTGGTGGCCACCGTGGCCCGGGGCGTCAATGATGACCGTCTGGGGGCCCTGCTGCGTCTGGCGCTGGAGCTGGGCCCCGGCGTGCGCGGCCTCCATATCCAGCCTGTGGCCCGTTTCGGCCGCTATCCCGGACGGCTGGAAGACGGCCTCCGCTTCACCCTCAGCGATGTGATGACCGCCCTGTGCCGTCAGGCCCCGCAATGGCTGCGCATGGAGCATTTCCATCCGCCGGGTTGCGAACATTCCCTGTGCTCCTTCAGTTCCCTGTACGCCCGGGAAAAGGCGGCGGACGGCAGCCCCTCCCTGCGCTGGCTGCCTGATGCGGCCCGTTCCTGCTGCGGCCCTGCCGTGGACAAGGTGCCGGTCCCGGCGGCCGAAGGCGCGCGCAAGTCCCGGCAGTTCGTGGCCAGCCATTGGCGCGGCGACGACAGGATCCGGGAAGAGGACAAGGCGGCGCTGGCTGATGACTTCGGCCGCTTTTTGGCCCGTGCCGGGGCCGAACAGCGCTTCACCCTTTCCTGCATGGCCTTTCAGGACGCGCTCTCTCTGGACGTGGAGCGGGTGCGCGGCTGCTGCATCCATGTGGTGCGCCCCGATGGCCGCATGATCCCCTTCTGTCTCCACAACCTTACGTCCACGGAAGGCCGGATGCTCTATCCGCAGCGTCTGGCATGCGGGGAGGATGGTCATGACGGCATCTGACCCGCGTCCCGCGACGACGGCACGGAATGCGGTACAGGAGCCGCCGCTCCTGCCCCCGGCCGTCTGGCAAGCCCTGGAACGTCCCGGGCCTTTCGCGCTGGGGCTGGACGCCTGGCTGGCGGCGGAATGCGGTGCGACGTGCCCCGAAGAGCTGGCCGCCGCTGTGCGGGCACGCCAGCTGGAGCTGATCAATGCCGATCTTTGCCATATGGCGACGCGCAGTCCCCTGTACCGGCAACGCCTGATCGGGGCCGGACGCTGGTCTGCGGCGGGTCTTCGCCCTTTGCTCGATCTTTCCGAGCTGGCGGAGTTGCCGTTCACCACGGCCGACGACCTGCGCCCCGGCGAGGCCCTGCTCTGTGTCTCGCGCGACGAGGTGGCGCGCATGGTCACGGTGAGCACTTCCGGCAGTACGGGCGCGCCCAAGCGGCTGGCCTTCAGCGACGCCGAGCTGGCGCGCACGCGGGATTTTTTTGCCGTGGGCATGGCCCAGATGGTCTCGGCAGGGCAGCGAGTGGCCGTGCTCCTGCCGGGCGCCCACCGCCCGCGGGGCATCACGGACCTGCTGGCCGGGAGCCTGGCACCGCAGGGCGTGCGCGTGACGGCCTGCATGGAGCTGGCCGACCTGCTGCTTGGTATGCCGGAACAGGCCCCGGAAGGAGCGGCGGCCCGTCTGTCGGCTGTCCGTACTGCCTGGCAGGCGCTTGCGGCCACGGCGCCTGCCGGTCTGGGGCTCGTGCTCCTGCCCCGGCAGATGGCCTGCCTGTGGCGGGCCTTTCCCCAGACGCCGCCGGGCCTGTGCGCCGCCCTGTGCGCTGCCGACTGGCTGGATCCCGGTCTGCGCCGTCAGGTGGAGCAGGGCTGGGACTGCCTTCTGCTGGATCATTACGGTTCCACGGAGAGCGCCTTTGCCGGGGCCGTGCAGTGCCGCTGCCGTGAAGGGCGGCATGTGCGGGCCCTGGACCTTCTGCTGGAGATAGTCCATCCTGTGACGGGCAAGATCCTGCCTGCGGGCGAGACAGGGGAACTGGTCATCACCACCCTGCAACGGCGGGCCATGCCCCTGTTGCGCTACCGTACAGGCGATATGGCCAGTTTGCTGGACGGGCCCTGTGCCTGCGGCAGTCCGTTGCCGCGCCTGGGACCGGTGCTGGGACGCATCGAGTGCGATGGACAGGGATTTCGAGTGACGCATCCCCGCAAGGGGGGGAGCGAGGAGAGGAGGTCATGCGCCATTACGCTTTGATACTGGCTGCCGGTGCGGCGTCCCGCATGGGGCGGTGCAAGGCCCTGCTGCCGCTGCCCTTCCCGGACGGGGAGTGTTGCGCTCTGGAACGCCTGGCCCGGATGTACGCTTTTTGCGGGCAGCGCTTCGTGGTCACCGGGCACCATGCAGGGGTACTGGAGCCGGTGGCGCCCGCTTGGGGCCTGCGCGCTGTCCGCAATCCCCGCCCGGAAGACGGCATGTTCTCTTCCCTCTGCGCGGGGCTCCGGGCCGTTCTGGAGCAGGCCCGGGCGGATGGCGTGGAGCCGGAGCAGGGCGGGGTGTTCGTCCATCCTGTGGACGTGCCCCTGACCCGGCGCCTGACCCTGCTGGCCCTGCTGCGGGCCGCGGACGCCGTGCCGGGGACAGCCCTGCAGGCGTCGTTTTGTGGCGAGCCGGGGCACCCCGTGTTCCTGCCCCTTTCCCTTGTTCCCGCCATCCTTGCCCATGACGGGCATGAAGGCCTGCGCGGCGCATTGGCGGCGGTCCCCTGCCGTCAGGTGCCGGTGGCCGATGCCGCCATGCTGCTGGACATGGATACTCCAGAGCAGTACGCGAACTTGCAGGACATGGCCGTCTGTCACGATGCCCTGACGCGGGACGAGGCCGAGGGCCTGCTGCTCCAGGCCGGTGTACCGGAGCGGGGCCTGCGCCATGCGCTGGCCGTGGGGCGGGTGGCGGAAGCCCTGTGCGCGGCCCTGGCAGAGGCCCGGGAGGAGGATGCTCCCGTGGAAACGGCTTTGGCGCTGGCATCCGGGCTGACGCACGATATCTGCAAGGGCGTGCATGGCCATGAGGCCGCCGGAGGGCGGCTGCTGGCCCGCCTCGGGCTGGCCCGCATGGCCGCCATCGTGACGGCCCACCGGGATCAGAGCGTCCCGGCGGGGAAAAAGCTGGGCGCGCACGAGCTGGTCTATCTGGCGGACAAATACTGCCGGGGCGGTATCTGGGTGCCGGTGGCGCGGCGTTTTGCCCAGAAACTGGAGGAATTCGGCGCTGATCCGGGTGCCCGGGCCGGTATCGAAGGGCGGCGCGACCGGGCACTGGCCCTGGAACGGCGACTGGCCGTGGAGCTGGGCCGTGACCCCGCGCAGCTGGCGCGGGAAGTGCTGGATGCGGCGGACATCGACACGCGCGCACGAATGCTGGAGGCCCGGCGCGCTCTCTGGACGCCGCTGTGCCCGCTGACGGAAGAAGTGTAGCATGGCGGGGCTCTGGCTGTTGCGTCACGGTTCTTTGCCGCCCAATCCGGAGCGGCGCTTCGTGGGCGCGCGCGACATCGCCCTGACCGCAGCGGGCCGGGAGCAGATTCGGCAGGCCGCCCGGGCCCTGCTGGCGGAATGCGATGCGGGTGGCGGACTGCCGGCGTCTGCTGTCCTAGCCGCAGAGCGGGGCCACCATGCACGGCCGGCAGCTGTGGGGCTGCCGGGGAAAGGGGCACGATCAGAAGATGAGACCGGTCAGCATCGTCCCTGTGTGCCCCGTCATATCATCTGTTCGGATCTGGGGCGCTGCCGGGAAAGCGCGCGGCTGGTGCAGGAAGTCTTCCGTGCCCGGGGGCACGCCATGGATATTTTCCCCGATGCGGGGCTGCGCGAGATCTCGCTGGGCTTGTGGGAGGGCCTGACCGTGGCCGAAGTGGAAGCCCGCTGGCCGGGCAGCCATGCGGCGAGGGGAGCGGACATGGCGGGCTTCGTGCCGCCGCAGGGAGAGAGCTTCGCCGCCGTGCAGGCCCGTGCCATGGCCTGTGTGGAACGCTGGCAGGCCCGGTATCCTGGCGAATGCTTGCTGCTGGTCAGCCACGCGGGCGTGTTGCGTACCCTGCTGTGCCACTGGCTGGCCCTGCCGCTGGCCGGGGTGATGCGCATCCCACAGCACTACGCCTGCCGTATCTGGCTGCCAGAACAGGATATTGGGGAAGGTAATCCCCTTTAGCTGGCATCTGGAGGAACTTCTTTTCCCCAAAGCCACATCTTCCCCCAGGACGCTTTGCTCTGAAAGATGGCAGGGGAGGGGCGCCTACAGGCCTGCCCTGTCCGTGTGGTCTCCGGTAAAAGGGGGGAGAGGCTGGGGGGACTGCTGGATATGGGGGAGCTTTGAAGAGGCAGATCCTCAAGAAAGGGAGGCCGGGTACCGCTGATGCCGCTGTCAGGTGGGGTGCCCCGGTGATGCAGTGCCGCACAAGGTGGCTGCGGGGAACACGTTTTGCCCTGCCTGAAGGAGGGCGCCGCAGAGCATGCCTGGTGCGATGCCGCATGGGCAGAGCCGGCAGAGCGGCGGAGCCTCCGTCAAGAAGCCCCGGCCTTTGTTCTTAGTCCAGGGTCAGGATGACGGACAGGGCCTTGAAGATGACCCAGACGCTGCTGCCCACCGGCGGGATGGGGCTTTCACCGCGCACATGCAGGGCGCAGGCCTGGCTGCCGTCAGGCAGGTTGACCAGGATCTCGGCCAGCATCTCGTCCTGGCGTACGCGTTCCACCGTGCCCCGGAAGCAGTTGCGTGTGGCCACGGGAGGCTTGTCCTGCCCCTGGTCGGGTTCGATGATGATCCAGGGGGCCTTGATGCTGGCGGTGATCAGCATGTCCTTGGACAGGCTCAGGCTCTTGCAGCTTTCGTCCGTGATCATGGCCGTGACGCGCAGGCCGCCTGCCGTGCACAGGACCACGGTGACGATGATGCCCGAGGCCCGCAGGTGTTCGATGCGGCCGTGGAAAACGTTGCGGGCGCTGGTACGCAGGCCGCTGGTGCGCTGGACGTGCTCACGCAGCAGGGTCTGCGCGGCCTTGAGGTTGTAGCGGATGCTGCCGGACTGCTGGCGCCGGTTGCGCCCGGCGAACATGTCGGCCACAGGGGCGGGCAGGCCCTGGCGGACAAGCTCGAGGATGCGGGTCTGACGCAGGCTGCGGGCGCTGAGCAGGCCAGCTGGCAGGCCGCAGGCGCTGCCGCATTGTTGCAGGCTGCGACGCACATAACTGGCATCGCAGTGGAGCAGGGGGCCGCTGGGCGTGAACAGAGCGGGGTCTTCCATCATCTGGCGCAGGCGGCGGCAATGGGTGGCAGGCAGGGGGACCTGGCGGGCATGCTCCCCCTGGATGTGGATGAGCCCGGCGCTCCAGTCCATATGCCCCAGTTCCAGGGCAAGGGCTTCCACCAGGCGCAGGCCGCCATAGCGCAAGAGCATGAATATGCACCACAGGCGGGCGTGGGCCCGGCGTGCCCGCATGCTGGAGGATTCGGCGTATTGCTGCCAGTACCAGGATTCAGCGGCCAGCAACTCCTGATCGCTCAGGCCCTTTTCGTCACGCAGCAGGCTGGCATTGTCCTGGCGCATGAGCTTCTGCTGCAGCCATTTCCTGTCTTCCGTCTCCAGACTGTGCAGTAAAGTGCTAAGTTTTTCACGTTTTTGCGCGGAAACCATAGAAAACCTCCCTGAAGCTTCCTTAAAATAACTTGTATCATAAGATGTTACAAGTTGTCGCGCTTTTTATATAATCCGTGTCTGCCTTGCCCCGCTCCTGAAGGCGCGTAAAGTACATCATGACAAGAACATAAAAAAGCCAAGGAGGCTTGTATGTTGTTCGAACGAGTGCTTTCCGCCTGTACCAAAAGCGTGTGTGTGGCCGTGGCCGCCCTTGTCCTGGCCCTCGGCTGCGGGCAGACCGTGACGGTGTCCGCCGGAGAAATGACCGTTTCCGCGGCGGCCAGCCTGACCAATGCCTTCGCGGAACTCAAGACCGCGTTTGAAAAATCCCACCAGGGCCTGACCGTGCATACCAATTTTGCCGCCTCCAACCCGCTGCTCAAGCAGATGCAGGAAGGGGCGCCCGTGGACGTGTTCGCCTCCGCCGACCAGGAGACCATGGACAAGGCCCAGAAAGCCCAGCTCATCAAGCCTGAAAGCCGCAAGAATTTCGTCAGCAACACTGTCGTCCTCATCGTGCCCGCCCAGGGCAAGAAGTTCGGCAGCCTCGCAGAACTCAAGAAGGCCCAGCGCATCGCTGTGGGTTCGCCCGAAAGCGTGCCGGTGGGCCGTTATACGCGTGATGCCCTGAAGAGTGCCGGCCTCTGGGAGAGCCTGCAGTCCTCCTTCATCTACGGCAACAGCGTGCGGCAGGTCCTGGATTACGTGGCCCGTGGTGAAGTCGATGCCGGCATCGTCTACGCCACCGATGCCAAGCAGCGCGCCGACAAGGTCGATGTCTGCCTGACGCTCACGGGCCACAAGCCTGTCACCTACCCTATTGCCGTAGCCACCACCGGCAGCAATGCTGCCATGGGCCAGGCTTTCGTGGACTTCGCTCTTTCCCCTGAAGGACAGGCGATCCTGGCCCGTTACGGCTTCTCCAAGCCGTAGATTCTGATGGCGGCGTTGCGGGCGCTGCCGTCCTGTTCCCACCGGGCCCGGACATGTCCCGACTCCTGCATGTCCGGGTCCGGCACTTTGTGCTGTATGTCTCCGGCCCGGCGGTATCGCCTGCGGCCGGAACGCAGGATGCTCCTCCCTGCCGGCGGCCGGGCCTGCCCCTCCGCTGGTGCTGTTTTCCGGATACCGCATGGAATACTTTGTCCCTACCGATCTTGCCCGGCCGCTCCTGCTCTCGCTGCGGGTGGCGGGCATAGCGACCGCACTTTCCTTCCTGGCCGCGCTCTTCGTGGCCTGGCGTCTGGCCCGTCGCCGCGGCCCCCTGCCGGCCCTGCTGGATTCCCTTTGCACGCTTCCCCTTGTCCTGCCGCCCACGGTGCTGGGCTATTACCTGATACTCATCGTCGGCCGTAACGGCATCCTGGGACCGGCCCTGAAGGATCTTGGCCTGCAGCTCATTTTTTCCTGGCAAGGGGCGGTGGTGGCCGCCACAGTGGTGGTCTTCCCGCTGCTCTACAAATCCGCACGCGCGGCCCTGGAGCAGGTGGACCCGCATCTGGAGAACGCCGCGCGCACTCTGGGGGCCTCGGAGCTGCGCATCCTGCTGACCGTTTCCCTGCCACTGGCCTGGAAGGGCATCTTTGCCGGGCTCATGCTGGCCTTTGCCCGCGGCATGGGGGAATTTGGCGCGACCCTGATGGTGGCGGGCAACATCCCCGGCAAGACGCAGACCCTGGCCCTGGCCATCTACGATGCCTTCCAGGCAGGCAATGACGCCCTGGCGACCCTGCTGGTGCTGGTGACGTCCGGGCTGTGTGTGGCCCTGCTCATGGCCGCCGAAGTGCTGGTCAAATACAAAAGAAGGCGGCGCAGCGCATGATCTTTCTGGATATCAAAAAATCGTTCGATGATCCCGGCAGGGCAGCGCCCTTCCATCTGGGCATCCGTCTGGAGATGCCGGAGGGCAGCCGTACCCTCGTCCTGTTCGGCGCTTCCGGTTCGGGCAAGACCCTGACCCTGCATTGCCTTGCCGGTCTTGTCCGGCCCGATGCCGGACGCATCGTGGTGGACGGGAATGTCCTTTATGACAGCGAGCAGGGCATCTGCGTGCCTGCCCGGCGGCGGCGCATCGGGTACATGTTCCAGGATTACGCCCTGTTCCCGCATCTGAGCGTGCTGCACAACGTGGCCTATGCCGGGACAGGCCTGCTGCCCTGGCGCCTGAACAGTGAGCAGCGCGCCTGGGCCATGGATCTGCTGGAGCGCCTGGGCATCGCCCATCTGGCCCGCCTGTACCCTGGCAACCTCTCCGGCGGCCAGAAGCAGCGTGTGGCGCTGGCGCGGGCCCTGGGGACACGTCCGTCGCTCCTTTTGCTGGACGAGCCCTTTTCCGCGCTCGACCCCCTGTTGCGTGAGCGGCTGCGCGGCGAGATACAGGAGATCCTTGCCGCATTCGCCATCCCCGCCGTCATCATCAGCCATGACCCGGAAGACGTGGACGCCTTCGCCGGGACCCTGGTCACCTATCATCGGGGACGGGCCCGCATGATGGCGGATTATGCTTCCCTGCGCCGGGAGTACACGTCGGCGGGCGACTGCCTGCGCCATCTGCAACAGGAGATGCAGGCGGAGAGCGCCCGGGCCGCAGGACAGTAACCCGGGGCAGATCTGGTAGAGGAGACAGAGCAGCCTTACTCGCGCCGCGTGCCCGGGCTCCTCTGATGTCCGGGAATGTCCTGCCTGCATAGGGGACATTTTGCTTGCCGCCATCCGGCACGGGGACGGATCCCCTCTCAAAGAGCCTCCTTCGGGAGGCTTTTTTGTCGCCGTCCTGCATCCGGGGAGAGACAGAAGGATGCAGCGTTGCACCATGTGAAGAGCGAGTGGAAAGATTTTCTCAAGCCTGTCGCAAGGTTTGCCGAAGGTACGGATTTTGCTTGTCATTCATGGAAGATTTCTTTTGAATAGCCGTGGCGTCCGTGAGCGGCGCCGTGGGAGAAGAAATGACGGATACGGAACGATCCCTACCGGAGACTGGGCCCGCAGCGCGCCGCGCCTGGCAGAAGGGGCTGCCACTGGCGCTCCTGACCCTGCTGTGCATGACCCTTTTTGCCCTCAACTCCATCCTGTGCCGCCTTGCCCTGCTGCATCACGGCATGGATCCGGTCAGTTATACGGCCATCCGCATGACGTCTGGCGCCCTGATGCTTTTTGTCCTGCACAGATGGCGCCGGCGGCGTCACGGGCAGGTGCCGGACTGGCGGAGGCAAGGCAGCTGGAGCGCGGCCCTGGCACTGTTCACCTACATGCTGGCATTTTCCGTCGCCTATGTGAGCATGCCGACGGCAGCCGGGGCCCTGGTCATCGCCGTGGCCGTGCAGACCAGCATGATAGGTTACGGCATCCACGCGGGGCAGCGTCCCAATCTGGGACAGACGCTGGGGATAGGTCTGGCCATGGCCGGGCTCGTGGTCCTGCTGTTGCCCGGTCTGGAAGCGCCGCCGCTGCTGGCCGCCTGTGTGATGTTCGTGTCCGGTTCCGCCTGGGGGGCCTACAGCCTGTGCGGCCGCAAGTTCCGCCATGCGGCGGAGGCCACCACCGACAACTTCATCCGCTGCGTCCCTCTGGTCCTGCTGCTGATGCTGGCCCTGTGGTGGCGGCTCTCCCTGCCGCCGCAAGGGGTGGTGCTGGCCCTGTGCGCCGGGGCCCTGGCCTCCGCCCTGGGGTATATCCTCTGGTATGCGCTGGTGCCCTGCTACAGTATCGCTGCCGCTGCCGCCGCCCAGCTGAGCGTGCCCGTCATCACGGCCCTGGGGGCGGTGGTCTTCGTGGGCGAGGCCATCACCCTGCGCCTTGTGCTGTGTTCGGCCGCCATCCTCGGCGGTATCTTCATCGTGGCCCTGTGGGGGCAGCGCCACACTGTGCCCCGGCCTGACGGCAACAGATGCGGACAGTCGGCGGATACCGCCTCAAGGAGATGACCATGATGCAAGGACTGGAGCTTTCCCGGCGTTATTTCGAGGCCTGTCTGCCCCTGTTGCGGGAACAGGCGGGCGACATCCTGCCCCTGTGCGCCATGGGGCTGGCAGGGGAGGGCTCGGAATGCCTGGGTTTCGACGATGCCACGTCCCGGGATCATGACTGGGGGCCGGGCTTCTGCATCTGGCTTTCGCGGGAGGATCTGGCCCGGCACAGACAGCGGCTGGAAGATGTCCTGCGTCTGCTGCCCGGGACCTTCGAGGGCTTTCCCTGCCGCATGGCGCCGGAACGGCGCATGGGGCGGACAGGCCCCCTGGCCATGGAGGATTTCTATGCCCGCTTCACCGGCCGGGACACGCCTCCGTCCGACTGGCGTCACTGGCTGGGCATGCAGGAATGGGGACTGGCCACCTGTACCAATGGCGAGGTCTTTTTCGACGGGCCCGGCCGTTTCAGTGCCTGGCGCACGACCCTGCTGGACTATTTTCCCCGTGACCTGCATCTGAAAAAAATGGCCACGCGCTGCATGCAGATGGCGCAGGCCGGCCAGTACAATTTGCCGCGCTGCCTTGAGCGCGGGGACAGCATCGGCGCCATGCTGGCCCTGGGGCGCTTCAGCGAGGCTGCCCTTTCCCTAGCCTGCCTGCTGAACCGGCGCTATCTGCCGTTCTACAAATGGGCCTGGCGCACCGTGCAGGGCCTGCCCCGGCTGGGTGCCGATATGTGTGCGGCCCTGCAACAGGCGGCAGCGGCTCCTTTGACGACCGGCGCGGGGGGGCAGGAAGCCGTGGCGGCTGTGGAAGGCATCTGTGCCCTTGTGGCGGCGGAGCTGCGGCGTCAGGGCCTGAGTGACGAGCAGGACAGCTGGCTGTGGCTGCACGGGCCGCGAGTGATGCGGCAGGTGCGCACGGTGGAGATCCTGCGCATGGATCTGCTGCGGGACTGACGGGCAGGCGACAGCCGCAAGAACGGGCAGAAGGTTGCGACCGGCTGCCTGTTTTGGCAACATGGGGCCAGCATGGCCGGATGTCTGCGCACACAGCCCGGCAGAAGAGATATTTTCAGGAGTGCGAACATGGATGCGAAAAACTGGATCCAGGAGATCCGTGCCGCCGGCAAGCTGATGGCTGCCGGGGACCTTGCCGGTGCCGAGAGCCGGTATCGGCAATTGCTGGACAAGGGGACGGACAATCCCCTGCACAAGGCTCTGGCCCTGGACGGGCTGGGGCGTGCCGTCTTCGAGCAGGGCCGTCAGGCCGAAGCCATCGAAGCCATCGAGGCGGCCGTGAGCCTGCTGCGCGAGCGGCAGGGGGGGCAGGATCCCGCCACCTGTGGCGCCCTGCAGAACCTGGGGCGCCTGTACCTTGCTGCCGGGCAGGTGGAAAAAAGCATCGCCGTGAGCCGCGAAGCCGTGGACGGCCTGCGTGCCGGTTTTGGGGAAGATCATCCGCTGGTGGCCGGGGCCATGATGCGCCTTTCGGCCTGCCTGTACATGCAGCAGGATCTGGACGGCGCCGAGGAGCTGCTGCTCAAGGCCCGGGACGTGTTCGAGAAGCAGAGCGGGGACGAGTCCCGCATGGATGTCTCTACCTGCCTGAACAATCTGGGACGCATCCACGAAGAGCGCGGCGATCTGGAACAGGGCATCGCCCTGCACCGCCAGGCCGTGGCCATCCGCAAGGAGCTGCTGGGCGACCATACGGAAACGGCCTTCTCCCTGGGCAACCTCGGCGTGGCCCTGGCAACGGCCGGCCAGTGGCAGGAAGCTGTGGATACCCTGCAGGAAGCCCTGGACTGCTATGCCCGCGCCGGACGTACTGCCGGGGAGGACATCGAAGGCTACCGCAAAAATCTTGAGATCTGCCGCCATGCCCTGAAGATGGTGGCCCCGGGGACGGCTCCCCAGGTCAGCGACGACTAAAGGCGCTTGCCCACGCGACACGGGCCGCTGGAGGAGCAAGGCGCCACGGCGCTGCTCGTCGGTGGCCGCCATGCTGCGGCATCATCGGTGCCGTCCGCAGGGGGATTTGCCGCCCCTGTGGCTGGAGTGGATGCGGATCGCTGCGTCCACCGGGCAACATGATGCCCGGGCCCTGTGGCGCAAGACGGGCAGGGCTGCCGGCAGCATGGCGGCATGCCTGACGGGTGCGCTTCCGGGATGGAGACATGAGACGAGAGCGGGGAGATGCCGTGGGGCATCTCCCCGTTTTTTTATGGGAAGGAAATGACGTGCAGCAAGCCGCTGTTCGTGCCTGACGGACAGCAGGTGATGGTACGAGGGGGCAGGATGGTGATCCCGGAGCGGCAGGACAGGACCGGGAAGGGCCTCAGGCCCCGGATGTCCTTCGACTTCCTGTCAGCCTGGGGGGACCGGAGCCTTACCGGCGACGCAGGGCGAAGGCCAGTACGAGGATGACCAGGGCCAGGCCGCCGGCAGCCACGGGCAGGGCCTCCATGGCGTCCAGACTGTCGCCATACTGCTGCCGGGCCAGAGCCGTCCCGGCGAAGATGCCCCCCGCAAGGATGGCCTTGAGGCCCACGCCGCGCCATTGACGCCGGCGCAGGGCCGTCCGGCTCCGGTACAGGCAGTCGCCATGGCGCGCCTCATAGGCGGCCGGATCGAGGCCGCGGCGGAGCAGTTCCGCATCGAAGAGCTCGCGGGCCTGTTCAGTCAGTTTGTGGCGTTCCAGCGCGCACAGGCTCTCGTCATCCAGTTCGGCATAGCGCTGCCGCAGCAAGGTCTTTTTTTCGTCGTTCGTCATGGCTGTACGGGAAGGGATGCTGCCGGGGCCTGCGGGGAGACCATCTCCGGCAGGAAGGTGATGCGCGGCAGGCCACGGCCTTCCAGCGCATTGCGGACACGCTGCTCAAAAAGCTCCCTGCTCATGACCGGGCCGTCCTTGTGCCCGTCGAGCGTGACGCGGGCTTCCAGCAGGGCCGGGCCGTAACTGTCCGGGGCTGTCTGATAGCCGCCGGCCGTGGTGACGCTCAGCGGCGCGTGCATGAAATCGAGGCTCTGCATGAAGACCCGGAAACGTACCTCGCTGGCGTTGTCGGGGCCTTCCCACAGTTCCATGGCCAGGATGGTGCCGGGCGGCAGGGCGTTGGGGGGAAAGCCCGACGCCTGCCAGTCGATGCCCAGCAGGGCGCCGATGGCGGCCAGGTTGTTGTCGTTGCCCACAAAAACGGCGCACCGGGCCTCATTGAGGCGCGGGTCGGCATGCTGGCTGTAGAGGGCGAGGGCCATGTCCCGCAGCAGGGGACCGCCGTAGATGCCGGCGACCAGTGGTGTGCGGTGCAGGGCATTGAAGATCTCGCTGCGGATGGGCAGGAGCTTGCGCAGGGCCGCGGCATTGGCCTGGCCCCAGGCGGCATCCTGCTGCGGCCACTGGGCGTATTCCTGCACCAGCAGGTCCACCAGGAGCGATCCCAGACCGAGGCCGCCCCGTATCTCCACACGGCGGCCCATGTCCATGATGGAGATGGTGGGGACCATGTCGGACAGGCGGCAGTCACCGGGCAGGTTGATGCTGTTGCAGGCTTCGGAGGACAGGGGGCCTGTCATCTCGTCCAGCAGGGACATGGGCTCGCCCAGGCTCTCCCAGAACTGGGAGAAGTCCCCGTTGATATGGTCCAGGATGGCCAGGGCCGTTTCGGCCGGGTCGAAGATGGCAAGACCGGCCTGGACGGGCTCGAAGAGAGGGTCAGGATCCAGGTTCACCACGGCATAGGCGGGCAGGGTGCCCGGCGTCAGGCCCCGCAACAGGGCCTCGGCAGTGCCTCGGCTGCGCGGGGTGTTGTCCGCACGCACGAATACCCGGGATTCGGTCTTTTGTGCCGGCAACAGGTCAGCCTGAAGGTACAGGGCCCGCAGGGAAGCCCACTGGGCCGTCAGCAGCCGGGCACCGCGCGGCGAGAGCTGCCCGGGCTCCACGGGCCATTGCGGCCAGGCCTTGCCGGTGATCCGGGGCAGCTGGTCGTAGGCCGGCGCCGCGACGCCGTGACGTGTCAGCATGACGACCTTGCTGAGGTGGTACGCGGAGGGGGCAGCAGACACCGGACAGGGCATCAGGCCCAGGAACAGGGCGAGCAATCCGGCGAGGCATGTCCAGGTTCGCATGAGGATCTCCTTTCTTGGTGGAAGCATAAGCGTAAACGATACCGGGGGCAATGTCTTGCGCGGATGAGCCCGCGTCCCTTCTGGACGCGGATGTGACGTCCATGTTACGGGCGTGCGGGCATGGACAAAGCGGCCCGGCACTGCTAGATTCCTGCTTTCCACCTGTAGAGGGAAACGGCCTGCGGACAGGCCGACAGCCGCCGGGCGGCGCAGGAGGAGAGAGTTTCAGCAACGACCCGAAAGGGTGGAGCATGGCATGAGCAGACTGACCAATCGAGATTTTTTGAAGGAAACGGACTTTACTTCCGAAGACCTGATCTACTTGCTGGATCTGGCCGCCGCACTGAAAAAAGCCAAGCAGGAAAAGCGCGAGCCCAAGTTCCTGCTGGACAAGAATATCGTGCTGCTGTTTGAAAAAGATTCCACCCGGACCCGGTGCTCGTTTGAAGTGGCGGCCCATGACCAGGGTGCCCATACCACCTATCTGGGCCCCTCCGGTTCCCAGATCGGCAAAAAGGAATCCATGGCCGATACGGCCCGCGTGCTGTCCGGCTTCTATGACGGCATCGAATACCGCGGCTTCGGCCAGAGCATCGTGGAAGAACTGGCCCGCTATGCCAGCGTGCCGGTGTGGAACGGCCTGACCAACGAGTGGCACCCCACCCAGATCCTGGCGGACTTTTTGACCATGCGCGAGCACTGCGACAAGCCCTACAAGGACCAGACCATGGCCTATATCGGTGATGCCCGCTACAATATGGGCAACTCCCTGATGATCGCCTCGGCCATGCTGGGCCTGGACTTCCGCAGTGTGGCGCCCCGGGCCCTGTGGACCTCTGACGAGATCTACGAACAGGCCTGCGCCATCGCCGAGCGGACCGGTGCCCGCATCACCCGCACGGAAGACGTGGACAGCGGCGTCAAGGGGTGTGACTTCCTGTATTCCGACGTCTGGGTCTCCATGGGTGAGCCGGAAGAGGTCTGGCAGGAACGTATCAACCTGCTGACCCCCTACCGTATCGACAGCGAGATGATGCGCAAGACCGGCAACGGGCGCTGTGCCTTCCTGCACTGCCTGCCCAGCTTCCACAACCGTGACACCACCATCGGTGAGAAGATGTACCAGCGTTTCGGCCTGGAATGCATGGAAGTGAGCGACGAAGTCTTCGAGTCGCCCAACAGCCTCGTGTTCGCCGAAGCCGCCAACCGCATGCACACCATCAAGGCCGTCATGGTGGCCACGCTGGCCGACGTGCCGGACGACTTCGTGAAGCAGGGCAGCCTGTAGGCCGCACCTTAGCGGCCTGAAGCCTTTCCGCCGTCATGTGAAAGAGCCCCGCTGTTCCGGGGGCGCAGGGATGGCGGGCACGGCCAGCGGCCGGACAACGACTTCGTGAATAAAAAGAGCGTGTATCCGCAATGGACGCACGCTCTTTTATTTTTCATGCAGCATCCGACAGCGGCTGCCCCGTACCGGGATGGACATCAGTTCTGGTGCATGCTGGAGCCGCCATGTGACGGCACTCTTTCGCTCCATGTCCATCGCCATTTTCCCGGGGACCGTTTCTTGCCGAACAGACCATACCAGTCCCTCGCAGATTCCTTGCTGCCTGCGATGGCCATGCCTGTTTCCAGGCCAGGGAGTCTGGGGACTCCCCGTGCGTCGTGGGCTTCCCTCATTTGCACCTGGGGACGGGGAGGCGGGGCTGCCCTGTGCGCGACACCAGTGCCACAGGGATCATGCAGCGTTTTTTGAAGGGTGAGGGGGAAAGAGGGAGGGGGGCTTTTTCCGCTGGAAAAAGTCCCCCTCTCCCCCTGAAAATACGGATTAGCGATATGCGACTAGCGGTATTCGCGGCCGGACCAGAGCACACGGCCGATGACGCGGAACTGTTCGGCGCAGTCGCCGCTCAGGTCGAGGGTCACGGGAGGGTAGGCGGGGTTGGTGCTGTGCAGGACGATCTGGCCGGGCAGCAGGTCGATGCGCTTGATGTAGATGGCATCCTCGAAGCCGATGGCGTAGAGGCGGCCGGAGACGATCTCGGTCTGGCCCTGATCCAGCAGGACGAGGTCGTTGTCCTGGATCTCGGGCACCATGCTGTCGCCCGAGACACGCATCAGCACCATGCGGCGGGGATTGCCCTTGCGGTGCAAAAAGTCGCTGCGGAAAGCATAGCCGCCTTCCTGCTCGCTGCTGACTTCCAGACTGCCGGAACCGGCGGACAGGCGGGCCACCACCAGGGGCACGGTGATCATGTCCACATCGTCATCGACATCTTCCAGCATGAGGCAGGCGGGCATGGCGCCGGATTCCACCAGCGGGAGGCGCATGGGACCGCGGCCGAAGAAGAGCCAGTCGGCATTGCAGCCTGTTGCCTCAGCGCAGAGGCGGACCCATTCGTCCGGGACCTGGCCTTTGGCCAGTGCCTGTTCCACATCCGTCACGGGCAGGCCCAGGGCCCGGGCCAGTTCAACAGCGGTATCCGCTTCCAGCGCCTGCATGAGGCGTTGCACGATTGTCGGATCGGAGCGGGAATCGGTCATGGATGATCTCCTCGGCACAGTATGGAAACGTCGTCATGCTAGCAGCAGGGCCGGGGGAAGGCAAGCAGCGGCAAGGCCGGGCGGGCGAAAACGACGGTGCGGAAGGTCCGCCGCCTGGGGAACGGGGAATGGATGCGGGCACGCTCCTGTGCGGGCCGCTGTCCCGGTCCCAGGCATCGGTATGCCGGGTACGGGCTGTCCGGTGTGAAGGCCCGCCGCCGGGCAAGAAAAAAGCCCCGCCGGAGCGGGGCTGCAAGGCGATATGCCGGACTAGGCAAGCAGTCCCTTGGAAGCCAGGACGCCCTTGAGGCGTTCCAGATGTTCGTCGGTCAGCGGACAGAGCGGCAGGCGCATCTCGCCGGTCATGCGTCCCATGAGAGCCAGGGCGGTCTTGACCGGGATGGGGTTGCTTTCCATGAACATGGCCTGATGCAGGACGAAAAGGTCATGATGGATGCCCATGGCGGTGGCGATGTCGCCCTTGGCAAAGGCATTGTACATGGCGGCCACCTTGCCGGGGACGATATTGGAGGTCACGGAGATGACGCCGCTGCCGCCGATGGACATCAGGGGCAGGGCGGTGAAGTCGTCACCGGAAAGCAGGCTGAAGCCCCTGGGGCACTGTTCCATGATCAGGCTGCACTGGCTCATGTCGCCGGTAGCTTCCTTCACGCCCACGATATTGGGGAAATCATGGGCCAGACGGCTGAGGGTGGCAGGCAGCAGGTTGGTGCCGGTACGCCCGGGAACGTTGTAGGGGACCAGAGGCATGTCCACGGCCTCGGCGATGGCCTTGAAGTGGCGGTACAGACCTTCCTGGGTGGGCTTGTTATAGTAGGGGGTGATCAGCAGCGCGCCGTCAGCTCCGGCCTTTTGGGCGAAACGGGTCAGGCGGATAGCTTCGATGGTATTGTTGGAACCGGCGCCGGCCAGGACGGGCACACGTCCCTTGACCTGGTCGATACAGATCTCGATGACACGCTCATGCTCTTCGTGGGAGAGCGTGGCCGATTCGCCGGTGGTGCCGCAAGGCACAAGGCCGTGGATTCCCTCACTGATCTGGAATTCAATGAATTCGCGATAGGCAGCTTCATCAACGGCGCCGTTTTTGAACGGCGTGACGAGGGCGGTCAGGGCACCGAAAAATTGCATGGTCCACTCCTTGGAACTGGGCTAAATGGGACTGCGGTTACTGGTTGATATATTCCTTGAGCTCCTTCCCGGCACGGAAGAAGGGCAGCCGTTTGGGCACGACGGAGACGCATTCGCCCGTTTTGGGGTTGCGCCCGGCATAGCCGCTGTATTCCTTGATCTTGAAGCTCCCGAACCCCCTGATCTCGATACGGTCGCCAGCGATGAGCGAATCCTTCATCGCATCAATGAAAGTGTTCACCACCAAGGACGCATCATCGAACGGAAGATTGCTTTCTTCTGCCAGGGCCTTGATGAGTTCGCTCTTGTTCATCGTTCCTCCTCGTCGGTGAAAGGAGAGCGTAGGTAAAAAGGATGCCAGTCGTTATGATAAGGAATCCTATCCTTTTTGCCGGACGAGGTAAAGTTGCAGGACAGAAAATGGCAGGGAAATATGCCCGGAAAAGTGCGGAAAATACCTGCCTTGCGGGTCGGGCGCACCTTTCCGGGCCATGAAGGCACCATCAGCGCTGCTGTTCGTGCCTGTAAAGCAGGTAGTCGTGCTGGAACTGGTCGATCTGGCCATCCAGGACGGCTTCCACGTCGCCGCACTCGCTGTTGGTGCGGTGGTCCTTGACCAGGCGGTACGGCTGGAGGGTGTAGGTGCGGATCTGGCTGCCGAAGGCGATGGCGTCCTTGCCCGCGTACTGGGCGGCACGCTCGGCTTCGCGTTTTTGCAACTCAAGGTTGTACAGGCGCGCCTTGAGGATGCACAGGGCCGATTCCTTGTTGTGATGCTGGGATTTTTCGTTCTGGCACTGGGCCGAGATGCCCGTTGGGATATGGGTCACGCGCACGGCGGAGCTGGTGGTGTTCACGCTCTGGCCGCCGGGGCCGCTGGAGCGGAAGGTATCGAAGCGCAGATCCGTTTCCTTGATGTCCAGCTGGATGTCGTCGCCCACGTCGGGCATGACGTCCACGGAGGCGAAGGACGTGTGACGGCGGCCGGAAGCGTCGAAGGGCGAGATGCGGATCAGGCGGTGGATGCCACGTTCGCTCTTCAGGAAACCGAAGGCGTGCGGGCCCGAGATGCGCAGGGTCACGCTCTTGATGCCGGCCTCATCGCCGGGAAGGTAGTCCAGCTCTTCCACGGTGAAGTGGCGCCGGGCAGCCCAGCGGGTGTACATGCGCAGCAGCATCTCCGCCCAGTCCTGGGATTCCGTGCCGCCGGCACCGGGGTGGATCTCCAGTATGGCGTCCTGGTTGTCTTCCTCGCCGGAAAGCAGCATGACAAGCTCCGTCTCGTCCAGCAGGGCGTCCAGGCTGTCCTGCTGCTTCGCCAGGGATTCCAGGGCCTCGTCCTCGCCGCTTTCCACGGCCAGTTCCAGCCATTCGTGCATGTCGTCATGGCAGGTCTTGAGGGCGTTGAGGCGGGAGACCTCATCCTCCAGCTGGCGTTTTTCGCGCAGCAGGGGGGTCAGGGCTTCAGGATTGTCCCAGGCATTGGGGCGGGAAAGTTCCGTTTCGATGGCGGCAAGACGCTGTTCGCTGGCAGCGACGTCAAAGACGCCCCCAAAGGTTGTCGAAACGCTGGTCGAGGGGCTGGCAACGGGCACGAAGATCACTGAGTTGCAACATGGGACTATCGAAGGGTTGAAGGTGAGGGGCGACGCGTGCCCCAGAAGATGCCGAACCAGAGCAGGCCGGCGGCCAGCGGCAGCCAGAGCCCGAGCTCATGATAGACGGTGGCCCCCTGTTGCAGGCGCACGCGCCCCCAAAGGGTATTTTCTTCGAACTGGCCCCCGCGGACGGTCACACGGCCACGGGCGTCGATGATGGCGGAGATGCCGGTATTGGTGCCACGCAGCAGCCAGCGCCCCTGTTCCACGGCGCGCAGGGAGGCGAGGTACAGATGCTGGAGCGCCGCCGGCGAGCGGCCGAACCAGCCGTCGTTGCTGATGTCCACCAGCACGTTGGCGCCGTGCTCCACACGGGCCTGCGCCAGCCAGGGGAAGATGGCCTCATAGCAGATGAGCATGCCCAGACGGAGATCCCCGTGCACCAGGGGCGCGGCGGAATGGCCGGGCGTGTAGACGCCCACTTCCTGGAGCAGGTCGGCAAGGAAGTTCCAGTTGAGCCACTCCGGCACATATTCGCCGAAGGGAACGAGGTGTTCCTTGTCATAGTGGCCCGCAGTGTTGCCCGAGGGATCGAGGAGCAGGGCCCGGTTGAAGACCTGCATCTTGCCCGCCGCGTCATGCTGGAAGCCAGGCACGCCGGTCAACAGGGGGCTCTGGGCCTGGCGGGCCAGGTTGCGCACCAGCGTGGACAGGATGCCGTTGTTGTCGAAATTGAAGGGCAGGGCCGTTTCGGGCCAGACGATGAGGGGCTTTTCGCCGGGGTGGCGTGCCAGCTCCGCCTGCGTCAGGCGCAGATAGGTCTCCACCGTGCGGCGCTGGTAGACGGGCACCCACTTCTGGTTCTGGTCGATGTTGCCTTCGGCGAAGAGGACGGCCACGCTGTCTTCCCCGCGGGGATCGTCCTCCAGCGGCGTGGTGTGCAGACGCCAGGCACCGTAGCCCAGCAGCAGGGCGGCCAGCAGCAGGCCGGTGCACGCACAGGCAGGCTTGCGCCAGTGCCGCAGGCAAAGGATCACCGTGACCCACAGGCCGGCCAGCAGGTAGGCGCCCGTCACGTCGGCCGCCTGTATCCACAGGGGCCAGGCAGCCAGGGCGCCGCCCAGGGGCAGCCAGGGGAAGCCCGCCACCAGCGCGTAGGCGTATTCCAGAAAATACCAGGCAAGGCCCAGCAACCATGCCTGTGCCAGCGGACCGCGCCCGCGCAGGGCATGGGCCAGCAGGGCGAACAGGCCGCCGGCGCTGGCCAGGCAGGTGGCCACCAGCACGGCACAGACCGCCGCCAGCGCCATGGGCAGGTTGCCCACGGTGGCCATGGGGATGGTCAGCCAGTAGAGCACGGCCGCCATGCCCACGATGGAGCTCAGCCAGCCGCGACGCAGGGCAGCGCCCGCCGAGGGCGCCGAACCGCCCAGCAGGGCCAGGCACAGGGGCAACAGCAGGGCCAGCGGCGGCAGGGAGATCCAGCCGTTGGGGAACGACAGCCACAAGGCCGCAGCCCCCGCCAGGCCGAGGCCCAGAGGGGAGGAACGCAACCAGGCGTCACGCATCTCAGTCTTCCGTTGCAGGGGCATCGGGCGTGTTTTCCCGGGCCGGCTCCATGCGCAGGTGGCGGATGAGCTTCTTGTCCGCATCCAGCACTTCGAAACGCCAGCCACGCAGGATGAAGACCTCGCCGGGGGCGGGCACATGGCCGGCTTCCATGCTCAGGTAGCCGCCGATGGTGTCCACTTCGTCGGAGCTGAGGTCCACGCCCAGTTCTTCGAGGTCTTCCAGCAGGGCACGGCCCGTGAGTTCGTAGACATGGCCCCCCAGGGGACGGATGTCCTCCTCGCGAGGGGCGTCGTGTTCGTCCTCGATGTCGCCCACGATCTCTTCCAGCAGGTCTTCGATGGTGATCAGGCCCGAGGTGCCGCCGTATTCATCCAGCGCGATGGCGATATGCTGCTTGCTGGCGCGGAATTCCTGCAGGAGGTTGCGGATGGGCTTGGTCTCGGGCACGAAGAAAGGTTCGCGCATGATGGCACTGGCAGGCTGGTCGGCCATCTTGGGGTCCAGCAGGCAGCTCAGGATATCCTTGGCGTGGAGCATGCCGACCATGTTGTCGCGGGTGTCACGGAAGACAGGGATGCGGGAATGTCCCGATTCCACGATGACTTTGGCCACTTCGGGCAGGAGCATGTCTTCGGGGACACAGTCGATGTCGGTGCGGGGCGTCATGGTGTCCTGCACCTGCAGGTCGTTGAAGCGCAGGATGCCCAGGAGCATGGACTCCTCGTCGGGCTCCACTTCGCCGTCGGCGCGGGCCTCGATGATGGCTTTTTCCAGGGATTCATCGTCTTCGCGCCCGAAAAAACGGGTCAGGCGCGACCAGATGGTGCCATTGCTACTATGACAGTCGGAACCACCGTCCAAAACAGCCTCCTAGAAGGGCTTTGCCTGCGTGCCGCAGCGGCGCCGGGCAAAGGCATGTCGCCGTGCCGGGGCACGGGCTGGGGTGAGGGGGACGCCGCCGGGGACACGGGCCACGAAGACGGCAGGATGCCACGCCGTGCCATGGCTGCGTCCGGGCGGACGCGGGAACGGATGCCGCGCCCGGGGCAGGAAAAACGTGCTCTCCCGCCGTGTGCGCAGCATGGTCTGAAGCGCACGCGTACGAAAGGTACCCGTCCTCTCAGGATAACGGGGAACATTCCCCAACGTCAACAGCGCATCCCCCCTTTGCCAGGCAAAGATGCGCAGCACGAAAAGGGGACCGGCGGCTGGCCGCAGGCCCCGGGAAAGGCATCAGAGGGACTGCCGCTTGCCGCGTAGCAGGCCCAGCTTGTGCAGATGGATCTCCAGACAGCCCACGGCTGCCGGGGTCACGCCGGAGATGCGTCCGGCCTGGCCGAGATTGCGGGGCCGTACACGGTCGAGTTTTTCCTCCACCTCGCGGGAAAGGCCCGCCACCTGCCGGTAATCCAGATCGGCGGGCAGCTCCACGGATTCCAGGCGCGCGGCACGGGCGATGAGCTCGCGCTGACGCTCCAGATAGCCCGCGTATTTGACGTCCACCTGGACGGTCTCCAGATCGCGCAGGTCGCGGCCCGCCAGGGCCCCGGCCAGCGGGGCGGAGATGCGGGCCAGGCGTTCCAGATCCATGTCGGGACGGCGCAGGGCCTCTTCCAGCGTCCGGCCGCGCAGCGTGGTGCGCAGCTCCGTCTCTTCGGGAGTTGCCGGAGCGGTCTGCTCCGTCTCTTCGCTGTCGGTCAGCTGGACGCGCACCTGCTGCAGCAGGCGGCGTACCGCATGGCCGTGTTCCATCTTGTCGTTGAAGAGGCGCCACTGCTCCTCGCCCACCAGACCGATCTTGCGGCCCAGCGGGGTCAGGCGCACGTCGGCATTGTCCTCGCGCAGCAGCAGGCGATGCTCCGCCCGCGAGGTGAACATGCGGTAGGGCTCCTCGGTGCCGGAGGTGACCAGGTCGTCCACCAGCACGGCCATGTACGAGGAATCGCGTCCGGGCACGAAGGGATCGAGCTCCTTTTCCCGGCAGGCGATGTTCAGGGCCGCCCACAGCCCCTGGGCCGCGGCCTCTTCATAGCCGGACGTGCCGTTGATCTGGCCCGCCAGCCACAGGCCGGGCAGGGCCTTGGTCTCCAGCGTGCCGTGCAGCTGCACCGGGTTGGCGTAGTCATATTCGATGGCATAGCCGGGGCGCACCATGACGGCATGTTCCAGGCCGGGGATGGCGTGGATCATGGCCTGCTGCACGTCCAGCGGCAGGCTGGTGGAAATGCCGTTGGCATAGACTTCCGGGCTGTCCAGGCCTTCGGGCTCCAGAAAGATCTGGTGCCGTTCGCGCTCGGGGAAGCGGGCCACTTTGTCTTCGATGGAGGGACAGTAGCGGGCGCCCGTGCCCTGGATGACCCCGGTGAACAGGGGCGAGCGGTCGAAGCCGGAACGGATGGCCGCATGGGCGGCCTCGTTGGTCCATGTGATGTGGCAGGGCACCTGCGGCAGCACCGGGCCGGGACCACGGAAGCTGAAGCGCGGCGGCGGGGTGTCGCCGGGCTGTTCCTCCAGCCTGGAAAAGTCGATGGACGCCCGCAGCAGGCGCGGCGTGGTGCCGGTCTTGAGACGGCCCAGCGTGAGGCCCAGACGGCGCAGGCTGTCGGAAAGGCCCGTGGCCGGGGCATCGCCCAGACGGCCGCCGGGCAGATGCGTGAGGCCGATGTGGATGAGACCGGCCAGGAACGTGCCGGTGGTGAGCAGCACATGCCGGGCATGGAAGGTCAGGCCCTGGGCCGTGCGCACACCGGAGGCATGGCCGTTCTCTTCCAGCACCTCGGTCACGGAATCCTGCCAGATGCGCAGGCCGGGCGTGGAGAACAGGGTCTTCTTGAGGGCCTTCTGATAGGCCTCGCGGTCGATCTGGGCACGGGTGGCGCGCACGGCCGGGCCCTTGCTCATGTTGAGGGTGCGGAACTGGATGCCCCCGGCATCAGCCCAAAGGCCCATCATGCCGCCCAGGGCGTCGATCTCGCGCACCATGTGGCCCTTGGCCAGACCGCCGATGGCCGGGTTGCAGGACAGATAGCCCAGACGGTCCACATTGCCGGAGACCAGCAGCACGCTCAGGCCCAGACGGGCCAGGGCAACAGCGGCCTCGGAACCGGCATGGCCGCCGCCGGTCACGATACAGTCAAAACGGTTCTCAGCGCTGCATGAGCACATGGGCAAACACCTGGGCGTCCTTGAGGGTGGCGGTGATGGAAGAATGTTCGTCGGGCTGGTGGCAGGTGCTGTCGATGCAGCTCCACACAGCGGCGGGCAGGCCCTGCTGGCGCAGCAGGGCGGCCACGGTGGCGCCGCCGATGCCCACGGGACGGGCCTCCACCTGATAGATGTCCGTG
>CALBAX010000116.1 GCA_937926875.1 uncultured Desulfovibrio sp.
GCTGCTGGTCCTGTTTGCCATCCCGCTGATCCTGCGTGTGCCCATCGCACTGGCCCTGGGCTTTTCTGCCCTGGTCGTCGTCTGGCAATGGGATCTGGGCTTCAGCATGCTTTCCTACAACTTTTTTGCCGGCATAGCCAAATTCCCCCTGCTGGCCATCCCCTTCTTCATCCTGGCTGGCTATATCATGGAGCGTTCCGGCATCGCCGCGCGCATCGTGGCCCTGATGGAAGCTCTGGTAGGCTCCATGACCGGCGGCCTGGCGCTGGCCACTGTGGCAGTCGCCACCTTCTGGGGCGCTGTCAGCGGTTCGGGCCCTGCCACCGTGGCGGCCCTGGGTCTGATCCTGATCCCGGGCATGGCCAAGGCCGGATATGACAAGGCCTTTGCCGCGGCCACCGTCTCCGTCACCTCCGGCCTTGCCATCGTCATCCCGCCCAGCATCGCCTTCATCGTGTACGGCAGCGTGGCCGATGTCTCCGTGCCTGCCCTGTTCGCTGCCGGTTTCGTGCCGGGCATCGTGGTGGCCCTGTTCATCATGGCGGCCGTGCTCCTTATCTCCCGTAAACGGGGCTACAGGGGGCAGGCCAGCGGCAAGCGCGTCAGCACGGCCCTGAAAGAAGCCTTCTGGGGGGTCATGACGCCTGTCGTCATCCTGGGCGGCATCTACGGCGGTGTGTTCACGCCCACGGAAGCTGCTGCCGTAGCCGTTTTTTACGGTCTGTTCGTGGGGGTGTTCATTTACCGCACCATCAACAGCATCAGCATCCTGGTCGAGATCTTCGCGGCCAGCATCCGGGCCACGGCCGTGGTCATGCTGGTGGTGACCTGTGCGGGCCTCTTCTCCTGGGTGGCTTCCACTGTGGGCCTGGTGGAAAAAGGCTCCGCCGTGCTTCTGGCTGTTTCGGACAACCAGTGGGTCGTCCTGCTGATGATCAACATCATCCTGCTGCTGGCGGGCATGCTGCTGGATGCCATTTCCATCTATTACGTTTTCCTGCCCTTCATGCTGCCCATCATGGCCCACTTCAACTGGGATCCTGTCTGGTTCGGCATCATGATGACAGTCAACCTGGCGGTGGGACAGGTGACGCCGCCCGTGGCCGTGAACTTGTATGTAGGCGCCAATATCAGCGGCATCAGCATGGAACGCATCAGCAAGGCGGCCCTGCCGCTGATCTTTGCCTCCCTGCTGGCCCTGGTGGTCATCATCATCTTCCCTGATCTCTCGACCTTCGTGCCGCGCATGCTGGGACAGATGTAAACCGGCAGGCAACCTGTTTATGGCTGCTGCCTGAAGGAGATCCAGAACATGAAATTTGCCATCATCTATTACAGCAAGACCGGCCATACCCGTGAGATGGCCGAAGTCATCGCCCGCGGGCTGGCCGCCGCAGGTGGAGAGACTCGCTTCTTTTCCGTGGAAGAAGCCATGGATGCCGACTACATCGACCAGTGCGCTGGTGTCATTTTCGGGACGCCCACCTACCTGGCCAATACCTGCTGGCAGATGAAGCAGTGGTTCGATGAAGGGTCCCGCGGTATCAAGCTGGCCGGCAAGCTGGGCGGGGCCTTCGCGACCGCCCACTATGCCCAGGGTGGCGCCGATGTGGCCATCATGACCCTGCTGCCTCATATGCTGGTCAAGGGCATGCTGGTCTATTCCGGCGGCGCTGCCCACGGCAAGCCCTATATCCATCTGGGGCCTGTGGCTCTGGATGCCGTGGGCAACCATTATGAGGAATGCAAGGCCGATTTCGAGATCTTCGGCCGCCGTTTCGCGGAAAAGGCCCGGGAACTGTTCCCCAATAAATAACACCGCGACTGGAGCGAAACGACACAGACGCCGGAAAAGCCCGGAGCCGAGTCCGTTATCCCGTTTCCTACGCCGCAAGCATATGCAAAAGCGGTCTGCTCTTTTTGGGAGGGCAGGCCGCTTTTCCGTTTCCCGGCAGGCGATGCTAGTGTCTGAACGCACGCAAGGGAAGGCGCTTGCGAATCCCTCATACAGCAGGCCTGGTCGAAATACTTTTCCCACTTCCGGACAAACAGGGCGAGGAATGGAAAGGGTGGCTGAAAAGACCTTATGTTCCAATGGCGTTTTCCTGTTGCCTGAGCCATCCCATGCACCACGCCTGTCTATCGAAGGGACTCCTTTCCAGAGGCGTGCGCTGTCGCGCTGTGCTGTCTGTCACGCGGCAGGGATCATCCGTGTCTTTCAAAATCGGAGATGTCCTTTCTCCCCCGAGGGTCGGTGCCGATACTTGGGGGCAGTCTTTCCACGCCACAGAAACGACACTGTTTTCGTTTTCAAAGGGATGCTGTCTTCTACTCCTGGTGGCATCGTCATGACGTGTTGCCAAAAGAAAAGGGCCGCCCCAAAGGAGCGGCCCCAGTATCAGCTTTGAGCAAAAGCCTTACTTGAAGGCCTTTTCAAAGTTGGGCACGACCTGCTTTTTGCGGCTCATCACGCCGGGCAGCCACACGCTGTCGCCGTCGGGCTTCACACCGAAGGCCTTTTCGACCACGGCGGGATCGTCGGAGACGATCAGCATTTCAGAGCCTTCCTTCATGATGTCGGTCAGCAGCAGGAACACGCTGTGGCGGCCTTCGCCCTTGACCTTGGCGATCTCGGCTTTCAGGCCGTCTTTCACCTTGTCGAGGATGGACAGGTCGACGACTTCCAGCTGGCCGATACCGACCTTGTTGCCGTTCATGTCGAAGTCCTTGTAGTCACGGAAGACCAGGTCGGACATGGAGGCGCCGTCAACAGCGCTCTTCACGGTGAACATTTCCATACCGAGGGCCATGACATCTTCCACGCCGGCGACCTTGGCCAGGGCTTCCACGGCCTTCTTGTCAGCTTCGGTACAGGTGGGGGACTTGAACATCACGGTGTCGGACAGGATGGCGCACAGCAGGCCACCGGCGATGGCTTTGGGCAGTTCCACGCCGTAGAAGTCGTACATGTTTTTCAGCACGGTGCCGGTGCAGCCCACGGGCCAGATCCAGGCTTCCAGCGGGCTGGAGGTGGTCACATCGCCCAGCTTGTGGTGGTCAACGATACCCAGCACGGTGGCGGAGTCCATGCCCTTGGGGGCCTGGGCCAGGTCAGAGTAGTCGACCAGGTACAGGTCCTTGCCGGCCACATCTTCCACGACCTGAGGAGCGGTCAGGCCGAACTTCTTCAGCACGAATTCGGTCTCAGGGGTAGGAGCACCCTGGGCGGCGGGGGTGACTTCAAAGCCACGCTTGCTGTACAGGTCAGCAGCGGCGATGGCGGAAATGATGCTGTCGGTATCGGGGTTCATGTGACCAAGAACGAGTGCAGCCATGGTATATCTCCTCTTTGGGAATTTCGTTGCACAGTTACGTGTGTAAGTCGCCTTACGCTTGTTACCTTTAGCACAAGACCTGGGGCTTGCCAAGCCCCCCATAAAAAAAAACCTGACTCACTTTACTGAAAAATAAAATTTAACTTATTGATTTTTTTCTATCTTTTCTTTTTTATGACGAACTTGTGATTTTTTTATTTTTTCTGTGCCCTCGGATGCGCCTCATCATACAGGTGCATCAACCGCTCCAGACTGACCCGCGTATACCGTTGCGTGGTGGTCAGGCGCTGGTGCCCCAGCAGCTCCTGCACGCTGCGCAGGTCGGCACCGGCATCCAGCATATGGGTCGCGAACGAATGGCGCAAGGCATGAGGCGAGACAGGCTCCACACCCGCGTTGCGGCACAGCCTTTCGATGCGGCGCATGGCCTCACGGCGATCAAGGCGGCCGCCCCGTGCTCCCACGAACAGGGCTTTCTCACCTTCCGGCGCCAGCGTGCCCCGCTGCTCGAGCCAGGCCCGCAACGCCGTTACGCACGTATCCGACAACGGAGACATGCGCTCGCGGGCCCCTTTACCGAAGACACGGACGACGCCCTCTTCCAGCCGCATGTCCGTCACGTCGAGCCCCAGGGCTTCGGAGATGCGCAGGCCGGAGCCGTACAACAATTCCGCCAGGGCATGATCCCGGGCCGCCAGGGCATCACCGGTGGCAGGAGGGATACGGGGAGAACCGGCTCCGGCCAGGGCATCAGGAGTATCCAGCACGGCAAATGCCTGATCCACATTGAGGACGCGGGGATGGCGCTGCTCCTGCTTGGGATTGCGCACCTGGGCCGCCACATTGTTTTCCGTGCGCCCCATACGCTGCTGATAGCGAAAAAACGTCCGCGCCGCCGCGAGTTTGCGGGCCATGGAACTTTTGGCTTCTCCCAGCGCGTACAGACGGGCCAGCCAGGCCTGGATATGCTTTTTGCTCACCTCGGCCGGACGGGCAAGGCTGACGCCGCGCTGTGCGAGGAAAAGTGCCAGCTGGTGCAGATCCGTCCCGTAGGCGATCTGCGTCGTGGCCGAAAGGCCCCGCTGCACGTCCAGCCAGGCAAGGAAAGATTCTATCTCCAGAGTGGTGCGGGGATCGAGCTCCTCTTCCACCATATCCTTTGCAACATGTCGTCCCATCATATGGCCTCGTAGCGCGCCCCCGGCAAGCGCCGGATGCGCCCCATTATCTCCAGTCCCAGCAGCACCGGTGCCAGCTCGGCAGGACTGCGCCCCAGAGCCGCCCCCAGAGCATCCACATGCAGGGGGCCCCGCTCCTGTAACAGCGGGACGATATTGTCCTGTGCCGGAGAGGCAACTGCGTCCGTTTCCCCGCCCGCCTCTTGTATTGCTGCTTCTTCCCCGTCGCCGGGATCGACCTTTCGTGGCAGCGTGTCCGTCTCCGGCGGCATGCAGGCAAAAAGCGTGCGGGACAGGCCCGTGCCCTCGGCTTCGGCCCAGCGGCGACGTTCCGCGGCCTCCCGTGCCAAATGTCCGGCCTGCACGCCAAAATCGCGCAATGGCCCGGCAAGGTCTTCCAGCACGTCTTCCGGCGCGAACACCGGCTTGGCCCCCTGCCGGACAAGCTCCTGGCAGCCGAGGCTCTGACCCGACAGGGCCGCTCCCGGTACGGCATAGACTTCCCGCCCCTGCTCCAGTGCCAGCCGCGAAGTGATGAGGGTCCCGGAACGGCTGGCGGCTTCCACCACGACCACCCCCAGAGAAAGACCGCTGATGATGCGGTTGCGGACAGGGAAGTTCTCCCGCAGGGCCGGCGTCCCGGGAGCGAACTCCGAGACCAGCAGGCCCTTTGCCGCCATCCTGTCATACAGACGACTATTGGCCCGGGGATACGGGACATCTATGCCCGTCCCCAGGACGGCGATGCTGCTCCCTGTCCTGCCCAGCGCGGCTTCATGCGCCGCCTTGTCGATGCCCCAGGCCATGCCCGAGACCACCGTGATGCCCCAGGACGCAAAGGCCCCCGCCATATGTCCGGCCAGGGCCTGCCCCCGGGGCGTGGCCTTGCGCGAGCCGATGACGGCCACGGCCGGATTGGCCAGCAGGGAAAGATCCCCCAGGCAGTACAGCAACACAGGGGCGTCGGGCAGTGTACGCAGCAGGGCCGGATAAGCCGCCTCATGCCACTGGACGACGGCAGCGTCCAGATCACGGATGGCATCCCACTCCGTCCGGGCCGTGACCCGCCACGAGCCCGCGGAGAGCTCGGCAGCCTTGCCCCTGTCCACCCCGGCATCGGCCCATCTTTCCCTGCCTTCCAGCGCAGCGAAGGCCGAGCCGAAATGCCGGAGCAGCCGGCAGCAGGAACGGGCCCCCAGACCGCGGCAATGGCGCAGGGCAAGACCGGCCCAGTATTCACGCCGGGCGCGGTCGTCCATATCGGCCCAGCGGGCAGGCAGGGGGGCGGCAGTATCTGTCATGGCTGCACGAGTCCTTTTTTGCGGATGAGGTCGGCCGCTGCGGACGTGGGGAAGCGCTGCACTACCTGCCGGAACGCCTTGCTGGCACCTGCCGTATCTCCCTGCTGCTTCAATATCATCCCGGTACGCAACAGGGCATCGGCATTTTTATGATGTCTGGGGTAGCGGGCATCTACATTGCGAAAGTGCTTCAGGGCCTCTTCGTCCCGGCCCAGACTGGACAGGGCCTCGCCCAGCCAGTATTCGGCATTGGCCGCATATCTCCCGGAAGGATGCTGCTCCAGCAAGGCCAGCATCCGGGCCATGCCTTCGTCCAGACGGCCCGACAAGATAAAATCCAGTCCCGCCTGATAGGCAGCCTTTTCATCGGTGACGGGCACAGACGTATCCGTTGTTGCGGTATTGGACGGACTGTCTGCGCCGGAGGCAGGAGTTGCATCTCTGCCCGCCCTGGCTGTTTTCTGTGCCGGCACAGCCCCAGACGACGTGCCTGACACCGGGCTGGATGCGGTGGCGGAGGGGGAAGCCCGCTTTTTGCCGGCCGGCTCCCCGGAGGCCGCCTGCACGGAGGGAGCCCCCTCTGCCCGGACTGTCATATCCTGCTTGGCAGCAGCAGGGCTGACGGTCGCGGCAGTGGCTGGCGGCTGTTGTTCCCGGGAAGGAATCCCTTGCTCTGTACGCACCTCCTGCCCTTTCGCAGCCGGATGGCCCGCCTTTTCCTCAACCTTGCCCTGCGCCGCAGGTTCATCCTGTCGCGAAGGCGTAGCGGGTTCCGCTGCAGACGACAGAGCTTCGGCAGTGCCACTGGCCGGGACAGTCCCCCCATGGGCAGGCAGAGGGCATTGCCCCCTGTCACATTGCAGGAACTCTTCACGCACAGGGCCACGGTAGGCATGCACGAACCCACCGCCATTTGACCATGGCAGCTGCCAGCTTTCCCGCTGTTGCTGCGCATCTGCGGCCGGAACAGCCACGGGATGCGACAGGGCAGGCAGGACCGCGAGCAAAAAGGACAGACTGAGGGCATGTGCTTTCATGGGAGACTCCTGTCTTTTTTCTGCCCGATGCGCTCCGGCAATGCAAGCGCTGCTTGCAGCACAGCCATTTTTGAGGCACAACCAACACGAGCCTGGCGTCTCCCCGCCGGAGGGCCGGGATCCGGTGAATCTTTGGAGGAACAATGGGGAACTTTTTAGAAAGCGTACGCGCCTTCATCGCTGACAATCCGCTGCTGCAAACAGGGCTGGACATGGGGAGCATCATCGTGCCCTTTGCCCTGCTCTATGCCTATTTCGGCCTTACCTGCATCGCCGTCTGCGGCGAGATCATAGCCTTGCGGCGAAAACGTTCCGCTTACAACAAATGTGCGCGACAACTGGCCTGCCTGAGCATGCTGCTGGGCTGGCTCATGCTGCTGGGGGGCCGCCTGTGGCTCATCCTGGCGCTGGACGGTTTCGATTCCTACAGTATCATCGTCCTGCTCAGTGAAGCCACCTGGATGATGTTCGGTTTTTCGGCCATCGTTGCCTGCTGCTACTTCATGCTCTGGAAATTCCTGGCCAATTATCCTGTGCTGCACATCATCCTGGGCGCCATCGCCTTCCTGCAGGGCCTGATGACCTGTGTGGGCGTCATGGCCGTCACCCGTCTGTACAATGCCCTTTCCCTGCCCGAGGCCAGCAGCATCACCATCCCGCAGCTGTTCACGCCCCAGTTCGGCCAGGCCTACCTGAGCGCCCTGTGCTATACCCTGCCCCTGATCTTCGCCCTTGCCGGTGCCTTTGGCGCCGTGTGGCTGCTCCTGCGCCGCAAGGCCGACGATTTTGGCCGGGACTACTATAACGCCATGGTCCCCTGGTGCACGCGCTGGGCCCGCAATGCCTGGGTCCTGCTCTGGCTGCTGCTGGTGGCATCCAGCGGGCTGGAGATCTGGCAGACCTGGCAGACCACCGGTGTGTTCATGCAGCAGGATGCCATCTTCCAGAGCCTTCGAGTTCTGCTCTGGCTTTTGCCTGCCCTGCTCTGGACCCTGGTCGCACGCAGTGCTACGCCGCTGCGCCAGAAGCCTGCTCTT
>CALBAX010000117.1 GCA_937926875.1 uncultured Desulfovibrio sp.
CTTTTTTCATGGCGGACGGACTTTTTATGCCGGACGGCAACTTTGTGCCGTTCAACGCGGCGGAACTTTCCACGGAGCTGGCCACGCGGCAGAACGCGGGCGTGTTTTTCGGGGAGCTGGATGGCTGGCTTTCCACCTTGCCGGACCCGGATCCGGTGCTGCGCAAGCGCGGGGATGATGCGGAAGTGCTGCGGGAGCTTTCCGCCGATGACCAGGTGACAACGGCCATGCTTTCCCGCAAAAACCGCGTGCTGAACTGCCCGCATTTTTCCATCCGTGCGGGCGCGCCGGAGGGTGAAACGCCCACGCCGGAAGCGGAAGAGCTGCACCGGCGCTTCATGCTGGACTTGGAGCGGACGAATCTGCGCACGGTCATTTCCGGGATGCTGGACGCGCCGTACTATGGCTTCACGCCTCTGGAGCTGATCTGGCGCTTTGACGGGGACTGGTGGCACCTCGTGGACATCGTGCCGAAGCCCTACCACTGGTTCCGGTTCGACAGCCGGAACAATCCTGTGTTCGTGGGGGAGTACGGAGCGTTTTGCGCGGATCCGCGCCCTTTGCCGCCGGGAAAGTTCGTTTTCGTGACGCACCATGCCACCTATGACAATCCCTACGGCTTGCGGCTGCTTTCCCGCTGTTTGTGGCCGGTGAGCTTCAAGCGCGGGGGCCTGACCTTCTATGCGCGCTTTGTGGAGCGGCACGGGATGCCCTGGGTGGTGGGCGAGGCCCCGGCACAGGCCAGGGAGCCGGAAAAACGGGACATGGCGCGCGGCCTTTCGCGCATGGTGCAGGACGCTGTGGCCGTCATCCCGCACGGGGCGAACGTAAAGCTGGAAAGCGCCGGGCAGACGCAGGGAGCCATACACGAGGACTTTCTGGCGCGACAGGACCGGGCCATCAGCAAGGTGCTTATGGGACAGACCCTGACCGTGGAGACCGACGGCAAGAACAGCCTGGCGGCCACCAAGGCCCACAAGGACGTTGCCGATGACCTGGCGGATGCCGACAAGGCCATGGTCACGGACGCCTGGAACGAGATCGCCTGGCTGTATGCCCAGGTCAACGCCGGGCCGGGCGTCATGGCCCCGCTGGCGGAATACGACGAACCCGAAGACCTGAATGTCCAGGCGGACCTTGGGAAGAAGATCAAGGAAATGGGGGCGAGCTTCACGCGGGAATACTTCACCGGGCGCTTCGGCCTCAAGCCGGAAGAGTTCACCTTGGAAGGCGAATCCGTGGAGCCGGCGGGCGCGAATTTCGCGGCCCCGGCGGCGAAAAAGGCGACCACGGCGGAGAAAGCCCAGGCGAACCTTGACGCGGCCATCGTGAAGATGCTGCCCGGAGCGCTCAAGTCCAGCGCGGAATTTGTCACCAGACTTGAGAACGAGATCCGGGCGGCGCGAAGCTATGAGGACCTGGAGGAATCGCTGGGCGTGTTGCTGGCCCCCAGCATGACACCGGAGGCATTGGAGAGCTTTCTGGCCCGTGCCATGACGGCGGCTGCGGGCCTGGGCATGACGGCTGTTCGTGCGGAGGAAGAAGAGGATGCCGAAGAAAAGGCCTGAGATCGAGCTGCCGGAGCCGGAAATCATTGCGGAGCCCGTCCACCCGGATGCGGCCATAGCGTTTTGGCAACAGCGGGCCAAGCTCACGGATGCGGAAGCCAGGGCCCTGGGCGAAGAGGCCAGGCGCCGGGCGTTTTATGTGACGGGCCTGGCCCGGCATGACCTGGTGCAACTGGTGAGCGACGGCCTAGAAGAAGCCCTGAAAAACGGGGAGACGCTGCCGGAGTTCAAGGCCAGGATCATGGCGGCCATACAGACGCAGGGCTGGCACGACCACCGGGTGGAAAACATCTTTCGTACCAACCTGCAAACGGCCTACGCCGCCGGGCGATACAAGAAAATGCAGGCGGTGAAGGCTTCGCGCCCTTACTGGCAATACCTGGCGGTCATGGACAAGCGGGTGCGGCCTTCGCACGCCATCTTGCACGAAAAGGTCTATCCGGCGGACCATGAGTTCTGGGCGTCCAACTATCCGCCCAACGGCTTCCGGTGCCGTTGCTGTGTGCGCACCCTTTCCGCGCGGCAGGTGGAAAAAGAGGGCCTGACCGTGGAAAAGGAGATGCCGCAGGCCGGAGTATGGACGGACCCGAAAACCAACATGGAGTATTCCGTCCATTTCCCCGGAGCGGACAAGGGCTTCAAAAACAATCCGGGCAAGGACTGGGTGGAATCCGGGCTGGATTTGAAGAAGTGCCCGGAGGTGAACAAGGAAAGCTATGAAGAGCTGCGCGGCCCGGCGTCAAAGCGACCGAAACCGGTCAAAACGTATGCGGAGCTTTGCGAAGGTATCAAGCAACATTGCGGGCAATTTGCCACCAATAACGGCATTCAGAAGGTAGTGCCGGAAAGTGGCAAGCGCTACTTCATGGCCACGGATTGCAAGGGAACGTTTTGGCTTAATGCCAAAACGTTTTCCACGTCCTGCGATGGGTTCAACGCATTACGAGATCTGAAAACCGCATGGAACAAGCTCGCCAAAGGTGAATCGCTGACGTTCAACGAGGAATACGCCTTTGAAAGCCTGTGGCATGAGCTAACGCACAACCGGCAAAAGACTGGAGACCTTGGCAAGGGAGAAACGCCGCAACGGCGTATCATGGAGATATTCACGCAGTGGACGGCCCGGCGCACCTATCCGCGCCTGCTGGAAAGCCTGGGAGGAAAAGCCGCGTATCAGAAAGAGATTCTGAACAGGGGGTACGGCTACGGTCGCAGGATACAGAACTTTGACCGTCTGCTGGATGTGTTGAAGATCAAGGAAGAGGAGTTGTTGCCGGAGATGCTGCGCCTGATGGATACGGTGACCACGCCGGAGTATGACGGCGAATTGAAGGAACTGCTGGCAGCTCTGTCCGGCAGAGAGTTTGTGAACATTGCCAGCGTCCTGGACGACATAGATGCTTTTGACTTTGAGGGGCTACTACGCTTCGCGGAGCTCATATAGGGAAATGCTGGTGTCCAGCCGCTCCCGCTCATCCTTGATTTGCTCCAGGTAATGGTCTGCCTTCTCCGTGTCGCCCCGGCCAAACCAAAGCCCGGCCAACAATGCGCAGTTTCTGTCAGGATACTTTTCCGCAGACGCGCGGCACATTGTCAGCCATTCAGGATTGGTGGCTGCGGTGGGAAAACGCTCCGCGATTTCCTGTTCTGTAGCAATGTCGAAATAGTTTTCCATACTTTTCAGATAGCCCGCAGCCTGGCCACTGTCAACAACCCGCCGTCATTCTCCGTTATCGTGCGGAAAATACTCCCCCAAAACTCACCCTAAAATTGTTCGCATAGTTCGCGCCCTTTCCGGGCAAGGCCCCTGCTTTCCTGTCATAGTGACGGAAACAGGGGCTTTTTTCATGGACAAGAAATGGATCGAGATAGCCCGCACGGGCACGTTCACGGACAGCGCGGGGCGGCCCCAGACGTTTACGGAACGGGACCTTGCCGCCATCGCCAGCGCCTACGACCCGGCCCGGCGGGACGCGCCGCTGACGTTCGGGCATCCGGCAAGCGACAGCGCCCCGGCGTTCGGCTGGGCGGAGCAACTGAAAAGCGAAGGCGGCAAGCTGTTTGCCCGGTTCCGGGACGTACCGGAGAAGGTGCGGGAGCTGGTGGCGGGCGGACATTATCGCCACGTTTCCATGTCGCTCATGCCGGACCGGGTGAGCCTGCGGCATGTGGCGCTTTTGGGCGCGGCGCAACCCGCCATCGACGGCCTCAAGGCGGTGGAGTTCAAGGACGGCGGCGACGCCATAACGGTGGATTTTGCGGCAGCCGTTGCGACGAAGGAAGCTACTACGGATGGCGACAGCAAAGATACGGCAGCCGCTGCGAGCG
Organism: uncultured Desulfovibrio sp.; assembly: GCA_937926875.1. Lineage (GTDB taxonomy): Bacteria > Desulfobacterota > Desulfovibrionia > Desulfovibrionales > Desulfovibrionaceae > Desulfovibrio. The sequence continues at coordinate 3,897 of CALBAX010000117.1, forward strand.
GCGAAGGAGACAGCATGAGTATTGAAGAATTGCAGCGGCAGGTGGGCCAGCTCACGGCGCAGATCGAGACGCTGCGCGCGGAGAACGCGGAGTTGAAGAAGAAGGCGGAAAGCCACAAACAGGACAAGGAAAAAGCCGAAGCCGCCCGCGCGGACGCGGAAAAGAAGGCTGGCCAGGCCCATGCGGACTTTGCCGCCTACCGCGAAAAGGTGGAAGGCGAGCGCCGGGAGGCGCGCGTGTCCGAGCTGGTGAAGGCCGGGAAAGTGAAGCCTGCCGAAAAGGCTTCCGTCCTGGACTTTGCGGCCCGCCTGGCGGCGCAGACCGACACGGTGGACTTTGCCGCGCCCGACGGCACGACGGAAAAGGTCAGCCTGGAAGAACGCTATCTGCGCGAGCTGGAAGCCCGGCCCGTGGACGAACGGGGGACGGACTTCACCGCGCCTCCGGCCCATGCGGGCGGGGACGATCCCGGCTTTGATTACGACAAGATGGCGTCCAAACTTTAACCACAGGGAGCATCAAGCATGAACGAAGGGCATCTGGGAAAATACAGTTTCGGCGGTGAGCGCGCCGCCACGGACAACCACCCCGCCGTTATCCATTACCTGCCGCTTGCCGAGGGCGTGACGGATCCCCTTGCTGTGGGCACGCTGCTGAAAGCCGTGGACGTGTACGGCGCCACGGCCACGACCGGGGAAGACAACACGGGCGTGACCGCCGCCAGCGTGGACGCCGCGACCTTCGCGGCCAAAGCCGGGAAGGCGGTGGGCGCGTATGCGTTCGCCTACGATTCGGCCTGGAAGCTGAACGGCCAGGGCGTCACGCTTTCGGACTACGGCATTTCCCTGACCGGGGACGCCGCGAGCGGCGATACCGTGACCGTGACGCTGACCGTGGAGGACGTGACCTACGAACCGGCCCTTTCCACGGACGCGGAAGCGTGCGCCGTGGTGGACCTGCCTTGTGACCCCACGGGGGAGAAGGCGGAAACGAGCGCGGCAGCCGTGGTGCACGGCACGGTCAAGACCCGCGTTC
>CALBAX010000118.1 GCA_937926875.1 uncultured Desulfovibrio sp.
TGCCCGTACCGGTCCAGGGCTGCAGTTCTCGCAGAATGGCCACAGATTGTGCAGACAGCGGCACAATATGCGGACGTCGCATTTTCATGCGCTCGGCCGGAATACGCCGTTCCGCAGCCTCAAGATCAAACTCGCCCCACTGCGCGGCCCGTAATTCCGTGGGGCGGGTAAAGACCAGCGGGGCCAGCTTCAAGGCGCAGACCAGAGGGAAATAGCCGTCATAGGCATCTATGTCCCGGAGCAGCTGACCGACCTTTTCCGGCGTCAGCACAGCGGCACGATGCGTTACCCGGCGAGGGCGCAGGGCTCCCCGAAGATCGGCGGCGATGTTGTGCCGCGCCCGCCCCGTAATAACGGCATAGCGGAAAACCTGATTGATGATTTGCAGGACGCGCCGGGATGTTTCATAACAGCGTTTCATTTCCAGCGGCCTGAGCACGGCCATGATATCCTGCACTTCCAGCCGGGCGATGGGCGTCGTGCCGATAAACGGGAAAATGTAGTTACGGAGACGGTACATGACCGTTCCCTGATGCTTTGCAGAGAATGCCGCCATGCGTGTGGCGTGCCACTCGCGGGCAATATTCTGAAAACTGTCCCGTTCGGCAATTTTGCGGGCTTCCTGCTGCTGTCGCTTGTGTGCGGAAGGATCAATACCCTTCGCCAGAAGGCGTCGGGCTTCATCGCGGCGCTCTCTGGCATCCTTGAGAGATACGGCAGGATAGGCCATGCGCCAGAGCTTGCTGCCGCTGGGAGGAATGAAGAGGAAAAGACCGCCGCCGTCGGAATACTTGTGGGGCTTGTCTGCGGGCTTCAAACTGCGGATACGAACGTCGGTAAGAGGTATGGGGTACTCCTTGGCTTATTCTGGATGTTTCGATACCTCTCAGGACAAAAAAATACAGCAATACAGCCCTGTTATCCGTGAGGGTATCACGCTTTTGCATATCATGGATCTACCCTCGGATATACCCCTGCAAGAATTGGATGCAACCGGACAAACGTGGACGACGGGAAACCCTGTTGACACAAAAAAAGAAAGGATACCAATGTGTTTTGTACATCGATATCCTTTATTGTACCCAATTTTGGCGTCCCCAAGGGGATTTGAACCCCTGTCGACGGCGTGAAAGGCCGTTGTCCTGGGCCGGCTAGACGATGGGGACGCGATGAGGTGTACCTACGGGAAACACGGACAGCCGTCAAGCAAAAAGTTGAAAAACTCCTCTTTTCTTCTCCACATGTCCCGTGTACCCAGCCCTGCTGCTCAACAAGGCTGGTTTGCTGCAAAGCTCAACAGGGCCAGTCTCCCCTTCCCTGCGCTTGCTCCCAGCGCAGGCAGAAGAGATCAGTCCCCTGGTACGCTTTTACCGTAACGTTGATAATGGTGAAACAGCCCGGCAGCCCAAAAAACGGCTTCCCCTGACGGGCCCGCGCGCACAGAAAAAGCCGTCCACGACCAACGACAGGCGCTATCTTAGCCCTTGCAGACCTTGCAGGGACGGTACCCGGCGGCCTTGGCATCCGCCGGAGAGGCAAAAGTTTTGCTGACGCCCTTGCTCTTATAATAGCGACAGGAAGAATTGTGGTAGATCTTGCTTTCCGGATTGCCGCGATAGCCCGTCTCCACTTTCTGAGGCGCAACTTTGGGGGCGGGTTTGGCGGCAGGGGCCGGAGCCGTGGCCGCCGGAGCAGCCTGCTGGGCAGGCGCGCTCAGGGCGAGACCATAGGAGGAAGAACAAACGAGCCCCAGGGCCATCAGGATGGCGAGCATTTTTTTCATGGCAGATACTCTCCAAAATGGATTTTGAACTGTCGCAGCCGGGCAAAGCATCACAGATCCAGCCCGTGATATGCAGGATATACTATTCTGCCAGAAGCATAAAGGCGCGGATACCCCATTCCGCGTTGGGTACGGGCAAGGTCCTGTTGCCGATGCCTACCACAGGTCAGGACAGGCTCGTCCAAATTCCTCAGTCTTGCACTTTTGCGGGAAGCAGCCACGCATCCGACCCGACAAAACACAGTTGTGGCAAAGTGGCCGTCTGGTCTATCATGGACGGAAACCGTTTCAGGAGGGATCCGATGGGCCATCAGCATTCCCACCCACAAAGCATGGCGGGGAAAAATTTTGCCAATGCCAACCTTGCCGGCAAGGACTTTCGGGGCGTCGAGCTGCGGGGAGCCAATTTTGCCGGTGCTGACTTGCGGGGCGCCAATCTGGAGCTGGCCGATCTGGCCGGGGCCAACCTTGTCAACGCGGAGCTGACAAACGCCAATCTTGCCTGGGCCAATCTGGCCGGAGCAGCGCTCAACGAAGCAGACCTGAGCGGCGCCGATCTGCGGGAAGTCCGGCTGAATGGCGCCATCCTGGAGAACGCCCTGCTGGATGGCACCAACCTGACAAGCGCCAGCCTGCGGGGAGCTGATTTGAGTGGTGCCAGCCTGCGCGATGCCTGTCTGGAAGGAGCATGGCTGGAAGGCGTCACAGGCTTTCAGACAGATGATCCGGCCTCCTGAGCAAGGTATTTCCTGAAAAAACAGGGGACAGCAGTCCCTGGTGGCCTGCCCAATGCAGACACACGGGGGTCGCTGTCCCCTGCCCTGTTTTGCCTGTCAGAGGATCTGGCAGACAAACAAATCCTCTAGCGGATGCTCCTGCCCATGTCGCGGGCAGCATCCAGGGCTGCGGGCGTTTTCCGGATGTCACCGGATTCCGTCACGCCAAGCGCCTGTACCACACCGCACAGCCGGGTCTTTTCAAAACAGACCACCCAGCCTTCCATGGCTTTCTTGGGGCCTTCCATGGTCTTTTCATCCGTATCGGCAGCGCTGGCCAGCAAATAGATGTCGCGGAAAGCATAGTCTCCGGCGAACAGGGGATTGGTGCGATCCAGCAGGGTCTTCAGCTGGCCGCACAGCGAATAGAAATAGACGGGGCTGGCAAAAGCGATCACCTCGGCCTGCTGCATGCGTGGCAGGATATCATCCATATCGTCCCGAAGGATGCAGTGCTGCGTTTTATGACACCCGAGACAGCCCTTGCAAAAGCCGATCTTTTTGTCGTGCAGGCTTATCTTCTCCACGGTATGACCGGCTTCCTGCGCCCCTTCGATAAAGGCATCGGCCAGCAGATCGGAATTGCCCATCCGGCGGGGGCTGGAAGAAATGACAAGGACTTTTTTCCCACTCATGGATCGTTCTCCTTTTAGCTCTGACCGGGACACTGACAAAATGGCGGCGGCCGGCCACATGAACGGGCAGATGGTCTTCTTTGATGGGGCGTTCGTCAACCATTTTTCATAAAAAGTTCCGGGGACGACCGCCGAAGCGCCTCCTCTCCCCTCCTCTCCTTCTTGTTCCAGAAAAAGGAGTCTCCCCGATCCTGCCCTGCAGCCTGCGAGAACTGGCGAGCCCGGCAGTCATGTCCTTTGCATGGTTTTGCACGCCACGCGGAGCTTCTTGTGAGGAAGCAGGATACATGTCAATAAAATTTTCGATGTAACATATCGATATGTTATGTATAAAAATAAATTTGCAAAAAATGCTCTGGAAATTACCCCAAAAAGAAGGAGATATTACCGGGTGTTCCCGGATTGCTTTAGACAAAATTCGTGGGAGAGGGAAGGCAGAGGGAGAAGGATTCCTATATGGTGATAAGCAAGAAAACAGATTAAGATATCTTATCTATTTAATTGTATTTTTCTATAATATGATGGAGTAACCCCAGTTTTGTGTTTAAACACACGCACAAAGTGCGGTAGGTCATTAAATCCAACAAGATAGCAAATTTCAGAAATCTGTTTTGATGAGCTTTTAAGTAATTCGCAAGCAGTATTAATGCGGTATTCTGT
>CALBAX010000119.1 GCA_937926875.1 uncultured Desulfovibrio sp.
CTGGAACAGCCGGACAGTCTTGTCCGGCACCTGCTCCTGCATCCGCCGCTGACCGCTGCGGTCTGGGAGGCCCTCAACGGGCAACGGACCTGCTGGACCGGGGATGCGCAAGGCCTGCAGCGAGGCACCTTCCTGTTCTGGGGCGTGGACGGCAAAGGCCGGGCCCTGGCCCTGCGGCCTGCCCGCGATTTCCGCGCGCTGGTGGCCGCCCGGGATGAAGGCTGGTGCCTGCCGCTGGATGCCCGCACTCTGGGCAAGGCTATGAGAGAAGGGCATATCCTCCCTTCGCTTTTCCTCTATTTCGCCACCGTGACGGCGGCCAGGGGCCTGCGCTGTGCCGGAGGCGTCTTCCAGACCTCATACCTGCCACGCATGATCCAGGGCATCTGTACCGCCCTGCGGCACTGCGGTGCAGACGGACTGGCGGAACGCATCACCGGGGCGTTCCGCTCCTGTCCGCCCTGTACGGGGCTGCTGCCCCTGCGTCTGCCCTGCCCTGACGGCCCCTTGCGGCAGGCGGGCCGGGGGGCCGGTGCCGCGGACCTCTGGCTGGCCGGCGGCCTTTCTCCGGCCCTGTGGCAGGCCCTGCGGCACAGCCGGGTCGACCATGCCCTGGCGGCCTCGCTGCCGTATCATTATGAAGACCTGTCCGGTCAGGAGATGCGGCCGCTGCTGCTGGCCCGTCTCCTGCAACAGGCCCCGCCCGCCGGGAGCCTGCCCTTCCTTGCGCTGTTCACCACGGAGATGCCTCATGCCTGAACTGGAAATAAATCTGGACGCCCTGGCCCATAATCTGCGCCTTGTGCAGCGTCAGGAGCAGGCCTGGGGCTTCCGCTTCCTGCCGGTGCTGAAGATGGTGGCCACCCACCCGGACATCGTCGGTTTTTTGCGCGCGCAGGGCTATGCCCGTCACGGCATCGCGGACATGACGGAACATCTTCTTTACGGGCAGGAGCCGCCTGCCCGCACAGGGCGCGTCCTGATCAATCTGGCCCCCCCGGACAGAGCGGACGACGTCGTCCGCCTGTTCGAACGCAGCGCCTTCTCCTGTGAGACGACCTTCCGGGCCCTGGATGCAGCCGCCCGTGCCGCGGGCCTGCATCATGAGGCCCTCCTCATGGTGGATATAGGCGACATGCGCGAAGGGATCCCGCAGGACGAGGCCCCTGCCCTGCTGCGGGCCGTGGCTGCCGCGTCACAGCGTGCGGCCCATGGCCCGGGTGCCCATGTGGCAGGCATCGGCGTCAATCTCGGCTGCCTGTACGGTACCTGCCCGGACGACGAAAACATGGCCCGGCTCGAAGCCCTGGCGGCCCGGGCCGGTGCCCTGCTGGGACACGCCCTGCACCGGGTCAGCCTGGGCGGGAGCATCTTCTGGAACTGGTTCGCCCGTCGTCACGGGCATGGGCCGCACTGGCCGCCCGGCTGCATCATGGAATTCCGCATGGGGGACCCCCTGCTGCTGGGCCGGGACATGTACCGGGACGAAGCCCTGCTGGCCGGGGATTTTCGTCAGGACATCTTCCGCCTGTCGGCCACGGTGCTGGAAGTGGCGGAACGCGACATCCGCCCGCCCCGCCACAGCGTCCACAACGGGCGGGGGATGCCCGCCGGCTGCCCAGACATTGGGAAAAGGCTCCGGGCACTGGTGGACTGCGGCAGCCTGCATACGGACGTCCGGGGCCTCTCCCTGGACTGTCCGGACTGGCGGATCTCCGATTTCAGCGGCAATTATGCCATCCTGGACATGAGCGGCTGCCCGCAGGTGCCCGTGCCAGGAGAGCATGTCCGCTTCATCCCGTCCTATTGGGCCGTGGCCCGGACCTGCCGCATGCCCCACATCCGCAAGACTTTCATCCACGATACCCTGCCGGGACGGGCACTTCCCGACTCCCGGCCTGCCGCTCCCCATCAGGGGACGGTGCCCCTTTCGGAGGTTTCATGAACACGTCACGATATGTCGCCCCATTGCTTGCCTGCCTGCTGCTCCTGCCCCTGCTGCTCCGGGACTGCGCCTTTGCCGCCTCTGCCCAGGATGCCCCGGCAGGGGACAAGGTATGGCGGGTGATCTATGTGGAAGGGGGCCCCTTTTCCGATTACCAGCGCATCTTCCAGGGCCTGGCCCTGGGGCTGGAGGAACGTGGCCTGATCGAGAACGGGCATGTGCCCCTGCCCAAGGACAGCGAAGAAGCCCGCGGCATGTGGGAATGGCTGCACCAGCATGCGGGCGGCAAGCGCCTTGCCTTTCTGGCGGACGGTTTCTATTCCGCCGGATGGGACAGCCGGCAACGGGAAGAGATGCGTCAGGACATCCTGCGACGCATCCGGGAAAAGAAGGACGTGGACATGATCCTGGCCTTCGGCACCTGGGCCGGACAGGATCTTGCCGCGCAGGATCTGCCGGTCCCGGTCATCGTCTCGTCCGTGACCAATGCGGTGGACGCAGGCATCATCTCCTCGGTGGAAGATTCGGGGCGGGACAATCTGGTGGCCCCCATCGAACCTGACCGTTTCAAGCGCCAGGTCCTGCTGTTCCATGACATCTTCGCTTTCAAAAAGCTCGGCATCGCTTACGAGGATACCCCGGCAGGACGCGGCAGCATTGCCCTCAACGAGATCGAGGACGCCGCCAGGGAACTGGGCGTCACCCTGCTGCGCTGCACCGATACCTTCGACATCCAGGACACGGATCTGGCCTCCGAACGTCTGTTGGCCTGTCATAAAAAACTGGTGGCACAGAGGGCAGAGGCCGTCTATCTTACCTATAACGTCGGTCTGCAGGCCGATGCCATGCGCAGGGTGCTGCAACCGCTGGCCGATGCGCATATCCCCACCTTTTCCCAGCTGGGCGCGCCGGACGTGATCCACGGGGCCCTGCTGAGCGTGGCACAGTCCAACACGGCCGAAGAAGGCCGCTTCAGCGCCGGCCTGGTGGAGGCCATCCTCAAGGGCGCGCGCCCGCGTGACCTGTCGCCGGTGTTCGAAAGCCCCGTCAGCATGGCCCTGAACCTTTTCATGGCCACGCTCATCGGCTGGAACCCGCCGCTGGAAGTGCTGGCCGCTGTGGACGAATTCTATCAGGAGATGAAGTAGCCCGCAGCGGCGCCTCCTCCAGGACGAACGATACCCAAAAGGCGTGCCGGATACCGGTACGCCTTTTTTGCCTTCTGCCCTCCGCGATCCCGCAGGTTTTCCTGCCTGTCCCCGTCTGCCTGTTGCCCTCAGCTTGCGCGTGCCGGGCATTTACGGGATATTTCCACTTTTTTTGCACTGACCTCAAGATCTGGAACGATGCGCCTCCATACTGCTGCCAGTAGCGCCCGGACCAAGCCTGGCGCCTGCACAGGAGGATGAATATGGCGTCTCAGCCCCCCCGATATTCACGCGATACTGCCGGGATCTGCCCATACTGCCCCAGAGGGGAGCAATACCGGCAACAGCATATGGCGGACTGCCAGGACTCCAACAGGAAAAATCCCGTCCGGTCCGGGATGTCGCATGGCGCGCACCTGAGACGCCGTCCCTCCATGAAGCCGCTGTCCTCCTTGCTGGAGCAGGCCCCACCCTCCCGGGCCCTGGCCCTGATGGCTGCCTGCCGGCTGGATGCCAGGCACAGGGACTTCCTCTGGCGGCAGGGCCCCCAGGAAATCCGGCAGGCCCTACTCGGCTGCGACGGTTTCCTCGTCGGCCTGACCGAGAGCCAGGCGCGGGATATCCTCACGACCGATGATATCCCGTTGCTCTGCCGGCTGGCCTCCCTCCTTCCGGGAAGAGCCCAATATCCCTACCGCCTTTCACGGGCCACGCACGAAAAGCTGTGGCAGCACCTGCGCGAACACCCCGACATGCGCATCCGTGAAGCGCTGGCCGGCAATGACGACCTTCCCCCGGCATTTGGCATCCCTTTTGCCGACAGGATACGCCAGCATCTGCCTTTCAACAGGTCGACCTTTCGCAATCTGCGGCAGGATGACGTGGCCCTTTTGCTCCAGGCCCCCTATCAGCGGCTGGTCGAAGCGCTCCCGTTCGAGCCCTACATCAGTGACAGGAACGTGCGCAGGGCCTTCATCCAGGGCGTGTGGGCACATAAGGACCCCCTCGTCCGTCTGGAGCTGTCCAACATCTCGCAGCGCCGTTCCCATGCCCTGGCCCAATACAGGACGGCGCTTTTTCCTGATGACCTGCCGGACGAGCCGGCCGCCATGCAGGATGCGTTTTCCAAGCCTGTCTGGAATGCCCATGCTGCGGAGGGCAACGCTTTTTTGCGGCTTGCCACGTCCGGAAAAAACCTTCTCCTCACCTACAGGCAGATGACCGCACTGGCGGCATCCCTTACCCCCTGCCAGAGGGAACTGGCAGATGCCCTGCTGGGGTTGAAGATCCCCTCCCTGACCGAAACCATCATAGCCGGAGGCTGTCTTTCCTGCGAGCAGATGGGCAGCCTCTGGCGCTCGGGAGGGCTGGAGGTCCGTCGGGCCCTGCTGGGACAACAGCACTTCATCCAGCGATTGGATCCCGGGCAGGCCAGCGACATCCTGAAAGCCGACGACATCCCCATGCTGCGGCAGCTTGCCCTGTCCATGAGGGAAGGAGTGCGTCCCCTCCTGCCTGGGACTGATACCATATTCGACAGGTTATGGCGGCATTTGCGCGAACATCCTGACATGCGCGTCCGTGAGGCGCTGGCCTGCAATCCCCATCTATCGCCGGATCATGCCTTTTCCGTGAGCGAACGTTTCCGGCAGGATCTGCCGTTCTGCACGACAGCCTTCAGCCGCTTGCAGCAAAACGAGCTGGGGCTGCTCTTCAAAGCGGCACATACTTTGCTGCTCCAGCTCTGCGGCGAGATCGGGGCTGTCGAAAACCCCAGTGTGCGAAAAAATGTCATCCGTTATCTGGCCCGCCACCCTGATCCTCTTGTCCGTCGTGCACTGGCCAGCCATGGCGGCACAGATCTCTGGCTCGACGAGGACAAACATCTTTTCCACGCTGTCCTCATGGACTTGTGTGAAGATGCGGATCTGCGGGTCTGCGCGTCTGCCCGGGAAAGCCTGCTTATGTGGGAAAGCTGTCCACTTACGGCATGAGGCAGCGGCCTCCGTGCCACGGACTGGCCCGTCCACAGCTGCTGATGCCTGCCAGCCTGCCCACAGGCGGTATTTTCCTGTGCGGCGCCGTGGCTCGCCTGCAGCCGTCCGATGGACCAGCACAGGCAACCATAAGCAGGCCCGATATCGCCGTGCGAACCTGCACCATGGCGGCTGCCCTCTTCCTCCCCCTGTTCCGCAAACCAGCAACATGAAGAAAAACGACATGTCATGCCGGCAGTACATATTTTTTTCATAGTTTCCATATTATGGAACGATATACCTGCATACTGCCCCTATCAGGTGATCCCGTCTGCCCCCGCAGCAGCTCGTTTCCACAAGGGAACAGGGCCGGCAGTCTTTTCCCTGCCCTGCAACACGATCCGCAAATGTCCGGAGATCTGTGATGCGCCGCCTTGCCGGCACAAGAGGACAAAAAAGCCTGTGCTGCCCCTCCGGACGGGAGCCCCTGCCCCTGACCACAACCAAGGAGAACGACATGATGTATCTGCGTCTGCATGAAAACGGCCCGGAATTCCCCATCGGCCACGATCTTTTGCTCGGACTGGCCGGAGCCCTGAGACGAGGGGACGGCTATCCTGACCTCGTGACCGCCCTGCTGGAGCTCCATATCCCGTCCCTGACCAAAAAGCTGCTCGACGTACTCTCCCTGGAAACGGAACAGATGGATCGCCTGTGGGAGTCCGCTGATCTGGGAGTCCGGCGTGCCTTGCTGGAGGAAATGGATTTCATCAGCAACCTGACGGACAAACAGGCAGAAGACATCATCGAGACCGATGATATCGCCATGTTGCGCCATCTGGCACACTGGATCGAACTGCTGGAGGGCGATCTTTCGGGGCAGCGCATGTCCCCTGCAAAACGTGATGCCTTATGGCTGCACCTGCGCCAGCACCCTGACATGCGCATCCGGGAAGCCCTGGCTGCCAACAGCGACCTGCCTGATGCCATCGCCATCCCGGTGGACGAACGGCTCAGGCTTGATCTGGACTTGAACGGAAGTGCCCTCCAGAACCTGCGGCTGGACGAGATCCCTGCCCTGCTCCAGGCGCCAGTCTCGGATCTCATCGACCTTGCCATGAAAGCGGAAAACATCCGTAACCAGGAAGTGCGGCATGCCGTTCTGGAAGCCCTGGCCGCCTTCCCTGATCCGGCCGTGCGTATGGAACTGGCGGAATATACGACCGAGGATGCCGCCATCCTGACGAAGCTCGCCGTCGACGATGATCCGGGTGTCAGAGCGGCTGCCGAGGAAAACCTGGAGGAACTTCGCAGGTGCGAGGAGGAAGTGGACGAAGATGAAGAGGAAAGAGAAGACGAGTGATCCCCGTCCAGCATGATGCACGCTGCCGGGAAGGAAAGGGATCCTTCCCGGCAACGGCACCCTGTCGAAACGTGGCAAGACAAGCTCCAGGAGGCCCCATGGGAAAAAAATGGTCCGAGAGCCGCCCGGCGGAAAAGATGCTCTCGCTCTACACCCTTTTGCTGACAGCGTCCCAGCCTGTACGGCTCACGGAACTTTCCCGGCTCCTCAACTGCGCCAAGCAGTCCGTGACCCGGCTCATCGACCAGCTGGAAAGCTCCCATTTCGGCAAGATCGTCCGGCATCAGCTGGGGCGTCAGGTGGCCTACAGCCTGGACAGGCCCAGACACCGTCCCTGTACGAGCCTCGATGCCGAGGGGCTGCGCCAGCTGGCCCTTTGCCGGGAACTGCTGCTGCACTTCCTGCCGGACGGCATGCACCGTGTCATGCGTGACAGCCTGTATCAGGCGGCTGCCCTGCTGCCGGACACGGAGAGCCTGCCGCCCGGCGGTATCGGCGGGCGTCTGAGCAAGGGCCATATCGACTACGGTCCTTTTGCGGCCACGCTGGACTGTCTGACCCAGGCCATGCGGGCGCGCCAGATCTGTACCGTGAGCTACCGCGCCGCCCTGAACCGGCAGGAAAAGACCTGGCAGTATGCGCCGCTGCGCCTGCTGGCCTACCGCGAAAGCCTGTTCGTGCAAGGCTATATGGTCACGGATGGGGGGCCGGTGGAGCGTCTGTTCGACGATGCTGCCCTGCTGGCGCTGCACCGCATCACGGCCTGCCGCGTCACCGGACGCAGCTCTGCCGCCCTGCCGGACATCCCCGCCCCCTCCGGCGAGGGGCTGGGGATCATGGAAATGGAAGAAGAACCTTTCGAGGTCAGCGTGCGCTTTGCCCCGGAAGCCGCCACCTATGCCGCCGAACGCCGCTGGAGCCGGGACCAGCGTTGTGAGCAGCATGACGACGGTTCCGTCACGCTGCACATCAAGGCGCACAACGAGGCGGAGTGCCTCTCCTGGGTGCTGGGCTTTGGCGACAGGGCCCAGGTGCTGGCCCCGGACTGGCTGCGCAGGGAAGTCAAAAAGACGGTCTACGCCATGGCCCGCCTGTACCGCAGCCCGCGCAAAACGGCAGGCATGACCGACAGTGGCGGGATGTCCGCCGCGGACTGAGCCCTGTGGCCAACGTGCTACAATACGCCGCCTATCCGCAATGGGTCGGCGTCCCTTGACCAAACAGGCCTTTTGTACCGGCCTTCCCGTCTCCATCTCATGCTTCAGGCAGCCCGTACCCTTCACATTCTTCCTGCGCCGTGACGAGTGGAGCGCCCCTGCTGCCCCATGCTCCGCTCCTGCTGGTGATTCCTGTTCCCTATCACGGGTAATGGGAAAAAAGTATTTTGCGGCATCAGGAGATTGTGGCATAGACCAATTTGGAAATGAAAATGAATTTTTATTCCATAACAAAGGACGGACTGCATGAGCATTCATTCCCAATTCGGCAAGCTGGCCTTCTCTCTTGCCCTGGCAGGGACATTCCTTTTTCCCGGCCTTGATGCCCGGGCCGCGGACAACGCGACCGAGACGCTGAATTTTGTCAATTACCGGGATGTCCGCGATCTCAATCCCCACCTGTATGCCGGTGAGATGTACGCACAGGAAATGATCTTCGAGACCCTGGTGGACATCACGGCCGACGGCTACAAGCCCTGCCTGGCCGAAAGCTGGGACATTTCTCCTGACGGCAGGGTCTACACCTTCCATATCCGCAAGGGCGTCACGTTCACCGACGGGACCCCGTGCGATGCTTTTGCCATCAAAGCCAACTTCGACGCCATCCTTGAGAACCGCGCCCGCCATACCTGGCTGGAAATGATGCATCTGCTGGAAAAGGTGGATGCCCCTGATGCCCACACCTTCCGCATCTTCATGAAAGCCCCCTACTGGCCCATGCTCACGGAGCTGGGCGTGACCCGTCCCTTCGCCATCATCTCCCCCAAGGCCATGAAGGACGGTTCCACCAAGAACGGCGTGACGGCCTATGTGGGCACCGGGCCCTACAAGCTGACCAAGGTCGTCACGGATGAATATGCCGTGTTCGAGGCCAATGAGGACTACTGGGGCGAACAGCCCAAGATCAAGCGTGTGGTGGTCAAGGTCATCCCTGACAACCAGACGCGCATCCTGGCTCTGGAAAAAGGCGAGATCGACCTGATCTGGGGCAAGAACATGCTGGATGCCGATGCCCTGAACAAATACAGGGACAGCAAGGGATTCGGCGTTGCCCTTTCCGCCCCCACCTCCACCCGGCACATCGTCCTCAACGGGCAGAACCCCGTGCTTGCCGACATCCATGTCCGCAAGGCCCTGCAGCATGCCACCAACCGCGTCGCCATCGCCAAGGGCGTGTTCCACAATACCGAACTCCCCGCGGACACGCTCTATGCCCGCAGCGTCCCCTACTGCGACATCGACCTGAAACCCTACGAATATGACATGGCCAAGGCCGCCAGGATCCTGGACGAGGCCGGCTGGGAACCCGGCCCCGACGGCATTCGCCAGAAGGACGGCAAACGCATGGAGCTGGGGCTGCTCTACAACAGCAACAGCGTGACGGAAAAGACCATCGCCGAATACCTGCAACACGAATACGGCAAGCTCGGCATCAGGGTGAGCCTGCGCGGCGAGGAGGAACAGTCCTATCGCGACAACATGAAGAACGGCCTGTTCGACATGATCTTCAACATCTGCTGGGGCATGCCTTACGACCCGCAGTCTTCCATGGCCGCCATGCGCCAGCGCGTCTACGGCGACTATGCCGCCCAGCTTTCCCTGCCCGACAAGGCCCAGATCGATGCGGCCATCACGGAGATCATGTCCTCCACCGACCCGGTCCGCAGACAGGAACTTTTCACCTTTGCCCTGACCCATCTGCATGAGGACGCCATCTACATCCCCCTGACCTACGAGACCAACAAGGCGCTCTTCACCAAACGCCTCAAAGGGGTGGGCTTCAACCAGACCCAGTACGAAGTGCCGTTCACCAGAATGTACTTTGAAGGGAAATAACGGGACGGACGTCCCGCAGGGGAGGGCCACCCCGCCACAGGCCGGCCCTTCCCTGCCTTCCCGCTCGGATCGCCTCATGAAAAACTACATCATCATGCGCCTGCTGGCCACCGTGCCCCTGCTGCTGGGCATCTCCTTCCTGTGCTTCGTCTTCATCAACCTCATCCCTTCCGATCCTGCCGAGGTGGCCCTGCGCATCCGTCAGACCCCCATCATTACGGAAGAACTCATCGCCCAGACCCGTGCGGAACTGGGGCTGGATCAGCCCTTTCTGGTGCGCTATGCCCACTGGCTCTGGGACTGCCTGCACTTCGACCTGGGCGTGAGTTACACCAACCCTGCACGGACAGTGCTGGGCGAGATAGGCCGCTGCCTGCCGGCCACCCTGGAACTGGCCGGGCTCTCGCTGGTCTACGTCATCGTGCTCAGCCTGCCCATCGGTTTTTTGAGCGCCGTCTACAAGGACACATGGTTCGACCGCATCATGCGCGGTGTGGTCTTTGCCACCACGGCCATGCCTGTCTACTGGGTGGGCCTGCTGCTCATCTGGATCGTCAGCATCAAGCTGGACCTGCTGCCCACCAGCGGTTACGGCGGCTTCTCCAGCCTCATCCTGCCGGCCTTCACCGTGGCGCTGAGCTACATCTCCACCTATATCCGCCTGATCCGCAACAACATGCTGGAAAACATGCGCGAGGACTATGTGCTCTATGCCCAGGCCCGCGGCCTGAAACAGCGCAGCATCCTTGTGCGCCACATCCTGAAAAACTCCCTGCAATCCTGCGTGACCGCCATCGGCATGAGCATCCCGCAGCTCATCGCCGGTACCATCGTGGTGGAGAACGTCTTCGCCTGGCCGGGTGTGGGGCGCCTGTGCATCGCCTCCATCTTCAACCGCGACTACCCGGTCATCCAGGCCTACGTGCTGCTTGTGGGCGTGCTTTTCGTCTTTTTCAATCTCTTCTTCGACATCCTGCAGTATGTGGCCGACCCGCGCCTGCGCGAAAGGAAAGCGTAAATGTTGCAACAACTTTTCAAAAATCCCATGGCCCTGCTGTGCATGGGGATCGTCCTGGTCACGGCCCTGCTGGGCATCTTTGCCCCGTGGGTGGCGCCCAACGATCCCTATGCCAACGACATCCTCAACAAATTCGACAGCCCCTCCTGGCAATACCCCCTGGGCACGGATCATCTGGGACGCTGCGTGTTCTCGCGCATGCTCTTCGGCATACGGCCCACGCTTTTCCTTTCGCTGCTGACCATGCTGGGCACCATCGGCCTGGGCGTGCTCATGGGCATCACCGCCGGCTATTTCCGCGGCACGGTGGACGAGGTCATCATGCGTGTGGTGGACGTCATGCTCTCTTTCCCCAGCCAGATCATCATTCTGGCCGTGGTCGCCCTGCTGGGCGTGGACATCCGCAATGTGGTCATTGCCAGCATCTTCATCAAGTGGGCCTGGTACGCCCGCATGATCCGCACTGCCACCATCAAGTATACGGGCATGAATTTCGTGCTCTTCTCCCGCAGCATCGGCTCCGGGAACTTCTACATCCTCACGCGGCACATGCTGCCCTGCATCGCCGCGGAACTGGCCGTGCTGGCCTCGCTGGATACGGGCTGGGCCATCCTCAACATCTCGACCCTCTCCTTCCTCGGGCTGGGCGTCCAGGCACCCGTGCCCGAATGGGGCGCCATGCTCAATGAGGCCAAGAACGTCATGGTCTCCAACCCTGAACAGATGATCGTCCCCGGTATCGCCGTCGTGGTGCTGGTCGGGGCCTTCAACATGCTGGGCGACTGCCTGCGCGACGCCCTCGATCCCAAGGCGGTGCGCCAATGAACGCCATCCTCACCGTCAGGGACCTGTCCGTGCATTTCCGGCAGGGGAAGCGTCTTGTACAGCTGGTGGACAAGGTCTCCTTTTCCGTGGCCAGGGGGGAATGCCTGGGCATCCTGGGAGAATCGGGCAGCGGCAAGAGCATGACCTGCAAGGCCCTGCTGGGCCTGCTGGACGACAACTTCCAGGTCACCGGCAGTTCCCGCTTCGAAGGCAGGCCCCTGCTGAGCCAGACGCCGGAACAGCTGCGTCGCCTGCGGGGCGGCAAGATCAGCATGGTCCTGCAAAATCCCATGTCCTGCTTCGATCCCCTGTACCGCATCGGCGAACAGATGGCCGAGACCCTGCAGGAACACACCGCCCTGAGCGGCAGGGCCCTGCAAAAAAGGATGGAGGCCATCCTCCGCCTGATGCGCATCCACGACCCCGCGGACGTGCTGCGCAAGTACCCGCACCAGCTTTCAGGCGGCATGTTGCAGCGCGTCATGATCGGGCTGGCCATCTGCATGCAGCCTTCGCTGATCATCGCCGACGAACCCACGACAGCCATCGACTCCATCAGCCAGTACGCCATCATGCAGGAATTCCTGCGCATCAAGCAGCGGGGGGAAGTCTCCATGATCTTCATCTCGCACGATCTCGGCGTGCTGTCGCTCATCGCTGACAAGGTCATCGTCATGCATGACGGCAAGGCGGTGGAAAGCGGTACGGCGCAGGAGATCTTCGACAACGCCACGGACACCTATACCCGACACCTCATCAAACAGCACAGGGCCGTCATGCACCGCTTCCTGGATGCGCTGCACGCTCCTGTCCCGGGGAGGATACCCGCATGAACATGCTGCTCCACGCAGACGACATCCACGTCTCATTCAAAAAGGAAAACCAGAAAAGCCTGTTCGGCCGGGAACGGCAGCAGGTCTTGCGCGGCATCTCCCTGTGCCTCAGCGAGGGGGAATGCCTGGGCATCATCGGAGAATCGGGCAGCGGCAAGAGCACGCTGGGACGTGTCCTTTCCGGGCTGCTCAAACCGGAGCGGGGCACGGTGCGCATCGACGGCCTGGACCTGTACGCCAGACGCCCAGCCCGCGAGGCTGCCGCCCTGCATCACAGCCTTTCCGTGGTTTTTCAGGACTATACCTCTTCGGCCAATCCCCGCTTCCGGGTGGAACACATCATCGGAGAATCCTTGCGGGCCCTGGAACGCAGCACGGGCCAGCGCATGGATCGCCGCGCCCGGATCTGCGAACTGCTGGAGCAGGTGGGGCTGCCCGCCGCGTTCATCTCCCGTTATCCCCATGAACTGAGCGGCGGGCAGTTGCAGCGCGTATGCATCGCCCGTGCCCTGGCCATCCGGCCGCGCATCATCCTCCTGGACGAGGCCATCAGCTCGCTGGACGCCTCAACCCAGGTACAGATCATGGACCTGCTCATCGGGCTGCGCCGGGATCTGGGCCTTTCCTACCTGTTCATCACCCATGACCTGACCAGCATCACCTATCTGTGCGACCGGGTCGTCTTCATAGATGACGGCGCCATCGTGGAACAGGTGGACGATATCCGGCGCATCGCCATGATCCGCAACGACTATGCCCGCAAGCTGCTGGAATCCGTCATGGGCATCGGTGTGGAACACGGCAGCAGTGCGGCCCGCACCGGGCAGGAACGTTACGCGGCCATCGCCTGAGAAGGATCGTCCCATGCCCCTTGCTCCTCCCCGGACGGCCGCCATGTCCGGTCCCTCCCGCAGGGAATACGCGGCCATGCTGCTGCCCTTCATCCTTTCCACGGTGACGCAACCCCTCATCGGCGCTGTGGACACGGCCGTCATGGGACGCCTTTCCGACCCTTCCTATATCGCGGGCGTTGCCGTAGGGGCGGTCATCTTCAACACCCTGTACTGGCTGCTGGGTTTCCTGCGCGTGGGCTCTACGGGGTTCAGCGCGCAGGCCCTGGCCACCGGGGATGCGGAGGCCGCCTGGAAGGCATTCCTCCTGCCGGGCATCATGGCCCTGCTGCTGGGCGCTGCCATCCTCTTGTGCCGGGATGCCATCTTTGCCGGCGCCATGTTCCTGGTGCGCCTTGATCCGGCTGCCAGAGAAGTAGCCGGGACCTATTACGACATCCTGATCTGGACGGCTCCCCTCACGCTGCTGAACTACGCCATACTGGGATGGCTCATGGGGCAGGCCCGCATCAGGGCTTCCCTGCTCATGCAGATAGGCGGCAATGCGGTCAACATGCTGCTCGACCTGCTGTTCGTGAGCCTGTTCGGCTGGGGGGTACCGGGGGTGGCCGCGGCATCGGTGCTGGCCTGCCTGTTCTCCACCATCACCGGGATGGCCGCCATGCGCGAGACCCTGCCCTCCCTCCCAGTGCCGCTCCCCCGCCTTGTCCGTGTGGGGGAAATGCTGCGCATGGCACGGGTCAACGGCAACCTGTTCCTGCGTACGGTCTGCCTGCTGGCCCAGACCAACATTTTCATGATCACCACGGCGTCTTTCGGGACCCTGACCATCTCGGCCAATGCCGTCATCCTCCAGATAATGCTGATCTTCTCCTACGTTTTTGAGGGAATCGCCAACACATCGAGCGTGTTTGCCGGAAAGGCCGCCGGACAAGGCTGCGCCGCCATGCTGGAAAGGACGAGGCGCCATACCCTGTACTGGTCCCTGGCGGCCCTGCTGGGCATGACCCTGATCTACGCACTGGGGCGCACGCCCCTGCTGCGCCTGTTCACCGACCTGCCGGAAGTCCTGGCCGCCGCGGGGCAGTATGCGGACTGGGGCATATGCTTCCCGGCGTGCGCTGCCCTGGGCCTGACCTACTATGGCCTGTTCACGGGCAGCAGCCTGACCCGCCCGGTCTTCCTCTCCACCCTGCAGGCCCTCGTGGCTTTCGCCCTGGCCTGGCTGGCTTTCGTCCCTTTCTGGGGCAACCACGGCCTGTGGGGCGCTTACCTGATCTTTTATGCCGGCAGGTCGTTCTTCCTGCTGCGCTACTGGCCCAGGCTGCGCAACGCGCCTTTTTTCAGGCATGACAGCGCGGCCCTTTGCTGAACCTTATCCAGACAGGGACCCGATATGACCCTTCATCAAGCTTCGCGGATGGAACCCGCCCCAGGACGGAAAATGGCCAC
>CALBAX010000120.1 GCA_937926875.1 uncultured Desulfovibrio sp.
GACAGGAGTTTCTGGGATGATAGTCTCTGGGGCAAACAATGGCTGTGTCTGCGCAACGGGGGGCACTCGCACGAAGGTTGGGGCTGGAAGGGCGCATGCCCGGCAACAGGGGATGATGCTCATCAGCAGGAGGTATTCCCGTGTTTACGGATACTGCTTGTGATCACCGTAAGGGGAGGACGGCGCGCATCTCGCAGAGGGAAAAGGCTGCCACACAGGTTCAGGCATCTTTTCTGCGTGTTTTCCACTGGGAGAGCAGCGTGAGGCTGCCGCAGCCGAGCAGGATGCAGGCCAGCAGCAGCACAGGCCAAAGGCCGGTCGCCATAAGGTATCCTTCCAGCCCTGTATGCAGGGAACCGTCCCAGTCCACAAGGCGGACCGGATGCAGGCGAGAGAGTATCCACAGGGCTGCCAGCCCGCCCAGGCCGCAGCAGAACAGCAGCATGCCCAGGATCAGGGGAAGAAGCCGGAAGGTACGCTCGGGGGTGGCCGTTGCCGGCTCCAGGCTGCCTTCCACGGCAGGGACAGGAGCAGGTCGGGGCTCTCTGCCCGCGGGACCGATGAGCTCATCGAGGCTCGTCTGCAGCACTTCCCGCAGCAGGACCAGACGGTCGATGTCCGGGGATGACTGGCCTGTTTCCCATTTGGCGACGGACTGGCGGGAGATGCCCATGCGGGAGGCCAGTTCTTCCTGCGTCATCCCCATGACCTTGCGACGCCGCAAGATTTCCTGCCCGAGTCTGATCCGTGCGTTTTCCATAGGAGAGGGTGCGAGAGTGGAGAAAAAAAGAGGTGGCCGGGGCCACCTCTTGAGTGGACAATGACTTACTTCAGTTTTTCCAGGGCGTCGTCATAGAACTTGCACATATTTTCCAGATTCTGTTCCTGCTGGAGCTTCAGCAGTTGGGGCTGCAATTCCTGCATGATCTTGGCATAGCCTTGGGGGTCAGCCTGGGATTTTTTCTGGACGGCCGCGGCGAATTCGTTGGCTTTCTTCTGTGCTTCTTCAGGCGAGCAGGCAGCCGACGCGAGAGAGGTGGTGGTCAGGAGCAGGGCGCAGGCCAGCAGGAGCGAAAGTTTTTTCATACATGCCTCGATGCGTTGGACAGCGGTGCTGTCAGTGGATTCCCATATGGGTATTTTTACCTAATCATACTTGGCCGCAGCAGGCAACCCACTATCGGTTGCAATCGGGCAACTTCTGGTTGCTTTTTGAAAAATGAAGGGTTGCGGGAGGTTGGGGGACATCTTGCGCGATATGCCGGATGGATTTGTCGCCTCCGGGCCAAAGGGGCGATTGTCAAAGAGGCCCCCGGAGCCTGTGATATGCGGCAGACAGATGTCTTCTTTTTCCCCGTGGGGCATGGGGGAGACAGTCTTGCCCTTGACGACGGGCGGCACTTACATCTAAAAAAATGGCCTACTGACCAAGTCAGGAATGTCTTGCGAGTGGCCAGGAGGCCGCTCCCGGTTTTTTGCCAAAGGAATGCATATGAAAAAGTTTACTCTCGCCGTCCACAGTCTCGGCAATATCGGTACCCGTGTGGTGGAAGCGGCCCTTGCCGCTCCTGATTGCCAGTGCCTCGGCGTGATCCGCCGTGCCGAATCCCTGGGCACGCAGAGCCATGCCCTGCGTGGTCTGCCCGAATTTGCCGATCTGGCCAGTCTGGAAGCTGCCCAGGGCCGTCCTGACGTCATCGCCCTGTGCGGGCCTTCGCGCAGCATCCCGGAAACGGCGGAAGCTTTTCTGAAACAGGGGTACAATTGTGTGGACAGCTTCGATATCCACACCGAGATCCCCGCCACCGTGGCCCGTCTGGATGCCGCCGCCAAGGCCGGTAACAGCGTCAGCATCACGGCTGCCGGCTGGGACCCCGGCACGGATTCCGTGCTGCGCGCCCTGTTCGAAGCCATGGTGCCCCGCGGCACCACCTTCACCAACTTCGGCCGTGGCCGTTCCATGGGCCATTCCGTGGCTGCCCGCGCCATCAAGGGCGTGGCCGATGCCGTGTCCATCACCATCCCCGTGGGGGGCGGCCGTCATTCGCGTCTGGTCTACGTGGTGCTGGAAGAAGGTGAGAACCTGGCTGACGTGACGGCCCGCATCAAGGCCGACGATTACTTCGCCCACGATCCGCTGGACGTGCGCCAGTGCCGTGACCGTGAAGAACTGGCCTTCGTGGCCGACCAGTCCCACGGCGTGCTCATGGAGCGCACCGGCGCCTCCGGCATGACCGACAACCAGATCCTCAAGTTCGACATGCGCATCAACAACCCGGCCCTGACCGCTCAGGTGCTGGTCTCCTGCGCCCGTGCCGCCACCCGCCTGCAGGCCGGCTGCCATACGCTCATTGAAGTGCCGCCCATCGCCCTGCTGCGCGGTGAACGCATGGACATCATCTCCCGCATGGTCTAGCGGACCATACGCGTTTGCCTCTTTTTCCCCTGTCGCTTTTGGCGGCAGGGGATTTTTTGTTTCAGGCAAGGCAGTGCCCATGGCCCGGAAGCAGCAGGGACCCTCTGGGCAGCTGACACTCCTCGTGAGCGGGGGAGGGGCCGAAGTAGACCAGGATGGCGGGAACAAGGAGGGCAAGAAGAAAGCGCCCTGTGCGGAAAAGCATGAAAAAGGCCTCTGCACAGGCAGAGGCCCGGAGGAGAGGCACAAAAGAGGGCTTCATGTTTGCGGGAAGGACCCGGCAGGGGGAGCAGGTGCATCCTGCAGAAGGTTTGCTGTCAGCCCCGGATCGGGCCTGTCCGGGGAGCGACGTGACGCAGGCTGTGCCGGTCTGGCAGGGCAGACACGCATCTTTGGACATCGCGGCCCGGATACCCCTTATTCTCCGGCAAGCTGTTCCAGCAGCAGGGCCTGCTTGCGGGTCTCTCCGGTCAAAAAGCTCATGGAATTCAGGCGGGCCATGCTGCCGCCTTCGTTGGGGAGCTGCACCAGATCGGTGAAAACTTCCTTGTACTGGACCCAGGCCCGCTGGCCTTTGAGCAGCTTGTCCGAGCAGGCATTGGGGTCACTGGAGCTTTTGCAGGCCTGCCGGGCCTTTTTGTAATTGGCATTGAGCCGGACGTCCCAGTACTCGTAGGCTTGTTGCAGACAGCCCAGCATCTCTGTGGTGACGCCGCCGCTCTGTTCCATGCAGCGATCGAAGCCCGGGGCCAGTTCCTCTTCTTCGGCCATGGCCGGGGCCGCCAGGAAGAGCAGGGCCAGACAGCAAAGCAGAAAACGCAGTTTGGGCATGGATGACCTCCCATGATGTTTGCTGCCAGCATAGACGGCTTTGCCGGCCGGGGCAACGGGGCGGCAGCACTGGCTGCTGTCTGTCGGGATGTCGGGGAGCGTGGGGCTCGATGCAGCACGGGCGCGGGGCGTGCATGCGCCGTATGGTCGGGGATGGGACAGGGGGCTGGTTGCGACCACAAGGTCAGGGGGCGGGAGCGCTTTGCCTCCAGGGGGGCTGCCGGTTCCAGCCGTGGCGGGAGAGGACAGCGGGTCTGCACGGGATGGGGAGAAAGACAGGCCGGATACCGGGGCTGCAGGCGGAAGACAGGGAGAGGCGTCCGCGCCCGCAGTCCGGCAAGCGTCGAATGTTCGCAGTACGGGTCGCGCAGACCAGACATCGCCGGGTACGGCGCGACCGTCATGTAACGTGGTATGGCGTGGCCGCGGAAGCCTAGGCGCCGAGCCAGTCCCGGATTTCTTCCGCACTGGGGACGCGCCCCGTGCACATGATGCTGCCATCAATGACCACCGCAGGGGTGGCCAGCACGCCCAGGGCCATGATCTCCCGCAGGTCGGTGATCTTCTCCACCGTGGCGTCGCTGCCGGAAGCGGCCACCGTCTTGCTGACGATCTCGTATGCCTCGACGCATTTGGAACAACCGGGACCAAGGACTTTGATGATCATGATGCTGCCTCCTTTGGCAGGATATTGAGAGGAAGCGGCAGGGCGGGATGGGTGTGGCTGCCCTCCGCTACGATGCCGGGAGGATGTGCACGCCCCATGCTTTGTCCCTGCCGTGACCGTTGGGATACCGGGACGGGGGATCCGTGCTGCGTTCCAGCGCAGGCCCGATTTTCCTTAGAACAAGGTGAGCTGCAGGCTGTTGAACAGCCAGCCCACCAGGGTGAAGATGACCAGCAGCAGGCCCAGGAAAAGGGCCAGCAGCTGCCAGCGCATGACCTGCTTGAGCATGAGCATCTCGGGCAGGCTGGCGGCCACCGTACTCATGCAGAAGGCCAGGGTGGTGCCCACGGGCAGGCCCTTGAGCAGCAGGCTCTCCATGATGGGCACCACGCCCGTGACATTGCTGTACAGGGGGATGCCTACCAGGACGGCCACCGGGACGGACCACCACTGCCCCTGCCCCAGATGGGCGGCGAACCAGTCCTGGGGCACGAAGCCGTGCAGGAGCGCCCCCAGACCCACGCCGATGATGACCCAGCGCCAGACGCGGCGGAAGATGCCCGTCATCTCGTCCCAGGCGAAACGGTGCCGTTCTTCCAGGCCAGGGCGTCTGCTGCGTGCATCCCGGGCCGCCTGGCCGGAGGCCCCCAGCATGCCGCGCAGGAAGGGCTGCAACCAGCGTTCGGCGCGGAGCAGGTCCAGCAGCCAGCCGCTCAGCATACCGGCCGCCATGCCGACGGCCACATAGACCACGGTGAACTTCCAGCCCAGCAGGCCCCAGAGCAGGACCACGGCGATCTCGTTGATGAGCGGCGAGGTGATGAGGAAGGCCATGGTGATGCCCAGTGGGATGCGGGCCATGGTGAAGCCCAGGAAGAGCGGGATGCTGGAACAGGAACAGAAGGGCGTGATGGCGCCGAACGTGGCCCCCAGCAGATAGCCGATGCCCCGCCCCTTGCCGGAAAGACAGTCGCGCACCTGCTCCACATGCAGCCCGGCCCGCAGCCAGCCGATGCAGTAGACCATCAGCACCAGCAGGAGCAGGATCTTGGCGCTGTCATAGAGGAAGAATTCCAGGGCCAGGCCCGGGGCCCCGCCAGGCGTCAGGGAAAGCAGGTCGAAGGCCAGCCAGGTGGCCAGCGGCTGGATGGACATGTACAGGCCTGTCCAGGCCAGCAGCACGGCCAGCAGGGTCAAGGCGTAACGCGGGGCGGAAAAAGGACGCGGCGGGGAAGGGCGCTTGTCCATAAATATTCCTTATTGGCAAAATTGCCAAATTTAGGGGTAAAAAGATCCCGCCGCAGCGGGCCTGCCTATTTGTTCCGCAGCATGTCCATCTGGCTCAGGATGCGTTTTTCCAGCAGCTGGCCGGTACAGGCCAGAAACTGGTCCAGGCAGCAGAGGGCAAGGCTGTAATAGATGTTCACGCCCTGCTTGCGCCGGGTGACCACACCGGCGTCACGCAGGACAGCCAGATGCTTGGAGATGGTGGACATGTCGTCCCCCACCAGGGCCTGCAGGTCACAGACGCATTTTTCACCGTCGCGCAGGGCATCGACCATCAGCAGACGGCTGGGATGGCCCAGGGCTTTGAAGATCCGGGCCTGTGCCTCGATGAATTCCTTGTTGTGCTGCATGTTGTCCCTTATTTGGTCATTTGGCAAAATATTCCTGGAAGGCCTTCCTGTCAAGATGGTGCAGGAAAGCTGTGCCCAGGTCAACGCTGCCGAGCGGCCGGAGACAACAGATCAGCGGCAAGGCGACAAAAAAGGCGGCTGTGCGGGAAGGCCCGCATGCCGCCGTCCGTCATCACCGGGCGGAGAGGCATCCCCTCCGCTCCGGCAGGCTGGGAAAGCGTTACTTCCACTGGATGCGGTGCACCGTGGCCGGGCCGTATTCCACCGTACGCGCGTAGCGGATGGCAGGCTCGCCCAGCAGCATGGCATACTGGAAGCTGTGGGTCTCGGGCAGGCCCAGCTCGGGCAGGAGCTCGGGCAGCATGAGCTGCAGACACCAGTAGAGCAGGCCGCACCAGGTGGTGCCCAGGCCCAGGCTCTGGGCGTAGAGCTCCATGTATGAAAGATAGATGAGCGGGTCCTGCTCCTGACAGGGGGCATCCTTGGCATTGCCCACCAGCACGAAGTGGGGCGCACCGCGGAAGATGCCGTCGATACCCTGTTCCTTCCACAGGCGCGGTGCAGCGGCGAAAAAGGCCGTGCGGCGGCACTGGGGCAGGGCATTGTGGAGGGCCTTGTCCGCCAGGCGGGCATAGACGTCCTCGCGGAAGGCCTGCATGCGGTCCATGTCGTCCATGACGCCCACCCAGAGCTTGCGGGCATTGACGCCGGTGGGGGCGTGGGCGCTCACGTCCAGCACCTGCTGCAGCAGGGCCGGGTCCACGTTTTCCGGCCGGTACTGGCGCACGGAGCGGCGGCCCTTGATGAGGGCCTCCAGTTGTTCGGGCCGGGGCCAGGCATTGAGGAGGCGGCGGGAGGTGTCAGGATTGTGCCCGTCCACGCTGATGGCGCCCGTGGGGCAGAGAGCCAGGCAGTGGTGGCAGTGCATGCACAGGCGTTCGTCCTTGATGTAGGGGTGCCCTTCCTCGTCCATGCCCAGCGCGCGGGGCAGACAGTCGGAAAGGCACAGGCCGCAGGAGACACAGCGGTCGGTATCCACAGAAAACTGCATGATGATGTCCTTTGAAAAAAAGGACCTGCCGCAGGGGCAGGCAGGGGAGGCCGCCGGCGCCGGGGGGCCGCCGGGGCAAAAGAAAGAAGGGAGGGGCGGTGCCCCTCCCCGCAGGTTCGCCAGAAAAACTAGCCGCGATAGATGATGTGCTCGCGCACGTCGGCCAGGGAAGCGCAGCCGGTGAGCAGCATGGCCTGCACCAGCTGGCCCTGCATCTGCTGCCAGTACTTGGTCACGCCTTCCACACCGCCGCCGATGGCCGCGATGCAGAGCGGGCGGCCCACCAGCACGGCGTCGGCGCCCAGGGCCAGCATCTTGAGCACGTCCACGCCGTCACGCACGGCGCCGTCGGCCAGGATGGTGATCTTGCCGCGCACGGCATCGGCGATGGCGGGCAGTACGGTGGCGGTACCGGGGCAGTGGTCCAGCACGCGGCCGCCGTGGTTGGAGACCACGATAGCGTCGCAGCCGGCGTCGATGGCGCGATGGGCGTCGTCGGGGGTCATGATGCCCTTGACGATGAACTTGCGGCCCATGTCATGCACGTAGCGCACCACGGTCTCCAGTTCCGTCACGGACATGGGCATGACCGGGCGGCCCATCTTGCGCAGGGTGATGAGACCGGCGGCGTCCACGTCCACGCCCAGGATGGGGCTGCCGTCGGCCAGCACGCGGTCGATCTTTTCGAACAGTTCCTTGCCTTCCCAGGGCTTGATGAAGGGGATGCCGTGGCCGTTGCAGGCCTTCAGGGCCTTGACGGCGGCGTCGATGATGAAGGGCGGCACGCCGTCACCGGTACAGCCGATGACACCGGCGGCGCGGCTGCCTTCCAGGATGGCGAAGATGTAGTCGTCTTCGCTCATGGCATCGCTCATGTTGAAAGAGACGCCACCGATGGGGGCCGCCATGACGGGGAAGCTCAGGTCGATGCCCAGGATGGTACAGTTGGTGCGGGGCTCGCGGGCGTCGTGCAGGGCCGTCATGTTGAGTTTGCAGGCATTGAGGGCTTCGCGGTTGTTGCGGAAGCTGGCACCGGTGCCCAGGCCGCCCATGCCGGGCACTTCACCGGAACAGGCCTTGCCATCGCAAACGGGGCAAACGCGGCAGTGACCCTTCATGCGCTCACGCGCGGCAGCTCTGATCTCTTTCATGGGATGACTCCTTTATGACAGGAATGGTTGTGTTCGGGGCAGGCGCTCCCGAATGAGGGGGCGGCATCGGCAGTATAGGTCAGGGCAGGGGACTTGTCATCCGCTGGAGGAGGACATGTATTGTGAAAAAAATAACATAACGGAAAAGTCTGCCATATTTTCCTGTACAGGGACCATTTTCCATGCTAGTTGCGTCAGCAACAAAGATCGAAGGGAAAATGAATTCATCTTTCCCGGCAGGCGGCTTTAAAAATCTTGTAAAAAAGACATGCAAATCCAATACGTTGCCTTGCTACGCTGAAATTTGTTTTTTCTTCAAAAAAAAGGTGGATTTTTCATAAAAAATTTCATAAAAAGTAGCCAGCTCAACGGATGGCCTTTTCCAGAAATCCATGGAGAAAAATCTTCGTGAATTTTGGAGCAAACACTTGACGGCAGAGCAGGCTCTGCGTAATCTCATATCGTGCGTGGCTGTTTGTTTGGTCAAACAGTATTTTCTCCAGTGCGGCACGGCCCGCCAGACTCCGTGCCGCATTTTTCATCACTGGCGACGCATGCTTCCAGAGCGCACCACGCAGCCGTGGCCCTTCCTCCTCAAGGCCCGGCGCTCCCCCGCCCGGTTCCGGGCGGGTTTTTTTATGCCTCCCTTCCCTCCTCCGGGGCCAGCTTGCGCCCTGTGCGGCCTCGCGCTATGCTGGCCGGGCCTTGAGGCATAACCCAAGCCCGGCGGCGGCAAGCCGTTTCCTATGGATATTCATGATATTCGCGCCAAACTGGCAAAGGATGAACCCACCATCGGCACCTGGCTGCAACTGCCTTCCGCCGATGTGGCAGAACTGATGGCCCGTGCCGGCTATGACTGGGTGGCTGTGGACATGGAGCACGGTTCCTTCGGCCGCACCGGCCTGCCCGACATCTTCCGTGCCATCCAGTGCGGCGGGGCCGCGCCCTTTGCCCGCTTGCCCATCGCGTCCAAGACGGCCGTCAAGGCCGCTCTGGAAGCGGGTGCGCAGGGCCTGATCTTTCCCATGATCGAGAGCCGTGAGCAGCTGGACCAGGCCATCAGCTGGGCCACCTATCCCGGCCACGACGACGGCCGCCGGGACGGAGAGCCCCTGCGGGAAAACCGCGGCGTGGGCTTTTGCCGGGCCAATGCCTTTGGCAAGGATTTCGATGCCTACATGCAGGCCACGGCGCCCCGGCTTTTCCTGGTGGCCCAGATCGAGCATATCCGTGCCGTGGAGGAGCTGGACGCCATCCTTTCCCAGCCGCGTCTGGACGCCATCATGGTGGGCCCCTATGACCTTTCCGGTTCCATGGGCCTGACAGGGCAGTTCGACCATCCCGACTTCAAGGCCGCCATGGCCCGCATCCATGATGCCTGCCGGCGCCACCATGCCCGCATGGGCCTGCATGTGGTACAGCCCGATCCCGAGGAGCTGCGCCGTCAGGTGGCGGCGGGCAGCCGCTTCATCGCCTACGGCATCGACTCGGTCTTCCTCTGGCAGGCGGCGGCACGTCCCGCCGGGGTGTAGGGCAGGGCATCGGGAGGAAGGCCGTGAAGGTGACTGTTTTCGGCGGTTCCGGTTTTTTGGGGTCGCATATCTGTGACAAGCTCTCCGATGCCGGGCACGACGTGACCATCGTGGACGTGCGTCCCTCTCCCTGGCTGCGTGACGGCCAGAAGATGGTGGTGGGCAGCATCCTGGACGAGGACTGCGTGCAGGCCGCCGTGGAAGGGGCCGAGGTGGTCTTCAATTATGCGGGTATCGCCGACATCGGCGAAGCCAACGAGCGCCCCGTGGATACGGCCCGCCTCAACGTGGTGGGCAACGTCATGCTCCTGGAGGCCTGCCGCCGGGCCGGTACCGGGCGCTACATCTTTGCCAGCTCGCTCTATGTCTACGGCAAGTCCGGCGGCTTCTACCGGTGCAGCAAGCAGGCCTGCGAGATCTACATCGAGAATTACCAGGCCATGTACGGCCTGCCGTACACCATCCTGCGTTACGGTTCCCTGTACGGCCCCCGCGCCGACATGCGCAATGCCATCCACCGCTTCGTGCACGAGGCCCTGACCACGGGCAGCATCACCTATTACGGGACGCCCACGGCCCTGCGCGAATACGTGCACGTGGACGACGCCTCCTCCGCCACCCTGCATGTCCTGGGGCCGGAGTACGCCAACCAGAACATCATCATCTCCGGCAACCAGCCCATGCGCGTGGCCGACCTGTTCAGGATGATCGGCGAGATGCTGGGCAGGGAGCTGGAGATCAGATACCAGAACGACCCCAACAGCGGCCATTATCAGGTGACGCCCTACGCCTTCATGCCCCGGATGGGCCGCAAGCTGGTGCCGCCGCTGACCGTTGACCTGGGGCAGGGCATCCTGCGCGTCATGGAAGAGGAACACCGCCAGATCCACCCGGAACTGCAGAGCCAGGGCGGCTATCTGGTCTCCACTGACGACTGAGGCCCCGCACGTTCCGCGGCGGCCTGCCTGCCGGTGGCATCCGCGTGTGCCCGGTCCCGGGCTTTCCCCATGTGGCGCCCGTCCTGTCCTGGCCATGGCCGTCCGCCGGGGCCCGTGCCTGTCTTCCCGTCATCCCCTTGCCGGGCAGTCCCTGCCCAGGGAGAAGTTATGAACATCATCGCCATCATCCCCGCCCGCATGGGCTCCAGCCGTTTCCCCGGCAAACCTCTGGCCCTGATCCACGGGGTGCCCATGGTGGGCCATGTGGCCTTCCGCACGGCCATGAGCCGCTGCCTTTCCGCCACCTATGTGGCCACCTGTGACACGGTCATCGAGGACTACTGCAGGGAGGCGGGCCTTGCGTGCGTCATGACCGGCGACCATCATGTGCGCTGCTCCACCCGTACGGCCGAGGCCCTGCTCAAGATCGAGGCGGCCACGGGCCGGAAGGCGGACATCGTGGTCATGGTGCAGGGGGACGAGCCCATGGTGCTGCCCGGCATGATCGACGCGGCGGTGGAACCCATGCTCAGGGATCCTTCCATCAACGTGGTCAACCTCATGGCCGACATGGACACCCTGGAAGAGTTCGAGGACCCCAACGAAGTGAAGGTCGTGGTGGACCGCAACAACGATGCCCTCTACTTCTCGCGCGAGCCCATCCCTTCCCGCAAGAAGGGGGCCGACAAGGTGCCCATGCGCAAGCAGGTCTGCATCATCCCCTTCCGCCGGGACTACCTGATCCGCTTCAACGAGCTGGAGGAAAGCCCGCTGGAGATCTGCGAGTCCGTGGACATGATGCGCATCCTCGAACACGGGGAAAAAGTGCGCATGGTGCCCACCGATGCCCGCACCTGGAGCGTGGACACCCCTGAGGACCTGGCCCGCGTGACGCGGCTCATGGAAGGGGATGCCCTCATGCGGGAGTACGCGAAGTAGATGGGTCCGCTGTCGCGCCTCCGGGCTGCCTGGGAAGAGCTCTGGATAGCCTGCTTCGCCTGGATACCCACCCCCCTGGGCCTGGCCCTGCGCTGGCTGGCCTGGCGCTGGCTCTTTGCCGGCTGCGGTT
Source organism: uncultured Desulfovibrio sp. (assembly GCA_937926875.1). Classification (GTDB taxonomy): domain Bacteria; phylum Desulfobacterota; class Desulfovibrionia; order Desulfovibrionales; family Desulfovibrionaceae; genus Desulfovibrio. The sequence continues at coordinate 11,296 of CALBAX010000120.1, forward strand.
CGGTACGCTTCGGCACGGGCCTGAGCTTCGTGGGCTGCCGCCACATGCGGCTGGGCGATGCCGTCCGGCTGGGGCGGGGCTGCATCATCACGGCCGGGGACGGTGAACTTGTCCTGGGCGACCGCGTGTCCATCTCGCCCTATGCCCATGTGGCGGCCGACGGCGGGCGCATCGTCATGGGCAGGCATGTGGCCGTGGGCCCCGGCACGGTGCTGCGGGCCGCCAACCACTGTTTTTCGCGGCATGATGTGCCCATCCTGCAGCAGGGGCACCATCCGGGCGAGATCGTCATCGGGGACGATGTCTGGATCGGGGCCAACTGCGTCATCACGCCCGACGTGCGCATCGGCCGGGGTGCCGTGGTGGGCGCGGGCGCCGTGGTCACCCGCGATGTGGCCCCTTTCACCATCGTGGGCGGTGTCCCGGCACGTCCCATCGGCCACCGCGACCGCAGCGAATGCCCGGAACGCCGGTAGCCCTGGGGCGGGAGTGCCTGGCGTCCCCGCATCCCCGGTATTTTTCCTGACCGGCAGGCGGCCTGTGCCGTCTTCCGGCTCCGGCCCGCACGCCCCGTCCTTCTGGGTGTAGGGAGCGGGTCTGTCTCTGAATCCTTCCTGTACGGCGCCGCCTTTGACGGCGCGAACAAGGAGTCTGCATGGCCCTGAAATGTCTTGTTTTCGACTGTGACGGCGTGATCCTCGACAGCGTGCCGGTCAAGACGCGCGCCTTTGCCCGTCTGGCCGAGCCCTATGGCGAGGAGGCCCGCGACCGCTTCGTCATGTACCATACCGTGCACGGCGGCGTGAGCCGTTACAAAAAATTCGAATGGTTCTTCCGCGAGATCCTGGACAGGGAGATCACGCCCGCCGAGTCCGAGGAATGGGGCAGGCGCTTTGCCGACTATGCCCTGGACGAAGTGCGCCGCTGCGAGCTCATCCCCGGCATCGCCCGGGTGCTGGAGCACTGGCAGGGAAAACTGCCGCTCTATGTCTGCTCCGGCGCACCGCACGAAGAACTGAACTTCATCCTCAAGGAACGCGGCCTGGACAGCTGTTTCACGGGCATCTACGGCTCGCCGCCGTCCAAGGCCAAACTGCTGGCCATGATCGTGGACAAGGCCTGCGTCCTGCCTGACGAGGTGCTCATGGTGGGCGATGCCTCCACGGACCGTAATGCCGCCGAGGAGGTGGGCACCCTGTTCTACGGCACCGGGCCGGAGCTCAGGGGCGGGGATTTCCCCTGGGGGCCTGACCTGACCGGGCTCGATGCCTGGATCGCGGAGCATGTGGCATGATGCGGCGTCCTGTTCGTTTCCTGTGGTTGGTGTGCCTCATGGCTCTGGCTTTGGGCCTGTGTGCCTGCCAGGAGGAGAGCGCTCCCAAAGCCTCTCTGGACAAGGAGACCGCGTCCGCCGTGGTGGCGAAGGCCGCTGCCGGTCTGCAGGTGCCGGAGGCTCCGGCACCGGCCGAGGAAGCGGCCGCGGCCGCCAGGGTGCTGGATGCCGGCAATGCCTTCTGGCGCTGGGCCGATGTGGCGGGCATCCATGCCGGGCATCTGCTGCGGCAGGCCGAGGACTACATGCGCACCTGGCTGCTGGGCAAGGAGCCCCAGCGCCCTGCGGAACTGGACGACAGGCCCGCTGTGGAAAAAGCCGTGTGGGGCGAGGCCGACGCCGCCCGTTTGCGGGATCTGGTGGCGACCATGCGGCGGACGCTGACCAGCATGGAAAAGCTGGTCACGTCTTTCCGCAAGTACGCCCTGGACGACAGCATCGTGGACGACGGCGCGCAGGGCAAGAAGCTGCTGCGCCGCCTGCAGGACGCACATGCCGAGTTCTCCAAGGCCCGTGATGCCCTGCTGGTGCTGGTGCGTGACCGCAGCCGTCAGGCCGAGGACGTGCTGCTCCAGGGCGATCCGCTGAAAGAAGCCATCAGCTCGGCCCGTTTCCTGTTCAGCCGTTTCCTGCTGGGCGGCATCCTGCTGCGCGAGGGCAATCCCGATGCCGTGGCCGTGGCGGGCTGGCGCAAGGAGATGGAAGAGGCCCTGGCCGTGGCCCGTGGCCGGACCAGGGGCATGACGGAAGGAGAGCGGCGTCTCTGGCAGGCGTTTTTGGACAAGGCCGACCTCTTCCCCCGCACTGTGGCCCAGGGGCAGGAGGATGCGTTCAGCAATACGACGCGCCGCCAGCTCAATCTGGTGTTGCAGGAGGCCCAGGAAGCCTACAATGCGTTCGTGGAGGCCCATAACAGGCGGGATGGGGCATCCAGATAGCTGCTAAACAAACCATGGACCTCCCCCTGCCGGGATGGATACAAAGAAGGATGTCCTGCTGACTGCGGGGCGTCCTTTTTTGTTGGTGAGGGGATTCCCCCTGCCGAAGCGCGGGATGCGGGGATGCGGGGATGCGCGGGGGTAGGTTGGGGAAATGCGGCAGGCAAAGGGGCACGTTGGCGGACAGCTCTCGGAGAACGGCTGTTGCCCGGTGTCATGCCCCACCGGACATGAAAAACGGCATGATGCCGTTTTATGATACCAGCATCTTATTCCAGATAGTGGAAAATAAGGAGGCTCTTTCCCGGAAAGGAAAAAGGCAGAGCGCTTGTCTGCCAGCCCGCCGGGATCAGCGGGACGAAACAAAAGACCACCCGCTGGCGGGTGGTCTCGACGTTTTGGGGGATGCAGACAGGGCTCAGTCCGGGTACTCCACATGGGCCAGGACCAGGCCCTGCGGCGGGGCCGTGGGGCTGGGCAGGGCGCGGCGGTCGGCGGCCTCAAGGATGGCGGGGATCTGGTCGGGGCACAGCTTGTGGCGCCCGCAGGCGGCCAGCAGCCCGGCCATGTTGCGGACCATCTGCTTCAAAAAACCGTTGGCCGTGACGGTCAGGCGCAGGCAGGGCAGGCAGGGCGGCATGAACTCCACGGGCGGCAGCTCCGTCAGTGTGGCGGCCTGGAGCTCGCGCACGGTGCTTTCCATCTCGGTGCCGGCGTTCTGGAGGCTGGCGAAGTCGTGCCTGCCCAGCAAAAAGGGCAGGGCCGCGCGCATGGCCCCGGCGTCCAGGGGGCCGCTGCGCCAGACGAAGGGCGCCAGCCGGGGCGGGACGAAGCCTTTCTCCTGCCAGAAATCATACACATAGGTCTTGCGCAGGGCGCTGATGCGGGCGTGGAAGTCGGGGGCGGCCTCCTGCCAGTGCAGGACGCGCACGTCCGCGGGCAGCAGGGCGTTGAGGGCGTGGCGCCAGTCCAGACCGGGGCGGCGGGGCACATCGCAATGGGCCACCTGGCCGTGGGCATGGACGCCCGCATCGGTACGGCCGGAGCCGAACACGCGCACGGGCCGTCCGGCGATGCGCCCCACGGCGGCTTCCACGGCGGCCTGCACGGTGGGCGGCGGGGAGGGGATGTCCTGGATCTGCCAGCCGCAATAACGGCTGCCGTCATAGGCCAGCAACAGCCTGAGGCGCATGGTGGAAGAAATGTCCGGCATGGAGGCTCTGGGGTTGATGTGGAAGGAAAAAGGGGGCCGCAGGCCGGCCTGGTGCCGGTCAGGAGCCCGGACGGAAACTTTTTCCGCCGGAGCGGGACGCCGGCATCGCAGCCCCTTTGGACGATGCCGGGAAAGGGCGCTTTTCCATGCCCTGCCGTGGTGGAAGGCCATTGCCTGCCGGAGTTGTCGCCGGGGCGCATTTTTTTGGGGGGGAAGCGCATCCGGGGAGGGACAGAGGCCGGGGAAAGGGGCCCCCCGTGCGTCAAACAAAAGAGGTCCCTTTCCCGCAGCCTTTTCCCCCAATCAGTCTTGCAATGATGCCTAGCGGCGGGCGGCGTGGTTGACGGGCCCGCAGCCCTTGCCGGGCGCGTAGCTCTTGCGCAGGGCAAGGTTGAGGAATTCCTGGGCGCGGGTCACGGCCACCTGCAGGGGCAGGCCGTGGCCAAGGCCGGTGGCGATGGCGGCCGACAGGGTGCAGCCGGTGCCGTGGTTGTTGGTGGTCTCCACCTTGGGCTGGGGCAGGAACTTGGGAGGCTGCCCGGCCTGGCAGAGGCAGTCCGTGACCACGATGGAGCTTTCCATATGACCGCCCTTGATGAGCACGGCCCTGGCGCCCATCCTGATGAGCGCCTCCCCGGCGGCAGCGGCGTCATCGGCGCAGCTGATGGTCATGCCGGTGAGCATCTCGGCTTCGGGGCGGTTGGGGGTCAGCAGGTCGCAGCCGGGGATCATGCGTTCCTTGAGGGCCTCCACGGCATCTTCACGCAGCAGGCGGCTGCCGCTCTGGCTCACGGAAACAGGGTCCACCACCAGCGGGAAGCTGCGGTCGCGCAGGGCGTCGGCCAGGGCGTTGATGATGCCGGCCGAGAAGAGCATGCCGGTCTTGGCGGCGTGCACGGGAAAGCCGTCCAGCACGGCGCGCAGTTGCAGCACGACGAATCCGGGCTCGGGCGCGTGGATCCCGGTGACACCCAGGCCGTTCTGGGCGGTCAGGGCCGTGATGACGCTCATGCCGTAGCCGTCCAGGGCCATGATGGTCTTGAGGTCGGCCTGGATGCCGGCACCGCCGCCGGAATCGGAACCGGCAATGGTCAGGATGTTGGGGGTACGCATGGATATCTCCTGTTCTGTGATGGCGGACTGACGGCCGTGGGACACACGCGGCCGGACAGCAGGGTTATACGCTGCCTCCGGGAAGGGCGCAATGCCGGGCGGTCAGGTTGGGCGCGCCATGCCGGCGGTACAAAAAAAGGGCAGGGAAGATCCCTGCCCTTGTGCGTGGTTGTGGAGTGGCGGGACGCTACACTTCGTCGATGCTGGGGGCACCGGCGATGGGCTTGCGGGCCAGGGCCAGGAAGGAGACCAGGCAAACGGCGGCCACGATCACGCCGATGATGTCGGCGGTCTGGATGCCCATGCCAAAGCCCATCTTGGGTTCATAACAGATGTAGGCGGTGCACACGGCCGTCATGAAGGTGGCGGGCAGGGTGCAGATCCAGTGCAGGCGATGCTTGCGGTACAGATAGGCGCCGGCGGCCCAGAGCATGATGGCGGCCAGGGCCTGGTTGGCAAAGCCGAAGTAACGCCAGATGACGTTGAAGTCCACGAAGTTCAGCACCACGCCGATGGCGAAGATCGGAAGGGCGATGACCAGGCGGGCCGGGATGGCGGACTGCTTGAAGTTGAACATTTCGGCGATGGTCAGGCGGGCGGCGCGGAAGGCCGTGTCACCGGAGGTGACGGGCAGGGCCACCACGCCCAGGATGGCCAGCACGCCACCGATGGGGCCCATGAGGGCGCGGGCGGTCTCATCGACCACGTTGGCGGGGCCGCCGGCAGCGGCCAGAGCCTCGGGGCTGGTGTAGAAGGTCATGCCCACGGTGGCCCACACGAGGCCGATGAAGCCTTCAGCCACCATGCCGCCGTAGAACACGGCCTTGCCCTGCTTTTCATTGGACAGGCAGCGGGACATCAGGGGCGACTGGGTGGCGTGGAAGCCGGACAGGGCGCCGCAGGCGATGGTGATGAACACCAGCGGGAAGATGGGCAGCTGCTGGGGATGGTTGTTGGGGAAGGAGGCCCAGTTGTAGAATTCGCAACCATTGGTGAACATGGTCACGGTCATGCCCACGGCCATGATGATCAGCACGGCGCCGAACAGGGGGTAGAGGCGGCCGATGATCTTGTCGATGGGCAGGATGGTGGCCAGGAAGTAGTAGGCGAAGATGACGGCGACCCAGAACATCTGGTCCATGTAGTCGGGGGTCAGCTTGGCCAGCAGGCCGGCGGGAGCAGCCACGAAGACCACGCCCACGAGCAGCAGCAGGATGACGGCGAACACGCGCATCACCTGCTTGGCCACGTTGCCCAGGTTGTAGCCCACGATGGTGGGCACGTTGGCGCCCTTGTAACGCACGGAGAGCATGCCGGAGAAGTAGTCATGCACGGCACCGGCAAAGATGGTGCCGATGACGATCCACAGCAGGGCGCTGGGGCCGTACAGGGCGCCCAGGATGGGGCCGAAGACGGGGCCCACACCGGCGATGTTCAGCAGCTGGATGAGCCAGACCTTCCACATGGGCATTTCGACGTAGTCGACGCCGTCGGCCATGGTCTTGGCGGGGGTGGGGCGGTTTTCGTCCGCACCGAAGATTTTGGCGACGATGGAACCGTAGATGATGTAGCCCACGATGAGACCGGCTACGGCAAGAAGAAAGTAAACGTAATTCGGCATAGTATCCGCTCCCTCTGCGGCTATTCCGGTTAAAAGGTGAAAGCGGCAGCCGTGCCTTTGGTGGCCGGCTGCCCATTGTTAGTAGGGGTTCGTGATTAGCATGGCGAAAGGGGGGCGTCAACAGAGGGAAAAGCTTTTTTTCCGCTGCCGGTGCGGCTGGCGGGGCATTCATGCCCGCCGGGGAAAGACAGTGTTTTTTCGGGAAAACAGGTAGTTGGCACGATTCTTGTTTCCTTAGGCCAGCCCATCCCGGAAGGATGGCCGCATTCCCGGGGGACAAAAACTTCGGGCCGCAGGGGCCGCAAGCGCATCCGGCCCGCCGGGCAGCGGCGGGGAGGGGCTCGCAAAATGCCTTCACAGCCGTGTGCCGGGATGCTAGCATGCCCACAGCCTGCCGAGCCGTCGGCAGCGAGTTTTATGGGCGAGCCTTCCTGCCGCCCGGAGGTCCTGCATGAAACTGGAAACCCAGGCACCGGCCCGGAGCCGGTTCGCTACCCCCGCCTCCGCGTCCCCGTCCGGCGGACGGCTGGATGATCTGCCCGCCCCCAAGACGTCGCGCGGCGGACACAAGCTGGGCTGTCTGGCCCTGCTGGCCCTTTTGCTGGTGGCCGGAGCCGCCGTGTGGCTGACCCGTGACGATGCCACCCGCGATGCCTGGCGCAAGGATGCCGTGACCTGGCTGGACGCGAAGCTGGAAGGCACGGCCCTGGCGCCCCTCATGAACCTGCTGCGCGAGACGCCTCCGCCGCCCCCGCCCTCGGTGGCCACGCCTGCCACAGCGCCGGGCACGCTGGCCGGGCCCACGGTACAGGGGACGGTCAGTGCCCTGGTCAGGACGGACTTCGTGTCGCCCGGGGCCGCTATGCCTGTCCCGGAGGGGCAGGAGGCGCAAAAACGCCAGTATCCCGCGGACAGCCGCGTGCAGCCCGCTTTCGTGGAAGACCTTGCCGGGCATGTGCTGGAACGCTTCCAGGGCAGCGGCCTCGATCTGAGCCTGCCCTCCCTCAACCAGCGGTACGGCGTCAAGCTGACGGGCCTGGCCGGCGGCAGCCGCGCCGCTGTGCTGCGCTACGCCTTCCATCCCGACATGCTGCGCAGCCTGTACACCATCTATGCCGACCGCTTCCTGGACGACCTCGACCGCCAGTGTACGGAACACAACTGGAGCGACCTGCAAAAAAGGCAGCTGCACATGGCCCTTGCCGGGCGTTTGGAAGCCTGGGCCGCTGCCCTGGACGGCGTGGCCGCCGTACCGGATCTGGGCGCACGGCTGGCCGAGAGCGAGCGGCTGTTGCAGGAATCGCTGGACATCTACAGCCGCATGGCCAGCACGGTGTTCGAGCTGGACGAGGCCCGGCAGCGCAACGATGCCGCCGCCATCGCCACGGCCCAGCTGCGGGTGGACGACATCACGGGCCGTTACCGCCAGGCCATGGATGCCCGCACGGCAGCGCAGCATTCCCTGGTGGGCGAGATCCGCCGCCATGCCGGTGCCGCCCTGGATGACGATACCCTGCTGTTCGTGGCCCAGTGGGTGGGCCGCCGCCTCCAGCAGGACAGCAAGGCCCTGGCGACTGTCCGTGCCGGTTCCGCCGCGCTGCGGGACATGGCGGGCCGCTGTACCCGGATCGCCAGCGGCAAAGCGGCCGCAGGACAGCCTGCGGCCCCTGTCGTCAGCGACGTGCCCCTGCGGCCCGGTCCCAAGCAGGCCCGGCCCCGTCCGGCGGCAGCTCCGGCACTTCCGGCCACAGATGGCGGGAGCGCTCCTGCTGCCCCGGCTGCGCCGGCCACGGCACCGGTATCCGCCCCGCAAGGGACTGCTCCGGCGGCCCTGCCCGCGCAGGGCCCTGCCGCCGGAGGGGCGGTAACGCCCCCGGCCCTCGCGGCCCCGCAAACTCCTGCGGCGCCCGCACCGTTGCCCGCGCCCGCAGCCCAGCCGCCGGCAACGGGTGGCGCCCCGGCCGGTGGTCCCGTGCTGCCGGCACCGGCGCCGTCCCGCTAGGAGCGCGACGATCCGGCCTGTTCCTGCAAAGCAGGCGCGGGAAGAGGGCAGAAGCTTGCGGGATGCGCCGTTGCACCCGGCCATACGGCCTGCAGGGAGGATGTCCCTTCAGCGGCAGGCCGGATCCGGCCGGGTACGCCGGCAGCTTCATGGTCTTCACATTCCAAGGCAAAGAGGGGGAGTGCCTTCGGGCGGCTCCCCTTTTTCACACGCCGGGCAAGGGAGCCACAGCAGCCCCTCCCGGTCTGCCGGGATGTCCCGGCCCTAACGGCGGGCCCGTGCCCGCAAGGAGGCGTGCCATGCGCGCTGTGTTCACCAAAGACATCTTTTGCCGCGGCAGCGTCCTGTGCTGTGTGCTGCTCCTGTGCTGCCTGTGCCTCTGGCCTGCCGGGGCCCGCGCCCTTTCGGCCGATGCGGCCCGGGCCTGCGTGGTGGAGGCGGGCGGGGCCGTGGACAATGCGGATGCGGCCTGCTTCGAGCAGCTCGTGGACATGGATGCCATCCTCGATGCGGCCGTGAACCTGTTCATGAAAGAGGCCGCCAGGCCGGAGAACTCTTCCCTGCTGCCGCCCATGCTGGCCCTGATGTTCTCCGGGGCCGCCATGGCCGAGGACAACGGCCTGAGCGTGCGCAAGCTGCTGGTCTCCGAGGCCCGGGCCTTCGTGCACAATGGCATCGCTTCCGGGGCCTTTGCCGGGAAGAGCGTGCAGGACTACGCAGCGGAAGGCTGGGTGGCGCCCCTGTTCGAGTCCGTGTCCATGGGGCGCAAGGAGATCCGTGACGTGGGCACGCCCGTACGGCAGGGCAGGGACTGGATCGTGCCCTTTGTGCTGCGCGACCACGGCAACGGCAACAGCTATGCCGTGCGGGTACGGGTGAGCGATGCCGGGGGCAGCCCGCGCGTGGTGGCCGTGGAGAACCTGCGCCAGCTGTTCGTCATCCTGGGCAAGGAGGCCCAGGCGCTGGAAAGCTGATGCGGCCTGAAGGCCGAGCCATAAAAAAGGCCCTCCGAGGAGGGCCTTTTTTATGGTTGAAGGTCAGGAGCTAGAAGCGGATCTCCACGCCGAGGCGGAAGGAGTTGTCCGTGTAGTTGCTGCGGGTCTCGCCGTTATACTGTCCGAAGATGGAAACGGTGTCGTTCACGTTGAAGCTGACACCGGCGTTGTAGCGCAGGGCGTCCTTGCCCATCTCGACGCCATGGACACGCAGGGGCGCGCTGTTGGGGCCAAGATACACGCTGGCTTCGGCCTGGGAGTCGTTCAGGTCGCGGGCGTAGCCGATACCGATGCAGGTGCTGACGGACTTTTCGTCGTCGATGACGAAGTCATGTTGCAGTTCGATGCCCACGGGCAGGGTCCAGCGTTCCAGTCTGTCCACATCGAAGTGACGGCCGAGCGGGCCGCTTTCGGTGTAGGCATCCTGCGTGACACTGGCGTATTCTATGCCCACATAGGGGGTGAGGCGGGTAGCGCCTTCATTGAACAGGAAGTTGTACGAAGCGCGGGCGCCGAAGCCCCAGAAGTAGCTGTTGTAGTCGCCTTCAGCATCGGGCAGGCCCGTGAAGGAGGTCTCGGATTCGTTGTAGCCCTGGCCGTACATCACATCGGCTTCCAGGCGCACAGGGTCAAGATCCAGAGCGGCATAGAGGCTGCCCACCCAGCTGCGCATGTCGGTGTGGTTGAGGTCGTCACGGGAGTAGACGTCCGTGTCGATGTAGGCAAGGCCGACACCCACGAGGGCCTTGCGCATGGTCAGCGCATAACCGGCAGCGAGACCGCCGGTGTAGCTGTCGAAACCGCTGATGCTGTCGTCGGAGCCCTGGTTGCTGATGCCGCCCAGGGCGGTGATCCACATCTGCGAGCGGGGCTCGTCCGTGGGGGCAAGGCCCTTCACGCCGTTGCGGATGCCTTCGCGGAACAGGTTGAGCTGGTTGATGTTGGCATAGCCGCTGTTGAGGGTGTTCTCGCCGCTGAGCTGGCGCAGGCTCTCGGCGGCGCCTTCAGGCGACATGCCGGACAGGCCGTTCAGGTAGGCAGCGCTCAGGCCGTCAGCATTGCTCAGGATGCGGTCGAACGCCGCGGCATTGGCGCGGACGTTGCGGTTGCCGGGCAGGGAAGAGATGACGTCGGTCTTGTTCTTGACATCGACGACCAGGGCGGCCGAGTTGCCGCTCCCGCGCACATGGGTGGTGGCGAACAGGTCGTCGGTCCAGTTCTCGCCGCTGGCCGCAACGCCGTTTTCCGTCAGGCTGACGCCGCCCGTCGCGGCGGCGAAGTCCGCCACGGTGTAGGTACCGGCAGCCAGGGTGGCGGCATTGGAGACATGCAGGGCCAGCTTGCGGTCCAGGGACAGGGCGCCGGTACCGGCGTCCATGTGCAGGGCCTTGCCGGTCGAAGGATCCAGAGCCATGCTGAAGGTACCGCCCGTCAGGTTCATGTCGAACTTGATGTCGGACTTGGCGGCCTGCAGGTAGCTGCCGGCCATGAAGTCGAAGGAACCGCCCTTGATGTTCAGGCTGCCGCCGCCGGTGCTGGCGCTGATGCCGGAGGTACCGTCAAAGCTGAAGGTACCGCTATTGATGTTGAAGTCACCGCCGCCGCGCGTGCCCCAGTAACCGCCGTTGACGGTCTCGAAGGTACCGCCGTTGATGACGGTGGTGGCGGAGGAACCGTTACCGGCATGGTCCGTGTAGAACGTGCCGCCATTGATGATCAGGTCGCTGGCGTTGGTATCCAGGGAGGACAGGCGCGTGACGCCGATGATGGAGTAATTGCCGTTGTTGAAGGTGATGGTGGTGGGGGCCTTGTCCTGGGCCATCATGACCAGGGCATCCACCGCGGTGAGGGTCGGGCCGCCGCTGGCATCGCCGAAGACCACGCCGCCGTTGCCGGCGCTGAGGGTCAGGCGGGTGCCCAGCAGATCCTTGCCGCGGCCTTCATCATAGACGGTATAGCCTTCCTGGCCGATCAGGGAGATGTTGCCGCCGGTGATCTCCAGCTTGTTGTCGGCATACAGTTCCGTATAGCCGTTGGAGAGCTGGAAGTTGCCGCCGCTGATGGCGATGTCCTGCCCGGTGAAGCGCTTGCGGTCCAGGCCGGTCAGAGTGAAATCTCCGCCGGAGACGGCGAGGGTGCTGCCGGATTCCAGGGTGAAGCCGTAGGGGATGTTGAAGGTATTGCCGTTGACCGTGCCGTGCCGGCCGTCCGGGGTGCCTTCATAGGCGAAGGTGCCGTCGGTGATGTTCAGGGCCGTATTGCCCCGGAACAGGGTCGAGCCGCTCATGACGAAGGTGCCGCCGTTGATGTCCAGACGTCCCTTGCCGTCCACGGAGGGCTTTTCGCCATAGGTGCCGTTGCTGTTGATGACGCTGGTACCGCTCAGGTCATAGGTGCCGCCGTTGAGCGTGATGGAATTTTCGCCATTGATGTCGGCGTTGTGGACGGCCACGGTGCCGTCATTGATGGTGAGGTTGGGCACGGTGAGCATGGACTGGACTTCCACCGGGTCATCGAACAGCTCCTGGGTGGAGGTCACGCGCAGGCTGCCGCCGTTCATGGTCAGGTCCGTGCCGGCATGGAGCAGCGAGGAGCGGAAGGTGCCTTCGACATTGATGGCACCGCTGTTGAGGACCATGCTGCCCGCTCCGGCGGGCACGGCCATGAACAGGGAATCCTTGATGTTGAAGACGGGGCCATCGGCAGCGCCGGCACGTCCGAGGACGATGTCGCCTTCGCCGGTGTTGAAGGTCAGGCGGGTGCCCAGGACCCAGCGGTCACGGGTAACGTCGTACTGGGCCCATTCCTTGGTGCCCACGAGGTTGAACTCGCCATTGTTGATGGTGATGCCACCGGCGGACGTGAAGGTGGTGTACGCTTCCGACATGTTGAACGTACCGCCGTTGATGGTGATGTTTTCACCGGAAAAATGCTTTTCGTTGGCGCCGGCAAGAGAGAACGTGCCGCTGTTGATGGTGAGATCCTTGCCCGCAGCGATGTCCAGGCCGACGATGCGGGATGCCGCATCGGACTTGCGGGCGGCGGCAAGGGCCGTCACATAGTCAGGGCCCTTTTGTTGCGCGGTATCGTCCGAGATGAAGCCGCCGGATGTCGGGTCGGTCAGCTTCAGGCTGTTGTCACGGCTGGTCTCGATGCCGTCATCTTCGGTATAGCTCGTGACCGGGTTCTGTGTGTTGAAGGTCGCGCCGTTGATGGTCAGGTTGCCGTCGGACGTATAGCGTGCCTGATCCCCGGCATCGCCGTCGGACATGCGTGTGTACGTCCCCCCGTCGATGACTTTGTCCGCAGCCAGCGGCGTGCCGGGGACGCTCAATCCCGTCATCATAAAGGCGAAACAGCCGAGCAGCAGCGATGCGGAAATACTTCGTCGTGAAGGTATACCTGTAAACATATGTTCCCCCCTGTATACCTGCTTAGATATTTCTCCATGATCCCGGGCGGGCTTTGAACCTCCTTGTAAAAAATGAGCCCATGAATAGAACCTATTGTGGGGGGAAGTCTTTGTAAATCAGAAAAAGATAAATATCTTTAAAACGTTATGTTCAATAAGAAAAGGGATTGAAATTAGTACTAATTACCATCTTTTGTGTCATTCCTGCTGTTCCCTGCGGTCCCAGAGGGCCAGACGCAGGCGGTCGAGGACCATGAAACCGCCGCTGCACAGCACCATGAAGGCCGCTGCCATGAAGACGCCCCGGTAGCCGAAACCGGCATGGATCACGGCGCCGCCCAGCAGGGGCCCCAGCATGCCGCTGGCATCGAAGGTGAGCATCATCACATTGGAGTTGATGGAGCGCGTGGCGTCCGTGGAGCGGTCGTAGATGGTGGCCGCCAGCAAAGGATAGAGCAGGCCCAGGCCGATGCCGTACAGGATGGTCAGGGGCAGGAAGGCCCAGAGGGGGCCCCAGGCCAGGCCGGTCATGCTGATGGCCAGGGCCACGGCACAAAGGGGCACGATGCGGTAGCGGGGCAGGGTATCCAGCACATGGCCGCCGAACAGGCGCACCAGGATGATGGTGGTGGTGTAGCCCATGAAGAACATGGCCGGGGTGGCGCCGGTGGTCACGCACAGGCCCTTCATGAAGTAGATGGCCAGGGCCGTCATGATGCTGAAGGAAAGGCAGGCCAGATAGATGCAGCCCAGACCGGAATGGGTCATGGAATACAGGATGGCCCGCGGCGTCATCTGGTTTTTGGCCGTATCGGCGGAGATCTCGGGCTTGCGCAGCTTGGGGGCCAGGGGCACGAGCATGCACAGGGCGGGGATGGCCAGCACGGCCATGAGGGCGAACAGGCGGGGCTCACCGCCCAGCAGGGGCAGGATCTGCTCGCCCACGGCCGGGATGATGGAATAGGGCAGCAGGGTGGTCAGGGAGAAGATGGCGAAGCCCCGGGCGCTCTGGCCCTTGGGGATGCAGCTGACCAGCACGGCCACCACACAGCTGGAGTAGACCGCCAGCGAGATGCCCTGGGCGATGCGCAGGCCAAGGATCAGCCAGATGCTGTCGGGCCCGTGGATGAAGGGATAGGCCAGCATGATGCAGCTGGAAAGGCAGATGGTGACCAGCAGGGCAGGCAGCTTGCTGCGCGAGAGCAGGACGATGCTGGCCAGGGGCCGCCAGAGCAGGACCATGGCGAACAGGGCCGAGAGCAGGATGCCGCGCCAGTTGGGGCTGACCTGCAATCCTTCCAGCCATTGTTCGAAGCAGTAGAAGACGGCCATATAGCTGTTGTTGCACATGGCCATGCAGAAAAGCAGGATGAAATCGCGGCTGAAGAGCGTCTGTTTTTTTTCGTTGTCGGGCAGCGTGGGGAGCATGGGAGACCGCCTTGCTGAAAGGGAGAGGGAGACGAGACAATCTAAGGCTATTTGGTTGCGTCCGCAACCCGATCCGCGCAAAAAAGTGGTCCCTCTGCCGGAAGAGGGCGGAACAGGAAAGCCCCTCCACGGGGAGGGGCTCCATGACAGGATACGGTCCTTCGCCGGGGATCAGTGATACTCGCCGTTGAGGAACTTCATGGCATAGCCGTGCACGGCCGCATCGGAGGTCATGAGCATGTCCATCTGGCGGGTCATGATGAGCAGGCGGCCCAGCTGGTCCAGACGCGAAAGGATGTCCAGACGGGGATACTTCTGGTAGCGGGCGCGGATGCGGTCGCCCACCACTTCCACGGTGAAGCCCAGCTCCGACAGGATGACCCCGATACAGCGCACGCGCCGTTCGCGCTGCACGCTGCCGGCCGCACCGCCGGCGAATTCGAAGCGGATGTAGTTCTTGCTCAGGGTCTCGCCGCACCAGCTGTCCAGGATGGCGTAGTGATAGCCCACGCGCGAGGAGAAGTTCACATAACGGTCCGAGACGATGGCGTAGCTGCGGTCGCCGAAACGCTGGCCGCCCTGCTGGTTGCCGCCGCTCATGTTCTGGCTCATGACCGACAAAAAGCCCCGCATGTTGATGGGGCGGGGGCCACGGGCCTGGACGGCAGGATTGAGCATGCCGGACAGCACCTCCGCGAACGGCTCGCTGATGACGTCCTCGGGCGTGACGCGGCGGGATTCGGGATTCTTGAGGCCGCCGCCGAGGTCGATGACATACAGGTCCAGCGGCACCGGACAGACCAGCTGGCTGGCCGCGCCCATGCTGCCTTCGGTGACGCTGTCGGAGATGAGGAACATCTCGCTGTAGCTTTTTTCGTGGGCGTAGCGCATGACGTCGTGCAGCGAGGTACAGTTGGCCGGGCTGAAGAGCTCGGAGTGCGGGTCCACCAGATGCAGGGGCATGATGTAGCTGGCGATGCGGCGCAGCAGGATCAGGGCCGGGGTGTCCGCAGTGGGACGGCGGGGTTGCAGGCGCAGGGCCAGCAGCTCGGGGATCTCGCCCCTGAACACGCGTCCGCCGATGGCGTCCACGGTCACGATCTCTCCCTCTTCCAGCAAACTGGTGGCGCCGGGCAGGTTGATGACCGTGGGCATGCCGAATTCACGGCAGACAGAGGCCATGTGGCCGGTGAGGCTGCCGGTCTCGGCGATGATGGCCGAGGCCCTCTGCATGGCGACCATGGCATCGGGAGAGGTGTGGTGCAGGAGCATGACAGCGCCTTCGGGGAAGTGGGTGAGGTCCTGTGAGGGCTGCACATGGATGACCGGGCCGCAGCCCACCCCCTTGGCCGCCACTTCGCCGCCGCTGAGCAGAGGGCGCAGGTGCGAGAGCGCCGGGGCCGTCACCTCGCTGACCGAGGCGTCCAGGCCCATGGGCCGGGTCTGGAGCAGGATGATCTGGTCGTCTTCGTCCACGGCCCATTCCACGTCCTGCGGGTACTGGTAATGGCGCTCCAGTTCCAGCGCCATGGAGGCCAGCTGCTGCGCCTGCTCGTGCGACAGGCTGGGCACGTTGCGCAGGCTTTCGGGCACGTCCTCTTCCTTGCTCTCCACGCCATGGCGCCCGGGAGCCAGCACGAGGCGGATCTCCTTGTGGGCGATGGTCTCCTGCTGGATGCGCAGGTTGGCGCGCGAGACCAGCCAGTTGTCCGGGGTGGCCGTGCCGTCCACCACCATCTCTCCCAGGCCCCAGGTGCCCTGGATCATGACGCAGTTGGAACGCAGATCCACGGGATGACGGGAGAAGGCCACGCCCGCCGCCTTGGCCTGCACCATCTTGAGGCAGCACATGCCCATGCTGGTGGCGTCCAGCGGGTAGCCGTTGCGGGCGCGGTAGGCCAGGGCACGGGGCGAGAACAGGCTGGCCAGCACGCGCTTGAAGGCCGTGGGCAGGCTCTCGCGCGTGACACCGAGGATGCTCAGGTACTGGCCGGCAAAGGACTGCACCCCGTCCTCGTCCACGGCACTGGAACGCAGGGCGGCCTGCACCTGGCTTCCCTTGCCGAACGCCTCGTCCCAGCCGTCGAGCAGGGCTTTTTCCACTTCTTCGGGCAGGGGGGCCTCCAGGATCAGGTTCTGCACGGTACGGGCAGCGTCCTGCAGGCTGTGGGGCACGTCGGCGTCCACCTTGCACAAGGTTGAGTGGATCTTCTTGAACAGGCCGCTGGGGCGCAGCAGGGCCAGGCTGCTGGCCTGGATGGTCACCGCGAAGCCGGGAGGCACGGGCATGTCCAGCATGTTGCTCAGTTCGCCCAGGTTGGCGTTCTTGCCGCCCACGCTGTAGCCCATGCTGGCGTCCACTTCCGTCAGGGGCAGGATGAGCGCATTGACGTCGCCGCGTGTGTGCTTCTCCAGCTCGTTCTCGATGCGCTGCCCTATGGCAGCCACGCTTTTTTCCAGATCCTTGTAGCGGTTGCGCGACATGTCGTTGAGGCAGGCCGCCATGCGTTCGCAGTGGAAGATCGCCTTGCGGGCGATGCGCCGTACCTGATGGGTCTCCAGATGTTTGTCGCCCCGCTGGGCCGCGTCCAGCTTGGCCAGGATGGCGGCCAGGTCCGCATTGGACTGGAGCAGCTCGTTGAAGGAGGCGTAGCGGCGGCCGAAAGCGGCCATGGCCTGTTCGCGGCTGATGCGCGGCTCCAGGCCAAACAGGCGTTTGAGGATATCGATGGTCGTGGTCATGGAACTTCCTTTTGCTTCCCCAGGCAGGGCATGGAAGGCAGACGGCGCAGGCACGCCCGCCTGCTCCTGGAGGCCGGGCCGTCCGGGGCAGTCCGGCCGGTATCCGGCAGGCAGCCGCAGCGGCCTGCCATCAGGTGCCGGAAGGGCTGCCTCAGGCGCGGAACCCGCGTGCTGCCGGCAACACTATATAGCGTTGGGCCGGGCCGCGTCCTTCCCTGCGGACAAGGCCCAGGCGGACCAGTATCTGCAGGTCATACTGGGCGGTACGCATGGAGATGTCCTTGCCTGCCATGTCCTGGTATTCCTGCCGGCTGATGCTGCCGAGCTCCACGATGTGGGGCAGCAGCCGGGCAAGGCGGGCATTGAGGCGCGGCTGAGGCTCTTCCGCAAGGGGCGCTGTGCCTTGCCCGCTTTCAGCCGGAGCTGGCTGGGCAGCAGGAAGCTCCGCCGTTCCCGCAGTCTCGCTGAGGGGCTGCCTGGTGTCGGTCCGCGCGGGCGGACAGGAGAGCTTGCCGCGTTCCGGTCGCGCAATGTCCCCGGGAAGGGTGTCCGATCCCAACTGGATATTTTCTGCAAAAATGAGGCCATTTTCGCAAAAAGCCAGGGCCCGGGTCAGGCAGTTCTGCAATTCGCGCACGTTGCCCGGCCAGTGGTACTCCTGGAGCTTGCGCAGGGCGCCGCGGCTGAGGCGCGGTGTGGGCAGGCCCTGGGATTCCGCAGCCCGGGTCAGGAAGAAGACGGCCAGCAGGGGCAGGTCGGACTTGCGGCGGCGCAGGGGGGGCGTGCGGATGGTGATGACGGCCAGGCGGTAATAGAGGTCCTCGCGGAAGGAGCCTTCCTGGGCGTCCTGCAGCAGCTCCGCGTTGGTGGCGGCGATGATGCGGGTATCGAAGGGCACGTCCTCGTCGCTGCCCAGCGGCCGGATCATGCGGGTGGAGAGCGCACGCAGCAGGGCCTGCTGGACCTTGGGGGCCGCGTTGCCGATCTCGTCCAGCATCAGGGTGCCGCCCTCGGCCGTGAGGAAGGCGCCCTTGCGGGGCTGGCGCGCTTCGGTGAAGGCGCCCTTGACGTGGCCGAACAGGGTGTCCATGAGCAGGTTCTCGTCCAGGGCGCCGCAATTGATGGTGATGAAGGGGCCGTTGGCCCGGGGGCTGGCCTGGTGGATGGCCGCCGAGACCAGCTCCTTGCCGGTGCCCGTCTCGCCGATGACGAGGACGTCGGCCATGGTGGGCGCGGCCTTGAGTATGTTGGCGCGCAGGTCCTGCATGGCGGCGGAGGTGCCGACGAGGCCGTTTTCGGGGATGTCGTCCAGCTCCGGCATGTTCTCGGCAGGTTCGCGCGCCCAGCGGGCATCCTGCATGAGCTGCTGGTTGAGCTGTTCCTCCTCGCTGCGGCGCAGGCGGTGGAGCAGGGCGTTGATGGCGTCTTTGAGCTGTTCGAGCTCGCGGGGCATGGGCGGCAGCACCAGCGGGTTGGAGCTGTGGCTGTCGATGCGCAGGTTCACTTCATTGGACAGGCGGCGCAGGCGCTTGGTGGTGCCGCGTGCCAGCCAGGTCAGGCCCAGGCCCAGCAGGCAGATGCCGGCCAGCAGGCAGATGCCGTAGATGCCGATGATCTGTATGCCGGTGCGGGTGGCGGTGAAGCTGGTGTCCAGCACGGCCAGGCCGCCCATGATGGTGCGCGGGCTGTCCGGGTTGGCGGCAAAGGTGACGGGCGCGAAGCTGACGCCTTCCACGGCGTTGTTCTCATGGCCCCAGGCATCGCTGTTGTCCAGGAAGATCTGGCCGGAATGCCCGCCCTGGACGCTGGAGACCATGGACCAGTAGCTGACATGGTTGGGGCCGGGCCGGAAGGCGGTGCTGAAGCCGGCGCGGCCGAACTCGCCCTGGAAGCCCGCACGGAGCGAATCACTGTTGAGGCGCCCGCTGGCCTCGTCCGCCTCCAGGTTCTCGGACTGGAAGAGCATCCAGCCCTGGTTGTCGAAAAAGATGCTGCGGATGCGGGTCTCGTCGTCGGCAGTACGCAGGGGGGCGGACGACGACGAGAACATGCTGATGGCGTCACGCAGGACGGTCAGGTCCAGGGAAAGGATGAGCATGCCCTGGAAGACGCCCTGGGCATCGTAGATGGGCGTGGAGAAGCGGATGACGTAAAGGGGGATGCTTTGCACGGAATCGTTGAGCGGGACCATGGAATAGACCACTTCCAGGGGCTGGCTGACCTGCACATGGCCGGGGCGCTGGGCCGCGCTCAGGCTGGTGAAGGGGTTGCCCACGGTGGCGGAGGCGATGTCGGGAGGGATGGAGATGATCTCGCCGCCGTAGCTGAGCAGCAGATAGCGCTGGGAAGGATCCGTGCCCATGAAGGCCACCTCGCGATAGCGCAGGCCTTCGGCACGCACGCGGAACTGGAGGCGCCGCACCATGTCTTTGGGATCCATGGAGCCCGCGGCCAGGATGAGGAGCTGGTTTCTGGTCTCTGTGAGAATTTGCTCAAGCGAAAGGCTCATGGCCTGGGCCTGCAACTGGGCATTGCGGGCTATTGCGCGATTGACAAGAGCTTCGATACTGCGCCCTGTTGCGAGGAAAACAAGTAATAAAACCAGCGTCAAAAGCGGTAAACCGAGCAAAAGCATGCGGCTTGTCATGCTGCGGTTGACGAAGAACCGGGTGGTTTCCAGCGAATTTCCCAGGACGGGTCTGGACCAGATGCGCATACATCCTCCCGATAACGCAAAAAACGTGCAATTTCCCTAAAAATCTATCCGCAATGCGCAGTTTGCGCAAGTAAAAAAACGCTTCAGAGTGTTGCTAATCAAGGCTTCCTTTATTTTTTAGCGAAATTGGCACGAGTGTTGCTTAAAGCGAGCATGTGAAGTTTAGGACGAATGGTCCTGCCGTGGGACGCAGGATCTGGATGTAACAACCCCAAGACCCGGAGGAGAACATGAAAATGATGCGCAAGCTCTGGACAGCCATTGCGGGCAGCTTCGTCATGCTGCTGGTCATGATGCCTTCCCTGGCCCTGGCTGCCAAGAAGGCAGCGGCAAACGTGGTCATCGTGGCCGATACCCGCCGCCTGGACGGTATCATGCTGTGGTGGGCGCAGATGTACAATGACAGCCATCTGTACTTCACCATCCTGACCATCATCATCATCCCGACGGTCGGCTGCATCTTCGGCTTCCTGGCCGACGTTGTGATGTCGCACATCGGTATCGACCTCAAGCACCGCGAGCTGGCTGAACACTAGGCCGGAAGGGAGGAAAACATGGATTGGTTGTATGTTTTGATGCCCATCTCCGGCGTGACGATTTTCTGGCCCGGTCTGATCATTCTGGGTCTCGGCGTCGGCATCATCGGTGGTTTCTTTGGTATGGGCGGTGCCTGGATGGTTACCCCCGGTCTGAACATCCTCGGCTTCCCCATGGCTTTCGCCGTGGGCACGGACGTTGCCCACATGGCCGGGAAATCCCTGATCTCGACCTTGCGGCACGGCAAGTTCGGTAACGTTGACTACAAGCTCGGTCTGACCATGCTGGTCGGTACCATCGTGGGCGTGGAACTGGGCGCCCAGATGCTGATGTGGCTGGAACGCCTGGGTTCCGTCGACAAGGTCGTGCGCTGGCTGTACGTCGTGCTGCTGATCTGCATGGCCTGGATGGTCTTCCATGACGTGGCCCTGCGCAAGAAGAAGGAACGCGAAGCCGCTGCCCGCGGTGAAGAGCTCTCCGCTACCGCCACCGGTATCGACTGGGCCTCCAAGCTGCACGCCATCCGCATCCCCCCCATGGTGCACTTCCATGGCGCCGGCATCTACTGCTCCGCCTGGCTGCCCATCATCGTGTCCCTGTTCACTGGCTGGCTGGCCGGTATCCTCGGCATCGGCGGCGGTCTGATCCGCATGCCCGCCCTGGTGTACCTGGTCGGTTGCCCCACCCACGTGGCCGTGGGTACGGACCTCTTCGAAGTGGCCATCTCCGGCCTGTACGGTGCCGCTTCCTTCACCTTCAAGGGTCGTACTGAACTCGTGGCCGCCCTCATCATGCTGGTCGGTGCTGCCATCGGTGCCCAGGTCGGCGCTGTCGCCACCAAGTACATCAAGGGTTACGGCATCCGTATCGCTTTCGGTTGCGCCGTCATCGGCTGCCTCGCTTCCGTGGTCCTGAAGCTCATCCAGCCCTACTTCCCCGCCTATGCCGGCTTCATCAACGGCGTGGCTACCGTGGTGGTCCTGGGCTTCGTGAGCGCCATCTCCCTCTACATCACCGTCCGTATGGTTCAGGGCGCCAAGGCTGAACTGGCCGCCAAGAAGCGCCAGGCGTAAGGAGGCAGCACATGAGAATGCGTAACGTAATCCTGACTCTGGTACTGGCTCTCAGCCTCGGTCTGACCGCGTGCGAATTTGGCCAGGTGGAACAGGGCCGCTGTGTGGCCTTCAATCCCGAAACCAAAACCCTTCTGGTGGTGCTGGACGTCAACCATGACCAGCGCAACCCCCACTACTCCGGCGGCATCCATGAGTACACCCTGCCCGCCGATCCGTCTGAAATCGGCCCCCTGCCCGTTCCCGGCGGCCGCGTGATGTTCGACCTGGATAAGTCCACCGTCACCATCTTCAATCCCGAGACCAAGGCTCTGGAAGTCCTGAACGTGCAGTTCACCGATGTCGAGAAGGGCATCAAGCGCACCCATCCCAAGGTGCACGGCAAGACCTTCCCCATCATCGACAAGGACAAGATGTCTGTGACCGAATACTCGGCCCGCCTGCAGGCCCTGGTGACCTTCACCATCCCTGCTGACAAGATCGACCTGCCCCCGGCCACCTGGGAAGCTGGTGACGAAGTCCGCATGTACTACAAGGAAAATGCCAAGCATCAGGCCCTGCGGTTCATGAACATCACCCGCACCAACATCTTCAAGAAGTAAACAACAGCATCCACGACCAGGGGGGCGGGGCCTCCGCCCCCCACCCCTCCTGCCAGACGAGACTGCCGTGAAAAGCCTTTCCCGGCAGTCTTTTGATAACAGACCCTCTTCCCGCCAAGGAGCCCGTCATGACCAGCAGCTACAAGCGTTCCCTGTATTCCAGCATCGTCCGCATTGTCGCCAATGTGGTGATGATCGGCGCTGTCTTCCTGGGCATGTACATGGCCTCCCGTTCGCCCATGTCCTCCATGAGCACGTTCTGCCTCTGGTTCTTTGGCATCTCCATTCCTGTCTGGATGGGGGCGTTCGCCCTGATCCGCAAGATCCGCCAGGTCTACGCCGATGAAGGCGCCACCTATATCGAACTGCCCCGGCAGGGCGCCAGCCTGGTCTACTGGCGGGTACTGGAACAGCCCCAGCACCACCTGGGGATCGTTCGCTGACATTCGCCTCCGGAAAAGCCCGCCGCCCTCCGTCCCCGCCGCTTTGGGCCGGGGCCCGAAGCGGAGGCGGCGGGCTTGCCGGAAGGCCGCTCTTCCTCTAGACTGGCCGCATGAGCGATTCCTCCCATTCCTTCTGGCAGGCATTGCCGGCCCTCAAAGAACGCCAGCGCCGCACAGGTCTGCTGGCTGCTCTTGTGCTGGGGCTGGCCATCCTCGTCCTTGTGGACGGCTTGCAGGCCCTCATGCGTGCCGGCTCCTACCATCTGGACATCGTTGCCGGGCAGGGGACCATGCTTTCCGGCCCCATCGGTATCGACAAGCCGCGCGACAGCGACCTGCTGGTCTCCGTGACCCCGGAAGGCGCGCCGCTGGGCTTCCGTCTGGACGGTTTCTTTGCCAGCTACTGGTTCGGCAACGGCATGTGGCGCGGCGAGATCGTGGCGGAGCAGGGGGCCACGCCCGGCACCTACGCCCTGAGCGTCCGCGTGCGCGGCACACCGGCCAGCGCCACACAGCGCTACGAGATCACTGTCTGGAGCGATGCCGCCAGCCTGCGCCAGGGGGCCTATTCCCTGACCGTGTCCCTGCTGGGCTTCAATCCCTTCTGGCTGTCGGGCATCCTGGCCTGTCTGGGTGTCGTGCCGGGCCTGCTCTCCTTCCTGTCCGGGCGGCGCATCGTCAGGCTGCTCTGGCACGCCGGGTTCAGCGAAGTTTTCCGCACGGCGCCCCAGAAGGACGGCAGCCTGCTGCTCTGGTGTTCGGGCTCCAAGAAGGAAGGCCCTGCCGAAGGCTCCCTGTGTGACGTGGCCGACGCTGAAGGCCGTGTGCTGGGGCAAGCCAGGCTGGAGAAGAAGGCCGCCACCTGCATGGAACTGCGTCTGCCTGCCGGGGCACTGTCTGAAGGCGAGGTCCCGGAAAACTGCTATGTGCGTCTGTCCGCACCGCGCAGCTGATCTCTTTTCCCGGAAGATCGCATGGAGGGGCTTCCCGGCAGGGAGGCCCTTTCCCATCTCCTGCGGCGCTCCGGTCTTGTGCCGGCAAGGTTCGTGCGGGGCCCCGGTCTTTCCGGCATGTCCCGTCTCTGGAAAGGGAGGGAGCACCCCCTGATGCCCGGCGGCCTTCCGGGACGAGGCAGACGGCCGGGGGCAGCATCATGTCCCGTGACGTGCCCCGTGTCGCCGTCCCCCGCCTGTCCTGCTTGCCGCCGGGGCGGCCATGGGCTACACTTGCAAAGCGCCGTGGCTCCTGTCATGGCAGCTGTATAACAAGGATGTAACTGCAAGATGTCTGAACTGTGTCCCTGCGGCAGTGGCCGCCCTCTGGACGAATGTTGTGGTCCCTACCTGGAAGGCAATGCCTGGCCCGATGATGCCGACACCATGGTGCGTTCGCGCTTCAGCGCCTACTGCCTCGGCAAATTCGATTATCTGGTGGAGACCACGCATCCCGCCTATCGCGAAGATCTGACCGCCCAGATGCTGGAAGAACAGACCCGTGACGTCCACTGGCTGCGTCTGGACATGGGCCCCTGTGAAAAGGACCAGCCCGAAGGCGAGAACGGCGAGCTCTTCGATACGGCCGAATTTTATGCCTACTACGAACTGGAAGGTTCCGTGCGCCAGATCGGTGAACGCAGCTTTTTCCAGCGCAAGGACGGCAAGCTGTACTATGTGGATGGCGTGGCCCGTCGCCCCAAGGCCTATCGCCGTCCCGAACCCAAGGTGGGCCGTAACGATCCCTGTCCCTGCGGCAGCGGCAAAAAATACAAGAAGTGCTGCGGCCGGGAATCGGCCTAGGCGGGGGGATCCATGGCCAATCCTGGCCCTGTGGCCGCCATCCGGCAATTTTGTCTTGAATGTCAGGGCAATTCCTCCCGTTCCGTGCGTCAGTGCGCGGATGAGGACTGCCCCCTGTGGGGCTGGCGCATGGCCGCCATCGAGGCGGACAGCCGTCCGGAATGGCATGGCCCCGATGCACCGCGCCGGGCCCTGCGCGTCATCCGCGGGCAGTGCATGATGTGCGCGGGCAGCCGTGCCGACGTGCGCCAGTGTGCCGCCCGTGAGGACTGCGTGCTGTGGCGCTACCGTTTCGGCGTGCGCCCGCAGACCTACAAGGACGTGCGGCGGCGCTTTTTTGCCCCCAAACCCCTGAAACTGTTTTGATCTTATGGAGCGGCGCCAGCGTGGTGCCGCTCCGGCCCTCTTTCCGGCCCTGCCGGTCCTTTTGGCTTCCCTTGCGGAAGACCCTCCATCCACGGGAGGACGCCATGATGCATACGCTTGAATGGTCCCGCGCCTATACAGGCCGTTTGCAGCGGGACGCCGCCGCTGCCTTCGCCGCGCGTGCGCCGGAGTTGTCGCGCCGTCTGGAGACGGAATGCGCACAGGGCTCGCTGCCCTTCCTGACCATGCCGTACCGGGAGCGTCTGGAGCGGGAACTGCCGCCCCTGCTGCCCCGGCTCCGTGCGCGGCGCCATATGCTGGTGCTGGGCATAGGCGGCTCCGCGCTGGGGGCCCGCGCCCTGCAGCGCGCCTTTGCGCCCGGGCAGGATGGCCCCTGCCATGACGGCCCCTGCCTCTGGATCGCGGACAATGTCTGCGCCGCCACCTTCGAAAGCTGGCTGTCCAAGCTGCCGCCCCGCGAGACCACCGTGGTCTGCATCAGCAAGTCCGGCGGCACCATCGAGACCCTTGCCCAGTATTTCCTTTGCCGGGACTGGCTGCGCCAGGCCCTGGGCGAGCGCTGGCACGAGCACATGGTCGTGGTCACGGACCTGCACAAGGGCTTCTTGCGTGAGGAGGCATCCCGCTACGGTCTGGCTTCGCTGGAAGTGCCGGACAATCTGGGGGGCCGCTATTCGGCCCTGTCGGCCGTGGGCCTGCTGCCCGCCGCTTTTTTGGGCATCGACTGGCAGGCCCTGCTGGACGGTGCGTCCGCCGTGGCCCGTCCGCTGGCCCAGGACCCCTCCTGCCTTGCCGGGCATCCTGCCTTCCATCTGGCCTGCTGGGCCAACGCGCTGGAGAGCCACGGCTACAGCCAGCTGATCTTTTTCTGCTATGTGCCGCAATGGGCCACCTACGGCCCCTGGTTCGCCCAGCTCTGGGCCGAGAGCCTGGGCAAGGACGGCAAGGGCATCATGCCTGTGCCCGCCACCGGGGTCACGGATCAGCACTCCGTCAACCAGATGTTCCTGGACGGGCAGCGTGACAAGGGCTGCATCTTCGTGACCGCCCGGGGGCTGGAGCAGGGGCGGCATTTCGGCCAGGATCTGCCGGAGGTCTGGAGCTGGCTGCGCGGCAAGCCTTTCGGGGCCCTGCTGGAAGCCGAAGGCCTGGGCACGCGCATGGCCCTGTGCCAGAGCGGTGTGCCCCTGCTGCACATGGAGATGGGCGAATGCACGCCCCGTGCGGCGGGCAGCATGATGCTCCTGCTGGAAGCGGCCACGGTCTTCACCGGCTGGCTCATGGGCATCAACCCGCTGGACCAGCCCGCTGTGGAACTGGGCAAGCGGCTGGCCAACACCCGTCTGGGGGCGTCCGGCTATCCCCGGGAGGCTGCCGATCTTGCCGAGTATCTGGCTGTGGCGCAGGAGCCCGAGAGCTTCTAGGTAGCCTGTTTTTTCCTGCCGTGTCGCGGCCTGTCCTGTCCCGGGCCGCAGACGGCGGACTGGAGCGTCGCATGTTCAAAGGTGGTACCGCCGCAGCGGGAGCGACGGCAGAGCAGGATCTGCCGCTGAGCTATGCCCGCACGCTGTCCTGGCTCTCGCTGCTGGTCATCATGGCCACCAGTCTGGTGCTGTCGTTCTTCATCGCCAACTCGGCGCGCGAGGCCCTGCTGACACGGCAGGAGAACTTCTCCCGCCTGCTGGCCGAGAACCTCAACCACCAGATCTACCGGCGTTTCGCCCTGCCCACCTTGCTGGCCCACGGCCGCATAGCGCTGCGCCAGGCCAGCCAGTATGAGAGGCTGGATCAGGTGGTGCAGTCCGTGGTCCACGGGCTGCCCATGGAACGCCTGCGCATCTACGACTTCACGCGCGTGGTGGCCTATTCCACCAGCCGGGAAGAACTGGGACGCATGGGCGTGGGCCCGGAAAGCCTGGACAGCACCCTGCGCGGCGGCGTGCCCAAGCCGGAGCTCATCTCCAATATCCCGGACTGGCGGGCCATCTTCCATCTG
Source organism: uncultured Desulfovibrio sp. (assembly GCA_937926875.1). Taxonomy (GTDB): domain Bacteria; phylum Desulfobacterota; class Desulfovibrionia; order Desulfovibrionales; family Desulfovibrionaceae; genus Desulfovibrio. The sequence continues at coordinate 37,643 of CALBAX010000120.1, forward strand.
CCCCTGCCGTCAGGGACCTTCGTTTTGCGGACCCTCTATCCCCTGCGCGGGGAGCCTCTCCAGCCGGGGGCGGAGCCGCCCATCATGGGAGCGCTGGAGCTGACGCAGGACATCACCAGCGATTACGAGCAGATTCTGCTTTTCCAGGGCGTGGTGGTGGTGACCTGCCTGCTGTCATCGGTCATCATGTTCGCCTTGCTCCTGATGCTCATCCAGCGGGCGGAACGTGTCCTGGCCGACCGCATGGCCAAGAACCGCCAGCTGGAGAACGAGCTGCACAGCAACGAGAAGCTGGTCAGCATGGGGCGTGTCATCGCCAGCATCGCCCACGAGATACGCAACCCGCTGGGCATCATCCGCTCCAGCGCGGAGCTGCTGCAACGCCGTATGGGCAAGGCCGATGCCGGGACATCGCGCATCCTGCAGGCCATCTATGACGAATCCGTCCGCCTGTCGCAGACGGTCAACGATTTTCTGGACTATGCCCGCCCCCGCCAGCCGCGGCAGGATCTGGTGGACCTGGATCTTGTGCTGAGCCAGGTGCTGGCCTTTCTGGAAGGGGAGCTGGGCCGCGTGGGTGTGGCCGTGGAGCGGGCCACTTCGCCCGGGCTGTGGGTGCGCGGTGACAAGGACCTGCTCTACCGGGCCATCTACAACATCCTGGTCAATGGCCAGCAGGCCATGGACGGGCCGGGCATCATCCGCATCAGCAGCCGCATGGGCGGCGACGGGCGCGTGGTGCTGGAGGCCCTGGATTCGGGGCCGGGCTTCGATCCGGCCCTGCTGGACAGCGTGCTGGACCCCTTCTTCACCACCAAGGACGGCGGCACGGGCCTGGGTCTGCCCATCGTCAGTTCCATCGTCAACAGTCATGGCGGCGAGATCCAGCTGGAGAACGGGCCCGAAGGCGGGGCCCTGGTGCGCATCCTGCTGCCCGCAGCGGAGCCGGAGAAGCCAGAAGAGCCTGAAGCCCCGGCTGCCACTCCTGCTCCTGCGGAAGTCCAGCCCGCCGCGGCGGAAAGCGGGGCGGCTGCCGCCCAGCCTGCTGCCGTCAGGGAGGACGGGACGCCGGGGCCCCGCAAGGAAAGCTAGGCGTGCCCGCACGCCGGGCTGTCGTCCCGCCTGCGGACAGCCTGGAGCAGGAACGATGTCGCAGGCCGGCCATACAGCGTCTCCCTCTGGCGGGCCGCTGGGCAGAGAATCAGTCTTGTTGCGGGCACTACGGTCCTGGGCCTGCTCGGATCCGCCTCACGCCTGTACGGGGAGAGACACCATGAGTGACAAATCGCATATCCTGGTCATCGACGACGAAAAGAACTATCTGCTGGTGTTGCAGACCCTGCTGGAGGATGAAGGCTACACCGTCACCGCCATCAGCGATCCCGAGACGGCCCTGGCCTTCCTGGCCGAGAGCGAAGTGGACGTGGTGGTGACGGACATGAAGATGCCCAAGGTCTCCGGGCGTGAGGTGCTGCAACATGTGAAGAAGAGCTGGCCGTACATCCCGGTCCTCATCATGACGGCCTTCGGCTCCATCGAAAGCGCCGTGGAGGCCATGAAATACGGGGCCTTCGACTACATCACCAAGCCGTTCTCCAATGACGAGCTGCTGCTCTCCATCCATAACGCCACGGAGCTGGCCCGCGCCCACCGGCAGTACCGCCTGCTGCAGGAGGCCATGGAAGAGCGCTACAGCGTGCACCAGATCGTGGGCCGCAGCCGCGCCATCCGCGATGTGCTGGTCATGGTGGACCGCGCCGCGCCCAGCCGTTCCACAGTGCTCATCACCGGCGAGTCGGGCACGGGCAAGGAGCTGGTGGCCCGCGCCATCCATTATGCCAGCCCGCGCAAGGAGAAGCCCTTTGTTTCGGTCAACTGCATGGCCCTCAACCCCGGTGTGCTGGAGAGCGAGCTCTTCGGCCATGAGAAAGGCTCCTTCACCGGTGCCGTGGCCATGCGGCGCGGCCGCTTCGAACAGGCCGACGGCGGTACGCTCTTTTTGGACGAGATCGCCGAGCTGACGCCCGATCTGCAGGTCAAGCTGCTGCGTGTCCTTCAGGAGCGCCGTTTCGAGCGCGTGGGCGGCGGCGAGGAGATCGAGGTGGACATCCGCGTGGTGGCCGCCACCAACAAGGATCTGGCCGCCATGGTGGAGAAGGGCACCTTCCGCGATGACCTCTATTACCGCCTGAACGTGGTGCAGATCCCCCTGCCGGCCCTGCGCGAGCGCCGGGAGGACATCCCGCTGCTGGTGGCCCACTTCATGGACAAGGTGGCGCACGAGAACGATATGCCGGCCAAGAAATTCACCACCGAGGCCCTCAACTACCTGAGCGGCTACGAGTGGCCCGGCAATATCCGCCAGCTGGAGAACGTGGTGGAATCCTGCATGGTGCTGGTGCCCGGCACGGTCATCGACGTGGACAACCTGCCCGCCGAGATCCGGGACGAGGACTCCCAGTTCAAGAGCGCCGTGGACCTGCTGCCCGTGCAGCTGGATCTGGCCGATACCCTGGAGAAGATCGAGGCAGCCCTCATCCGTCGCGCCCTGGTGCGCGCCGACCTGGTGCAGGTCAAGGCCGCCGAGCTGCTGGGCATCTCCAAGAGCCTGTTGCAGTACAAGCTCAAGAAATACGCCATCACCGGGCATTAGGAGCGTGGTGGAAGTTTTTTGCGGGGGAGGGGAACCTTTTCGGGGGAAAGGTTCTCCCTCCAGCCAGCTTTCGATGCCCGTAACTTCCTTCGTCGTAACGGGCACGGCCCTGCGGGCCGCCCTTGGTCGGCCGCGTCCCCTCCCTTCCAAAACCTTTTGGCCTGGTCCCTGACGGCTGTCGTGGCATGAAGATCTTTCTGGCCTTGCCGGTCCTCCGGCAGGGCCTTTTTGTTGTGGGCGGAGGTCGTTTGCAGGCATCTTGTGAGGCTGCCGTATTTTTTATGGGCAGGCAGGCCCCCTTTCATGCGGGGCATTGTCCTCCGGGGGAGCTTTCCCGCAGATCGGGCGCGCCGTTTGCCGACCGGGCCGAAGGCGCAGCGCTGTCCTCCCGGTGCGCCGGACGCAGTGGCGGGAAGGGGCTGGAGCATCAAGGCTCCGGTCTCTTGCCGCATCATTCCGCAGGGCGATCCAGCCCTGATGCCGGGCAACAGCTGCCATCAGGGGGCACCTTTCCCGCACAACGGCAGCGTTTTTTATAAAGCGCGTTGGGGAGAGGATAGCGATCTGGAGGAAGGGGGATCCCTCTCGCCCGAGGCATGACCGGATGGCGGCCCGAAGGGCTGTGCCTGTTGTCAGATGAAGGCGCGTTACGAGCATCGACAGTAACGCGGGGCTCTTTTTCCCCAAGAAAACGCAAAAGCCGCGAACGTTTCCACGCTCGCGGCTTTTGTGGGCCGGACACCCGGCAGCGGCTGTTACCGCTGCTTTCTTTCGAACCTGACGGGGTTGGCAGTGCTGCCGCCGTCCGGCTTGAAGGCAAGCTAGCCGTAAAAGGGGGCTGCTGTCAAGCCCCGATCCCCAGCAGATGGCCCGCATTGCTGAGGATGCGCTCCATGGCGTCCTCGCCCAGGCCGCTCATGGTACGCAGGCGTTCCAGCTCGTGGGCAGGGTCATAGAGCGGCCAGTCCGTGCCGAACAGCAGCCTGTCCGGGGAATGGCGACGCAGCAGCCGCCGCAGGAGCGAGGGCGTCACATAGGGGGTGGTGCTGGAGGTGTCTATCCAGAGGTTTTCGAAGTCGCCCAGGGCCTCCAGGCTGTAATCCCACATCTGGTAGCCGCCAAAATGGGCCCCGATGACCCGCAGGCGGGGGAAGGAGCGCATGAGGTCGGCCAGCATGAAGGGGCTGGAAGGGGCCTTGTCCAGGGGATCGTCGCTGCCGATGTGGATCTCGAAGACGAAGTCGTCCTGGGCGCTCTCGAAGATGGGCAGCAGGCGGCGGTCGTTGAGCGCGAAGCCCTGGAAATCGGGATGGAGCTTGATGCCGCGCAGGCCGCCCGCCTTCATGCGCTCCAGCTCGTCTTCCCAGTCCACATAGGCAGGATGCAGGGTGCCGAAGCCGATGACCTCTTCATGCTCCCGCTGCAGCTTCATGGCATAATTGTTGGCCGGGATGACCTGTGCGGGGGCCGTGGCCGCGCACAGGACGATGCATCTGTCGATGCCGGCGGCCTTCTCACGCTCCAGGAGGTGCTCGATGGTTCCGTCACCGCGGCAGTCCAGGTGATAGACCGTATTGAGATGGTCTACGGCCTTGTGGGCGATCTTGGGATGGAAGGCGTGGGTATGGATGTCAAAAAACATGATGGGCTCGGATGTCTTGTGGGAGATGCGCTCCTGTACCGCTCGTACTGTTTCCTTTTGGGGAAGATCCCGCCGGACAGGCGCTCTCTGCTGTTCCGTGACGGACGGGCGGGAGCCGGCCAGGGCCGTTGCCCGCCTTCCCGGTGTTCGTTGGTCGCTGCCTAGTCCTTCACGCCGTTGACCACATTGACAGGGGTGCCCTGTTGCCAGCGGAGGATGTTCTCGGCCGTGAGGTTGATGATGTTTTGCCGCGAACGGGCCGTGGCCCAGGCCATATGGGGCGTGATGAGGGTGTTTGGCGTGTGCAGCAGGGGATTGTCCTCCGCCGGGGGCTCCTTGGCCAGCACGTCCACGCCCAGGCCGCCCAGCTTGCCACTGTGCAGGGCCTCGGCCACGGCGGCTTCATCCAGCAGGGGGCCGCGGGCCGTGTTGATGAGGATGGCACCGGGCTTCATGCGGGCCAGGGCTTTGGCGTTGATGATGGCCCGGGTGGCATCGGTCAACGGGCAGTGCAGGGAGATGGCATCGGCCTGCTGGAGGATCTGGTCCACTGAGGCAAAGGCGAACGGGCTGTAGGACGGAGGGTTGCGGGGGGTGCGGCAGTTGGCAAGGACGGACATGCCGAACGCGTGCCCCAGCTCGCCCACACGGCGGCCGATGGAGCCGAAGCCGATGACGCCCAGCGTCCGCCCGCGCAGGCAGACAGGCGTGGTCTTCCAGTAGCACCAGGTGTCCTTCCATTCTCCGGCGCGGACACTGGCCGTATGCTCGCTGGTACGGCGGCACAGCTCCAGCAGCAGGGCCCAGGCGTGCTGGGCCACGTCGTCCACGCCGTAGGCCACCACATTGCAGACAGGGACGCCCTGTGCGGCGGCATCGGCAGTATCGATGATGTCGTATCCTGTGGCCAGGACGGCCACCATGCGCAGGTCGGGCAGACGGGACAGCGTGGCCGCCCGCAGGGGGACTTTGTTGGTGACCAGCACGTCCGCGCCGGCGGCCCGTTCCACGATCATCTCTTCAGGCGTATGGCCGTGGATGACGACCTCCCCCAGTTTTTCCAGGGGCTCCCAGCTGATGTCGCCGGGGTTGATGACGTCGCCGTCAAGTACAACTATCTTCATGGGGATCCTTGCTGCGCGCACTGCAAAACGGGCAGGCAGTGTCTGCATGGCCTGTTGCCCGGACAGGCAGGGGAAGAAAGGGGACTGGCCCGCTTCTGCGTGGCAGTGTAGCCTTAGCCGTACGGCTCCGCAAGGGGCGGCCCTTGGGAGGGGGGCGAAAAAAAAGGGCCGCCCCGAAGGACGACCCTTAAAAGCCGGATGGCTGACGACTAGTGAGCGATCACGCAGAAGTCGTCGCGGCGGTTCTGGGCCCACACGCTTTCGCCGGAACCCTGCACCGCGGGCTTTTCCTTGCCGTAGCTGATCATTTCCAGCTGGCCGGGGTTCACGCCCAGACGGACCATGTAGTCATAAGCGGCACGGGCGCGGCGTTCGCCCAGGGCCAGGTTGTATTCCTGGGTACCGCGTTCGTCGCAGTTACCTTCGATACGCACGCGGATGCTGGGGTACTTCTTCATCAGGTCAGCCTTGGCGGTCAGCATGTCTTTGTACTGGGGCTGGATGTCGAACTTGTCGAAAGCAAACAGCACGCGACCGTCAGTGATCTGCTGGATGGCAGCACGCATTTCGGGGCTCATGTCATCGACATCACCGGTAGCGTCCTGGGTCTTCTTGGCGCAGCCGAAACCGGCGGCGAGGGCCATAACCAGAGCAAGGATAAGAGCGTAGCGTTTCATTGTGTGTCCTCCTGAACAGCTCTAACTCCAAAAAGGTACCTTTCCTTTCTGTACACAGCGGATGGTGGTATCCATCCGCAGAACGGATGGTATATGTGAACCAAGTTTTGTCAAGTCAGGATAGGGGGGATTCCCCTATTTTTTCCAGAAATCTGCCCGGTTTTTCCAGAAAAGCCGGGCAGGACCTCCGGATTTTACAAAATCTGCACGAAACTACTTGCCGTCGGGCATGCCCCAGCGGGGGAACGAGGCCGCGCCGCCGCCGGTGGGCACCTTCTTGGCATCACCGCCATGACGGGTGGTCAGGTAGATGCCGCGGGAGCCGCCGCGGCTGGAGGCGAAGGCGATGAAGTAGCTGTCGCCGCAGAAGGCGGGCTGTTCGTCGCTGCCGGGGCCGAAGGTGATCTGGCGCTCCAGGCCGGTGACCATGTCCTGCACGAAGATGCGGTGACCGTATTCGGTCATGCGGCTGTAGGTCACCAGGGTGCCGTCAGGCGAAAGGTTGGCTTCGGTGTTGTAGCCGCCGTTCTTGCTGACGCGGGTGATGCTGCCGGAACTCAGGTCTTTCATGAAGATCTGGGGGCCGCCCAGGCGCGAGGAGGTGAAGACCATCTTGGTGCCGGTCCTGTCGAAGGTGGGCGACACGTTGATGGAGTTGCCGCCTTCGAGGATGCGTTCCTTCTGGAAGCCGTGGTTCAGCAGGAAGATGACGGGGTAGCGGCCGTTGGAAAGGGCCACGGCCACCTTGTTGTCAGGGGTGAACGAAGGGCCGATGACCACGTTGCCGGGGAAGCGCACGCGCTGCACGCTGCCCTTCTTGCGGTCCCACACGCCCAGGGAGTGGGACTTCTCGTCGATATGGGTGAAGACGATGAAGCGGCCGTCCGGGGACCAGGCCGGGGACATGGCTTCGCCCTTGATGTTGGTGATCTGGCGCAGGTCGCGGCCCGTGGGCTTGACCAGCCACACGTTGGCGGACAGGCGGCCGGACTTCTTGACGAAGGCCAGGGTGGAGCGGAAGAAGGCACCGCTGCCGGTCAGCACTTCAAGCAGGTCGGCGCAGAAGCGGTCGGCCACTTCGGGCAGGTCGCTGGCACGCACCTGGGGGTACTCCTTGCCGAACAGGCGGCCGCCGGTATTGGTCTCGAAGGCGCGGATCTGCACGGAGCTGGTGCCGCTGTCGCCGTTGGGCCAGTAGGTGGTGACCACGATGTCCGAACCGGCCAGCTGGAAGCGCTTGAAGTCCAGGCTCGGGGGCTCGTAACCGGGCAGCAGGGTACCACCCAGAACGGAGGAGGCCGGCGTCAGGCGCATGAAGGGCAGGAAGCTGAGGTTCTCTTCCACCAGTTTCTGCAGTTTGGCGCCCATGCCGTTGGCCTGCTTCTGGGGGCCGGTGAGGGGGGCGGCCAGGGCGAGGTTCACGATATTCTGGCCGGGGCCGTAGATATCGACACGCATGGCGGCCTGGGCGGCGCTGCCCAGGGACAGCGTGACGGCCAGGGCCAAAAGGATGGCAAGACGTTTCATGGCGTAATGGTCCTTGTGGTGGCGTCTAGCGCACCAGAGTTAGGGTGACGTTCATAAATCTGCCCACAGCCGCGGGCGGGGGGCTGACCTTTCCTGCCCGGCGTATGCCCTGCCGGACGTATCTGTCAAGCAGCTCGCTGCCGCTGCTTTGCAGGATGCTGTGGTTGAGGATCTTCCCCGTGGCGTCCAGCTCCAGGCGCACCGTGGCATAATAGGTGCCCTTGGGCAGCTCCGCAGGGATATAGGTGGCAGCGCGCAGCTGTGCGGCCAGCGTGCGGAAATAGGCCGCATGCTTGGGGCCGTAAGCGTCCTGGGCCTTCAGCGGCGTGGTCAGGGTGGCGGGCTTGCTGTCCAGGCTGACGGGCTCGCTCTTGGCCTCCGGCGCCGGGGCGGCGGCAGGCACGGCACCGGTCCCGGAGGTTTTCCGGGCGGCCTGGCGGCGGCTGATGCCGGAAAGGTCGGCCGTAGTGCCCTGCCAGAACGTCAGGTAGACGTCCTGGCTCATGCCGTAGGGCGGTTTGCCCAGGTCCGCGGTCTTCATGACCGCGCTGCACACGGAATCATTGAGGGCCTGGCTGGCGGATTTCTCGAGATAGCCGCAGCGTTCCACCTTGCCCTCCGCGTCCACGCGCACCACGATGCGCACCTTGCCGCGGTCGGCCGGGGCGGCCCAGTTGGCCAGGATCTTTTCCATGGCCTCGCCGGCGTAGCCGTTGGCCACGTCCGCCGCAGCGGCGCCGGCGGCCCGTGCGTGCAGGGGGGCCAGACACAGCAGGAAGGCCGGCAGCAGCAGGGACAGGAAGGCCGCCGGGCGGGAAAGGGTTCGTTTCATGTGACCTCCATGCGGGCAGATGTGCATGACGATGCGGCTCTTATGCAGCAATGCCGTTCCAGAATAACGCATCTTTGGGGAAAGCAGGGGACTGCCTCCCGAAAGCGGGATCTCCAAGACAGCAAGGCGGCCGCACCGCCGGGCACGACCGCCTTGACGGAGCGGCCCATGAGTTCGTTGAGTGTGAAGACAAGGTCCAGCTCGGTGTACTGTTCCGACGGCGGCGGCGGGAATGCCCCCGCCCGGCTGGTACGCCAGATGGCGTTGGCCGCCGAGGAATCGTACTGCGCGTTGCCGGAGCTTTGCGTCACGTCGACTTTTTCCACTTCGCCCTGCAGGTTGACCTTGACCCGGACCACGCAGACCAGGTTCAGGCGCGTGGCGGAAGTGAAGCTCCAGTTGGGACGCACGGCAAGCATGACCTGGCCCATGTAGACATCGTTGAGGCCACCGCCGCCGGGGCCGTCGCCTTCGCCGCCACCGCCGCCACCATCGCCGCCGGCATTGCGGCGGGCCTGGGCCAGGGCCTGTTCCACACTGCTGCCCTTGTCCCCGGATTCGACGCGGGACGTGGCTTCGCGGCGGGCCTGGTTCATGGCCGCGGCCACGGGGTCGCCCTTGGACGGCTTGTCGGCCTTTTTGTCGGTCTTCTTGTCGCTCTTTTCGACCTTTTTCTCAGGCTTCTTCTTGTCGTCCTTCTTTTCGGGCTTCTTGTCGTCGTCCTTTTTCTTGTCCTCTTTCTTTTTCTTGTCTTTTTTATCGGCCACGGGAGTGGCGTCCTTGGGTTCGGGCTTTGGCTTGACCTCCGGCTTGGGCTCCGGCTTGTGCTCGACCTTGGGTTCAGGCTTGGCCTCCACCGGACGGGCCTTGTCCGCGGTGGGGTCGGCCTTGACCTCCGGCCGTTCGGGCGCGGCCGCATCGGCTTTCTTGGCCGGGGGCGAGACGTCCTTGGGGCCGTCCGTGGGCTTGCCCATCTTGCCCAGGATGCTCGAGGGCGTGCGGTTGCCGCCCGGAGCGCCGTCCACCAGGCTGATCATCACCGGCGGCGTCTCCAGGTTCACCGGCGGCGAGCTGGGCCAGAACATGATCAGCAGGAAGACCGCCAGATGCAGGCAGAGGGAAAGAAGATACGAGGCCCAGTTCATCGCTGACTACTTCCCGCCCTTGGCGGCTGCCGCGGCGGCAGCGGGCGACAGGCTCTCGGAGGAATCGGCCACCACGCCGAGCTTTTCGATGCCCACGGCCTTGATGCGGCCCATGACATCCACCACCACGCCGTAGGGGACTTCCTTGTCGGCACGCAGGAAAAGGGTTTTGTTCTTTTCCTTGACCAGGGTCTGGAGGTAACCTTCCAGGTCGTCCAGGGTCTGGACCTCGTATTCGTCCAGGAAGATCTTGCCGTCGTGGCGGACGGTCAGCATCATGTTGTCGTTTTCGGTCGGCAGCACTTCCACCTGTTTGGTCTGGGGCAGGTCCACTTCCAGCCCCTGGCTCATCATGGGAGTGGCCACCATGAAGATGATCAGCAACACCAGCATGACGTCCACGAAGGGCGTCACGTTGATCTCGGAGACAAAGCGGTTGTTGCCGCCCACGCTGGCGCCCATGTTACATCTCCGTGGCGCCCGTGCGCTGCACGGGGCGGTGGGCATTGAGTTCGCGCTGCACGCGGTTGAGGAACACGCCGGCAAAGTTCACCAGCAGAGTGTCCACCTGCGAGAGCTTGCCCATGAAGATGTTGAAACCGATGGTGGCAGGCACTGCCACGCCCAGACCGATGGCCGTGGCCACCAGGGCTTCGGAGATGCCGGGGGCCACCGTGGCCAGGGAGGCGGACTTGAGCATGCCGATGGAGTGGAAGGAGTGCATGATGCCCCACACCGTGCCGAACAGGCCGATGAAGGGGGCCGTGTTGGCGGTGGTGGCCAGCAGGGAGAGGGAGCGCTCCAGACGGGCCATCTCGCTGGCCACGCCCTGGCGCAGGGAGCGGCGCACGTTGTCCACCACGATCTCGCTGCTGTTACCGGCCTCTTTGGAACGGTTGAACTCCATCACGCCCTGGTGGGCCACGAAATAGAGCGGGGAGGCCCGGTCGGAGCCCAGGGAGAGCACGGCCTCGCGCAGGCTGGGGGCCTTCTCGAACAGGTCAGTGCCCTGCAGGGCCTTGCGGTAGGCGGCGTTGAGGGCCAGGGTTTTCTGGATCATCATGCCCCAGCTGCCTACGGACATGAGCACCAGGATGCACAGCACGATCTTGGCCACAAGACTGGCCTGGCTGATCATCGAAAAGAAACTGAACTCCATGTATCACTCCTGGAGATGGAAAATGGTGTGCCTGGGATGGATCCTGTGCCCTGCCGGACACGGCACGTATGCATCGGGAAAAAGAAAAACGCCAAAGAGCCCCTGCCATCCGGGGGCCCCGGAAGGCAACGGCTGTGCGCGGCGTTGAACCGCCCGGAGAATGCACCGTTCGCCGTCTTTTTTCAAGCGTTTTTTCTGTGCCGGAGAGGACGCCGGCGGTGGGGCACGCTGCCCCCCGCCCTAGTCTGCATCGCACATCTTGCGCCAGAGGGTATTGAGGCTGATGCCCAGGGAGCGGGCAGTGCTTTTTTTGCTGTACTGCTGGCGAGCCAGTTCCTGGCGGATGATCTTCTTTTCCATGAGGCGCAGACGCTGGCGCAGGCTGCCGTTTGCAGGCAGGGCCTGTTCCTCCCGGCTCTCGGATACCCTGCGGGGCGAGGCCAGGATGCCCTGCGTCTGGCGCATGTCGAGCAACAGCTCCTGCAGCAGGGGCATCTGGAAGGCATCGCTGGTGGACATCAGGCAGTAGCGGCGCAGCAAGGCGTCCAGCTCGCGCACGTTGCCGGGCCAGGGATAGCTGCAAAGGAGTTCGATGGCTTCGGGGGGCATCTTTTTGTGGATCATCCCCATGCGGCGCATGATATGCCTGACCAGCAAGGTCATGTCCTGGAGGCGTTCGCGCAGGGGGGGCATCTCCAGGCGCAGCAGCGTCAGGCGGTAATAGAGATCGGCCCGGAAGCGCCCCTCCCTCACCTCCTGCACGAGGTCTTTCCAGGAAGAGCAGACCACCCGGGCGTTGACGGTCACGGGCCTGTCCCCGCCAAGGCGGAAGATCTCGCCGCTTTCCAGGACACGCAGGAGCCTGACTTGCACGGCGGCGCTGATGTCCGCGATCTCGTCCAGGAAGATGGTGCCATCCTGCGCCAGTTCGAACAGGCCCTGCTTGCCGCCGCGGCGGGCGCCGGTGAACGCCCCCTCGGCATAGCCGAACAGCTCGCTCTCCAGCAGGCTTTCCGGCAGGGCACCGCAGTTGACGGCCACGAAGGGCGCGTGGCGCCTGGGGCTGGCATTGTGGATGGCATGTGCCAGCAATTCCTTGCCTGTCCCGCTTTCCCCGTGGATGTATATCCCCGCGTCGGACTCGGCGAAACGCTGGGCGTGTACCCGCAGGGTCTTCATGGAAGCGCTCTCGCCAAGAAGGTCGTTCAGCGTGAACCTGGCCCGCAGGCCTGCCTGGCGGGAATGCTTGAGGCGCCGTTGCAGGTCCGTCAGGACGACATCGGGCGTCAGGACGCTCAGGGCGCCTTTCTGGATCCCATCGACCACTACGGCGCTGCTGGTGAAGACGAGATCCTGGCCGTTCTCCCCTTTCAGGGTACCTTCTGTGGGCCGTCCCGTTTCCAGGCTTTCGGCGAGGCCGAGGTGCTGTAGCGCCCAGCCGTCCCGGAGCCGTCCCTGTCCCAGGGCCTGTCTGGCCACGGGATTGCTGAGGGCCAGCTTGCCCGCAGGATCGACCCCTATGACCCCTTCATGCAGGGCATCGACCACGTCCTGGAGCCAGGCTGCGTGTTCGCGGTCACGGCGGCGGGCCTGGGCGATGTTGGACGCTTCCTCGAAGGCCCGTTCCAGCGCCTCGTTGCCCGGGCAGACCACGATGCCCCGGCAGTGGTGGGCCTGCGCGATGGAGACACAGACGCCGCCCCCTACGACACAGCCAGCGCCCTGGGCAATGGCTTGGGTGATGCCCAGGGTCAGTTCCCGGGAGTTGGTGAAGCGGATGGGTTGCAGACGGATGCGCAGCAGACGGGAGAACAGTTCCGGCCAGGGGGGGATGGCGTCATAGCAGGTCACGGCCACATTGTCTGTATATTCGCGGGCTTCCATCAGGGCCTGCAGAATGGACATATGGCTCCGGGAAATGGTGACGACAGGTTCGTTCAGATGGCGGCGCAGGAGCTTTCCGGTTCCGCCGCCGCCCAGGATCACATCCACGCCCTGGTCGAACAAGCGTTTGGCCACGGGCAGCGCCTCTTCCATGGTAGCCAGGCGGACTTCTTCCAACGGCCAGCCATGCTCCTGGGCATAGGTCTGGACCTTTTCTGCCACCACAGCGGAGTTGGAAACGAAGGCGAAGGAAAAGGAAGTGGACAGCATAATGTCTCCTGCTCCGGTGGGATATGGTGCGGGCCGTGGGGATGACACCGGGCATACAGCTGCAAGAGGCAGGGGGCCCGCGAGGACAGGCGACGGACGACATTTTTCGGCGTCGTCCAGTTCTCAGCGATTTTTTTCATCTTTATCCATACGTTGTCCCGGGACGTCGCGGCTGTCAATGCAGGCCCGGGGCTGCCGCTCGGTACGACAGCCCCGGAGCGGCGGGGGGAGGTGTGGTGTGCCCCCGCCGCAGGATCGGAAGGGCGGCACGGCCGCCTTCCCGAATATTGGCCGTCATGCCGGGCCAGGAAGCGAGGGAGCAGGCCGGACATGACGGGAAACACGGTCGTTACACCGGTGGCATGATGTAGAAGTCCAGACCGAGGACCACGACGGTGAACCAGAAGTAGAGGATCGTCAGCAGCACGGAGATGAGCGCCGCGATCATGCCCCAGACGAACATGGTGCGGAGGTTGGCGCCATAACCGGCCACGATGCCCTGGGCACCGGTGGCGGAAGCCACGGCGTACGACCAGCTGATGGCCGAGCCCGTCACCCAGACCCAGGGCACGGCCCCAAAGGCCAGCCCGCGCCAGTTGGCCATGGATTCGATGGCCAGGGGCACCATGACACCGGCGGCCGCGGTGTCGCTGGTCACCTGGGACAGGGCGTTGGAGGCCACGCTCCAGGCCACGATGGACAGGGTGTCATTGATGCCGACGAGAGGCGTGATCCAGCTCCCGAACACGGCCCCGGCCCCTGTCGTGGAGAGGATCTTGCTCAGCGCCACGGAGGTGGGCCACATGAACAGGATGGTGATGGGGAAGTGGTCGCGCAGGGCCTTGACGGACAGGATGCTCTCGCCCTTGACGTTGCGGGAGGGCCAGAACAGCATGAGCAAGGGGATGATGCAGAACAGCTGGGTGGGGTTGAGCCAGGCCCACTGGGGCCCCTTGGTATAGGGGGCGTAGAGGGGCTGGATGATGGCCAGAAGGATGGCCAGCGCGAAACCGTAGAGAGAAACCTTTTCCTCATAGGTCATGGGGCCGAGCTTTTCCAGCTCCTGCCGGTAGAATTCCCTGCTGCCGCTGAAGCGCTCCATGTCCGTGCGCATGAAGTACATCATGGTGCCGACACCGGCGATGATGAGAAGGGAGATGGGCACCATGCGCAGGGTCCAGTCGATGAAGTAGATGTTCTGGCCAAGATACTTGTTGAGCAGCCCGTAAGTCACCACGGACTGGCCGCCGCCCAGAGGGGTGGCCATGCCGCCCACACTGGCGCCCCAGGCCACGGCGATGAGGATGTTTGACGCGGCCTTGGAGTGCCAGCGCTCTTCATTGGTGTTGAAGCCGGCGTACATCAGGGATGCCACGGCCACAGGGGCGAACATGGCCGCCACGGTAGTGTTGCCCACCACGAAGGACGTGATCCCGCAAAGGATGAACCAGCCCGCGGTCTGGGCGCGCACGCTGCCGTTGACGCGCATGAGGAAATTCAGGGCCAGGCGGCGGGCAAAGCCCCAGCGCACCCAGGCGCAGGTGATGGCCGTGGCGCCGAAGATGAGGACGGCCTCACGATGCACATAGGCCTGCAATACCTTGCCCAGCGGCATGTAGCTGTAGACACAGGCCACGAAGATGGGCACGAGGCAGGTCAGCTTGATGTCCACAGCGCAGGTGATCCACCACCAGACCATCCAGAACAGGATGCCAAAACCGAAGCGGGACTCGATGGGGCCGAAAATGGGCAGGGCCAGGGCAAGCAGCAACAGGGCAGGCCCTCCCAGGAGATACAGCAGACGGGAAGAAGACGACGATTCAGACATGACGGGCTCCAGTCCTTATTCCGGGCGGGCCGTATGGCCCGCCCCTCGATATCATGCCGCCCGCAGGGATCCGGGCAGACTACAGGCGGCCGGGCGTCCTAAAGGACGACATCGCCAACATAGCGGCGCTTGATGGAGAAGTGCTTCTTCCATTTGTCGGACGCACGCAGGCCAATGATGTATTCTTCGTCGGGATCGCCGGCAGGGAAAACCTTGGGGGCCGTGGCGGGATCCCAAAGGCCCTGCTTGCGGCGCTCTTCACGCTGGTCCACCAGCCAGTCATTATAGCTCTCGAAGACGATGTGGCCTTCAAAGCCGTCCAGGGTGGCGGCGCGGATGCGGCCATCGAATTCCAGGTATTTTTCTATCATGCGCTGGCTGGGCATCTCGGGCTCCACCGTGTTGGCATAGCCGGCCTCTTCCAGCTCCTTGCCGGCCACGGCCGCAAAGATGCGCTGGTCACGCAGGGAGAGCAGGTCCTTGTGGATGCCGACATATTTGTCGCTGATGGGCTTGCCCAGGGGCGCATGGTCGCGGGAAGCGCCGCGAGCCTTGCACATGGCGGTCTTGTAGAAATCGAACATGCCTTCTTCGAAGTCCTCGCCCAGGAACTCGCAGACGCCGCGCATGACCTTTTCCGGTTCACGCACCAGCTCTTCATAGCGTACGTCCAGCCACAGGCCTTTTTCACGCAGAGGTTCGCGCCACTCCTTGACGGCGTTCCAGCAGCGCTTCCAGGACTGGGCCGCGCAATAGATGTTGGTGGGGCCAAAGGAGGATTCCATGTAGTCCACGCTGGCATCACGGCCGTCTCGGGTGATGTAGATGAACTGGGCATTGGGGAAATCGTGGTGCATGGGGCCCACGAAGTAGAGGTTGTGCGGCGTTTTTTCGCCCCAGCGGGGCTTGTTCACATACTGGGCAAAGCGCAGGTGCATGCCTGCGTACAGGCCGGCGAAGCTGCGTTCGGGGGCCAGCTCGATGACTTCATCGACGATGGTGCGGGGGTTGACCTTCATCCCCCAGAAAGGAGTTTTGAGGCCAAAGACCATCTCCTGGGCCAGAGTGCGGAAGTTGGCTTCGACAGACAGGTCGCCGTAGGTGTGCAGATAGGGGTAGAAGCGGGGATAGTACCAGACCACTTCCGGGACTGCGATGCGGGAATGACAACCCAGCAGGGCCATGACCAGGGTCGTGCCGGAGCGTTCGGCACCGATCATGAAAATGGGACGTTCTTGGAGGTTGAGAGGCATGGTCGTTCTCCTTGTTGGGGATTTTTGATGCGGGGGATCTTTTCGATCAGGCCTGCAAAAGCGCGCGGACGAAGATGAATGCGCCCACGATGATGCAGACGACAGAAACCATTTTTTTCAGGACGCCGGAGGAGACGCTGTGGGCCAGCCTGGCCCCGGCCACGACGCCGACGAGCTCGGCCAGCGTGACCAGAAGAGCCATGTGCAGATCGACGAAGCCGTTGGCGAAGTTGCTGATGGAACCGGACGTGGCAGCCGTGATCTGGATGACCTGGCTGGTGGCGATGGAAGTAAGGGGCGTGAATCCCAGGATGACCATGAGGGGCACGGACAGCACAGGGCCGCCCACGCCGGTCAGGCCCGAGCCGAAGCCCACGGTGGCGCCGATGAGCAGCAGTTGCAGACGTTGCCGGCCATCGCCGGGGCGGTAGGTGATGGTGCCGCCTTTGGCGGGGAACAGGGCATAGATGCCCGCGAAGATGATGATGCACCCCAGGATGAGGTTGAGGATCCAGGCTGGTGCGATGGCGTTGGCCAGGGCCCCGGGGTAGCCGCCCACAAGGCCGCCGATACAGACGGGGATGGTGATGCCCCAGTGGATGCTGCCGTGCCTGCAGTACAGCCAGGTCCCCAGAAGCCCGGTGAAGATGAAGCTGAACAGGGACGTGGCCATGGCCGCGTGGGTCGTCAGGCCGCCAAGGCCGCTCAGGGCGGGGATCAGCAGGATGCCGCCCACCCCCACTGTTCCGATAAGGCCGCCGACGATCAGGGCGACGACCAGAAGGATGATGATCATGGCTTGCTCCAATGTGATGTTGTTCACAAGTTGAGCAAGCAGCGTGCCAAAGAAAGATTGTTTTTTAATATATTGTTTTTATTATATTTTTTATATATGGAGGCTGGGCGGCCGCAATGCGTTTTTTGCAAAAAAGAGGTGAAACGATCGAAATATGGAGTACCGCGGACAAGGGGCCCCATCCCGATCCGGCCCTTGCGCAGCCCGCCGACAAGCGCATTGCAAGCCCGCCGGTGAGGGTGTATGCTGCGGCCTATGTTGATGAAACGTATTTCTTCCTTCCGGGGACGCTGTGTCCGGCATCTGGGCACGGCGGTCCTGTGCGTGGTCTTGCTGGGATCTTCCCACGCTTCTTTTGCCGCGTCTGCCGGCCGGCAGGATGCCGTCGCCCGGCAGCCCGTCTATACCGGCCAGCGATCGGCCGAGACGGCGGACAGGCCCGTGGCGGGCCAGCGCATCGGCATGTCCGATGCCGTGGAGCACGCCCTGCGTTTCAACCCCGGTCTGGGGGCGCAGGAAGCCGAGAGCCGCTCCTCCGAAGAAGGGCGAAAATCCGCGCGCGGCGCCTTCGGTCCGCGCCTGGGGATGACCTATTCCGCCACCAAGACCGAGAGCAAGCGTGACCCTTCCGCCACCATGGGCACCAAGAACCCCAAGATGGGCGTCTACAGCTGGGGCGTCGAAGTGACCCAGCCCATCTTCCAGGGCTTCCGCCTGCTCTCCACCTATCAGAAGGCCGCCCTGCAGGCCGACAGCGACAAGGCCTCGCTGCGCAAGGCCGAGCTGGACATGACCGAGCAGGTGCAGACGGCCTTCCTGGAATACCTGAAAGCCGGCGAGAACACCCGCAGCATGCGTGACAGCCTGACCCGCCTGCGCGAACAGTTGCGCATCGCCCAGGCGTACTTCGAAGTGGGCCTGAGCCCCCGCCTGGACGTGCTCCAGGCCGAGGTGGACGTGAGCGAGGCCGAGCGCCTGCTCATCGAGGCCGAGAACACCCAGGCCACCACCCTGGCCAGGCTCAATACCCTGCTGGGCTTCGATGCCACGGCCGTCAATACCTATACCGGTACGCTCAAGGAAGTGGGCTTCCGCTATACGCTGGAGCAGTGTCTGGAGCTGGCCTACCGCCAGCGTCCCGACCTGTATGTGGCCCAGAAGGCCGTGGAGATCGCCCGCAAGAGCCAGAAGGAAGTGCAGAGCGACTACTACCCCCAGATCGAGGGCTATTACAGCATGACGCAGAGCGGCAACACGCCCGGCATGCAGCGTTCCGGCGAGAACGGCTCGCACGTCACCAACTGGGAAGTGGGGGCGCAGGCCACCTGGAACGTGTTCGAATGGGGCACCACCTATTACGCCGACAAACAGGCCGGCTGGCAGGTGACCAAGATGCGTTACGAGCAGGAGAACCTCAAGCTGGAAGTGGGCTACGACATCAAGTCCAAGTATCTGGCCGTGCAGGAGGCCCGCAAGCGCATCGCCGTGGCCCAGAACAGCGTGGCGCAGGCCACGGAGGCCTATAACGTGGCCCTGGCCCGTTACCACGAACATGTGGGCACCAACTTCGACGTGCTGGACGCCTCGGCCAACCTCACGTCGGCCCAGTCCTCCCTGACCGGTGCCAAGGCCGATTATCTGACGGCCCTTTCCCAGATTTATGTAGCCATGGGCGAATATCATCCCGACCTGCTGCGGGAAGGTGCCCCCGCCAGAAGAAAATGAACGGTCCTGTATGAGTGATTCCGAACAATTTTTGACAGTGACCCCCCTGGGTGGTCTGGGGGAGATCGGTCTCAACTGCCAGCTGTGGGAGACATCCGCGGGGGTGGTCATGGTGGACTGCGGCCTGATGTTCCCGGATGACTTCCATCTGGGCGTGGACGTGGTCATCCCGCATTTCGGTGCGGTGAGCGGCGTGCGTGACAAATTGCTGGGCATCGTCCTGACCCACGGCCACGAAGACCATATCGGCGCCCTGCCGTGGCTGGTGCCCCAGCTGCGCGGCACGCGCATCTACGGTTCCTATTTCACCCTGGCCCTGGTGGAGCACAAACTCAGGGAGCACGAGCTGCTGGACTGGGTGGAGCTGTGCCCGGTGGAGCCCGGCGACCAGGTGGCCCTGGGCGACATGACCTTCCATTTCTTCCCTGTGTGCCACTCCATCCCCGAAGGTTTCGGCCTGGGCGTGGAAACGCCCGTGGGCCGCATCGTCCACAGCGGGGACTTCAAGATCGATCCCCAGCCCCTGGCCGGCAGCGGCACGGATCTGGCGACCTTCCGCGACTTCGCCGGGCCGCAGGGCGCGCGCCTGCTGTTCTCCGATTCCACCAATGTGGAGCGTGACGGCCGCTCCCTCACCGAAAGGGCCGTCATGGAGTCCCTGGGCAAGGTCTTCGACGAGGCCCCGGGCCGCATCGTGGTGACGCTGTTCTCCAGCCATATCCAGCGCATCCAGGAAGTCTTCGACCTGGCGCGCGAACGCGGGCGCACCGTGGTCATCAGCGGCAAGTCCCTGGCCAACAACATCGAGATGGCCCGTGATCTGGGCATCGCCAAGCTGCCGCCCAGTTTCTTCAACGCCCACAACGGCGTGCCCGATCTGCCTGACGAGCAGCTGGTGCTGGTGGTGACCGGCGCCCAGGGCGAACCCTTGTCCGCGCTGTCGCGCATGGTGCTGGGCGGTCACCGCCAGCTCAGCATACGCAAGGGCGACACCGTGGTCATGAGCTCGCGCATGATCCCGGGCAACGTCAAGGCCGTGTCGCGCCTCATCAACGAGATGTACCGCCTGGGCGCCACGGTCCTCTACGAGAGCGTGCGGGCCATCCATGCTTCGGGCCACGCCCACCGCGACGAATTGCGCGAACTGCTGGGCGCCGTGCGGCCGGAATATTTCGTGCCCGTGCACGGGGAATACCGCCACCTGTTCAAGCACGGCCAGCTGGCGCGCGAATGTGGCGTCAAGCCCGACAACGTGGTCCTGCTGGAAGATGGCTGTCCCCTGACCCTTTTGCCGGACGGTGTCCGCCTGGAGCCGCCCGTGCCGGTGGAATGCACCCTGGTGGACGGCAAGGGCGTGGGCGACGTGGGCTCGGCCGTGCTGCGCGAGCGCCGTATCCTCGGCGACGAGGGCATGGTCATCGTGGTGCTGGTGCTGGATGCCGAGACCGGCAGCGTGCTGCACGGGCCGGAGATGTTCTCCAAGGGCTTCGTGTTCGAGCAGCACTACAGCCATGTGCTGGAGGATGCCAAATGCCTGGTGCTGGACGAGATCGAATCTGTCCGCCCCGGCCAGCTCACCCGTTTGCAGGAAGGCATCCGGGCTTCGTTGCGGCGCTTTTTCCGCCGGGTCCTGGAACGTGACCCGGTGGTGGTGCCCATCGTCAGTGAGGTGTAACTCTTTTGTATATTTACAGGAATGGACAGGGTCGTGGTGCTGCCGCGGCCCTGTTTTGCGTTTTTGCATGACGCAGAAGGGCGGGACGCGTTGACAGGAGACAAGTATTTCTTACTATAATGCTACTATTTCTTTTGCCGGTTATCAGGAAAGGCAGGCTGCCTTGACCCCCGGGACATATTATCATAATATTTGTAGTCTTTTATCTCACTCGTCGGCCCGTCCGGCAGAAAAGGCGGGCTCCCGGCAGGATGCTCCCTGCCGCGGGCAAAGGCGGTACGGCCGGTTTCCCGGCGTGGTGTCGCTGTTCCTACAGTGTTCTTTAACCCCATTCAGCAAAGGGGATGTCCTCCACATGACTTGGGACTGGGATAAATTGCAAGAAAAACGGCAACGGCAACAGGGGCAGCGCCCCTCCCGGCCGCTCTTCGGTGATGATGATAACGACATGCAGGACGAGCAGCCCCGGCGTGCCCGGCGTTCGCCTTCCGGCAACGGGGGCGGCGATAACGGCTTCGACGGCAGGAATGCCCTGAAGAAGCTTTCCGGCATGAAGATGCCGGGCGGCATGGTGATCTGGCTGGTGCTGGGCCTGGTGGGCCTGTGGCTCTTGTCCGGCATCTACATCGTCAACCCTGACGAGGAAGGCGTGGTGCTGCGCTTCGGCAAGTACGACCGCACCGAAGGCCCCGGCCCCCATTACGCGCTGCCCGCTCCCATCGAGAGCGTCTACAAGCCGCAGGTGACCCAGGTGCTGCGCTGCGAGGTGGGCTTCCGCTCCACCGGGCAGGCCACCACCTTCCGCCAGGGCGAGCTGCGCAGCGTGCCCAAGGAAGCTTCCATGCTCACCGGTGACGAGAACATCGTCAACGTCCAGTTCAGCGTGCAGTACAAGATCAGCGATGCGGTCAAGTACCTGTTCAACATCAGCGACCCCACCAACCTGGTGCGCAACGCCGCCGAGGCCGCCATGCGCGAGGTCATCGGCAACAGCCTCATCGACTCGGCCATCACCGACGGCAAGCTGAAGATCCAGAGCGACGCCACCGTGCTGCTCCAGCAGATCCTGGACCGCTACGAGGCCGGCATCCAGGTGCTGGCCGTGCAGATGCAGGACGTGCATCCGCCGCAGGAAGTGAGCGACGCCTTCAAGGACGTGGCCAGTGCCCGCGAGGACAAGAGCCGCATCATCAACGAGGCGGAAGCCTACCGCAACGCCCTGTTGCCGCAGGCCCGCGGTGAGGCCGCGGCCATCCTCAACAGGGCCGAAGCCTACCGGGTGGCGCGCCTGCAACAGGCCGAAGGTGAGTCCCGCCGTTTCGATGCCCTGCGGCAGGAATACGAAAAGGCTCCTGAAGTGACCCGCCAGCGCCTGTATTACGAGACCATGGAAGAGATCCTGGCCGCTTCCAAGGACAAGACCCTGCTGGACAGCGGGGTCTCCGGCAAGGTGCTGCCGCATATGCCTCTTCCGGGTACGCCCGCTTTCGGCGTCCTGCCCTCGGAGAAGAAATAATGACCAAGAATCCCCTTCTTTACGGTGTCCTGCTGCTGGTGCTGGCCGTTTTCGTGACCCAGTGCTGCTTCACCGTGCACCAGACCCAGCAGGCGCTGGTGCTCCAGCTGGGCGACCCCCTGCCCGAGATCTACCGGCCCGGCCTGCACTTCAAGCTGCCCTTCATCCAGAAGGTCGTCTATTTCGATGCCCGTGTGCTCGACTACGCCGCCAGCTCGCGCGAGGCCTTCACCGTGGACAAGAAGACCATCGTGCTGGACAACTACGCCCGCTGGCGCATCAGCGATCCCCTGCAGTTCTACCGCACCATGCGTACCATCCCCGGTGCGCAGGCCCGTCTGGACGACGTGGTCTATTCGCAGCTGCGGGCCCTGGTGGGCGCCTACACCCTGACCGAGGTGGTCTCCAAGGAGCGCGCCACCATCATGACCCGCGTGACGGAAAAGGTCTCCGACCTCATGAAGCCCTACGGGGTGGAGGTGCTGGACGTGCGCATCAAGCGCACCGACCTGCCCACGGAGAACCAGCGTTCCATTTTCGACCGCATGCGGGCCGAGCGTGAACGCCAGGCCAAGCAGTACCGTTCCGAAGGGCAGGAAGAGGCCACGCGCATCCGTTCCGATGCCGACCGTCAGAAGGCCCTCATCCTTGCCGAGGCCAACCGTGAGGCCCAGGTGCTTTACGGCCAGGGCGATGCCCAGGCGGCCGCCGTCTATGCCGCGGCCTATGGCAAGTCGCCGGAGTTCTATTCGTATCAGCGCTGGCTCGATGCCCTGCGCAAGTCCTTCAAGGAGAACAGCAAGATGGTGCTGGGCAGCCAGGTGCCCTTGCTGGATCTACAGAAGTAGGTGGACCATGGGCTTTACGGAAATCTATGAACGCATCAAGCTGGCCACCAACTGCCGTACCCAGGTGGAGCTGGCGGAACTGCTCAACATCCGCCAGTCCAGCATCTCGGACGCCAAGCGCCGTGATTCTGTGCCGGGCGACTGGTACATGAAGCTCTTCGAGCGTTTCGGCCTCAACCCCGACTGGCTTAAGTACGGGGTGGGGCCCCTCTATCTGCGTACGGAAAAAGGGTATTGTCCCCAGGAGGCCCCCCAGGCCCTGGCCGAGACCGTGGCCTGTTACGGGGATGACTTCATCCGGTCCACTGTGGTGGACGTTTATGACATGGCCTGTGTCTATACGGACGAGGCTCCCAGGCCCGACCTGTCCGTTTCCGGCAGGGTCCCTCTGCCGCAGGCCTTTTTGCAGCCCTCGCTCCAGGTGCTGCGCCTGCGCGGGCAGGCCATGGAGCCCCTGCTGCGCGAAGGCGCCTACATCGGGGTGGACTTGGAGGATCTGGCCCTTGTCTCCGGCAGGATCTATGCCCTGTTCGCCCCTCTGGAAGGTGTGGTGGTCCGCCAGGTGTTCCTGGACGGCCAGCAGCAGGGCTATGTGCTGAGGGCCCAGTCCCCGGACTACCCCGAAACGTCCCTGGATGCCGCCCTGTTGCGGCGCCGCATGCTGGGGCGTGTGGTCTGGACTTTCCAGGAGGTATAGCATGAGCATCTCCGCCAGGGACGGGCGCAAGGCCCGGCGTCTTGTCCTGCGTGCCCTGTGTTGCCTGTGCCTGCTGCTGGCTGCCTGCGGCAGCAAGGAGCCCGTGGATGACGTGGTGGCCAGTGGCACCATGATCCTGGAGCCGCCGTCCGCCGATGGCGGCAGCGATGGCGGGCTCAGGGAACGTTCCCTCGGGCCTTCCCCGGCGACCCCTGCAGTGGTGACGCCTGCGGCGTCCTCCACCCCCAGGGCCGCGCGTCCGTCCACTCCGGCCGTGGCCCCTGCCTGGCAGGATCTGTCGCGCCGCCTGGCTGCCGACGGCATCTCCGGGCCCAGAGTGGACGCCCTGCTGGCGGGCCTGCCTGCCACGCCCACCCAGTCTCCCATGGGCCGCAAGATCAAGGCCCTGTACAATCGGAAATTTTTCCCGGCACCGCCTTCGGACAAGCCGCAGGCGCAGTACTACAAGGGCGTGGTCACGGACGCCAACGCGCGCCTGTGCCGCCAGTTCATCACGGCCAACAGCAAGGCCTTCCGGCAGGCGGAACAGCGCTACGGCGTGCCCTCGTCCATCGCGGCGGCCCTGCTGTTCGTGGAGACCCGCCTCGGCAAGGTGCTGGGCGATACCTCGGAGAACGCCTTCTACACCCTGGCCAGCATGGCCGTGAGCCGGACGCCGGAGAGCATTTCCGACTGGCTGCCGCAGCTGCGCGACCATGAGCAGCACATGGACTGGATCGCCGAGACCATGCCCAAGCGCGCGGACTGGGCCTACAAGGAGACCAGGGCCCTGGTGGAACACATGCTGCGCGACCGCGTGCCGCCGGAGCATCTGCCCGGTTCCATCTACGGTGCCGTGGGCCTGTGCCAGTTCATGCCGTCCAATATCGCCACCTATGGTGCGGACGGTGACGGCGACGGCCGTGTGGACCTGTTCACCGTGCCCGATGCCGTGGCCAGCCTTTCCCACTATCTTGCCCGGCACGGATGGAAGGCCGGGCTTTCCCGCGAGCGCCAGCACGCCCTGCTGATGCGCTACAACCACTCCACGGTCTACGCCAATACCATCATGGCCCTGGCTGACCGTGTCGCCGCTCTGAAGTAAGCCCGGGGACGGCAGGGCGCTGTCCGCCGTCCTTTTTTGACAGGTCGTGCCCTGTGGCCCGGATCGTTCCGGCGGTTCCGTCCGGGCCGGGCACGCTCCTGCCGCTCTCCTTCTTCCTTTCCCGGGGCCTTCCGCCGCTCCGCAGATCCCCCGATTTTCCTGACATCCTGCTGACGCGCCCCGTGTTGTGCTCCGACCGGTCTTCCCGTGCGGCCCGGGCCTCTCTGGCAGGCCCGTGCCTGTCCCCGTGGCTGTTCCCGGCGGGCAGGCCCTCATCCCTCCTTTGTACAGGTATCTGACATGACGTTTATCCCGACTTTGTTGAAAGCGGCTGCGGCCCTTCTCATGTTCATCATCCTGATGCTGCTGCTCCAGCTCGACCTGACGGCCTTCCAGACCGTGGAAGTGCTGGCCCCCGGCTGGGGATGGCTGGCCTTCGCGGCCCTGCTGGCCCTGGAGGCAGGCGCCGTGCTCTGGCTGGGCCTGGCCTGGTTTGCCCGCGCGCCCCGCCTGGTCCTGCGTGACGATCCCACGGAGGCCGAACGGCAGGCCTTCGCCCGGGAGCTGGGACGCCGTCTGAAGAAGAATCCCCACGTCCGCGCCGCGGGCATCCGTGCCACGGATGAAAACTTTCTGGAAAAAGCCCTCGACGTGCTGGACGCCCGTGCCGGGGAAGAGATCCGCAGCAATGCCAAACGGGTGTTCCTGGGCACGGCCCTGTCCCGGAACGGCCGCCTGGATGCGCTCATCGTGTTCATCTCGCTGGCGCGCATGGTCTGGCGGGTCTCCGGCATCTACAACCAGCGTCCCGCCCCGGCAGAGCTGTGGAGCGTCTACAGCATGGTCTCCTCGGCCACCTTCATTTCCTTTTCCATCGAGGCCCTGGACATCCCCCGGACCATCACCGAGAGCATGAACGAGCTGCTGCCCGCGGTCACGCCGGTCATGGCGGCTTCCAGCGTGCCGCTCATGGGGCCCATGATGCAGCAGTGCACGTCCGCCGTCATCGACGGGGCGGCCAATTGCCTGCTGGCGATCCGGGCCGGAGTGGTGACGCGCAGTGCCTTCCGTTTCGCGGCCCTGGGCAGGGAAGAGGCCCGGCAGCAGGCCTGCGTCCGGGAGGCGGGCACCATGCTGGCGGAGATCTCCCGGGAGACCGTGGGGGCCATCGTGGAGGCCTTCCGCAAGCAGCTGGTGAACCTGCCTGCCTCCATGGGGCAGAAGATCTCGGAGACCGTGGGCACCATGACCGACAGTGCGCTGGAAAAGACCCGGGGCGCCGCCCAGAGCGTGGCGCGCGGCGGCACGGCCGTGGCCGGAGCGGTCAGCAATGGGGCCGGTGCTGTGGCGGATGCCCTGGGCAACGGGACGAGCGCCGTCATCCATGCCGTGGGCGACTGTGCCGCCAGTGTGGAAAAAGCCGTGCTGCGCGGCGGCAGCGCGGTCATGGAGGGCGTCGGCAGCGGGGCAGGGGCCGTGGCGGACATGGTGGGCAGCGGGACAAGCGCGGTCATCGGCGCGGTGAGCGGTGGGGCCGCCACTGCCGGTCAGGCGGTGGCACGTGGCGGTACGGCCGTCGTGGGGGCTGTGAGTTCCGGTACCGGCGCTGTCATCGGGGCCGGCCAGGCCGTGGCCGGAGCTGTCAGCAGCGGGGCAGGGGCCGTGGCGGATGCCCTGGGCAACGGGACGAGCGCCGTCCTGGGGGCCGTGCGTGGCATATTGCCCGGCAACCGGCGGCGGGAGGCCACGGCGGACGAACGTTTCGCCCTGCACCTGGCGCTGCTCTGGTCGCAGGGACGTCCAGGCTGGAAGCGCCGTCGCCAGCTGGCCCGTCTGTGCGATGCGGAAGGCGTGAGCGCCGGCCTGCGCACGCTGGTGGACAGGCATCCCGATCTCGGCCTGCTGGAACCGCAGCTGTCCTTCTGGCGGGGCAGGGCAGAGGACGTGCTCGCCTGCGGCCGGTCCCTGGAGCTGGAACGCGGGGCAGCGGCCGTGGCCTGGCTGGCGGAGCTGGATCACCGGCTGGAGCTGGGGGGCAGGTTGCAGGGCGGCCACGGGGCGCCCGCCTCCGGCTGGAAACGCTTCTGGAAATGACCGCACGGGGCGGGATCTCTCCCGTGCCGTCCGCCATCCCGGCGGATCTGTGAAAAGATCCTTTGTTTTGTGACGATGGTCACAGTTGTGGCCGGAGAGTTGTGGTCTAGTGTCCTGGACAGATACCCATCCCTCTTCAGCACAAGGAGCCCCCCATGTTTTGCAACCAGTGTGAACAGACTTCCAAAGGCAAGGCCTGTACCCGTCTTGGCATCTGTGGCAAGAACGAGGCCGTGGCCATCCAGCAGGACAAGCTGGTATGGCAGCTGCGCGAACTGGCGGCCGTGGCCCTGATGGCCCGTGACGCCGGCATCGTGGACACCGCCACCGACGACTTTGCCTTCAAGGCCCTGTTCTCCACCCTGACCAATGTGAATTTCGATCCCGTCTCCCTGCGCGCCGTGCAGGAAGAATGCCTGGAGCGCACCACCGCCCTGGCCGCCCGTGTGCCCGGTGCCCCGGCCCCCACGCCGCTGGCTGCCCTGGACCTGCGTGATACGGCCATCGACCACCTGTCCGATGACGAGGACGTGCGCTCCGCCATGCAGATCCTGCTCTACGGCCTCAAGGGCGTGGCCGCTTATGCCGACCATGCCGCCGAGCTGGGCCAGCGTGACCCCGATGTGGCCGCCTTCCTCTATCGCGGCCTGCGTGCCGGCACCGGACTGGATCCCGAGGCCCACGACCTCAACGGCTGGCTGGGCCTGGTGCTGGAATGCGGCAAGGCCAACCTGCGCGCCATGGAGCTGCTGGAAGCGGGCAATACCGGCACGTTCGGCACGCCCGTGCCCACGCCCGTTCCCCTGGGCCAGCGCAAGGGCAAGGCCATCCTCATTTCCGGCCACGACCTGCCCGACCTGCTGGCCCTGCTGGAGCAGACCCGTGACACGGGCATCAACGTCTACACCCACGGCGAGATGCTGCCCGCCCACGCCTATCCGCTGCTGCATGCCTTCCCGCATCTGGCCGGGCATTACGGCACGGCCTGGCAGAACCAGCAGAAAGAGCTGCCCGCCTTCCCCGGTGCGGTGCTCTTCACCACCAACTGCATCCAGGATCCCAAGGGCTATGCCGACAAGGTCTTCACCTCCGGCAACGTGTCCTGGCCCGGCCTGGGGCACTGCAAGGGCCGCGATTTCTCGGCCGTCATCCGGAAGGCCCTGGAACTGCCCGGTTTTGAAGAAGACGTGCCCGGCAAGGAAGTGCTGACCGGCTTCGGCCGCGAGACCCTGCTGGGGGCCGCACCCGCCGTGCTGGACGCCGTGGCCCAGGGCAAGCTGCGCCACATCTTCCTGGTGGGCGGCTGCGACGGCGCCCGCCCCGGCCGCAACTATTATACCGAGCTGGTGGAGAAGATCCCGGCCGACTGCCTGATCCTGACCCTGGCCTGCGGCAAGTTCCGCTTCTTCGACAAGGAGCTTGGCAGCCTGGGCGGCATCCCTCGCCTGCTGGACGTGGGCCAGTGCAACGACGCCTATGCCGCCGTGCGTGTGGCCCTGGCCCTGGCCGATGCCCTGAAGTGCGGCGTCAACGACCTGCCGCTGTCACTGGTGCTTTCGTGGTACGAGCAGAAGGCCGTGAGCATCCTGCTGACCCTGCTGGCCCTGGGCGTGAAGAACATCCGCCTCGGGCCCACGCTGCCCGCCTTCGTGTCCCCCAACATCCTCAAGGTGCTGGTGGAGCAGTGGAACATCATGCCTGTGACCACGCCTGACGAAGACCTCAAGGCGATCCTGGGCTAGGACTGTCCCGCAGGGGAAGGCCGTGCCAGCGGCCTTCCCCTGTATTTTGGGAAATGGCGGGGCCGCGTTCCCGTCCGGCTTTTCTTTCCTGCCCCTGTCCCGCAGGGGCGAAGCTTCCGTGGAGGTCGCGCATGGATAAAAAAGGGACCCTTCCCCCCGATCCCCAAAGCCTGCGGGATGCCCTGCGCCACAGCCCGCTGGGCCGGTGGCTGGACGAAAGGCAGACCGGCCTTGTGCTGGGGACGGGCCGTCTGGCCGAGATGCGGGCAGGCGATGTCCTGTTCCGTGAAGGGGACGGGATACGCCATGTGCCCTTCGTCCTGTCCGGTGAAGTGAAACTGGTCAAAATGGGCCCGCAGGGCAGGGAATATGTCCTGCATCTGACCCGCGGCGGGGCCTTCCCCGATCCGGGGGCCCTGTTCTACGAGGCCCCCCTGCCCGCCACGGCCGTGGCCCTGGGGCCGGGGCGCCTGATCTGGCTGGAGCGGGCCACCATGGACAGGCTGCTGGACGAGAACCCCCGGCTGGCCCGCTGGCTTTTGCAGGTACTGGCGGCGCGGCAGCGCCTGTTCGTCAACAAGGTGGCCGGTTCGCAGGGGGTGATCTCGGTCTCCCGGCGGGTGGCCGGATGGCTGCTGCACCGCTCCCGCATGGAGGAGGGGCGCCGGCAACTGGAACTGCCCGGTACCCGGGAGCTCATGGCCCGCCTGCTGGGCCTGAGCCGCGAGAGCCTGAGCCGCGAACTCAACAAGCTGGCCCGGGAAGGCGCCATCCGCCTGGAGCGGCGGCGGGTGGAGCTGCTGGACATGGCCGCCCTGGAACGCCGGGCCCAGGACTAGCGGGTTTCCCGGCCGTGTTTTCCCGCGCCGGCCTTCATGGGCCTGCCGCAGTGCGGCACAGATGAGGGCGGCAGGCAGGTCCGGCTTCGGCCATGCCTTTTTGAATGACGCTTCCACCGCTGTACGCCGCGCTCCGGGCAATGCCGTGACGCGGCCCCGCATGAGGGCGGCAGTACACTATCGCACACAGCCATGACAGACATCATCCCCCAGCATCCCTTGCCGTTGTGCATCCTTTGTTCCAGCATCACCGGCAATACCCGTTCTTTGGCCGAAGCCCTTGCCGGAGCCACCGGTGCGCCCGTGTTCCCCGCAGGGCGTCCGCCCCTGCTCGATCATGCCGGGACGTTGCTCCTGGGCTTCTGGGTGCGCCGGGGGCTGCCCGATGGCCGCAGCCTGCGCCTGTGGCAGGATATACGCGGCAGGCGCGTCTTTTTTTTCGGCACTCACGGCACGCGCCCCGGTTCGGAACATTCCCGCCAGTGTCTTGCGGCGGCCCGTCATCTGTTGCAGGACAACGGCAACGAGGTGCTGGGCGGCTTTTTGTGCCAGGGCCGCGTCAATCCCCGCCTGGTGGCTCTGGCGGGCAAGCCGGGCCACCATCCCATGACGCCCGCCCGGGCGGCCCGTCTGGCCGAGGCCGCCCGCCATCCTGACGGGGCGGACCGCCAGGCGCTTTTGCGCTGCTGGGATCGCTGCCGCCAGGGCCTGCCCCTGCCCGGGGCCGATGCCGCCGGGGAGCTGGAAGACGGTCATTTCTTTGCCTGGTCTGCCGGGACAGGACGCTTGTCCTGAGCCTGCGGGCCCGTTATCCTGCAAGAGGAGGAGAGAACATCATGGAAAAGATCGTCAGCCGCGTGGAACTGAGCGGGGATCCGGCCCTGCCCGGCGAGATCCTCAACAAGGCAGAATCGCTGTTCGTGGCTTTCCAGACCGGGGATTTCCCCTACGTACTGCCCTTCAACCATGTCTGGCTGGACGGGCGCATCTACATCCATTGTGCTTTCGAAGGGCGCAAGATCGACGTGCTGCGCCGTGATGCCCGGGTGGGCTTTTCCACGGCGGTGGACGTGTGCATCGTCCGCGAAAGATCCACCACCCACTTCCGCAGTCTTTGCGGTACCGGCCGGGTGAGCGAAGTGAGCGATGCGGACGAGAAGCGCCGGGCCCTGGACGCCATCAGCCTGCGCTTCGACGCGCGCTGTCCGCGCCCCACGCCCGATGCCGCCCTGGCCCGGGTGAACATCCTGCGCATCGATGTGGAGAGCCTGACCTGCCGTCACAAGGACGGGTCGCGCCGCAAGGACAAGGAATAGAAAGTTTGTGCTTTTTGGCACAAATTGGAGAAAAGGCCTTGTCTTGTGCGGAGAAAATCCTTACATTGAGGTTGTAAGGGAAAAAAAGGCTGCGCCGGCTCTGGAGCCGACGAGGAAAGGACCATCCCCCCTTTCCTGATGGAACCGGATTTTCAACATTTTACTTCTGTCCGTTTGGGCGGTAATGGAGCGTACCATGAAGGAAATCAAGAAGATTCTTTGCGCGGTTGACCTTTCCGAACACAGCGCGGCCGTGGCAGAGTACGCCACCATGCTGGCCAAGGGCCTGGGGGCCAGCATCATCGTCGTCTACACGGCTCCCTCGCTGAGCCAGTATGTGGGCTTCCATGTGCCGCCCAACACCATCGAAAACTTCGTGGGCGAGATCGTTTCCGGCGCTGAAAAGTCCATGGACGCTTTCGTGGCCGAGAACTTCCCCGGCGTGGAAGCCAAGGGGCAGGTGCTCATCGGCTACGCCGCTGAAGAGATCCTGACCCGTGCCAATGACGAAGGCGCCGACCTCATCGTCATGGGTACCCATGGCCGCAAGGGCATCGACCGCATCCTCTTCGGCTCCGTGGCTGAAAAGGTCGTCAAGAACGCGTCCATGCCTGTACTGACCGTTCGCCCCAACAGGTAAGTCCCGGCCGGACCGGGAACTGACAACGGTTTCTCGGGCCGCCGCACTTGCGGCGGCCCTTTTTTCTTTGCATCTGGAGTCTGTATGTACACCTGCGCCGTGCGCCCGGAAATAGCCGCCCTGAGCGCCTATGTTCCCGGCATGTCCATTGCCGAAATTCAGGAGAAATACGGCCTGTCCAAGGTCGTCAAAATGGCCAGCAACGAGAATCCCCTCGGTGTCTCTCCCCTGGTGAAGGAGGCCCTGGGCCTGCACGCCGGGACAGCCTTCCGCTATCCCCAGGGCGGCAACCCCCGCCTGGTGGCGGCCCTGGCCCGCACGCACGGCGTCAGCCCCGACCAGGTGGTGGTGGGCAACGGCTCGGACGAGATCATCGACATGCTGATCCGCATGCTCCTGGTTCCGGGCAAGCATTCCGTGGTCTGCTTCGAGCCCTGCTTCAGCATCTATCCCATCCAGGCGCAGGTCTGCGGCGTGGAAGTGCGCCGCCACCCCCTCAACCCGGATTTCAGCTTCGACCTCGACGCGCTCTTCGCCCTGGTGGACGATGACACCCGTCTGGTCTTCGTGACCACGCCGGACAACCCCTCCGGCTACTGCCCGCCGCTGGCCGACGTGCGCCGTCTGGCGCAGCGCCTTGGCGAGCGCTTCCCCCACTGCCTGCTGGTGGTGGACGAGGCCTACATGGACTTTGCGGGCGACAGCCCCGAGGACGAGGCCCGCTTCTCCCTGCTGGCCTCGGGTGACATCCCGGACAACGTGGCCATCATGCGCACCTTCTCCAAAAGCTACGGCCTGGCCGGGCTGCGCCTGGGCTACGGCGTCCTGCCGGCCGAGCTGGCCCAGTATTACTGGCGGGCCCGCCTGCCCTTCTCGGTCAACATCCTGGCCGAAGAGGCCGGTATCGCCGTCCTGCAGGACAGCACCTTCCGGGCCGCCACGCTGGCATGCGTGCGTGCCGGTCGCCGCCGTCTGACCGAGGGCCTGCGCGCCCTGGGCTGCACGGTGTGGCCCAGCGCCGCCAACTTCATCATGATGCAGCTGCCCGAAGGCTGCGGCACGGCGGCGGCCTGCTTCGAGGCCCTGCTGCGGCGCGGCATCATCATCCGGCCGCTCAAGAGCTACAGCCTGCCCGAACACCTGCGCGTGAGCGTGGGCAGCGATGAAGAGAACACGGCCTTCCTTGAGGCCATGGCGCAGTGGATGCGGGAGGTACGGGCATGAAGACGACCCTGCCTGTGGTGACCCTGGACGGCCCGGCCGGTGTGGGCAAGACCACGCTGGCCCAGCAGCTGGCCGAGAGCCTGCACGTGGCCTATCTGGACACCGGCGCCATGTTCCGTTGCCTGGCCCTCAAGCTGGGCCCCGGCGCGGAGACCCTGCCCGAAGAGGAATTGCGCGAGAAGTGCCGCCAGTGGACCTTCAGCCTGTCCGGCAAGGGACGGGCTTCCACGGTGTGCTGCAACGGTGTGCCCATCCGCGGCGAAGTGCGCACCGAACAGGTGGGCATGCTGGCCGCCCGCATCGCCACGGTGCCCGTGGTGCGCGAGGTGCTGCGCGAGGCCCAGCGGGCCATGGGCGAAGCCACGCCGCTGGTGGTGGAAGGCCGCGACATGGGCACGGTGGTCTTCCCTGACGCCCGTTTCAAATTCTTTCTGGATGCTTCGCCCGAAGTGCGCGCCCTGCGCCGTCTGCGCGACCTGGCCGCCCGCGGGGTGGAAGCCGATCTGGTGACGCTGACCGAGCAGATCCGCCAGCGTGACTCCCTGGACCGCAACCGGGCCGTGGCGCCCCTGCGCCCCGCTGCCGATGCCGTCATCGTGGATACCTCGGAACTGGACATCGCCGGTGTGCTGGGCGTGCTGGTGCATCGCATCAGCGTGCATGAAGGCAGCGTGACCCTGCTGCCGTAGTCGGGGACGGCAAACATCATATGGCAAGATGACGGGCCGGAAGGGATCTCCCTTCCGGCCCGTTTGCATTTTTGGCGACCGGAGAGAATGCGGGAGGCGGAATCGGACATCTTCCCGGATGGGAGCCGCTCTGGCCGGAGCGCAAGAGGGGGCCGCACGGCAGGGGCTCCGGGGGAGGCTGGGCAGACTCCAGTCTTTTTTATCCCGTTGGAGCATCTGGTGAGGCGGGATGCCGGGAAAGGCCTCCCGCGCGGCTTCGCGGTGCAGGGGAAAGACGCGTTGTGCCAGGGGGGAGACAGAAGAGGGGGCCTCTCTGCCGGAGCAGGAAGTCCCCCCCAAAAATCAGCCTGTGGCGCGGATGCCGTCTAGGCGTGGTGGCGGCGCTGCAGGTGGTCGCGCAGGATGATGGCCAGCAGGTTCATGCCCAGCACCAGCAGGATGAGGACCAGGCCCGTGCCGTACTGGAGCGGGCGGGTCTTCTCGATGTCCGTACCGGCGGTGGCCAGCACGTACATGTGGTAGGGCAGGGCCATGACCGAGCTGAAGATGGAGTCCGGGTTCTTGGGCGTATAGAAGACCGCGGCGGTGAACATGATGGCGGCCGTTTCACCGGCGGCGCGGGCCACGCCCAGGATGGCGCCGGTGAGCATGCCCGGCATGGCGCAGGGCAGGACCACGCGGGCGATGGTCTGGGCCTTGCCGGCGCCCAGGGCCAGGGAGGCCTGACGGTAGGTGTCGGGCACGGAGCGCAGGCTCTCCTCGGCGGTGCTGATGATCACGGGCAGGGTCAGCACGGCCAGGGTCAGGATGCCGGACAGGATGCTGACGCCCATGCCGCAGAAGGTCACGAAGAACGAGAGCCCGAACAGGCCAAAGACCACCGAGGGCACCCCGGCCAGGTTGTTGACCCCCAGGCGTACCATGCGGGCGAAGGGGGTGTTGCCCGCGTATTCATGCAGGTAGACGGCCGTGGCCACCCCCAGCGGGAAGGCCAGCAGCAGGGAGCCCAGGGCCAGGATGGCCGTGCCCACGATGCAGGGCAGGATGCCGCCGGCGGTCATCATCTCGCGGGGCGGCGTGGAGAGGAATTCCCAGCTGAGGGCGGGCAGGCCCTGCACCAGCAGGAAGAGGCAGATGGCCACCAGCAGGATGACGTTGAAGGCGGCCACCAGCCGCAGGGTGCCGAGCATGGCGCCCTGGACGAGCAGGCGGCGGCGCGGATCGGGTGTCGCAAGAGGCATGGAAGGGCTCCTTAAAGGCTGGCCGAGCCCACCTGGCGGTGTTTTTCGGCGATGCGGGAAGCGATCATGTTGAATGCCAGCGTCATCAGGAACAGGACGATGCCTGTGGCGAACAGGGCGTAGTAATGGTCGCTGCGGAAGGGGGCTTCAGCCATTTCGGCGGCGATGGAGGCGGGCATGGGCCGCACGGGATCCAGCAGGGACTGGGGCAGCATGGCCGCCCCGCCGGCCGCCATGAGCACCACCATGGTCTCGCCCATGGCGCGGGACATGCCCAGCATGATGGCCGTGCCGATGCCGGACAGGGCCGCGGGCACCACCACGCGCACGATGGTCTCCCAGCGGGTGGCGCCCAGCGCCAGGGAGGCTTCGCGCAGGGAGCGGGGCACGGCGCGCAGGGCGTCCTCGGAGACGGAACAGATGGTGGGCAGGCTCATGATGGCCAGCACCAGCGAGGCATTGAGCAGGTTGAGGCCCGTGGCGGCGCCCAGCACGTCCTGGAGGATGGGGGCCAGCACCACCATGCCCAGGAAGCCCAGCACCACCGAAGGCAGGGCCGCCAGCAGTTCCACGAAGGGCTTGATGACGCGGCGGGCGAAGGGCGGTGCGATCTCGGCCAGGTACACGGCCGTCATGACGCCCAGGGGCACGGCCAGCAGCGAGGAGAGCACGGTGACGGCCACGGAACCCACCAGCAGCGGGAAGATGCCGAACAGGCCGGGATCTTCCGTGGGGTACCAGAGGTCGCCCAGCAAAAAGTCCAGCGGGCCCACATGCCGGAACAGGGGCAGGCCTTCGGTGAACAGGAAGATGACGATACCTGCCAGCGCCAGCAGGGACGAAGCCGCGATGGCGGTGAGGCAGATGCGGATGGCCCGCTCGCGGGAAGAGCTGAACATGGTTTTCTCCGAAGGTTTCCTTGCGGGACGCGCCCGCTGGAGGAAGCGGGAAAAAAGCGGAAAAAGGGGAAAGGGAGGAGGTTGCCGGCATGGTCGGCCAGGCCGGCACGGCCCTTTCCCCTTGCGGGGGACCGGGCAGAGGCACCGGAAGGAGAGGAGGGTGCCTGTCTGCCCGGGCGCTGCGGGGCTTAATGCTGCAGGGGGACGTAACCCACGGCCAGGACGTCCTTCTGGCCCTTGTCGGCGGCCAGCAGGTAGTCCACCAGCTTCTTCACGCCGCCCTTGGGATCGCCGTTGGTGAAGATGTAAAGTTCGCGGGCGATGGGCCATTCGCCGTCCAGGGCGGTCTTGGCGCTGGCGGCCACCTTGCCCACGGTCAGGCCCTTGACGCTCTTGTCAAGATAGCCCAGGCCGATGTAGCCGATGGCATTCTTGTTCTTGGCCACGGCCTGCACCACGGTGCCGTTGGAGGCCTGCATCAGGGCGGCGGGGGTCACGCGTTCCTTCTTCATGACCAGTTCCTGCCAGGATTCAAAGGTACCGGAAGAGGTATCGCGGGAGATGACCACGATGGGGGCATCCTGGCCGCCCAGTTCCTTCCAGTTGCGCACCTTGCCGGCGTAGATGGAGGACAGCTGTTCCAGGGTCAGGTCCTTCACGGGGTTCTCGGGGTTGACCACGGGCACGATGGCGTCCACGGCCACGGCGACGCGCACGGGCTTCACGCCCTTCTTTTCAGCGGCGGCGCGTTCCTTGTCCTTGATGTCGCGGGAGCTCATGGCCACGTCGCACTGCTTTTCGCCCAGGGCCTTGATGCCGTTGCCGGAACCGCCGCCGGAGATCACCAGCTTGATGTCGGGGTTGGCGGCCATGAAGGATTCGGCGGCCTTCTGCATGACGGGCAGCACGGTGGTGGAGCCGTTGACGACGATATCCTGGGCGTGGGCGGCCACGCTCAGACCCAGGGCGGCACAGGTAAGGACCAGAGTTTTGGCGAGATTCATGATGGTGCTCCTTCAAAAGGAAAAAAGTGTTTGCTTCGGCTCGATCCCGAAGCACTTCCCTTTTCCTCAGGCTTTGTTACAGGAATGTGACGCCTCGGCGAAGATGCGGAGACACTTTGAAAACCGCGGTTTTTGCGGCCCTGTCACACAATTGTAACCTTTCGGGCGCATTGCTGGCGCATGGGAAAGGCACTACTTCTCCAAGGCAAAGGAAGGCTCCATGCAACGCATACTTGTTATTGAAGACGAAAACGACATCCGCCAGCTGCTGCGCTTCAACCTTGAGCGCGAAGGCTTTGCGGTACTGGAAGCGGCCGACGGGCTGGGGGGGCTGCACATGGCGACCTCCGAGCTGCCCGACCTGGTGGTGCTGGACCTGATGCTGCCCGGCATGGACGGCTGCGATGTCTGCCGCAGGCTCAAGGCCCAGCCGGTCACGGCGGCCATCCCCGTGCTCATGCTCACGGCCCGTGGCGAGGAAGTGGACCGCATCGTGGGCCTGACCCTGGGGGCCGATGATTATGTGGTCAAACCTTTCAGCGTCCGTGAACTGGTGTTGCGCATCCGGGCCATCCTGCGCCGCGGCAGCCGCCCCGGCATGGGCACGGCCCTGTGCCGCGGTGCCCTGCTGCTGGATGTGGAGGCCCACCGCGTGACCCTGGACGGGCAGGAAGTGGCCCTGACGGCCACGGAGTTCCGTCTGCTGGAAGACCTCATGCGGCATGCGGGCGCCGTGCGCACCCGCGAGCAGCTGCTCAACGCGGTCTGGGGATATTCGTTCGAAGGCTATGCCCGTACGGTGGACACGCATGTGCGCCGTCTGCGGGCCAAACTGGGTGAGGAAGCCGCCGCGCTCGAGACCGTGCGCGGCGTCGGTTACCGTTTGAGAGGCTGAGATGACGGGGATGTTCCGTTCTTTTAGGGCCCGGATCTTCTGGGCCATCCTGCTGGTGGCCGCGGTGGCTGCGGGGCTCTCCCTGTGGCTGACGCGCGGATGGCTGGAAGAACGCCAGCTCGACGAGGCGCGCACCGGCCTGCTGCGCGAGGCGCGCGTTGCGGGAGAGCTGATGCTGCGCGGCGAAAACGATCTGTCTGTCCTGGCCCGGGTGCTCGACCTGCCCGACCTGCGCCTTTCCCTGCTGGATGCCGGCGGCAAGGTGCTGGCGGAGACCGGCGGCGTTTCGCCCGAAGGCATGGACAATCACGGCGACCGGCCCGAAGTGGTGCAGGCCCGCAGCGAGGGGGAAGGCTACTCCCTGCGCGCCAGCGGCACCCTGCACAAGAATTTTGCCTACGCGGCCCGCAAGCTGCCTGACGGGCGCATCCTGCGTCTGGCCCTGCCGCTGGACAGCGTGAACCTGCTCATCCAGCAGCGCCTGCACGTCTTCGCGCCCATGATTTTGCTGGCCGTGGTGCTGGCCGTGGTGCTGGCCGCCTTCATCTCCGGCGCCATGCGGCGTTCCCTGGGCCAGATGGTGGACGTGGTCTCGGCCATTTCCCGCGGCCGTCTGCAACGCCGTCTGCGCCGCCTGCCGGGCACGGAATTCGCCCCCCTGGCCGAAGCCGTGAACCGCATGGCCGACAGCATCGGCGAGCAGGTGCGCATCGCCTCGGACAAGACCGCCCAGCTGGAGAGCGTGCTCAACACCATGAGCGATGGCGTGCTGGTGCTGGGCCCGCAGGGCCGCATCCGCCGCTGTAACGGTGCGTTTGCCCGTCTCTTCCCCCAGGTGACCGACATGGCGGGCAGCCCGGTCATCGAGGTGGTCCCCTCGCCCGAATTGCAGGATGCCGTGGATGCCCTGCTGCGTTCCGCCCAGGTGGCCCGCTCGTCCTCCGGCAATGGTGAC
This sequence comes from uncultured Desulfovibrio sp., assembly GCA_937926875.1. Classification (GTDB taxonomy): domain Bacteria; phylum Desulfobacterota; class Desulfovibrionia; order Desulfovibrionales; family Desulfovibrionaceae; genus Desulfovibrio. The sequence continues at coordinate 75,537 of CALBAX010000120.1, forward strand.
GAGGATCTGGACGTGCCCCGTTCCCTGCGCCAGGTGCAGCTGCATCTGGGCGGCCGGGTCTTCTCGGTGCTGATCTCCCTGCCTGTGCTGGCCGATGCCCGTCTGGGTGCGGTGCTGGTCTTCCGCGACATCAGCGACCTGATGCGGCTGGAACGCATCCGCAGCGATTTCGTGGCCAATGTCTCCCATGAGCTGCGCACGCCGCTGACCGCCATCCAGGGCTATGCCGAGACCCTGCTCAGCATGGATTCCCTGGAGCAGGCGCAGCACTTCGCGGCCATCATCTACCGCCACAGCTGTTCCCTGGCCCGCATGCTGGAAGACCTGCTGGTGCTGGCCCGTCTGGAAGGGCAGGGAGGCGCCCTGGAGCTCTGCCCCACGGAATGCGCCGCCACCCTGGATGAGGCGGGCAGCCTGTGCCAGACCCGCCTGCAGGAACGCACGCTGCGTCTGGAAGGGCATTTGGACAAACTGCCCCCCGTGCTGGCTGATGACCGCCTGCTGACGCTGGTGTTCCGCAACCTGCTGGAGAACGCCTGCCGCTATGCCGAAGAAGGGACGGCCATCCGTGTCACGGGCCGGGTGGAAGGCGACGACGTGGTCGTCCGCGTGGTGGACGACGGCGCTCTCATCCCGGCGGACGACCTGCCGCGCATCTTCGAGCGCTTCTATCAGGTGGAGCGCCATCGCGGGCAAAATTCCACGGGCCTGGGCCTGGCCATTTGCAAACATGTGATCGAACGGCACGGCGGCCGCATCTGGGCGGAAAGCCCGGCGGAGGACGGCAGCACGGCCATCATCTTTACTTTGAGGCGCGCGGACGCCCCCCGGACGCCCGTGCAGGAGTAGTTATGGCAACAGCACTTTCGGCGCAGAAGATCAACGTCTACTACGGCGCTTCCCACGCCCTGCAGGACGTCAGCCTGGATTTCGAGGCCGGCGGCGTCACGGCCCTCATCGGCCCTTCCGGCTGCGGCAAGTCCACCTTCCTGCGTTGTCTCAACCGCATGAACGACCTGATCCCCGGCTGCCGGGTGGAAGGCCGCATCATGCTGGACGGCGAGGACGTCAACCAGCCCCGTACCAATGTGGTGCGCCTGCGGCAGAAGGTGGGCATGGTCTTCCAGAAGCCCAATCCCTTCCCCAAGAGCATCTTCGAGAACGTGGCCTACGGCCTGCGCGTCAACGGCGTCAGGGACGAGAACCTCATCACCGAGAAGGTGGAGCTGGCCCTGCGCCGCGCTGCCCTCTGGACCGAAGTGGAAGACCGCCTCTCCTCCTCGGCCCTGGGGCTTTCCGGCGGCCAGCAGCAGCGCCTGTGCATCGCCCGCGCCCTGGCCGTGGAACCGCAGGTGCTGCTCATGGACGAGCCCGCCAGCGCCCTGGACCCCATCGCCACCCGCAAGGTGGAAGAGAGCATCGTGGAGCTCAAGGAAGGCCTGACCATCATCATCGTGACCCACAGCATGCAGCAGGCGGCCCGCATCTCCGACCGGACGGCCTTCTTCTACATGGGCCGTCTGGTGGAAAGCGACAGCACGGACGTCATCTTCACCCGTCCGTCCCAGAAAGAGACGGAAGACTACATCACAGGCAGGTTCGGTTAATGGTTCTTCAGGATTACACGCCCCAGCACATGCTGGCCACGCTGCGCACGCGCCTGCTGGTCATGTATGCGCAGGTGGACATCGCTTTGGAAGAGGCTGCGCGCTCCTATGAAAAAGGCGAGGCCGTGCGCGCCATCGCCGTCTGTGACGGTGATACGGCCATTGACGCCCTGGAAAACGAGATCGACGAGCTGTGCCTGCGCCTCATGGCCCGCATCAAGCCCGTGGCCGGCGACCTGCGCTTCGTGGTGGCCGCCCTGCGCATGGTGGTGGATCTGGAGCGCATCGGTGACGAGGCCGTGACCGTGGCCGAGCAGACCGTGCTCATGGAAGACGTGCCCGGACGGCGCATCCTGGCGGACGAGGTCTGCGGCATGATGCAGCGTGCCCGCGAGGCCTTCATGCGCGCCATGGACTGCTTCCGCGAAGGCAACGGGCAGGAGGCCCTGGCCCTGCGCAGCTGCGAGGACGAGGCCCTGCAGAACGAGATGCGCATCGTGCAGCGCCTGCTGGAGCTGCTGCGCCAGGAGGAAGGCAAGCGCCCCGATCCCCAGCTGGTCATGCATACCCTGCTGGTGGTACGTGCCCTGACGCGCATCTGGCGGCGTTCCGTCAATCTGGCCGAACAGGTCTACTTCATGCAGCACGGCCAGAGCCTCAAGCACAGCGCCGACACGAAGTGACACGTCATCGTTCCTTTGTTTTTCCGGTAAAAGCGGGTGCAGGCGACTGCCCCCGCTTTTTTTGTTGTGGAGGGGCTGTGGAGCGGGGGAATGACGAGAGGGGAAGAGGCGTTTTTTGTAAAAACTGCCCCTTCCCCTCTCGTGCTCTCCCCATCCCTGAAAAAATTTTTTTCAGGTCGGGCCGGCAGTCCCCGCCGTTGTTTGGCGGCTGTTTGAAGTGAGGCATGCCATACGACTGGATAAGAGGGGGAGGAGCTGAGGTGTACAAGGTGGCTGTAGTTTTTTTCTCACTCTTGCTTCCGGGCCGCGGGAATACCTCTGGAAAGTATGGGAAAGGGCCTTCCTGCGATGAAGAGGTGGATCCGTCGTGCATACTCTTTGATAAGGCTGACAGCTAATGTCGTAGGGCGGGACACTATCCCGGCAGAGGGCTGTATTTAAGGCTGACGGGAAGTGAAGGGGGGGCCGGGAAGCGGACGACGCCGGGAGAAAGCACAGGAGCTGTCCGGCAGCGTGCCCGTTCCGTAGCGATTGCTGGCCGGAGGGGGGAGGCCATCTTGTCTGACATGCGGTCCGTGATGCTCCGGCAGGGAAGGCTCCGGCAGGGAAGGCGAATGCCGTTCCGGACTTTCAGCAAGGTTTGCCCCGGTCCTCCATCAGGCAGGGGCGATGTTTCGGAGCCGTGCTGCCGTTCTCCACGCGGGGAGCGTTCCAGAATGTCCGGTAGGCCGCAGGCCACAAAAAAGGCCCTCCATGCGGAGGGCCTTTGGCATTCCCGATGGGGCGGACAGGCTTCCGGGACTGTCCCCGGGAGGGAGCCCGACATGCCGCAGCGGGCGAGCATGCAGGGCCATGCGAAAAGTGCGCCGGGGGGAGGGGGAGCCTCCCGCATGGGGCGACCGTATGTCGGCCCGTACGGCCATGCCCGTGGCGACGCGGAAAGCTGCGGACAACGACAGCCAGCCGATAACGGCCTTTTGCGTTTTTGCCGTGCTGGCTGTGAGTCCTGCGGAGGGCAGTCGCTGCGGGCCTCCCAGGCATCGACAGCAGGGCAGAGGTGATCCCCTTTCTCCGCTCTGACCGTTTCGTCTGTGGCCGGTCTTAGGCTTGGGCCGAAGCGGCAGCCGTTCCTTCCTTGCGGGCGGCGTTGCGGCGACAGGCGTCGTTGAGGTCACGTTCCAGCAGGGCCACGATGGTGAAACGGTTGATGAAGGCGCGGGCGAACTGCAAATAGTTCAGATACAGGTCACTGCTGCGCATGGACAGGCCTTCGGTATCGATGCGCTGCAAAAGCTCGATCTGGATCTTGCTGATGCGGGAAGAGCAGTGGTCGGCATAGGCCGAGAGCTCGGCGCGGGAGCCTTCGCCCGCGGCATAGGCCCGGAAGTGGCGGGCGGCGTCTTCCAGGATGCCCAGCATCTGTTCCAGATTGTCGCCCAGCGCGCCGCTGTAGGGGCGGTGACGGTTGGCGATGTGGTTGGCGGACATGCCCAGCACCGAGCGCAGTTCATGGCACAGTTCCTTCATGCCGTTGAAGATGCGGTAGTAGATGTGCCGCGCCTCGTTGTCCAGATCGTCGCCACCGCCACGCAGGGCCATGCGGTAGTAGGAACCGCGGGAGCGCGAGATGTCTTCGAAAAGGTTCACGGCCTCGTTCTTGCAGCGGTTCAGGATCTTCTCGTCCTCGGCCTGGAAGGCGGTGAGGCCGTCGCGCATGAGGCGCACGGCGGTATCGATGCTTTCGTCCACCGAGGCGCCGATATTGGCGCGGATGCTGTCCTTGTCGGTGTGGTCGGCCACGATGTCGAAGCTGCTCTCTTCCCTCTTTTTGCCGAAGAAATTGGAGCGCACCAGACTGACCACGGCCACCAGCATGAAGATGACGGCCACCACGCTGCCGCCCTCGAACAGGGCCCAGGTGACCAGGGCACAGGCGCTGAAGGCGCACATGGCGGTCAGGAACCAGCCGCTGATGACGGCCAGCACGCCGGAGATGCGGTAGACGGCGCTCTCACGGTTCCAGGCGCCGTCGGCGAAGGAAGAGCCCATGGCCACCATGAAAGTCACATAGGTGGTGGACAGGGGCAGCTTGAGGGACGTGGCCGAGGCGATGAGGATGCTGGAGACCACCAGGTTGATGGCGGCACGCACCTGGTCGAAGGGCAGCACAGGCGCGCCCTTGACCTGTTCCACGGGCTGCATGCGGCTCTCGAGAGCGGTGAAGAGCGAGTTGGGCAGGATCTGGTGCAGGGTCTTGTTGGCGCTCAGGCCCGCGCGCACGATGAGGCGGCCGGGCAGGGAGGAGCCGAACTGTTCCTGATCGCCGCGGGTGCTGCTGCTCAGGTTGATGGAGGTCTGCACCACGCGGTGGGCCTTTTTGGAGAACCACAGGGTCAGCACCATGATCAGGCCGGAGAGCAGCAGGTAGAAGGTGGGCGTCTGCACGGCCTTGCGCAGGCCCTCCATGGTGAAGGCATCGGGAGCCATGCCGCTGGCGGTGAACTGCTGCCAGCTCTCCCAGGCGGCCAGCGGCACGCCCACGAAGTTGACCAGGTCGTTGCCGGCAAAAGCGAAGGCCAGGGCAAAGGTGCCGGCCAGGATGACGATCTTGAAGATGTTGATGCCGCGGCGCACCATGAGCAGATGCAGCACCACGCTCAGGCCCGCGAACAGCACCAGCAGGATGGGCAGGGTGTGGGCATTGATCCAGGCCAGGTATTCCGGCTTCATGAAGGACGCGCCCTTGGCGCCTTTCATGATCAGGAAGTAGAAGATGGCCGTCAGGGACAGGCCGCCGAAGATGCCGCCGATGCGGCGGTACATGCGTTCATAGTGGAAGGTGAAGATCAGGCGGGTGATGTACTGCACCACCACGCCGGCCACGAAGGCCACCACCACGGAGATGAGGATGCCGGACACGATGGCCAGGGCCTTCTGGCTGTTGATGAAGTCCCCAAGCTGGGAGAGCAGGATGTCCGAGGTGGAGATCTTGATGAGGGCCGCAGCCACGGCACCGCCCAGCAGCTCGAAGACGATGGACACGGTGGTGGAGGTGGGCAGGCCCATGGAGTTGAAGGCGTCCAGCAGCAGGACGTCGGTGATCATCACGGCGAAGAAAATGATGATGATCTCGTTGAAGGTGAACATCTCGGGATTGAAGACCCCGCTGCGGGCGATCTCCATCATGCCGCTGGAAAAGGTGGAGCCCAGCAGCACACCGATGCTGGCCACCACCATGATGACCTTGAAGCTGGCGATGCGCGAGCCTATGGCCGAGTTGAGGAAGTTGACGGCGTCGTTGCTGACGCCCACGAAAAGATCCACTGCGGCCAGGATGGCCAGAAATACCAGTATGAGCAGAAATATGCTTTCCACGTCCCGTCTCCTGCGGAATAGTCTGAGAATGAGGCATATCCTGTGTAGGCAGGTTTTGTTACAACCCGGTGACGGTGGCGGGGCAATGCAGGGGAGAGAAGGGCCCGCAGCGAATGTAATCTGCTGCGAGCCCTTCCTTACTCATTAAAATGATTGGCAAGAAAATCTTTGTAGGCAGTGAGGATGGAAGTTGTTTCTCCTTTGAGGTGAACCTGTCCTTTTTCAATCCAGATGATACGATCACATGACTCAACCGTACTGAGCCGGTGAGCAATGATGATGGTCGTGATGGTGCGGGGAAGAGAAAAAATGGTTTGCATGATTGCAGACTCTACGCCTGTATCAAGTGCGCTGGTAGCCTCGTCAAGAATCAAGACAGCAGGATTTGCGTAGAGGGCTCGTGCAATAGCAAGGCGTTGGGCCTGACCACCAGAAAGTCCTAGGCCTCCTTGACCAAGCTTACAATCCAGCCCGCGGTTGAAAGCAATATCTAGCTCGGCCATGCGGCAGGCTTGCAAAACTCGTGCGTCATCCCAAGGCTTTCCCCATTCGCTGAAAGCGACATTTTCAGCAATCGTTCCAGAAAGAATATAGGGATTTTGAGGAACGTAGCCAATTTGTTTGCAATAAGCTGCTCTTTTTTCTGGAGTGAGTCTCTCATTATCTATCAGCAACGCTCCTGCATCGGGTTCGACAAGACCGCAAAGAATACTTGCCAAAGAGCTTTTCCCGGCACCGGAACGTCCTACTATACCTAAGGTACTGCCCTTGGGGATAACAAAACTCACATTACTAAGACAGGGGCTATCGGCAGCAGGGTAGCTAAAGGTTACATTTTTAAGACAGATATCTGTATGAATAGTAAAATTATGTTCAGGAAGAGCTGGAGGAGACGTAGGATGTCCCAGAGCTTCTTCTACCTTTGTTAAGCAGTCCATCGCAGCGTGACGTGTAGAGCGCACTATGACCATAGCCCCTAGCGTCCGGTTAAGCAGAGGGAGGATGCGCCAGCAGACCAGCATGATGATTGTCAGGACTGACGTAATATTAGCCATGGGAGCGTCCAGGATGGACGTCATGACCCAGACGGTCGCTGCTAGTCCCAGGAATCCCATGGTTTCCAGTACCCACGTTGGAATAGTAGGTGCCATGGTGAGGAATGCCCTGTCATGGACACTGTTACGGCATGCTGCCTGGAAATTCTGGAAAAAGGGCTTTTGCTGTCCATAGATCAGAATTTCTCGGATTCCGTTCATAGAATTCATGCACGTAGTGTTTTCCTGTCGTCTCCATTCCGCAGAGGATTTACCTGCAGCGTCAATAGATTTCTTGAGCCGAGAGTATAGCAGGACTGCCAAAAAGCCGATAATCCCCAGCAAAGCGAGCACGATTCCAGGAGTGAAAAAAATCAACATCAAGCAGAGTGCCAGAGAAATGGCCGCATAGCTGTAGACGGCCAGCATCTGGACAGTCATTCTCCCCAGATCTGTACGCCAGGACATGGCTTGGAACATGCTCTGGCTATTTCCTGAAAGATGCTGGACATATGGGCTATAAAGAAAGTGATGAAAAATTGTATCACCGGCAAAAAGGGCAATTTTTTCACCTAAACGCCCACTCATAAAGTTAACAAACGCTCCAAGGCCATTTTTGGCTGCCATTAGAATGGCTGTTGCAATAGCAACACCTGTAGCAAAATTACGCTCATCCTCCATGAGTCCTTGCAATAATGGAACAAATTCAATTATTTTTTTTACAATAAAATGAGATTGAAGTCGTTCTGGAGCGGTAATACTTAAAGCCAGACCAGAAATTGCAAGGATAGCCAAGACTTCCAGGAGAGTCTGGAGCAGAACGACAGTTAAGACCCCTCCAACAGCCTTTTTTAATCGTGGAGGGAGCACCTGGCAGATACGCTGAAAATCAGCAAAGATACGTTGTATTGGATGAGAAGTCATACCGTTTTTCTAGCTCCGGCGTGCGGATAGCTTGCAGCGAAGCAGGCTAGTTTTTAACGTGTATTGTTAAAAATTATCCTTTCTTAAAAGCCCTATATATTTTTCGTGCTATCTTATAGATATGAAAATTCTTTGTTAGTTGAACAAAACATTCCCATGTTGATAATTCTCGAAATCGGACAGGGTGAGGTGTGTTTTTCTTGAAAATTATATCAGAGAAAGTAGATAATATAGAAGACTCATATTGAGATAATTGGCATATATTGTTGTTTGGAATATATTTATATTTAACTGGGGCTGCAAATAATATAGTTTCGTATCTATTGTATGAAGAATGCTTTATATAGAAATTATAAGGAACGCCTAATAAATTTATTTGGTTGTATATAGAAAAATAATGTTCAGGCGAATGGTATATTGAGATTGCTAACTTGGGATGAAACATTTTTATAGTCTTTTTCGCACCAGAGAGTGCTTCTGGTTCCAATCCTTCAATATCCATTTTAATGAAATCAACTTTTTCAAGGTGAAGTTCATCTACTAAGTTATCAACTGTACGCACAACAATAGGGATTCCTGATGTTGTACTTAATTGTGATCCAGTACCACTGTCAGTAATAAACGATTTTCCATCATTATCACTACAGCCAATATTTAGACATATGATATTAGCAATAGAAGAAGTATTTTTCTTTAGCTGAGAAAACGCTGTCGGATGAGGCTCAAAACTATAGACCTTTCCTGTTTCACCTGCTTGTTGTGAAAAATAACATGTTGTATTTCCCGTAAAAGCACCAATATCTAAAACAATATCTCCAAGGCAGACATGACACTTTGGATGATCATAGCCCTTCAATATCCAAGTCTCAATACGATCAAAGAGAGTATCTCCTTCAACTCCGCAATGTTTTTGTGCAGCAAGCTCCAGATCACCCCATGCAGATTTTGAAATGAGAGGATAAAATGAGTACACCATGTCAGGTATAGTTATAGCTTCCAATAAGCGAAAAACTATCACCTTTTTATATATATTTCTTGATTCTATATCACTTAATGCATTATAAGTCTCTATAAGTTTGTCCCAGTTTTTTAATAAAGGATAGCCATGTGTATTAAAAAGATGCTGTACGTTAAGCTCATTTTCTCCTAATTTCTGTAGACAAGAAATAAATTCTAAAGTTAGAGGATGCATAGAAACTCCTACATCTTCTCATTTTAAATTATTAGTTACTAGCTAGAACGTCGTACGGCTAGCTTACGGCGAAGTAGGCTAGCATAGTCCTTATGCTCTTGTTTTTGCATTGTACGCCCCATATTGTTGTTGTGTAAGCGTCTGTCAACAGCAATGAAGTCAAGACGTACAGTGGGGATACCAGCATCTTCTGCTCTCATAAGTACATCCATCGTTTGTCCTGTTGCCAAATGCTCTGTAAAACAGCCAATGCGGGAGAAAACTTCTTTCCTGAAAAGGACTGCCCCAGAAAGAAGTCCATAATAGGGCTCAGCACGGGGGGAAAGTACTTTTTTCTCTTCCTCTGTAAGCTCAGGCGATATAAAGTCGACAGCTTTAGCCATAACGATACCACAGGACGTCGGGAGCGAAATAGCTTCTGCAAGCTTTTGCAAAGTGCCTTTTCTCATAACATCATCATGGTCAAGAAATAGAACTAACTCCCCCTGCGCCAAAGATAATCCTGTGTTTCTGGCAGCAGATAGTCCAGAATGAGGAATACTTTTTACAATACAGCCAAGCTCTGATGCGATTTTCGCTGTTGTATCTGTTGATCCATCATCAACAACGATAATTTCTGTTTGAATATCTTGTTGTTGAAGACTACTAACAGCTTCTTTAAGATACTGAGAACCATTTCGACAGGGGATAATAGCGGAAATGAACATATTATGCTCCTCGTGAGTTAAGAAAATTGTTCAGCCACAAGAACTTCTTCATCGATACGAACACAAGATCGGCAAGCTTCAAAAAAATCTTTTTGATAAAAAGCGATGAGCTGTTTTCGAACGTCATCTATTTCTCTTAAAGAGATAACCTCTCCGGGAAAAGAATCGTCTACCATTCCTAATTCATATCCGGAAGACGCTTTGGGACAGATCGCAAGTTTGCCGTCACAAACTTGGAGACACCGCTTAAGCCAACAACTGGCGAACATCTTTTGAGCAATTTCATCGTCACTTCGACCTTGAAGAGGAATTTCTTTTGACCAACTTTGATGTGCTGACATTTGATATTTGATATCTCTTTCTTTAAGAACCTGAAAAATTTTCTCATGTTTAAGGCGATATATAAGGGCTGGATTAGCTTGATAATTACTGATATGAAAATATATTTTTTCTTTGTAGCGTTCTATCGTGTCTAGAATAATAGAGCTCGGAACTATTGTTCCATTTGTAATGATTTCAATTAAAGAAATCATAGAATTCTGTGCCGCTATTTCAATAAGACTTGAAAGCTCTTTGTGTAAAAGTGGTTCTCCTCCAATAAGGATAAAGCGCCTAATATGTGTCACAGCTTCAGAAAGCTTGTCTAAATCATGTTTAAAATCCTGAGGTGATAGATCTTTATGTTTTTTACCATGTGTACCGAAATAAGGAATATAGGCGTTACAATTTATGCAGCGCAATGAACAGCGTGTTGTAACAAGAAATTGAAGTTGTGGGATGTTAATAATCCCATTTTTGTAATCTTCAACTTCCTGCTGGATAAAGGACTGCTGAATTTTGGCCTTATGCATAGGGGGAATAAATCTCCCACGCTGCCACAGCATGAACTCAAGCAACTGCATTGCGTAGCGCTGCTCGGCATTTTTTTCAAAGTAGCGAGAGAAGAATGTCTGAGGCGTGCTGGGGGAATTCATTTTTACTCCTTTTAGAAGAGAACTTTTGTTAGGCCATTTGTGAAAAAAGATTGGTCCTCATAAGGGGCACAGGAAATTTTTTCAGGAAGAGTTAATATCTTACGGCAAAGATTCGTATATCGAAGTGCTTGCAATGGTGCAGGAAAAAATCTTTCTGCAAATATCCTACAATTTTGTTGTAGAATTTTTTTCTCTGAAGATGAGCAATTTAAAAGCATGAATATTTTTTCAGCAAGATCTGTGCATTGCATTGTATCAACATCATAAGGAGATCCGTGCTTCAATGTGCCATCTGAAGCTAAAGGTAATCCAGGATGTTTTGCAAGTAATCCTGTAATTCCATCGATAACTACATCTTCAGAGCTAAACTTATCAAAACAAATAACTGGTGTCCCACATGAGAGGGCTTCATTGACAGTATTAGGCAAATTATCTTGGAATGACGGGCTGACAAAAATATCGGCAG